>CAYQJG010000005.1:0-104105 GCA_964417715.1 uncultured Lentisphaerales bacterium | reverse complement strand
GGACCATCCAGTTTTACACCGGTGGTTCACAACCAGCTTTCGCCCGGCGGCCACATACGCAGACCGCCCGCCGCCGCCCGATTTTACAAACGTCCTTGCGCGTCGCCTGCCAGCGTCCGCATGGTGCTGAAGACTTCCCGTCGCGTGTGCGGCGGGGATCCAAAACACAAAGGCCAAAAGGCCAGAAAGCGAACCGACCAATGAGTAAGAAGATCGCACCGACCGAAGCCGAGAAAAAAGAGTTTCTCGAACTGCGTGGCCAGCCGACCGAACTGGACCGAACGCAAGCCGAAGCGCGCCGGGCAAAGGCTGCTGCATACGACCGCTGCAGCAGGGACACGCTGCGTTGCATCGCAAAACAGCGGGCCGCTGAAAAGAAGCTGCCTGACGATACGGCACGGCGCGAAAATGTTTGCCTTGGCTTGGAGCGTGTCGTTAAAAAGCTGCGGCGCGAGAGCGACCCGCGCGCCCCCCGCGTCGAGGAGTTTCGCGCGGCTGCTGTCGAGGAACTTCACGAGTACTTGGCTTTGACCGAACAGCTTGCGGCACCGGCTGCGGACCCTGTCGGCGAAGCGGCGGCGGCTGCGGCGAAGGAACTGCGGAAGGCGCTGCCAAAGTGTTTCGCGGGCGAGGCCGATGCTTTGCAGTTTGCGCTGGCCCTGCCGATGATCGAGGCGCGCGCTGCTGCCGTGCGGGAATCTGACAAGCGGCAAGGCATGTCTGCGGACCGCTTGAAGATCGGGCGCGAGTTCTGGACGCTGATTACACGGGCCTGCCTTGCCGCTGGGCTGGGCGGGGATGACGGCGCAATCAGGCGTTTGGCCGATATGGCGCTGCTGTAACCATCCGCCGGCGGGGCGCGCCGTAGTACCACCGGCGCGCGCCTGCCCCATACTCCACAACAATGAAGACCGATTACAGAACGCACGTTGCATATCACGAGGCCGGGCATGCCGTTGCGGCCGTACTGCTGGGCACGGCCTATGGTTGCGCGATTCATGGCAGGGACGCGGAAAACGGCGGGTGCGCGGGCACCGGCGATTTAAGCGAACCGCCACAAATCAGCAACTACACGCCCGGCATTCTAGACGGCGCTTTCAATGACCTGAACATGCGTCAACTGGTGGACCAAGCGGCAATCTCTGCGGCCGGTTGCGTTGCCGTGGCAATCGCAGATGGGGCGCACTGGCAATTTGTGTTTCTCAAATCCGCTGATCGTGAACTCGTAGATGCAACAGCACGCGCGGCTTGTGGCGATAATCCCAGCGTGCAGGAATACGGCGCTTGGCAGAGTTTAGCCATTGCAAGGGCGCGGCGCATTCTGAACGGCGCATGGCGCAAGGTCGAGGCCGTGGCCGCCGCATTGCATGCCAATGGCCAACTATCACCGGCAGACGTGGCGCGGATCATGGCAGAGACAACGCATGCCTGATAGCCTTCCACACTTGCCAGCGGTTGACCCCGAGGAAAAGGACTGCGGGCCTTTCGCGTTGGCAGGTGCAATCGTGCGGCAAGCGATAGATGACATGGGGGACCGGCGCGCATACATCCGGGCAGACGCGCGCGCGTTCCTGTTTGACACCGGCGAATGCAATCTTGACTGGTTCATTGACCGGATACCGACCGGCATTACAGCCGACGCTATACGCCGTCGCCTGGGGGTGAGACCATGAACGGCCGGGGCAGTCAACGAAAGGGCGCAATGGCAGAGCGGGAATTGGCCAGCCTGCTATCGGCCATGTTTCGCGTTGAATGTCGCAAGGGCTCTAGTCCCTACCTGAGCGGTTTCGAGGCGGCCGACGTGCTGGGCCTGCCCGGCATTCACATTGAAGCCAAGAGGCGCGCTGTCCTGTCACTACCCGCCGCCGTTCGCCAGAGTCAACAGGATGCCTGCCCCGGCGACGTGCCTATCGTGTGCCACCGCCCGAACCGCTGCGGATGGATGGTTTCTCTTTCGTTGGATGACCTGCCCCGGCTTGCCGCCGCCGTGGCCAGCCTAACCGACCGGCACCGGACCGCATAGGCCGCCCGTCCTTGCCACCGTCGCGCCGTCCATGTCCTTACACCGCCCCGCCCGCCCCGACGCCGTGTAGGGGCGTTGTGTGGCTTACGCCGGGCCTGTGTGGTATTACGCGCCTGCCCCGGCACCGGACTGCACAAGACGCGATGCCAACCCCGCCTTACCAGTCCACCGAACCGAAACCCGCCGCCCCGGCTTGTGTGGGTTACTGTGGTATTAACTCGCCAACCGGGGGCCTAATACGTGCAAACGGATAGAAACGCATACACACGCCACGGCGAACCGCACAAGCCGCTATTTCTTGGAAATATCTTTGTTTCATTGGCTTTTTGAGTTGGTGCCCGAGGCGGGAATCGGACCCGCACACCCTCACGGGTAGGGGATTTTAAGTCCCCTGCGTCTGCCATTTCGCCACTCGGGCCGCATGTTGCGATACGATACCCTATTTGCCGGCCCGCGCGCCAGTCCCTACAACGAGCTTGCATCGCGCACAGGGTCAGGCTATCTTATGTAGTATCGTTTTCTGTTGGAATATGGCACGGCCAAGGAGTTATTTATGAGGCGACTGCTACGCATGGGAATGGTCGGAGGCGGAATGGACGCGCTCATGGGCGGCGTACACCGCACGGCCGCACGCATGACCGGTCGCATCGAACTGGTCTGCGGCGCATTCAGCAGCAACCGCCAGAAGTCGTTTGACAGCGGCGAGGCCATCGGGCTGCCCCGCGAGCGCGTCTACGGCGCCTACCGCGACATGCTGCGCAAGGAGTCTCAGGCCGCCGAGGACAAGCGGCCTGATTTCATCGCCATCGTCGCGCCGAACAACATGCACTATCCCGTGTCGATGGCGGCACTCGACGCCGGCTTCAACATTCTGTGCGAATCACCCATGACTACCAGCATGGACGAGGCGCTCAACCTCAAGCGCAAACTGGTCGACAAGGGGCTCGAGTTCTGCCTGACGTTCTCCTATTCGGCATACCCGATGATCAAGCAGGCTCGGGCGCTGATCCGGCAGGGCGCCGTCGGGAACATCCGCAAGGTCGCGGTCTTCTACCCCCAGGGGTGGCTGGCCACCCGGCTGGAAACGGCCGGAAACAAGCAGGCGGGCTGGCGCACCGATCCGCGCCGGGCGGGCCCCAGCGGTTGCATGTCCGACATCGGCACGCACTGCGCACACCTCGCCGAATACGTGACCGGCCTGGCCATCAAGGAGGTCAGTGCCGACCTGCGCGCCTTCATCCCCGGTCGGCCGCTCGACGATGACGGCGCCGTGCTCCTGCATTTCGGGAACGGCGCGCATGGGGTAATCTGGGCCAGCCAGGTCTGCATCGGCCCATCGAGCAGCCTGAAGATCATGGTCTACGGGGACAAGGGCGGCATCGAGTGGCAACTCGATCATCCGAACCTGCTGACCCTCAACACGCTGACGGGCCCGGCGCAGGTCTTCCACACGGGCGGCCCCGGCGCGACCGCCGAGAGCAAGACGCCCTTCCCCCTGCCCCGCGGCCAGACGGAGTGCTTCCTCGTGGCCCTGACCACGCTCTACCATGCCTTTGCGGACCGCTTGGAGGCGCTTACCGACAAGAAACCGGAATCCGTCTTCGACTACCCAACGGTCGACGCCGGCATTCAGGCAATGGCATTCGTCGATGCGGTGGTCCGCAACACGAAGCCGGAGAACACGGACAAGTGGACCAAGTTGGCGGTCTAGTCGCCGTCAGTCGCGAGCAGACAAAAGACCGTCACGGCTTACCCGTGACGGTCTTGCTGTTTGGACAGACGGCTGGCGCAACGCTCAGCCCTTGACGCCCGACAGAGGGGTGCCGCCAAACTGGACGACGCTGCTGGCCGTCTTGATGAAGCCGGCCACATTCGCCAGATCGGTCGGCAGGATCATCGTGTTGTTTGTCTTGGCCAGGCGCCCGAACTCGCCAATGTACTGCTCGGCCAGGCGCAGGTTGACGGCGCTGGTTCCGCCGGGTTCGCTGATCGCCTTGGCAATCTCACGGATGCCGGTGGCCGTGGCCTGCGCCACCAGCGTGATCTCCTGGGCGCGACCTTCGGCCTCGTTGATACGCCGGCGCTTCTCGCCTTCCGATTTTGCGATCGCTTCCTGCTTGTCGCCTTCGGCGCGGTTGATCTTGGCCTGACGATCACCCTCCGACTCGGCGATCAGCGCGCGCTTCTCACGTTCGGCGCGCATCTGCTTTTCCATCGCGTCACGGATCGACTGCGGCGGCGTGATGTTTTTGATCTCGTAACGCGTGACCTTGATGCCCCACGGGTCAGACGCCTTGTCGACGGCGTCCACGATCGACCCGTTGATGAACATGCGCTCTTCGAAGGTACGGTCCAGTTCCAGTTTGCCGATCTCACTGCGCATCGTGGTCTGTGCGAGCTGCGTCGTAGCGAAGAGGTAGTTGCTGATGCCGTAAGAAGCCTTGACCGGATCGATCACCATCAGATAGAGGATGCCGTCCACCTCGACCGTGATGTTGTCCTTGGTGATGCACTGCTGTGGCGGCACATCAATCGCCTGTTCCTTCAGCGAGTGCTTGTAGGCCACCGTATCCGCCACAGGCACCAGGAAATGCAGCCCCGCCTCGAGCGTGCTGTGGTACTTGCCCAGACGCTGGACCACCCAGGCCTGTTTCTGAGGCACGATCCGAATGCACTTCAGAATCGTGTAGACGATCGCAAAAAGAAACGCCAACGCTACAAACTGGGGCATGGTGAATCGACTCCTTTCATATTATGCAACCTGCGGCGGACGCCGAACCTTCAGCGTCAGATTATCGCGCGCGGCGATCAACACCGACACGCCGGGCTCGATGACCTCATCGGCCTCGGCGCGCCAGTGCGAACCGTGAAACTCCACTTTGCCGGCCTCATCCGGCCGGATCAGCGCCACGACCATGGCATGCTGACCAACATACTCGTCGCCCAATCCGTCCGCCACGCCCGTGCGCCGGCCAGTGAATGCGCGCCGGAAAAGCCGCCGCAACAGGAAAAGAAACACGACGGACAGCAGGGCAAAACTCAGGTACTGGACGGTCACGGGGCAGGTCGGCCAGAGCCAGACCACGATGCCCACCACGAGCGCCGCGAGACCGAAGAAGATCGAGACCAGCCCCGGGGTCATGACCTCAAGCACCATCAGGGCAATGCCCAGCAGCAACCAGTGAACGACACTCATACCGATCACCCCCGAAAGCAGCGACTTATGCGTGCTCACATTAAACAGCGCCCCGTCCCCTTCCGCAAGGGAAAATCCACCATTTTCGGCCGACCCATGTATGGACTGGCCAGCGGCGACCATTTCCGGCTATCATTAGGCCTGTTTGCGTGCGGGCGCGGGTGGTCCTGTCGGCCGCCCGATTGTTCTGCTGAATGGGAGTCTTATGCCGAATACGGTTCTGGTCGGCGCCCAGTGGGGCGACGAAGGCAAGGGGAAGGTCATCGACGTACTTACCGCCCAGGCGGACCTGGTGGTACGTTACCAAGGCGGCAGCAATGCCGGGCATACCGTCATCACAGGCGGCAAGAAGTATGTCCTGCACCTGATTCCATCCGGCATTCTGCACGCCGGCAAGCCGTGCGTCATCGGCAACGGCGTGGTTGTGGACCCGCTGGAACTGCTGGAAGAGATCCGAATGGTCGAATCGCACGGCTACGCCACAGCCGGGCGGCTCTTTGTCAGTGATCGGGCGCACCTGGCCATGACCTATCACCGGGCGTTGGACAAGGCGTCGGAGGCCGGACGCGCGGACGGCCGGAAGATCGGCACGACGGGTCGGGGCATTGGCCCGACCTACGGCGACAAGGTGGCTCGCTGCGGACTGCGAATGGGCGATCTGATCCAACCGGATTTCCCGACGCGTCTCACCGAACGCGTCAACGACGCCAACCGTGACTTGAAGGCCATGGGGGCGGCACCACTCGACCTGGCGCAGACGCTGGACGTCTACGCCCGTGCCGCACGTGACCTGGCGCCCTACGTGGCGGACACGGTGGCCTACATCCATGCCGCCGATCGTGCCGGGCGCAGTATCCTGCTTGAGGGCGCCCAGGGCACCATGCTGGACATCGACTTTGGCACCTATCCGTTCGTCACGTCATCCAATCCGACGGCCGGCGGCGCGTGCACCGGCAGCGGCCTCTCGCCACGGCGCGTCGACCGTGTGGTCGGCGTCATCAAGTGCTATACCACGCGCGTGGGCGAAGGCCCCTTCCCGACCGAGTTGACCGAAGACACCGGCGAACTGCTCCGGCAGCGCGGCAAGGAGTTTGGCGCCACCACCGGGCGGCCGCGGCGCTGCGGCTGGTTCGATGCCGTGGTCGGGCGCTATGCCGCAGCGGTGAACGGTGTGGATTTCTGGGCCATGACCAAACTGGATGTTCTGGACACGCTGCCCGTCCTCCGGATCTGCACGGCCTACGAGGGTGAGGGCGTGCGCCACGAAACTTTCCCGGCCAGTCTGAGCGTGCTGTCGCGCTGCCGACCGGTCTATGAGGAGATGCCCGGGTGGTTGGAGCCGACCAGCCACATCACGCGCTACGAAGACCTGCCGCCCAAGGCGCGTGCCTATGTCGAACGACTGGTGACGCTGATCGGCGGCCGACTGGGGATTCTCTCGGTGGGACCCGCGCGCGAGACCACGCTTCGATTGGCCCTGTAGATGCCATCCTCCCCCGCCAGCGTTCCCGCGCACATCGCCATGATCATGGATGGTAATGGCCGTTGGGCCAAACAGCGCGGACTGCCGCGGCTGAAGGGCCATGAGGCGGGCGCGCAAACCGTGCGCGAGGTGATTCGCTACTGCCGCGATGCCGGCGTGCGTTACCTGACGCTGTATGCATTCAGCACCGAGAACTGGACGCGCCCGCGTGCCGAAATTGCGGGCCTGATGGCGTTGCTGCGGCATTTCCTGCGGGCAAACGAGGATGAATTGCATGCCCATCACGTGCGACTGCGCATGATTGGCCGGCGCGAGGATCTCGACCCGGCGATCCGGCGCGAAATCGAACGCGTCGAGACAGCCACGTCGGCCTACGACGGCGGGCATCTGATCCTGGCCCTCAGCTATAGCGGCCGGTCCGAGTTGACGCGCGCCGTCCGGCTGATCGCGGCCCTTACCGCGCGCGGCGAGTTGGACCCGGAGTCCATCGACGAGCAGACCGTGGCGAGTCACCTCTACGCCCCCGACGTCCCGGACCCGGACCTGATCGTCCGAACCAGCGGCGAACTGCGGCTAAGCAACTTCCTCCTCTGGCAGGCGGCCTACAGCGAGTTCTACGTGACCCCGGTCCTGTGGCCGGATTTCCGCGAACCGGACTTCCATGCCGCGATGACGGCGTTTGCCGGCCGTGAACGCCGTTTTGGCGGAGTTGAGAAAGCTGACGGAGGGCTACAGCGATGAAACGTCGTGTTCTGACCGGCGTACTCGTGGGCGCCGCCTGGGCGCTGGCGCTCCGCTACATGCCCGGGGCCGCGCTGTTCCCCGTGCTGGTCGTGTGCGCGCTGGCCTGCCAGTGGGAGTTCTACCGCCTGCTGGAACGCGGGGGCATGCACGTGTGCCGATGGATGGGGATGACATGGGGTGCGCTCTGGCTGATCGTTGGCTATGCGTTCCCGCTCGAAGCCACGTCGCTTTCGACTCTGGCGCGCCAGTTTGAGTCGCTGGTACTGGTGTCGGGGGGCTTCAGTCTCTTCGTGCTGCTCATGTTCGACCCGCGTCGCCGCCGGACGCTGGAGGCCGCCGCGCTGACCGTGCTGGGGTTCTTCTATGCGCCGTTCATGCTGAGCTTCTTCCTGCGGCTGGCGCAGTGGGGCGTCACCGAGCCGTTCGGGATCAGCCGCGAAGGGATCTTCCTGGCCTTCTACATGGCGGCGGTCGTCAAACTGGGAGACGCGGGCGCCTACGGCTTCGGCATGTCGCTGGGAAAACACAAACTCTTTCCGCGCATTTCGCCCGGCAAGTCCTGGGAGGGTCTCGCGGGCGGGCTGTGCGTGTCGGTGCTGGTGAGCGTGCTGACCGTGCTGGCCACGCGCCTCTGGCCGGCCGTTCCCGGCAGGCCCCTTGCCCATCTTCACCTGTTGACGGCCGCGGCAGTCGGACTGGTGCTGGGCATTGGCGGCACCCTGGGCGATCTGGTGGAGTCGATGTTCAAACGTGCCGTGCGCGCGAAAGACTCGAGCGGGATCTTTCCCGGAATGGGCGGCCTTCTGGACGTGTTCGACAGCCTGACGTTCACACCAGCCCTGCTCTATTTCCTGCTGGTCTGGTGTCTGACATGAAATCGCTGGTCATACTCGGCAGCACCGGGTCCATCGGCGAGAACGCCCTGAGGGTTGCGGCGGCGCTGCCGGATCAGTTTCGCGTCGTGGGTCTGAGCGCGCGCAGCCGGATCGACCGCCTGATGGCGCAGGCGCGCCAATTCAACGTCAGCCGGGTGGCGGTAGCCGATCCAGCCCATGTCGCCGAGGCCCGCGCGCTGGCCGGACCGGGCATGCGCGTACTGACCGGGGATGAAGGCGTAGCCGAACTTGCGGCGGACTCAGAGGCCGACACCGTGGTCTGTGGGCTCGTGGGGATGTCCGGACTCAACCCGGTCCTGGCCGCACTCGGCGCCGGTCACGATGTGGCGCTCGCCACGAAAGAAGTGCTGGTGGCCGCCGGCGAGTGGGTCATGGCGGCGCGTGCGCGCCATGGCGCGCGCATTCTGCCCGTGGATAGTGAGCACAGCGCGCTGTTTCAGTGCCTGCAGTCACCCGTCCACGCGGTGGCTTGCGTCCGCGACGCATCAGCATCGCCATCGACTTTCGCCGAGACACGCGTAAGCCGGCTCCTGCTGACGGCCTCGGGGGGACCGTTCGCAAGCCGCCCGCAGGTGGACTTCGAGAGCGTCACGCTGGCCGAGGCCCTGGCCCACCCGCGCTGGTCCATGGGGCGCAAAGTCACGATCGACTCGGCCACGATGATGAACAAGGGTCTCGAGATCATGGAAGCGCACTGGCTGTTCGGCGTGCCCGTGGACCGGATCGATGTCGTTGTCCATCCCGAAAGCGTCGTGCACTCGCTGGTCGAATTCGCCGATGGCGCCGTGCTGGCACAGCTCTCCCCTCCCGACATGCGGTTTGCGATCCAGTACGCCCTGACCTGGCCCGAACGCGTCGCCTCCGGCCTGCCGCGTCTGGACCTGTCGACGCTCGCGCGGCTGCACTTCCACGCCCCGGATGAAGGGCGCTTCCCCTGCCTGCGCCTGGCGCGCGCGGCGGCAACCGCCGGGGGCACGTGCCCGGCCGTTCTGAATGCGGCCAACGAAGTGGCCGTCGATGCCTTCCTGGAAGGGCGGATCGTCTTCGCCGGCATCTGGCGCACCGTCGAACAGGTCCTGACGCGGCACGCGCCATCCACAATCAACGGGCTGGACGACGTCATGGCAGCCGATGCCTGGGCGCGACGCGCAGCGCGCGAACATCTGTGATAGACTTGTCGACGCAAGGAGCAGACATGACATCGATTCTTCTGGGCATTTGGGCGGGCGTCGTGGTGGCGCTGCTATTCAGTCTCGCCATCTTCGTGCATGAACTGGGCCATTACCTGGCTGCGCGGCGGTTGGGATTGGTCATCGACACGTTCGCAATCGGGTTCGGCCCTGCGTTGTGGAAACGCAAGATCGGTCCCACCATGTACAAGGTCTGCCTGATCCCGTTCGGCGGCTACGTCGCCCTGCCGCAGCTCGATCCGGCCGGCATGGAGACCGTGCAGGGCGACAACTCCGCGGCCTGCAAGACCGACGAACCGAAGCGGAATATCCCCGATATCGCGCCCTGGAAACGCGTGGTGGTTTCGATCGCCGGTCCGGCCGGCAACCTGGTGCTGGCCGTCGTGCTGGCCTGGATCATCTGGGCCGCGCCCGGGGCCATCACCGGCGGCGCCGATACGGTCGTGGGAACAGTCGAAGAAGGGTCGCCCGCCTGGGTGGCCGGAATGCGCGCGGGGCAGACCATCCTGCGTGTCAACGAGACGCGCGTGCGGACCTGGTTTGACTTCATCGTTGAGTGTCACCTCTCTGGCGATCCCTCCAACGGCGTACACGTGGCGGTCCTGGATGGCGCAGCCGAACGCACGGTCACGCTCTTCCCAACCAACGTGGTCGAGGATCTGCGGTTCGTCGCCGGCCTGAGCCCCAAGAGCCAGTGCGATGTCGAGAATGTGCGATCCAACAGCGTCGCAGCCGCGGCCGGGGTGCGACCGGGCGACACCATCCGCCAACTGAATGGCCTGCCGATCGTGAGCATGACGCAGTTCGTGAACGCGGTTGGCGCCAATGGCGAGAAGCCCATGCGGCTGACGCTCCTGCGCGACCGCAAGCTGCTGGAGATCGAACTGACACCGCGCATGGATCCGGAGGCGAACCGTGTGCGCATCGGCGTCGAGTTGCGGGACGCCATTCGCGCGGTGCCCGTCTGGATGCAGTACAGCAGTCCGGCGCGCCAACTGCGGGCCGATGCCGCGTCCGTCTTCCGCATCCTGCGTGCGATCTTCCTGCCTCAGACGAAGGGCGAGTCGAAACGCGCCGCGCAGTCGGTTGGCGGTCCCGTGCTGATCATGGTGAGCCTGTGGAATGCGGTGCGTGAGAGTTTCCTGAGCAGCCTCGGCTTCCTGCGCTGCATCTGCGTCAACCTGGCCATTATCAACCTGCTGCCCTTCCCGGTTCTGGATGGCGGTCATGTCGTCTTCGCGCTCTGGGAGATCATCACACGCCGCAAGCCGCACCCCCGTGTCGTGAGCACGCTGGTCAATGCGTTCGCTGTGGTGCTGATCAGCCTGATGCTCCTGCTGGTCTTCCGCGACGCCCGGCGGCTGCACCGCGGGCGCAACCGACATACACCGCCGGTCGCAGCGGCTGAGACGAACCAGGTGCCGCTGCGTGCCGCGCCGGAGGTCCCGCGGTGAAGACGGTCCGCCGGCCGACGCGGCGCATCACACTCGGTCGCGTACTGATCGGCGCCGGCGCGCCCATCAGCGTGCAGACCATGACCAAGACGGACACTCGCGACGTGGACGCGACCGTCGCGCAGATCCGGGCAGTCGCGGCAGCCGGGTGTGACATTGTCAGGTTGGCCGTGCCGGACCGCGCGGCCGCCGAGGCGCTCCGAGCCATCCGGCGTCAGGTCGACCTGCCGCTGGTGGCCGACATCCACTTTGACCACCGCCTGGCGCTGGCGGCACTCAATGCCGGCGTCGACGGACTGCGCATCAATCCGGGCAACATCGGCGGCCCCGACGAGGTGCGCGCCGTCGTGGCGGCTGCCCGCGACCGACACGTACCGATCCGCATCGGCGTCAACGGCGGGTCACTGGAGAAGGACATTCTGGCCCGCCACGGCAGCGCCACCGCGGAAGCCCTGGTCGAGAGCGCGCTGCGCCATGTGGCGCTGCTGGAGGCCGAGGACTATCATGAGATCAAGATCGCGGTCAAGGCTTCGGATGTCGCCCGTACGCTGGCCGCCTACCGTCTGCTGGCCGATGCGACTGACTACCCGCTGCACCTGGGGCTGACCGAAGCCGGAACGTTTCTGGCCGGCACGGTGCGCTCCTGCGTGGCGCTGGGTGCGCTGCTGCTCGAAGGAATCGGCGACACGCTGCGCATTTCGCTGACCGACACCCCCGAACGCGAAGTGCGCGTGGCCGTCGAGTTGCTGCGTTCGCTTGGCTTGCGCGCACCAGGCCCGAGTGTGACGTCCTGTCCGACTTGCGGCCGGACGCAGGTGGATGTGGCAGGTATTGCGGCCGAAGTTGAACAGCGGCTGGAGACCTTCTACCTGGCCAATCCAACTGCGCCGCGCCCGCACGTGGCGATCATGGGCTGTCTGGTCAACGGTCCCGGGGAAGCCCGTGCGGCCGACATCGCCGTGGCAGGTGGCCAGGGCAAGTTCGCTCTCTATGCGCGGGGCGAACAGGTGGCGGTCATCCCGGAGGCCGAGGCCGTCGACCGCGTGCTGCAACTCGTGGCGGCCTGGCAACCGGTCACGCGACCCTAACGCACCGCGGACTTGGCTTGGCGTACGCCGACAAAGGTGACTCGGTGATAGCCTGCCTGCGCCAGCAAGGCGGTCAGCTCAGCCATGGCGCGCTTATCGCCGGTGTCGGGCACGTGCACGGCGATGGTGCATTGGCGCTGCACATGCGTGCGCTTCAGCAACCGGGGCAGATCCGCGACGGGCACCTGCTCGTTGAGCACCATCGCAGAGCCCCTGCCGTCCAGGTAGACGTCCACCGGCAGCGCATCGACGGGCGAAGGCGCCGTGGCACACCCGCCGAGACCCAGCAGAACCGCCAAACCGATCAGTCCAGTCGTCAGGATTCGTCTCATGGGCTTCTCCAGATAACCATGGTACAATAGCCGAACAAGACGGGGCCGGGCGACAGGAAAAGCACGCAAAAAGCGCCGCGCCCGGCGTGCACAAGGAACAGAACCTTGACCGTATGTGGCTGGCACGGTATGGTTAGCGCTGTTTCTGGCTACCAATCCAAACAGGCTGTCGGTTTGACCGGCGGAGGACGGAATACATGACTGAGACGCGGACACCAACCGGCGCTGCCCAACTGCAGCGCACTGTGCTAATCGAGCTCGACTATGCCATCTTGCACGCAATGAAACCGCAAGCAAAGGCCTGTCGCGAGGTGCTGGCCAAATCGGGCATCACACTGGACGAACTGCTTTTTCTGCGCCTGTTTGTCGGCAAGACAATGGCCCAGGGGGCCGCTGCCGCCGCCCAGCGCGATGGCAAGACCATCGACGTGTCCGCCGTGGCCGCTGAGCTCACCGAGGCGTGTCGCGCCGCGACGCTGCGCGCCATGTCCGGAGCCAAGGACATCTGCGAATCCTTTGTCAAGGGCATGGTCGCCAAGGGGCTGCGCGTGGGTTTCGTGACCGGCGTCGCCGAGAGCGATGCCCAGCCTGTGCTGGCTGATCTCTGCGGCGAGAACGCGATTCTCGTCAGCGAACCGCAGGTTCTGTGCGGCTGCTACGGCTGGGAGAGCTGGCGCCGCGCTGTGCGCAAACTCCAGATTCGCGAGCGCCTGACCGTCGCCATGGTGGGCAGCGGACTTTCGGGCAAGGGCGCCCTGTCGGCCGGCATGCATGTCGTGGTGCGGGCCGACCCCCTGGCCGAGTTCCAGGACTACAGCGGCATCGACCTGATGGTCACGAAGTTGGATGACGGCGTCCGATCCGAGGTGCTGCGCCTGTTGCGCATGTAGCCGCAACGACGGGTAACGGGATGAACGCAATCGACACGAACGCGCCTGGAGCGCCCGGCATGGGTATGGCGCGTCTCGAGGCCATCATGGCCCGCCTGCGCGGGCCCGATGGTTGTCCTTGGGATCGCGAGCAGACGCTTGCCAGCCTGAAACCCTGCCTGCTTGAGGAGACCTACGAACTCCTTGAGACCATGGACGGGGAGGATCAGGAAGCGCACGCAGAGGAACTGGGCGACGTGCTTTTGCAGGTTGTCCTCCAGTCCCGCATCCGCGAGGAGCAAGGGCATTTCTCTCTCGACGAGGTGGCCAACCTGTTGTCCGACAAGCTGGTGCGACGGCATCCGCATGTGTTCGGCGCGCTGGCCGTCACGGGCAGCGACGATGTGCTCCGGAACTGGGAAGCCATCAAGCGGACCGAGAAAGATGCTTCACGGTCGGCCCTGGACGGTGTCCCGCGCGCGTTGCCCGCATTGAGCCGCGCGCAGCGCTTGCAGACCAAGGCCTCACGCGTGGGGTTTGATTGGCCCGACGCAACGGGGCCCCAGACGAAGATCGCGGAGGAGTTGCTGGAACTGGCCGCAGCTACTGCCGACGGGGACCGCATGGCCATCCGTCACGAAGCGGGAGACCTGCTCTTCTCGGTGGTCAACCTCTGCCGCTTCCTCAAGATCGATGCTGAGGAAGCCCTGCAAGAGGCCGATAGCCGGTTCGCCCGTCGCTTCCGGGACGTCGAGCGCCGCGTTCTCGCCGAAGGCAAGAACCTGCGCGACTGCCCGATGCAGGACTTGGATGCCCACTGGGAAGCCGTCAAGGCCTCCGAGGGGTGATCCGCCTCAGCGCTTCGGCAACTGCGCCATCTCGGCCTCGATGATCCGCTTGGCTTCCGGATTCGCCTTCTCGAGCGCCTTGCGGTAGTAACCGAGTGCTTCGTCGAAGGTCTTCGCGGCGGCTTCAGGGTCGGGGATGGCGGCCAGAATCTCCGCAATCCGCTTGGCGTTGCGGCCGAGGATCATCTCCTTGGTGTGCACCGTGCCCGTGGCAGGATCCGAGGTGTCCTCGTCCTTGGCGGTCAGCACGCAGGCCATGAAATCGCGGAAGAACTGGACGGCTTCACGCGGCTGCTTGTTCTTGAGGGCGCGATGCGCCTTGACCTTCGCGAGCGCCATCTTGTGCCAGCCCTCATCGCGGTCGGGAATGCCCGCCTCAAGCCGCGTGATGGCGGCGTCAAAGTCCTCAAGAATGAAAGCGCCATCCAGGAGCATGGTTTTGGTCGGGTTCAGGATGTTCTTGTCGGTCAACTTCGGCAGGAGTTTCTCCCCCACGACGCACATGGCCTTGAGCAGCGCCGGTTGCTCAATCAGGTCATAGTAATACCGCTGAAACAGAACGCCCACCTCGCTGGCCGGCACCTTGGCATCAAGCATGGCGTTCAGGCGTTTGGGCAAATCCACGCGGTTGGTGGTCATCGCGTTCTCGGCCCAACTACCGGCGGCCAAGGCGTAGAGGTTCGTCCGGGCCGGCTGCTTGAACAGAATCTCCTCGCAGAGCGCATCGGCAACGTCGTAGCGACCGCCCTTGCGCGCCAGCGTCACAATCCGGCGCATGAGCCCCTGCAGTTGCGCGTCGGGCAGGGCGGCGCTGGCAGAGGCAAATGCGGCCGGCAACGCGGCCCAGTCGCCGCAGGCTGCGGTCAGGCGGACGCGCGTGGTCATCGCGAGCGCGGCCAGTTCAGGCGTCTGCGGTTGGATCGCAGCCACCTGGGCAAGCACGCGCCGGGTCGCGTCCACGCGGTTGGCGCTCAGATGCGCATCCAATACACCTGCGGCCAGTGCGACCCCGTCAGCAGGTGCAAAATCACGGAATGCCTGCGCCAACAGGGCCGCCACGCCCTCATCATCCTGCTGCGCCACGGCGGCCGAGAGGCGCCAGTCGAGGATGCGGCGCTGGATATTCGCCGACAGCGCCGGCGTGGATGCCAGATCGGCAGCCCATGCCAGCAGTGCGGCGTTGCCGCCGTTGCCCATCAGGTAGTTGTGCACCGCTTCCAGAGCGCCGTTCGCGTTATCCGGATCCTGAACGCAGACCTTGGCGACAAGGCGCTTGGCGTCGTCGATCTTGCCGGTGTAGAGGAGAAACTGCACGAGATTGGCCAGCGTGTTATCGCGGAACCTCGCGTAGCGCGGGTCGTCGGTGACAGCCGTGATCTTGGCGAGGGCCTCGTTTGTCTGCCCCCCGTCGAGCAACACCCGCGCCTCATTGAAGGTTTGTTCAATGGTCGCAAACAACTGCTGTTCCTCTGTCTCCGCAGAGACCGGCGCGGGTTCGGGCTTGGGTTTGCGCCCGCAGCCGGAAAGCAGCACCGCCACCAACGGCAACACCAGCACACAACGGACCAGAAAGCGTACCTGCATGAACGCGTCTCCTCCTGCCGGCACCGAATCCCCCGAATGGCGGATTAGACAGACAATACCGACAAATACCTTTGAGGGTTGATACTTTAGACGGACAGCCACGCGTACGCAAGTGTGGAGTTGCTGTTGCCCCCCGACCGCGGCGGCGCTACTATGCGCATATGAGCACGCTACGCTTTCTTTCGGCCGGCGAATCGCACGGACCCGAGCTGACTGCCATCCTTGAGGGGGTGCCGGCTGGGTTGCCGCTGACGGTCGCGGACATCGATCCGGACCTCTCCCGCCGCCAGAGAGGACTGGGTGCGGGCGCCCGTATGGCAATCGAGCAGGATCGGGTGCGGATACTCAGCGGTGTCATGGACGGCCGCACCACGGGTGGGCCCATCGCACTGGCCGTCTCAAATCAGGATCACGCCAACTGGCAAGGCAAGCCCATCCCGCCCTTCACGGTGCCGCGTCCAGGCCATGCCGACCTCGCCGCCGCCGTCAAGTACGGCTATGATGACGTCCGTTTCGCCCTCGAACGCGCCTCGGCCCGGGAAACCGCCGTACGCGTTGCGGTGGGCGCCGTCTGCCGGAAACTGCTGGCCGCGTTTGACATCCGCGTGGGCGGCTATGTCCTTGCCGTGGCCCAGACGCGCGCCGACGTCGACGGCCTGCCCTATGAGATGCGGTTTCAGCAGGGGCAGCAGAGCGATGTCGGTTGCCCCGATCCGGCCGCCGCCGAGGAGATGCGCCAGGCGATCCGCCAGGCCAAGCAGCAGGGGGAAACACTCGGCGGAATCATCGAAAGCGTCGCGTTGGGCGTTCCCGTCGGACTGGGTTCGTTCGTCCAGTGGGACAGCCGCCTCGACAGCCGTCTGGCTGGCGCGATGCTGGGCATCCCGGCCATGAAGGGAATCGAGATCGGCGACGCGTTCGCCAATACGCGCCGCTGTGGCACACAGGCACAGGATGCCATTTCGCTGGGCGAGAACGGTCGTCTGCTGCGTACCACCGACCGCTGCGGCGGCATTGAAGCCGGCATGTCGAACGGCGAGCCGATCATTGTGCGCGTGGCCATGAAGCCCATACCGACCACGCTGCAGTCGCAGCAGTCGGTCGATCTGGCAACAGGCCTGCCGGCCCGGACCCAATACGAGCGTTCCGACACCTGCCCCACCCCGCGCGGCGTCGTCGTTGTGGAGGCCATGCTCTGCTATGTGCTTGCGCAGGCCCTGCTGGAAAAACTCGGGGGCGACAGCATCAGCGAGATCCAGCCACGTTACGCGGCGCTGCGCAAAGCAACCCTGACAGATGCGCATATGTCGGGACAAGCGCACGTGTTCTGGCCGTGAGTGGTGAAGAGCGTCGCTGCATAATGAAAACACACATCTTCATCTACGGGGCCCAAGTCTCGGCCAAGACCGCGCTCGCACGCAGGCTGTCTGAGCGGCTCGGTCTGTCATTCACGGATCTCGCCCAGGCGGGCGCGGAACCTATCGCGCCGACGAGTCCAGCGCTCTCCACATGCGAGGCCATACGGCAGGTGGTGACGGGTTCGCCTGCCGTCGTCTGCCTGGGCGACGGCGTGCTGCTGGACACGGCCAGCCGCGAACTGGCGGAACGGCACGGGCAGGTCTTGCTGTTGGACGGCGACCAGCCGAAACGGCACGCCGCGCACGATGCTTCGTTCTCGATGCGCCTGAAGGTTGCCGATCACTCGCCCGAGAACCTGGTGTCCCGCGCTCAGGTCCTGCTCGGGCGCTATCGCGTGACCGGCATGGGCAAGCCCTACGACGTGTGCGTGGGCGAAGGCCTGCTGCAGGAACTCGGTACGCACCTCGCCGTGCGCGGCTGGCAGGGCCGGGTATTGATCGTCGGCGATACCCACACCGAGCCGCGCTTCGGCGACGACGCGGCGGTGGCCCTCGCGTCTGCCGGCTTCCGCGTCTCGCGTATGGCCATCCCGGCCGGCGAGGCGCACAAACAGATCGGCACCGTGGAGTCGATCTGGCGCGCCTGCCTGGCAGCCGGCCTGGACCGCGGCGACACCATCGTGGCCATCGGCGGTGGCATTACCGGCGACCTGGCCGGGTTCGCGGCCGCCACCTGGTTGCGTGGCTTACGCTGGGTGGGCATGCCGACGACCCTGCTCGCCATGGTCGACTCAAGCCTGGGAGGCAAGACCGGCGCGGATCTGCCGGAAGGCAAGAACCTGATCGGAGCCTTCCACCCACCCTCGCTGGTACTGGCCGACGCGCAAGCTCTGTCCAGTCTGCCCGACGACGAGTTCCGCTCCGGCCTCGCCGAGGTGGTCAAACATGGAATCATCGCCGATCCCGAGCTCTTCGAACTCTGCCGCGGCGGTTTCAAGGAACTGCGGCGGTCTCTGAAGCCGGAGTTCGTGAGCCGCGCGATGGCCGTCAAAATCAGGACGATCGAACAGGATCCATTCGAAACCGGCATCCGCGCGGCGTTGAACTTGGGACATACCATCGGCCACGGCGTCGAGCAGGCCATGGGGTTCCGCCTGCGTCACGGCGAAGCGGTGTCGATCGGGCTCGTGTACGAGGCACGGATCGCCGAGCAGATCGGGTTGGCCCAACACGGACTGGCGACCGACATCGCCGGCGTACTGGCCGGTCTGGGGCTGCCAACCAGCCTGCCGGCCGGGCTCGATATCGAAGCCTGTCTGGCGGCCATCCGGCTGGATAAGAAGCGCGTCGCCGGCACCGTCCGCTTCGCCCTGCCCGTGCACATCGGCGAGGTTAGAACCGGCGTGACGGTCGCCGAGGCCATCGTGACCGCCGCGATTACGTGAGATCGGCTTCGCCGTCCGGGTTCGTCGCGCCGGCCGGCGCCTGCCGCTCCAGTTCGGCCAGAATCCGTTCGGCCGGCGTCAGGGCGCGTTTGGACTTGTTGCACGCGCTGCAGGCCGGCACGACATTTCCTCGCGTGCTACGGCCGCCGCGCGCCACCGGCACGACGTGATCCATCGTCAACGCCGCCGCGCCCACCGTCTGGCCACAGTACTGACACACGCCGCGCTGCAGGACCTGCTGCCACCAGGAGGTTGCGCGCAACTCACGCGCTCTGGCCCGTTCGCGAGCCACGTGAGCCGGGTCCTTGCGGATCTCCACCCAGTCATCGGCCATGGCAGCTCACAAGCCCCCCATCAGGATGCTGCTGAACGTCGACAGCGGCGTGCTCTCGCGCATGTTGTCCACCGTCTCGCGCACATCACCGATCAGCCCTTCAGCCTCGCGATAGAGTTTGTCATCCTTGGTCAGCCGTCCCAGTGTCCCCTCACCCTTGGCCATGCGGTCAGTCACCACGCGCAGGTTATCTGCGGCGGCATAGAGGTTGGTATACATGCCCCCGTCATCGGTCAGCAATCTTCCCAGAGTGCCCTTGCCCTGATCCATGCGCGCGGCCACATTCTTGACATGCGCGACGGACTCCGAAAGGTCCTGGTAGAGTTTGTCGTCCGCTGACATCAACTTACCCAGCGTGCCCTGCCCCTTCTCCACACGCTCCGATATGGCGCGCAGATTGGCCAACGTGCTCTGCAGGTCGCGGTAGGCCGAGCCATCGTCACTGACGAACTTGCCGAGCGAACTCTCGCCCTTGTCGAGTTTCGTCGCCACATTGCGGAACGCGGCAACCGTCTCGGACAGGTTCTGGTATACGCTGTCATCCTTGGCCAACAGTTTCCCGAGCGTGCCTTCGCCTTTCTCCAGACGTTCGGTCACGGCAGCCAGGGACGCGGAGGCCTTGCGCAGGTTCCCGAGGAGATCCTCGTCGCCCACAATCTTCCGCAGTTCGGCCAGCGTCTCGCCCAAATCCTGCATCCAGTCCGACGGCGGCTCTCCCAGCAGTTCGACCGTGCGGGGCAGCGGCTCGCCCGTGCCTTCGTTGATCGTCAGCGCATTGCCGCCCAGCAGCGAGTTCGCCACAACACGCACATGGTACTTCTCGCGCACGGTGACCCCCTGATCGACAGACAGCGTCACGCGCACGCCTTCAGGCACGAGCTTGAGGTCCTTCACGACACCCACCGGCATCCCGCGCACGATCACATTGTCGTGCTGTCGCAAGCCTCCCACGTTCGGAAAGAGGACGGACAGCGCCTCGCGTCGGCGGCCGGACAAAATGTCGACCCCGGAGATGACGATCGTGAAGAAAACCAACAGAGCGAAGATGCCGACCATAAACAGACCGACCACCGTCTCGTTGAATATTTCCTTGCTCTTGCTGCTCATGGCTTGCTGCCCTTCTCCCATCCGCTACTTCGTGTGATGAACTGCGAATCCAGAAACTCACGCACCTCAGGCACCGTCGAGGCCACGAAGCCGCCGGGGTCGGCGAGTTCGATGATTCCTCCACCCGAGAGCATGGCGATCCGCGTGCCGAAAGAGAGCGCGCCCTGTAGATCGTGGGTCACAACCACGCTGGTAACGCCGAGGTCGACATTGAGCCGGTGGATCAACCGGTCGATTGTGCGCGCCGTGACGGGGTCCAGACCGGACGTGGGCTCGTCGTAGAGCACAATCCCGGGATTGCGCACGATCGCCCGCGCCAGGCCGGCGCGTTTCTGCATGCCGCCTGAGATCTCCGATGGCAGTTTGTCGCCGTCGTCCGCCAGGCCGACCATGTCCAGCACCTCGTGCACGCGCTTGCCAATCTCGTCCGGCGTCAGCGACGTCTTCTCCAGCAGCGGCAGGGCGATGTTCTCCGCCACCGTCAGCCAGCCCAGCAATGCGCCTCCCTGGAACAGGTAGCCGAACTGGTCGCGCGCATGCTCAAGCACGGCGCCCTCAGCCGAACTGACGGCGACGTCCCCCACCCACACCGTTCCCGACGTGGGCGTCAGCAGCCGCACCATGTGCTTGAGCGTCACGCTCTTGCCCGTGCCGGAGGGACCGACGATGACAAACACTTCACCCTTGCGGACCTCAAACGACAGGTCGTCCAGGATGATGCGGCCGCCCAGCCGCTTCGTAACATGTTCAAAACGGATCATTGGATGTAGAAGAACCGGGTTACAAAATAGCCCACAACGAGAATCAGCAGAAAGGAGGTGATCACCGAGCGCCGCGTGGACTGCCCCACCCCCACAGCGCCCTGCGTGGTGGTGAATCCCTCATAGCACGACACACCGGCGATGATGATACCGAAAAGCAGCGCCTTGAACAAACCGACATACAGGTCCTTGGTGCGCGCGAAATCCAATGCCGTGGCGATGTACTGGGACCAGGGCACATTGAGTTGCGTCATGCCGACCAAGCCGCCGCCCAGAACACCGACCAGGCAGTTATAGAACGAGAGCATGGGCATCATGATGGCCATGGCCAGAAGCCGCGGCGTCATCAGGAACCGCACCGGATCGATCGACATCGTCTCGAGCGCGGCGATTTCGTCGTTCACGGACATGGTGCCCAACTGCGCAGCCATGGACGAGCCAACCGAAGCGGAAAGAATCAGCCCCGTCATGAACGGCCCCATCTCGCGCAACAAGGAGACCATGACCGCCGAACCGATGTAGACCTCCTGGTTGTAGCGGCGCAACTCAAGCCCCGTCTGAAGCGCCAGGATCATGCCTGTGAACAGGCCGACAACCGTGATAATCGGCAGGCTGCGGATGCCCGCGGTGTACATCTGCTCAACCAGTGCACGCCGCGCCCTTGCGCGGCGCAGTCCTGTGACACCGGCCAGCGCCCGGCCAATCAACACCATGGCCCGGCCCAGGTCGCGCACAGCCGCCAACGCAGCGCGCCCCGCGTCAACAAAGACGTTGGCGGCCGGCGCATACTCAATCGCTTCACGGGTGATCACTTGCCGCGCTCCTTCTGCTTCACGCCGCCCGGGGGCACGCCCGGCGCGCACCCGCCCGCATGCCAGGAGCGCGTACCATCGGACTCAACCCGCCAGGAGACCGCCCCGGCCAACTGGCCATAGCGGCCGCCTTCGCCATCCGTTCCCCAGCGCGCAAGGCCCCACAGCAGGTCGCGGTCGCATGCCGGCCCATTCTCAGCCCGCACATACCAGGACCAGAATGGCGCCCAGTTGCGCTCAATCGCGCCACCGTGCTGGACGGGCCAGAACTCCGCAATCCGCAGCTGGGATATCATACCTTCCTGCCGGAACGAGTAAAGGGGCCAAATGCGCTCATAGTGCGTCCGACTGACGACCTCGCCGCCCCGTAGCCGCGAGCGGGTCTGACTGTAGTAGAACGGCACCACCTGCGTCGACGTGAAAAGCCGCGTCGGCGACTCATGGCGCTCGCCGCCGATAAGCGGCCAGACGGCATACCAGTCGCGCTGGTCGTCGATGCGTCGCTCGCCCCACGCCGGCCAGAACGAACGGCGCTGAATCGGCCCGTTCTCAAGCTGCACGAACGGCCACGGACAGCGCACACGTGAAAGCCCATTGGACAGGTTCACGCTGCGACCGAAGAACGGCGGCAGAACCATCCACCCCTGTTCACGCTCCGTATGGACGCTCGCATAGACCGGAAACAGCATCTCGGCGCTGCCGTGATTCTTCTCTCCGTTGAAAACCTGTTCAGTCCAGAACGGCCAGAAGACATAGCGCCCCGTCTGCTCCGCCGTCACCGACGAACCATACAGCGGAAAGAAACTGTTCCGTACGTCGCCATCATCACGGACCGCACGCCGATAGAATGGCCACGGCCGGTATTCGTTATCGGTATGGCCCGAACGGTAGCGCGCGTAGAGAGGGAAGAAGGCGAACGTCACATCCTCCATCCACAACACCTGATCAATGTCGCCAAAGAGCGGAAAGAGCGCGGCATAGTCGTGCCCGGTCAGCGAGCGCCCCTGTGTGTAGACGGGCAGCAACCAGAAGCTGTAGCGCGACTCCGGATCGGTCGTGTCGGCGTCCGAACCAAGCGCCAGACCGACGCGCCAGCGCAGCCGGTCGTCGCGCCGACTGGCCGATGCCACCGGCCAGAGCACGTCTGTCACCGCCTCGCGCGCCGCGGGATCGGTTACGCGACTGAACAGCGGCCGCACCGCGGCGGTCCGAACGCCTTCAGCATTGCGACCGAACTCCACCACCGGTCCCAGCCTGAACCGCCAGGCGCCGGCCGCGGTCTCGTCCGCCCGGCCTGCGCCGCCCAGCAGGGCCGCGACCAGCAGGACGACGCTAGAGGTTTTGGCGGAAGTACTCATGAACGCGTTTCCCCGCCCCGAAGGTCTTGGCGATCAGGGCCGCCCTGATCCACATGCCGTTGCGCATCTGCCGCCAGTACATGGCGCGCGGATCGACGTCGATCTCGGGCGCAATCTCATCGCGCCGGGGCAACGGGTGCATCACGATCGCATGCGGCCGCAGCAGCGCCAGTTCGCGGACGCCGAACTTGAACCGCGAGGTGTCCACTTTGGCGCTTTCGCCGTCGACCTTGTCCCACTCATCCTGGATGCGCGTCATATAGACGGCATCAGATAGCGGGATGACGCGCTGCAGATCGTCCGACAATTCGAACTCGACGCCTTTCTGCCGCAGCATCGCCTGCACGTCGGCGCCGATCTGGAACGGCGCCGGCGCGACAAACTTCTGCCGGATATTCTCGAAATTGGCCAGCAGGTAGGCCAGCGAGCGCACCGTGCGCCCACGCGCCAGATCGCCGACAAACGTCACGGTACGGTCGCGCAGGCCGCCGATCCGCTCGAAGCTGCGCAGCAGCGTGTAGACGTCGAGCAGCGCCTGGGTCGGATGCTGATCGGGTCCTGAGCCGGCATTGATGATCGGCACGGGACGGTCGGTGTTCGAGAGCACCCAGGCCATGCGTTCGGCCAGCCCCTTCTCCGGTGTCCGCATGATGATCATGTCGAAATACGAGCTGAAGGTGCGGACGGAGTCCTCCTTGGACTCGCCCTTGAACTCGGACGACGTGGCGACATCGCGCACTTCGCCGGTCTGGATGCCCAGGATCTGGCAGGCGGAGAAGAACGAGAGGAACGTTCGCGAACTCGGCTGCGAGAAATAGAGCATGGCTCGCTTGTGACAGATCAGATCGCGCAGGAAAGCCATGCCGGCGCGCGTCTTCGCGATGGCGCGGATTTCATTGGCCAGCAAGGCCAACCCGTCCAGCATCGCCAGATCGAACTGCTGCGCAAAGAGCGTGTGAAAAGGCGCCCCGTCCGGCTGCGTCAGGTAAGGCGTCTTCTGCTCAATGGGCAGTGCTTCGAATCGCTCCCAGGTCACATCAAACATGCGCTTGCTCATTGCCCTCGCTCCTTTCTGCTCATAGGTCCGTCAGTGCCGACACAAAGAGCGCCTTGATCGTGTGCATCCGGTTCTCAGCCTCGTCGAACACGCGCGAGAACGGGGCCTCGAAGACCTCGTCGGTCACCTCAAGCGCGCCGCTCTTCTGCGTCATGGCTGTCTGGTTGTCATGGAAAGCCGGCAGACAGTGGAGGAAGATGAGCTGGTCCGTGGGGGTGCCGGTCGCATCCACCAGGGCGGCATTCACCTGGTACGGACGAAGCAGTTTGAGGCGGACCTCTTTCTGGGCTTCCTCGCCCATCGAGACCCACACGTCGGTGTACAGCACGTTCGCGCCTTTGACGCCGCGGTGCGGATCGCTGAAGATTTCGACCGTGGCGCCGTTGGCCTGGGCGATGGCGCGTGCGGTGTCGACCAGGGCCGCATCGGGCGGCAACTCGGGCGGCGTGCAGTTGGCAAAATGCACGCCGGCCTTGGCACAGGCGATCATCAGCGAGTTGGCGACATTGTTGCGCCCGTCGCCGACATAGGCCACCTTGAGCCCCTTGAGCCGGCCGAAGGACTCGCGGATTGTCATCAGGTCGGCGAGCGCCTGCGTCGGATGAAAGTCGTCCGTCAGCCCGTTCCAGACAGGCACGCCGGCATGCCGGGCCAGTCCCACCACCGTCTGCTGCGCAAAGCCGCGGAACAGGATGCCGTCGAACATCCGGCCCAGCACGCGCGCCGTGTCGGCCACCGACTCCTTGGCGCCAAGATGGATGTCGCTGCTGGCCAGGTACTCGGCCGCGCCGCCCTCATCGCGGATCGCCACCGAGGCCGCGGTGCGCGTGCGCGTGGAGCTCTTCTCGAAAACCAGCGCCACCTGCCTGCGCTCGAGCAGGTTGCCGCGCGTACCGGCCCGCCGCCGCGCCTTGAGCGCGATCGCAAGGTCGATGATGTCGTGCATCTCGCCGTCCGAGAAATCAAGCAGCGTGAGCAACGAACGCCCCCGCAGCGAGGGGTTCCAGTTGAACATACAAGCGTCTCCGATCAGGTCCACGTCGGAACCGAGGCCCGGTCCGGCGGAAAACCATGGCGCATCGTAGCATGCCGCAACGCGGAGGGAAACCCGTTTTGGCGGGCAACAACGTGCGAGAGTCTGAGCGCGAGGCGGGCGGAAGGCGACCGCAAACGCGCCAGAGAGCCTGCCGGAGACACCAAAACCCCTGCGCGTGGCGAGAGCGGTCTAGGCGGGGATACGTTGACGTGCCGGGACCGACGGCCCGGCCGGCCTCCCCACTTCCACACCTCCGGAGGTGTGGAAGTGGGGGCGAATCGCGTCCGGCGCGGATTGTGATCCCAACCCGCAACCGTTCGCGACGATACCGTTCTGGAAGGGCGCGGTCCCTCGCGCCCTGAGCGACAGGTTCGCCGGCGGCGCGCCCGCAGGCCCCGGCGCGGGCCGTCACACAAACCGCCTGTGGCCCCCCATCCCATCCGCGCCGGTGGCTATGCGGCGCGGAACGGGTTGCGCCGCAGGCGTCCGGAAAAACGCGCGTCACCGGTCTGGCCGCAAGGCGGAGCATGCGGCGCCAGACCACCGTCTTACCTTGGCATTTACGGCACCCGGTCGCTGTGCTACCTTTGTGCGCATGGACGATGATCGTGTCGATTGCCTGCTTTCACTGCCTGCCGCGAGTGCCGGCGATTTCCAGCCCTGGAATCCGGCATCTGATGCCTTCTTTGTCTGCTCGGACCCACCCGGCCGCCAACTCGGCTCGGGTGGCGGCACCGCCCACCTGCTGGCTGAAGCCATGCGCGCGCGCGGCAACACGGGCCTCGAAGCCTGGCTCGCTGCGAGCCGCAAGCTGATCGTCCACGGCAGCGGACAGAGCCGGCGCCTGCCGGCCTACGCGGCCGAAGGCAAGCCGCTCCTGCCGCTGCCCACGTTCGCGGGGCTTGCAGGTCAGTCCCCCGACCAACGCCTGGTCGACCTGCAACTCGAGACTTACCAGCGCATCCTGCGCCACGCGCCGTCATCCTACCGCGTCATGGTGACCTGCGGCGACGTGCTGCTGACCCACCAGGCCTCCATGCCCGCCTACCCTGATGTGGATGTACTGATCGTGGGCATCCACTCGTCGCCCGAAGAGGGCTCACGCCATGGCGTCATGTTCTGTCCGGATGACGACTCGGGCCGGTTGAGCTTCTTTCTCCAGAAGCCGTCCGCCACGCGCATCCGTGAGCTTTCCTCCACCCACCGGTGTTATCTCGACACCGGCGTCTGGCTGCTGAGCCAGCGTGCCGTCGAGGCGCTCTTCGCCGCCTGCGGCTGGAACGCGGCGCAACAGGCCTTCGCAGGCGGGCAACCCGGGCGCTACGAGTTGTTCGACACGTTCGCCCTGTCTCTCGGCGATCAACCCAGCGCACCACACCCCGCGCTTCGCGACCTGCGCGCGGCCGTGCTGCCGCTCAGCCAGGGACGGTTCTTCCACTTCGGCACCAGCCGCAGCATCATTACCTCGACGGCACAGCTCGCGGCGCCGGCCGAAGACCGTCGGTCCTATGACCATGCCTCTGCCGAAGCGTCCTCGTTCGTCATACATGCCGAGGTGAAAACGCCACTGCCGCACGACGCGCGCCTGATCTGGATCGAGAACGCCTGCATCGCGGCCGGCTGGCATCTGCGTCAACGGCATGTGCTGACGGGCATTCCCGCCAACGACTGGCGTCTCGACCTGCCCGCAGGCGCCTGCATCGACATGCTGGGCGTCAGGAGTTCACCGGGCGTTTGTCTGCGTGTCTACGGTTTCGATGATGAATTCCGCGGCGCCGTCGGCGGTGGTGGCACGCTCTGGATGGGTCGCACGGTTACCGATTGGCTGCAGGCCCGCGGCCTGTCACTGGCTGGCGCCGGACTGCCCGCCGACACCGACATCCAGTCGGCGGCGCTCTTCCCGGTGGTGGCGCACACGGCAGACCTGCCGGCGCTCCTGCAATGGATGGTCGCCGACGCGCCCGTCGCCGACGCGCGCCTGGCCGCGCTCTGGCGCGATGCGCCGCGACTGTCCGCCAACGACCTGCTGCAGCGCGCGGACACGGCGAACCGGGCCCGGTTGCGTCGCGACGCGGTCGCCGCGCAATTCGCCCGTCTCACACCGGACGCCTGGCGCCGCGCCTGCCTGCAACAGGATCTTGAATCCGTCGCGCGCATCGTCGAAGCCAGCCGAACCGCCCTGCCCCCCGCCGCGACAGTCGACGGTCTGCCCGAACTGGCCGACGTGCACGACGCCATGCTCCGCGCGCGCCTGGGACAGACACCCGACGACAAGCCGGCCTTCACGCGCCTGCGGACGCTCATGGTGGCACGCATGCGCGTCACACCGGTCGTGCCGCGCCGCAATGTGCTTGAGGACCAGATCGTGTGGGGACGCGCACCGGCCCGGCTGGACTTCGCCGGCGGGTGGACCGACACGCCGCCCTACTGTCTGGAGCATGGTGGCCGCGTGGTGAACATGGCGGTCAACCTGAACGGCCAGCCGCCGGTGCAGGCGTTCGCACGCATCTGCGAGAAACCGCACCTGGTCATCCGCAGCATCGATCTGGGCGTCGAGGAGACGATCCGCACGACCGCGGAGCTCGTGGCGAATGAGCGCCTCGGCAGCGGCTTCGGTATCGCCCGTGCCGCGTTCCGGCTGGCCGGCTTTGATCCCCAGTTCAATGCCGAAGACGGCGATCTGCCGCTCGCGCGACTGCTGGAGCGTGAGTTCGGCGGCGGCATCGAACTCTCGATGCTCGCGGCGATCCCCAAGGGTTCCGGCCTGGGCACCAGCAGCATCCTGGCCGCAACGATCCTCGGCACGCTGGGCGAGATCTGCGGGTTGCACTGGAGCCAGCACGATCTGTTCCTGCGCACGCTCGTGCTCGAACAGCTCCTGACTTCCGGCGGCGGCTGGCAGGATCAGGTCGGCGGCGTCGTCGGCGGCCTCAAGCTGGTGGAGACCACCCCGGGCTTGCTGCAGAAGCCCGTCGTGCGCTGGCTGCCCGCTCAGATGATCCACCGCGCCATCGCTGAAAGCCGCTTTCTGCTCTACTACACCGGCCTCACGCGCGTCGCACACAACATCCTGGGCGAGATCGTGCGCGGTATCTTCCTGAACGATGCCACACGTCTGACCGTCATCCGCGACATCGGCTACACGGCCAACTTCGCTGCCGAAGCCATCCAGAAACAGTCCTGGGATGGGTTCTGCGAGGCTATCCGGCGGAGTTGGCGTCTGAACCAGGCGCTCGATCGCGGCACCAATCCACCGGCCGTACAGGCCGTGCTCGACCGCATCGCCCACTGGATTGTCGGCGCCAAACTGCTGGGCGCAGGCGGCGGCGGCTACCTGGTCATCCTCACGGCCACTCAGGAGGAAGGGCACCAGGTGCGCCGCGTTCTGGAAGCCGACCCACCCAATTCACGCGCCCGATTCGTCGATGTCAGCATCTCGGAGACGGGTCTCGAGATCACACGGAGCTAATGCCATGCGTCTGACCGTACCGGGCCGCATCTGTCTGTTCGGCGAACACAGCGACTGGGCCGGCTCCTACCGCCGCGTCAACGCCGAGATCCAGCCGGGCATGGCCATCATCGCCGGGACGAATCAGGGCGTCCATGCCGAGGTGCGCCCCCACCCCAGCAAGTTGATCATACGCAGCGTGCTTGAAGACGGCACGCGCCTGCCGCCGTTCGAAACACCCATGGTGGCGGCCTCGCTGCTCGCCGAAGCGCGCAAAGGCGGTTTCTACAGCTATGCCGCCGGCGTGGCCTACCAGGTCCTGGTGCACTACCGCGTGCGCGGCCTGGAGATCGACAATGACCTCACCGACCTCCCGGTCAAGAAGGGGCTCAGTTCGAGCGCCGCCGCCTGCGTGCTGGTGGCGCGCGCCTTCAACCGGATCTACGATCTGAAGATGACCGTCCGCGGCGAGATGGAACTGGCCTACTTGGGCGAGATTACGACCCCCTCGCGCTGCGGTCGCATGGACCAGGGCTGCGCCTATGGCGAGCGCCCCATCGCCATGCATTTCGACGGCGATCGCATCGACGTCGAGGAACTCAGCGTGGGCGCGGACATCCACATGGTGATCGTCGACCTGCACGCCAGCAAGGACACGCGCGAGATCCTCAACCGCCTCAACCACTGCTACCCGTTTGCCGACTCGGAGACGGGCCGCCAGGTGCAGCGCTATCTTGGGCCGCTCAATCTGGACATCGTGACCCGTGCCGCCGACCTGATTCGCCGCGGCGACGCCCGTGGCCTGGGCCAGTTGATGACTACAACCCAGCAGGCCTTCGACGCGCACCTCCAGCCCGCCTGCCCGTCGCAGTTGACGGCGCCGGTCCTGCATCGGCTGCTCGCCTACCCCGCCATTCAACCCCTCATCTACGGCGGCAAGGGCGTGGGCTCGCAGGGGGATGGGTCGGCGCAGCTCATCGCCCGCGACGAGGCGGCGCAGACGGCGCTCATCGCGATCATCGAACGCGACCTCGGCATGCCCTGCCTCAAACTCGTGCTGCATGCGGGCGCGCGCGTCCGCAAGGCCGTGATCCCCGCCGCGGGCTTCGGCACGCGGCACTTCCCCGCGACCAAGGCGGTCAAGAAGGAACTCTTCCCGGTGGTCGGCGCCGACGGCCGCACGCGCCCGGCGATCCTCGCGATCGTCGAGGAGGCCCTGGCCGCCGGCATCGAGGAGGTGGCCATCCTCGTGCAGACTCGCGACAAGGCGCTCTTTGCCGACCTGTTCCATAATCCGCCGCCCATCGAGAACTTCAACAAACTCTCGAAAGCCGACCAGAAATATTGCGACTACCTGATGGACGTCGGCCGCCGGGTGACCCTCCTCACGCAGGACAGCCAGGAGGGTTTCGGACATGCCGTCTTCTGCGCGCGCGAATGGGTGGGCGCCGAGCCGTTCCTGCTCATGCTCGGCGATCACCTCTACACCTCGCGAACGGACGCCTGCTGCGCGCGCCAGGTGGTCGATACGTTCGCACAAACCGGCCGCAGCACCGTTGGCCTCATGACGACACCCGTGGACGAGGTCCACCACTTTGGATGCGTCACCGGCACCTGGCGCAAGGCCGACCGCACACTGGACATCACCGAATTCGCCGAGAAACCCACCGCCGAGTATGCGCGCGAGCACCTGCCGGTCGAAGGCCTGGACACGGACCAGTTCCTGAGCGTGTTCGGCATCTACGTCCTCCGGCCGCAGATCTTCGAGCTGCTGGATGCCCAGATCCGCGACAACGTGCGTGAACGCGGCGAGTTCCAACTGACCTCCTGCCTCGACCAGCTCCGCCGTGCCGACGGCTTTGTCGGACAGGTGATCGAGGGTCGCCGCTACGATATCGGCAACCCGCAGGCCTACGTTGAGACCATTGCCACCTTCGCGCATACGCCAACGGTCAGCACGCGGGGCTAGAACGCATGCATGCCGGACCGTCAACGTCTCAAAACCCGTCGACCGACGCAGGCCATCCGAACCCCATGGCCACCGTCCCAGCCCAACTGGCCGCGCCCTCGCCGTACACCCACTTCATCACTTGGGAGGACTCGAGCACACAGAACTACTCGCCGACGCAGTACTTTGAACTTGTGCCGAGATGGCGCGAGCACGAAGCGCATAAAGCCCAACACAGAGAGCGTTAGTCCCAATCTCCCGCGGCGTCATGCTCCTGCGGTGTGTCAGGTTTCGTAGCAGACGCGCCTGTCGGCGTCGGAGCTGGACGGCGGCGCGCGAGGACGCCCTCCCGTTTGGTCCGCGCTCTCCTCACACCAGCCACGCCCATACGACCGTAATCACCAGCGAAACCAGCGTAATCGGGACGCCGCTGCGGGCGTGTTCGCGGAAGGAAACGATCACGCCCTGCGTGCGCGCCTGCTCGATGACGATCAGGTTGGCGATGCTGCCGATCGTGATCAGATTGCCTGCAAACGTGCTGGCCAGGGCCAGCACGTACCAGGCTTCGGTCTGTCCCGCATCCAGGAAACGCAACAGCAGCATCACCGCCGGCACGTTGCTGACGAGATTGCTCAGAAGCGCAGCCAGGCCCGTCAGTGCCAGCGGATTGCCGACGCGGAGCCCCTGCCCCTGCATCCACGCAACGAGCCGCCCCGGCAGACCGGTCGTCTCCAGACCGGCGACCACCACGAACAGGGCGCAGAACAGCGTGATCAGGTGCCAGTCGACCAGCGCCAGCAGCCGGCGCGTGTCGGTGCGGCGGCTGATCAGCAGACACCCGCCAACCGCAAGCGCCGTGACTTCGCGCGGAATCGGCGAGAAGAAGAGCGCCACCGCGACGGCGGCCGCGAAGAGACCCTTGCGCGATTGCCAGCGGTCGGAGGAGCGTTCATCGGCAGGAACGACGGGACCGACAGGGCTCTTCGGCACACCAGAAGGCCCATCGAACCGGCCGCGGTACATCCAGACCAACATGCCATAGGCGGCAGCCAGGGACAGCAGCGTCGGCACCAGGCACCAGCCGAGAAACGGCCCAAACCCGAGCTTGCCGACCTGACCGATCAGCATGTTCTGCGGATTGCCGATGATCGTGGCGGCCGACCCGATGTTGCTGGCCATCGCCAGCCCCAGCAGGAATGGCACGGGGTTGCGACCGGCCTGCAACGTGGCCGCCGCCACGATCGGCGTGAAGGCGAGGCAGACGATGTCGTTGACCAGGATCGCCGAGAGTCCCGCGCTCGCCGCCATCAGCACCAGCAGGAACTGCCGCGGGCGCGCGGCCACCCGCGCCAGGCGCAGGGCCACGCCGGCGTAGAAGCCGCTCAGCCGCAGCTGGGCCGACACGATCATCAGCCCGAAGAGCAGCAGCAGCGTCGGCGCATCGATCGACGCCATCGCCTCGCGCAGCGGCACGACACCTGCCACAACCATCGCGATCGCGCCGATCAAGGCCACGCCGGTGCGGTCCAGCGTGAGCCCCGGCACGCCGCCGACCGCAATGCCCGCGTACGTCACGATGAAGATCAGCAGACAGATCTGCGTCATGTGCCCCTACTCCAGCGCTTCGACCGGAACCTTGGCATGTGCACCTGCCACATCGGCCACGAAACGCGGCACGGCCAGTCCGCCGAGACGGCCGGCGAGCGCCGACGCCAACTCGCGCGCGAGGGCCTGGGTTGTGTGGAAATGCGACGTGCCGCTCACCGGGTCGCAGACGAACACGTAATACGGCCGCACGCGAATGCGCTGCAGGCCGGCGCAGAGCTTCACGAGATCGTCCGCCGTGTCGTTCACGCCCTTGAGCAGCACGGTCTGGTTCGAGACCGGAATGCCGGCGTCCACGAGGCGGCCGCAGGCGGCCGCCGCTGCGGGGGTCAGTTCGCGCACGTGGTTGAACTGGGTGTTCACCCACACCTTGCGCGAGCCCCCCAGGCCGCGGGCCAGCGCGGGCGTGATGCGCATCGGCAGCGTCACCGGCGCGCGCGTGCCGATGCGCACGGCGTCGATCTGATCCAGCGCCGCGAACGCACGCACGAGCCGCAGGACCTGCGCGTCGGCCAGGAGCAGCGGATCGCCGCCGGACAGGATGACCTCGCGGATGCCCGGGTTGGCGCGCACGTAGGCCACGGCGTGGCGCAGGTCCTGCGCCGTCCGGACCACCGGGCTGTCCGGCAGGCTGTTCTTGCGTGTGCAGTGGCGGCAGATCACCGCGCAGGCCGAGGACACCATGACGAGCACGCGGTCCGGGAACCGGTGCACCACGCCGCGCACGGCCATGTGGCCGGCCTCGTCAAACGGATCGCCGCCCACACCCACCGCCGCCGCCATCTCGCCTGCCGCCGGCTGCCATTGGCGCCGGATCGGGTCGGGGCCGTCCGCCGCGCCCGAAAGGTCGGAGAGCGTCAGGAAATACGGCGTGACACGCACGGGATACTGTATGGCCGCCTGCATCGCACGCAGGTCGGGCAGCAACCCGAGGCGCGCCAGGTCCACGGCATCCAGCGACTGGCGCAGTTGCCAGCGCCAATCGCGCCAGTGCGCACGGCGTTGGGCCTGACGCAACCACTGCGCCAGCGCGACTCGATCTGGAAACTTACCTGGAATTCGCACGTCTTGAACCCGATCTCTTTGACTCGCCAACACGAGACACTACAGACACCACCAAGGAATCGCCAGAATCCGGTCGTCGATCATCTGCGGCGATGGACACCGGCAGACAATGTACCCCATTTCGACGGTCTTCGGGTTCTCCTGCACGAAGACGCGCAGGTGACGCGCATCCTTTGCGCTCGGTCGGTCGGTCCACTTGACCTCGACCGGCGTCCACTTGCCCTTGCGTTCGATCACGAAGTCAACTTCGGCGCCGTCCCGCGTGCGAAAGTAGTGCAATCGGCCGTCGCCGGCGTACTGGAGTCGTTTCCACAACTCAATGCCGACCCATTGCTCGAAGATCGGACCGGGATTGCCCTGCACCATCTCCATGGACGGAGTCAGACCGGCTGCCGCGTGGCGAATGCCGAGATCGAAAAAGAAGAAGCGCGACGTGGAAAGCACGTTCTTGCGCGGGCTGCGCGAAAACGAAGGCACGTGGAACCCGACGAACATGTCCTCCAGCATCTGGTAGTAGGACTTCACGGTATGCGCCGACGCGCCTGTCTCCTGTGAGATGGCGGCATAGTTGAGGACCTGTCCAGATTCCAGGGCCGCGAAACGGAGAAAACGCAGGAACACGCCCCAGTCGCGCACCATGGTTTCGCGGCGGATCTCCTCTTCCAGGTGTACCGCCGCAAACGATGCCAGAATGTCGGCCCGGTCGGTCTCTTCGCTGGCCACCACACCGGGCAAGGCCCCGTAGGCCAGGCGCGGCTCAAGATCCCACGCCGGAAAGGGGTTCGCGCAACGAGCGTCCGACGGCCACCGAAACGGCAGAGGCGATGGACTCAACGCCGGAACCGGCATGGGCGGGGGCTGTTCGGCCAGTGTCAGCGGGTAGAGATGATGCAGAAAAGAGCGGCCCGGCAGGAGATTCGCGCCGGACATGCGCAGTTTGCGGGCCGAACTGCCACATAGCACGAAGCGGAGACGCGCCTTGTCGGCATCGTAGAGATGCTGCACGGCATCGAAGATTGATGGAACGGTCTGCGCCTCATCGACGAGGACCACGCGCCCGCCCGGTTGCGCGGGCAGCGCCCGGCACACGCGCAAGAACTCGCCGGGGTCCGACAGATGGCGAGCGCGCTGGCTCGGATCGGCAAGATCGATGCGCACGGTGTCCGCCGGTAGCACAGAACCGAGTAACGTCGACTTGCCGGTCTGCCGTGCGCCAAACAGCACGTGCACGAACGGCCGTTCTACTTTCCGTGCGAGCGCGTGCCTGTACCAGCGATCAAACAACATGTGTAACCTCGCATCGGAAGGTGCATTCCGATTAGCGGCCATAATACGAATGGATGTGCCGTTCTGTCAATCCCCCATCGCAACCGTCAGATGCTCCGCGATGGGGCGTGAGACCAGGAAGCGGGCGTCACCGAGGGCGACCACCAGCGCGTGGTCGTGACGACGATTGCGCAGCACCCGAACGTGCGCGCCCGGTGCCAACCCCATCTCGCGCGACTTGCGGTCGGGGTTGCCGGCGATCACGGCTTCCTGACGCTCGCACAACCCGGCCAGAAACCGCACCGCGGGCGCGACCTGACCGGCGGACGAAACTCGGTCGGTCTTCATCATGCCGCCCCCGCTTTCAGCAAACTCCGGCCAGACCGGTGCAGCAACGCGATGCCGGCCAAGGCCAGCACGACGACCGCCGTCAGCCACTCCAGTGATGCCCGCGGGTGCGCGTTGAACGTGGCGATCTGGAAAAAGGCCGTGGCGACCATCCACGCCAGCAGCGTCTGATAGCAGACCGAAAACGCCATCCAGCGTCCACCGGCCTCGCGCGCCAGCACCGCCAGCGCCGCAAAACAGGGCGAGTAGATCAGCACGAACAGCAGGTAGGCGAAGGCCGCCGCGCCCGAACCGAACGCCTGCTGCATCGACGTCAGCATGCCCGGCCAGGCGCTCTGGGTCGATCCGGCATGCGTCCGCGGGACCAGGCCGTAGGACTCACCCAGTTCAATGAAACTGCGCTTCAACTCGGCGCCGAGGCGGAAGGCGGGGCGTGGCGTTGCCGACACGGCCTGCGCGTCGACCTGCGCGTAGAGCACGTCCAGCGTGCCGATCACGGACTCCTTGGCCATCAGGCCGGTCAGCAGGCCGACGCTGGCCGGCCAGTTGGCCGAGGTGACGCCCATCGGAGCGAAGACCGGCGTCAGTGCCCGGCCCACCGTCTCGGCCGGACCCGACGACGTGCCGCGACCGCGGGCCCGCTGCACGGCATCGCCCGCCACGCTCAGCAGGCTCAGACCGGCCGCCACGCCGACGATCACCTTGCCGGCGCGGATCAGGAAACTGCGCAGGTTGAACCAGGCATGATCCAGGCTCAACCCGATCGGTGGCAGGTGGTAGGGCGGCAGTTCAAGCACGTACGCTGCGGGTACGCCCGGCAGCACGGTGCGGTGCAGCAGCAAGCCCGAGAGCACTGCCAGCACGATGCCGGACAGGTAGAGGGCGAACACGACCCGGTTGCCGGCGTTCGGGAAGAAGGCCAGCGCGAAAACCGTGTAGACCGGCAGCCGCGCGCCACAGGACATGAATGGTGTGATGAGCATGGTCAGCAGGCGGTCGCGTCGCTGCTCCAGCGTTCGCGCGGCCAGCAGGGCCGGCACGGTGCAGCCGAAGCCGACCAGCAGCGGGATGAAGGCCTTGCCGGGCAACCCGATCCGCCGCAGCACCCGGTCCATCACGAAGGCCGCGCGCGGCATGTAGCCTGAGCCTTCCAGCAGCCCGAGGCAGAGGAAGATGGCGAAGATCGGAGGAATGAACGTGGCCACCGCCACCAGCCCGGCCCCGACACCGTCGGCCAGCACGGTCGTAACCGCTGCGTACACGCCCATGCGATCAAGCCCGGCGCGCAGACCGTGCACAAAGAGCGCGCCGCAGAAGGAATCGATGAAGTCGACCAGCGGCTGGGTGGCCTGCACGGTCAGCCAGAAGACGGCGTACATCACCGTCAGGAAGAGCGGAATCCCGGCCCAGCCGCTCAGCAGGATGCGGTCAGCGCGGTCAGCCGCGCGTTCCCCCGGCGGCGTTGCGCGTTGGGTCACCGCGTGTGCCAGGCCGCGTGCGAAGGCCAGACGCGCATCCGCCGCCGCGAGTTCCTCCTCCGCATCGCGCGCGGCCGCCGGCGGCGGCGCCGGGACTGAGCCTGTCCGCCGCGCGATGGCCTGTGCCAGCACCGACGTCAGCGCCTGGGTCCCCTCGCCGCGCGACGCCACGACGGGGATGACCGGGCACCCCAGGGACTGCGCCAGCAGCGCCGCATCCAGGCTCAATCCGCGGCGCCGGGCCACGTCGGTGAGGTTCAGCGCAACGACCAGCGGCACGCGCAGGTCCAGGAGGTGTTTGGTCAGGCAGAGGCTGCGCTCCAGGTTTGAGGCGTCGACGACGTTCAGCACCACGTGCGCCTGTCCCCCGGCGATGAAGTCGCTGGTAACGCGTTCGTCCGGGGTGTGGGCTGCCAGCGCGAAGATCCCGGGCAGGTCAACCCACCGAACGGTCCGTCCCTCCCATTCGGTCTGGACTTCGGCGCGGTCGACCGTCACGCCCGACCAGTTGCCGACGCGCTCACGCGCGCCGGTGAGCCAGTTGAACAGCGTTGTCTTGCCGGTATTGGGGTTGCCGACGAGCGCCACGGTGACGGGTCCGGTCACGCGGCACCCCCGCCGGCTGCCGGTGCGGCATGGGACTCGGCCTCCATGAAGGTGCGCAGCGACTGACCCCAGCGAGCGACGGCGCCCGGCTGTGCGGCCGTGAAGCGGGCCAGGAGTTCGAGCCGGCTGGCGACGTCCGCATCCACAATGTGCTCCATGCGGCAGGCGTTGGCATCGGCCACGACATCGTCGAGCAGCAGCATGCTGACGAGGAAGTCGTGCAGGAGGGCGTGCCGGGCGGTGGTCCGGGCCGCCACGGCCAGGCCCGCCGGCGTCAACTGCGCCGCGGCATAGCGCTTGTGCGTGACCAACCCCCTGCCAGCCAAGCCCTTAAGCGTGGCCGTCACGGTCGACTTGTGCACGTTCAGCATCGCGGCCAGTTCACCCACGCGCGCCCAGCCATGGAGCTGCTCGAGGCGCAAAATGGCCTCAAGGTAGTCCTCGCCGGCCGAGGCTCGCCGGCCGCCTGTGTTTGTGACAGCCAACTTAGTTGTGTTCATAAAACTCGTCCGAACTTACCACGTTTCTGATCACTCCCGCAACTGTTCTCCTGCCTGGATAAAAACTGGTGTCGCAAAGGACGCCAGAATTGGTATATTCAATCTCAGCTTGCCATAGGCAGCACCTGCCCGGCGCAGGGCCGCTGTTCGACACGGCTTAGGAGAGCGCGCGCATGCCCAGCCAACACTATTCAATGTCGCCCTACCCTGTGGAAACCATTCTGACCTGGGTGAAGTCGGGCGACATCGCGATTCCTGAAATCCAGCGCCCGTTCGTCTGGAGTCCGGCGCAGGTCCGCGCGCTGATCGACTCCCTCTACCGGGGTTTCCCGGTGGGTTATCTGATTGCCTGGCGCAATCCCAACATTCGCTTGCGCGACGGCTCGCGCGCGGCCGGCAAGCGGCTGCTGATCGACGGTCAGCAGCGCATCACGGCGCTGATGTCGGCCGTGCTCGGGATGGAAGTCGTGACCAAGGAGTACGACCGCGTCACGATCCGCATCGCCTTCAATCCCCTGCAGGGCACCTTCGAGGTGCCGACGCCACCGCTGCTGCGCGATCCGGCCTGGATACCGGACATCTCGACGGCCTTCACGCCCACTTTCAGTGTCATCGACTTCGTGACCGATTTCCACGCGCGCAACCCCGGTTCGTCGCGGGAGACCATCTACCGCAACGTCGAACGTCTGCGGGACATCATCGGCAACAGCATCGGCATGATCGAGCTCGACCCGGCGCTCTCGATCGAGACGGTCGCCGAGATCTTCTTCCGCGTCAACCGCGAAGGCACGCCGCTCAGCCAGGCCGACTTCGTCATGTCCAAGATCGCCTGCAACGAGGAGCAGGACGGCGTCAACATGCGCAAGGCGATCGACTACTTCTGCCACATGGGCGTGGCGCCCGGATTCCAGGAGCGGCTCAAGGACCTCGACCGAGACTTCGCGTCGACGGAGTACTACAACCACATCTCATGGCTGCGCAACGACACCGACGAGATCTATGCGCCGGCCTACCCCGACGTGCTGCGGGTGGCTTTCACCGCTTCCTTCGGCCGTGGCGCGCTCGAGGACCTCGTGGCGCTGCTCTCAGGCTTCAACTTCGACACCCACCAGTATGAGGACGACATCGTCGAACAGTCGTTCCGCACGCTGAAGCAGGGCCTGCTCGAAGCCATGAACGAGGCCAATTTCAAGAAGTTCGTGTCGATCGTGCAGTCGGCCGGCTTCGTGGAGGCCTCGCAGGTCAGTTCGCGCAATACGCTCAACTTCGCCTACGTCGTCTACCTCTTCCTGCGCATCCAGCGCCGGCCGCAGGAGGAAGTCGCACAGCTGGTCCGCCGCTGGCTCGTGTTGTCGATCCTGACCGGTCGCTACACCGGTTCGCCCGATTCGACCTTCGATCAAGACATCCGGCAGATCCGCGACCAGGGATTCGATGTCTACGCGCAGGCGGTTGCGAAGGTCGAGCTCTCCCCGGCCTACTGGGATTCGCTGCTGCTGCAGACGCTCAGCAGTTCATCCAACTCCCACATCTTCCGCGTGTTCCAGGCAGCCCAGATCTACGCGGGCGACACAGCCTTCCTCTCGAACACCATCACCGTCGCGCAGCTGGTCCGCGATCACGAAGACGCCCACCACATCTTCCCGCAGGGCGTGCTGCGGCGCGCAGCCGTGGCCAAGGCGCGCATGACGATCACCCCCAACCTGGTCATGGCATCGGAGGCTGTGTCCGAAGCGATCGGCGACCGTTCGCCCGCAACCTACTTCGCCGACCTCGCCAAGCAGGTTGCCGGCGAACCGACGCACTTCGGCGACATCACATCCGCCGACGTGCTGCGCGAAAACTTCCGCCAGCACTGCATTCCGGAGAACATGGCATCGCGCTCGACAGCGGACTACGAGGCGTTTCTCGACGAGCGCCGTCGCCTGATGGCCGTCAAGCTGCGCGCCTATTACGAGTCGCTCTAGCGTTCAGTCGCAAGGCTTCACTCGCAAGGCACAAACCGGAAGATCAGCCACACGGCGACGAACGCCAGCATGATCCGCACGGCCAGCCACTGCCGGCTCGTGGCGACATCATCTGCTGTTGACCAGCGGTGCTGGCGCAGGCCGCCGGCCGAAATGTAGTGGCCCAGCCGCTGGCGCGAGCCCTTCCGTCCCGGCCACCAGCGCGCCGAAGCGGCCGTCGACACAAATGCGCCGCCGTCATTGGAGTCCTCGCGCACGTCCAGACGCCAGATGGTCGGGGCCCGCCCGCTGGAGGACAATACGCAGGCCGCACCCCTGCGCATGATTGCGAATCTCCGCCTTTTCTCAGCCTGCAACACAACCTACTCCCACCCGCTCGCCATCAGGGAACCAGCAGAATCTGTCCGGCGCGTACACGGCCGTCCGGGTCGATCCGGTTGCGGTTGGCATCCCGCAGTTTCTTCCACTGACCCGAATCTCCGTAGAATTTCTCGGCGATGCGGAAGAGCGTATCGCCCGGCTGAACCACGTAGGTCTGCACGCTGGGCCGGCGTGCCCCGGCGCCCGCCGGTGCGCCCACATCGCCCAGCAGGGGCTCCTCGTCCGGTGGCGGGGTGGTCGCTGGGGGGGCCACGGCGGCCGGGGTGGCAGGAGGCGTCGACGATTCCAGCGGACGCGGGGCAACCAGTCCATCGGATGGCAGGGCCGGTGCCGGTTCACGCGGCGTGACGATGATGGGTTCGACGCGCGTGGGCGGCGCCGCTGCCGCCGGTGTCGCCACGGGCTCGGGAGGCGGGCTCGCCGGCGGGGCGACCTCGGCGGACGGACGCAGGACGCTGAGGGCGGGCGCCGCGGGTGCAGCGACCGGCGCGGGCTGTGCGCGCGCCGGGGTCGGGGTCGGTTCGGCCGGGGTGGTCCGCGACAGGCGCGGCAGGACCGACGGTCGCACCTGGTGCTCGGAAGCAGGCGTGGACGGCATCTGCAGCCGGTCCACCAGCCGGCGCAGGCGGTCGACATCCGCCGTCAGCACCTTGACTTGGCGCTCAAGCTCGGTCTTGGCATCCGCCAGGACCTGCTTCTCGCCCTCGAGCGCCACGACGCGCTTGTTCAGCTTCTCGTTGTCGGCCAGCTGCTTGGCCTGCGCGGCCCCCGCCACATCGCCGCCCACCCGCCTGACGAGCTGTGCGGCCAGGAGCTGCTCGGCGATCCGGATACGATCCTGGATCAGTTCGCGCTTCTCGGCGTCGGGACGCAGTTCCAGGTAGGTCCGGTAGTGGTAGATGGCCCCCGTGTAGTCCTGCCGGTGATCGTGCAGCAACAGCGCCATCTGAAGGTGCGCGGAAGCCAACCGGGCATGATCGAGGAGCACCTCGCCGTACAGGCGGATCGCTTCGTCCAGGTTTCCCGACCGTTCACACTCCACGGCCTTCCGGAAGAGCGGCGTCTCACGGTCATTGCGGTCCAGCGCGGCGGTGTCCGGCCGACACCCGCAACCGAGCATCGCCGCACCGCAGGCAAAAGCGACCATCCAACAGATCCTCATGACAATCTCCAGACGGCGATCGGGCTCCCCGAACACCGTTGCGCAGCCGCATAGTTGCGAAAAAAAGCCTTGCCTGTCAAACAGCATCGCCGCACGATGTGCGGGCAACGGATGGGCCGGTTCCATTATGACCCCTGAACGTAAGAAAAATCAATCTGCCGCTCCCGGCTGGGCCTCGGCCGCGGCCTGCCTCAAGGACGGCGGTCTGCTTAGCGTGATCATGCCGGCCTACAACTTGGGCGCAAGCATTGGCGCCAATATCGAACGCGTCCGCACCTTCCTGGCCAGCGCGCGCATCCCCTTCGAGATCGTGCCGGTCGATGATGGCAGCCGGGACGACACCGCCGGGCAGATCCGCGCTGCGGCGGAATCCAACCCGGACGCCGTGCGGCCCGTGCTGATTGCGCAGAACGCCGGCAAGGGCAACGCCCTGCGCCTCGGCCTGGCCGCCAGCCGCGGCACGTGCATCCTGCTGCTGGATGGCGATCTGGATCTCGACCCCGCCATGCTGCCGGCTTTCTTCGACGTCATGCAGCGCCAGCGGGCGGATATCGTCATCGGCTCAAAACGCCACCCCAAATCGCAGATCGACTACCCCTGGCGGCGGCGCCTCGCCAGCGCGATCTACTTCGGCATCGTCAAGCTGCTGATCGGCCTGCCGGTCACCGACACCCAGACGGGCATGAAGCTCTTCCGCCGCGAAGCCCTGCAGTGGGCGTTCGACCGCATGCTCGTCAAGCACTTCGCCTTCGACCTGGAACTGCTGTCGATTGCCCACGGCAAGGGCTACCGGGTGGCCGAGGCGCCCATCCGCATGACATTCGGGGACAAGGCCGGCTCGCTCACATTGCGCAACGTCAAACAGATGATGATCGACACGCTGGCCATCTTCTACCGCCTTCGGATCATCAAGTACTATCCCAGCGTCGAACCGGTTCAGATGCCCGAGCCGCCTCCGCTGGTCTCGGTCGTCATCGCCTGCCCGGCGCCCAGCGACTACCTGACCCAGTGCCTGGCCGGCCTGGCGCGGCAGACGTACCGGCACTTCGAGGTGCTGGTGCTGCCGGATGCACCCGCCGACGTCCGGGCCGCAGGCATCGACCTGCGCGTCCTCGCCACCGGCCGCATCCGTCCGGCCGAAAAGCGCAACCTGGGCATCCGGGAGGCCCGCGGCGAGATCATCGCCTTCCTGGACGATGACGCCATTCCCGTCCCGGCCTGGCTGGAGCAGGCGGCGAAGTACTTCTCCAAGCCGGACATTAGCGGCGTCGGTGGCCCCGGTACGACCCCGAACGGCGATCCCTTGCTAGCGCAGATCGGCGGACGTGTCTACGCGCACCCGCTGGTTTCAGGCAGCTACCGCTACCGCTACCATCCGGACCGGATGCGCAGTGTCGACGACATCCCCAGCTGCAACCTGCTGGTGCGCACCTCGATCCTGCGCGAGTTAGGCGGCTTCCGCACCGGTTTCTGGCCGGGAGAAGACACCATCCTGTGCGCGGACATCGTGCATCGCCTGCACAAACGCCTGGTCTATGACCCGTGGGTGGCCGTGGCGCATCACCGCCGGCCGCTGTTCGGTCCGCACCTGCGCCAGATCGGCCGCTATGCCCTGCACCGCGGCTACTTCGCACGCCGCTTCCCGAACACGTCGCGCCGCATCGGCTACATGATCCCGTCGCTGTTCGTGATCGGGCTGGTGGTCGGCGCAGGCCTGAGCTTCGTACATCCCTGGCTACGGCTGGCCTATGTGGCAGGTGTCGCCGCGTACCTGGCAATCACCTTCCTGACCACCTTCAGCCCCCGCCCGACCGTGTGGCTGTTGACCTGGCTCGGCGTCATGTCCACGCACGTCGTCTACGGCCTGCGTTTCCTGCAGGGCCTGCTGATCCCGCGTATGCCCGGTGAAGTGCAGCGCTTCGATCACCCGTCCGAGAAGCCCGGCGCGTAGAGGGGACAGGGTTCGGGGTTCAGTCCCGCGGCTGGTCTGCGGCCCGTCGGATTGCCGATTGCCGATTTCCGATTTCCGATTGCCGAAGGGACGATCGGTATCGAGAAGCAGTCGGTCGTGCACCCGCTGCGCGCTGAGACTCCGGAAGTCCCCGTTTGGCCATGATGCCTAGTTCTGCGGTTCGGCGTTCGTCAATCTGGCAGATCCGGTCCGAGCGTCTTCCTGAAGAAGGCGACGATGTCCTTGAGGACGTAGTCCGGAAGCGTGCCCACCGAACCGTGGCCCATTCCCTTCATCGCCCGGAACGTCACCTCGGTCCCGCCGCGCGGAGCGCAGCGGCCTGACCACCGGAGGAACTGAGATCGCACAGGGCCGCGTGTGTCGGCTTGATGCTCCTTTCGCTGGTTGACGCAACGGCCTGACGTGATATACCTAACTATGTACATGGGGGCTCTATGGCGCAAACCGCAACCTTGCATATCAAGATCGAACCCTCCGTGGCCCGTGGCTTGAAACAGGTAGCGGGGCATCGGCGCGTAACTGTTGGCGAACTGGTGCGCCAGGCTGTACAGACCTGCTATCAGACGGGTGCTTCCGGGTTCTCGTGGGTTCTTTCTCCTAACCAGCGCGCATGACCTCGCTCTGAAGGGCGCTTAAGTGGGACGGTTAAGGGTATCCGGTTAAGAACGGGGGTCAAGGGTGGCGGTTAAGAGTGCGGTTCCCGCCCTACCGGCGCTGTTTCTGACACTTAACCGCCCCACTTACTCGGTTACCCTTAACCGACTCGCTTACTCGGTTCCGTTCACCACGCCCCCGTCCATCCGCAGAGAATCCCCCCTCAAACCCGGAAGCGCCATCAGACGGAATGGCTGGGACTGACAGCGGCTCAGCGCCAGGCTCTGAAAGCCTACCGTGGTGGGTATATCGCGCTCGGCAGGCTTGCCGAGACCTTGGGGTTGACGCCGCTGAAGGCGCGGGAGTGGCTCAACGAGCGTTCGGCATGGTGTCGTTGTGACAGACGATCTGGCGGCCAGGCGGACCTGCACCGATATGGTAATCCCGGTGACCGGAACCATTGGCATCCTACAGGCTTCCGCCCGCGACCGCCAACTGACTATGGCCGATGCCAACAACCTGCTCCACAAGATGATCGAGGCAGGATTCCACTCGCCCGTGCGGCGACTGCCTGGCTGAGCCCCCGCTGAGGAGAGGCCATGGAGTTATGACGCCTTATTGGTCTGACAGGAGGACGCCAACGCGTCTCAGTCGTCGATCTTCTCAGCCTGTTCCAGCGAAATAGGCGCGTGTTTCTGGATCTCGATCGCGCCCTTGCGTTGACGCTCGTTCGGGATGAAGGCGTCGATCAGCGCGCCTGTGACATCGACCTGCTCGGCCGACGCGTGCTTGGCGAGCCCGTCCTTGTTCCACTTCGACACGAGCGCGCTGACGCCCGCCTGCCGCATGATCGGCGGCAGGGCGTCCTTGATCTGCGCGAGGATGTCGTCCACCGGCTCCGTGCTGAACCCCTGCATGTGCAGGCGTTTCTGCCGCGCGCGTCCTTCGGCCTCAAGCTCCGCAGTGCGCGTCTGATCGCCCTGCGACTTGGCTCTCTGGAATTCGGCGGTCAGCGCGCCCATCAACTGGTTGTGCACGCCGCTGCCGGCGTAGGCCACAGCTACGGCACGCGAATCGTACACGCCGATCCGCTCTCTTATATTCGCGGGCGCGGTTGCTGCGTCATCCGCGCGTGCCCCCGCACCTGCGACCCACAGCGCCGCCATCAGCATCGACCCGAGTGTTCCTCTCATCCTGGTTCTCCTCAGTGTTTGCCGGGCAAATTGGACGATCCTGCTACGGCGTGCCGGCCTCTTCGAGCGCCGCGAACGGCTGTGCCGTGACCTTGCCGGTTTCATCCTTGACCAGCAGCTCGATCTTGCGCTCGACTTCGTTGAGTTTCGTCGAGCAGAGCGCGATCAGGCGTTGTCCCTCTTCGAACGCGCCGACCATCTCGTCCAGCCCCATGGCGCCGGACTCCATCCGCGCCACGAGTTCCTCGAGCCGCTTGAGCGCGTCCTCGAAGCCCGTCTCCTGGTTTTCCTTCTCTTTCCTGGCCGCCATGTTCAGCCTCCTTCCACTACATTCGTTTCAAAATCGCCATCTGCCACCCGCGTGCGCAGCCGGTCGCCGGCCGACACCTGCCGCACCGAACGCACCAACCTGCCGTCGGCGGTGCGCGTCAGGCTGTAGCCGCGCTCCAGCACGGCCATTGGACTCAAGGCCTGCAGGGCGCGCTCGAGCGATTCCACGTGCCGCCTGGGACGCTCGACCGCCAACCGCCCCGCCTGCGCCAGCCGCCCCGCCTGCCGGTCCAGCCGCATCCGCACCTGCTGCAGACGGCTGCCGCGCAGCATCAGCAGGTGCGCGCGCGCCTGTTCGCAGCGCCGGCGGGCCTGGTTGAGCGTGCCGACCGTCGCGCGCCGCAACCGCAGTTCCAGCGTATCGAGCCGCTGACCGGCGCGCTCCACGCCGCGTCGCGGATCGCGAAACGCGCCGCTGGCCCGCACGGTCCGCAGCCGCCCCGCCGCCTCGGCGAGCTGCCGCCGCAGGGCCTGAAGCAGCGACCGGCCCTGCCCCTGCAGCGTCTTCTCAAAGTCCTCCTTGCGGCCCACGACAAGCTCGGCCGCCGCCGAGGGCGTGGCCGCGCGCAGGTCGGCCACGAAATCGCTGATCGTGAAGTCGATCTCGTGCCCCACGGCCGAGATGACCGGGATGGCCGAGCGCGCAATCGCGCGGGCGACGCACTCCTCGTTGAACGGCCACAGGTCCTCGATGCTGCCCCCGCCGCGGCCGACAATCAGCACCTCGGGCCGTTCGTGCCAGGCGTTCAGGAGATCGATGGCCGCGACGATCTCCTCGGCTGCGCCTGCGCCCTGGACGCGCGCGGGGGCCAGCGTGATGTGCAGGTTGGGAAAGCGCCGTGTGGTGACGTTGAGGATATCGCGAATGGCTGCGCCCGTCGGCGACGTCACAATGCCGACGTGGCGCGGCAACAGCGGCAGCGCGCGCTTGCGTGCGGGATCGAACAGCCCTTCGGCCTGCAGTTTGCGCTTGAGCGCCTCAAACTGGACCATCAACGCGCCCTGCCCCGCGGGTTCAAGTTGGCGCACGATCAGCTGGTATTGCCCGCGCGCCTCGTAGACGGTGATCTCGCCGTAGGCCCGCACGCGCTGGCCGTCGGCCGGCACCAGTGCGCCGCCGCGCTGGGCGCCGGCGAAAAGCACGGCACTGAGCTGGGCGCGGTCGTCCTTGAGCGTGAAGTAGCAGTGACCGGAGGACTGGCGCCGCAGGTTCGAGATTTCGCCTTCGACCCAGACGCGGCCGACCTCGTCCTCGAGCGTCTGCTTCACGAGGCGCGTCACTTCGGCCACGGTATAGACGCGGCGTTCGTTCACGCGACACCCCGTTCTGGCAGCCCTGCGTGCATCACACGGTCTCGTACTCGCGCACGAGCGTGATGCCCGTGGCTTTGAGCGTCGTGGCGTCGATCTCGATGGTCGCGCCCTCCAGCACCGCCGGTCCCTTGGCGACCTCGAAGCGCGAAGGCATGCCGGTGAGGAACTTGCGCAAGACCGGTTCGGGTTCGCGACCGATCACGCCGTTGAGCGGTCCGGTCATGCCGAGGTCGGTCAGGTAGGCGGTGCCGCCGGCCAGGATACGGGCGTCGCTGGTCTGGACATGGGTATGCGTGCCCACAACGGCGGCGACGCGGCCATCCAGGTGGAGCCCCATGGCGATCTTCTCGGAAGTGGCCTCGGCATGGAAGTCCACGAGGACCGGCACGCCGCCCGGCACCGTCTTGAGGATGGCGTCGACGGCGCGGAAAGGGCAGTCGCTGGGGCCCATGAAAACGCGTCCCATCAGGTTGATGACCGTCAGCGGCCCGAGCGGCGTCTGGACGGTTGTGACCCCCTGCCCCGGGCAGCCGGGGGCGAAATTGGCCGGGCGCACGATGCGCTTCTCGCGCGCCAGGGTCTGTTCGAGCTCCTTCTGTCCCCAGACATGGTCGCCCAGCGTCAGGACATCGGCGCCCGACTTGAACAGATCCTCGGCGAGTTCGAGCGTGATCCCGTTGCCTGCCGCCACATTCTCGGCGTTGGCGACCACGGCATGCATGGCGCTCGCGGCGCGCAGGCGCGCCACCACCTGCTTGAAGACGCGGCGCCCGGGCCCGCCGACAATGTCGCCCACCAGTAGGACTTTCACGACGCGCTCACTTCGCGTACTCGACACACCGCGTCTCGCGGATGACCACCACGCGGATCTGCCCCGGGTACTGCAAATCGGCTTCGATCTTCTTGCTGATGTCGCGGGCCAGCAGCATGGCCGCGTTGTCATCGAGCTGAACCGGATCGACCACCACGCGGACCTCGCGGCCGGCCTGGATGGCGAAGGTCTTGCGCACGCCCTCAAACGCGTTGGCGATGGCCTCGAGTTTCTCCAGACGCTGCACGTAAACGTTGGTGGTTTCCATGCGTGCGCCGGGACGCGAGCCGGAGATGGCGTCCGCCGCCGAGCACAGCACGGCGTAGGGCGTGGCCGCCTCGACGTCCTGATGGTGCGCGGCAGCCGCGTTGACGACCACCGGATCCTCGCCGAGGCGCTTCAGGAAGTCGGCGCCAATGGTGGCATGGCCGCCCTCGACCTCGTGGTCCATGGCCTTGCCGATGTCGTGGAACAGGCCGGCGCGGCGGGCCAGGGCCGGGTCCAGACCGAGTTCGCCCGCCATCACGCTCATCAGATGCGCGACCTCCAGCGAATGCTGCAGGACATTCTGCGCGTAGCTGGTGCGGAACTTGAGCCGTCCGAGTTTCTGTAGCAGTTCGACGGGCGCGCCGACCACCTTGGCATCGTAGGCGGCGGTCTCGCCGGCCAGCCGGATGGTCTCCTCCATGTTCTCCTGAACCTTGGCGACGACCTCCTCGATGCGGGCCGGGTGGATGCGACCGTCGGCCACCAGTTGCTCGAGCGCCTGCCGCGCGATTTCGCGCCGGATCGGATCGAAGCCCGAGATCACCACCGCCTCGGGCGTATCATCGACCAGCATCGTGACGCCGGTGGCGGTTTCGAGCGCGCGGATATTGCGGCCCTCGCGGCCGATGATGCGGCCCTTGATCTCGTCGCCCGCCAGTTGCACGGTGCAGGTCATCATCTCGCCTGCATGTGAGGCGGCGTAGCGCTGGACCGCCTGCGCGACGATCTTCGTGGCCTCGCGCTCGGACGTCTCGCGCGCCTCCTCCTGCAGCCGTCGCACCAGTCCGCTCGCTTCGCCGCGGGCCTCGTTCTCGATGCGCTGCAGGATCTCGCGGCGGGCCTCATCGGACGTCATGCCGGCGAGTCGCTGCAGGCGCACCTGGGCATCGGCCATCAGCTTGTCGGTCTCGGCGCGCCGCGTAGTCAGTTCGGCCGCCTTGGCCTGCACGGCGTCCTGTTTCTGATTGACCAACTGGTCCTTCTTGTCGAGCAGGACAAGTTTCTTGTCGAGGTTCTCCTCGCGCACCGTCAGGCGATCCTCGACGTCCTGAAGCTCCTTGCGCTTCGATTTCGTCGATTTCTCGAACTCCTCACGTGCCTTGACCACCTCGGCGCGGGCCAGGATGTCCGCCTCCTTCAGCTTGTTCTTGACCTCGGCTTCGGCTTCAACCAAGCTGGCTTGGGCGCGTTTCTCGATGGCTTCGGACTGCCAGCGGCCCACCATGCCGCGCAGGCCGTACCCGGCCGCGATGCCCACCACGCCGGTAAGCAGGCTCACGATGCCCTGGCTCACGTCGTACAACAGCAGATTCGACATTGATTGCATAAAGTTACCTGACGTCTCCGGGCGCGGCGTCCCCTTTTTTTTGCGCCCGTCCGCTAAGATACTCTGGAAGCGTGGCGGATTCAACCCTAACCCGTCTGATGGCCATATTTGGCTGTTGCTACGGCACCTCAACCGCCCTACAATTATTTCCATGGTTGGTACGTTCATGCTGTGGATACGCTCGTCGGCCCGTCGGGGGCGCTCGAGCCAAGGCGGCCAGGCGATGATTGAATACGTCATCGTGACGGTTTCGCTCTTGGCTGTGGTCCTGGCATTGGCCGTGCTAATGTATGTTCTCAGGCAGCAATCCAACCGGGTGCTGGATCTGGTCGCGTCCGACTACCCCTAGTCGGCACCGGCGTGAAGTCAACCAAGCCGTACAAACGGCTGAAAGGAGCGCGTCATGCGCCTGCGGAGTCGGAGAGGTCAGACGATGGTCGAGTACATCATCATCGTCGTGCTGATAGCCATCACGCTGATCGTGCTTTTCAGCAAACTCAGCAAAGCCACGGGCAAGAAGGTGGCCGGCGCCACCGCCGCTCTGGACACCGAAGTGGGCGCAGAAGCGGCGACCGCGGTCGACCAGATCAACGAGGGCGTCATCCGAAACATCTCCCCTACTGATCCGACCGGCAGCGGCGGCGGCGCAGCGCCGTGAACGGCGCGGCGGATGGAGCCGAGGACACCGAGGAGGGTGCATGGATCCGATGGCTTTGAACGCTACCGGTCGCGCTGGCCGTGAGGGTCAGGCCATGGTGGAGTCCTGCCTGGTCATCGTGCTGATCTGCCTGATGTTCCTCGGTCTCTTTCAGGTGATCCAAGCCTACGCCTTCCGCGAAGTGCTCGATCATGCCGCCGCGCGCACGGCGCGCGCGCGCGCTGTGGGCTTCAACGACTGGATGCTCGACAAATGCATGCGGGTGGCCGTGATCCCCAACGCCGGCCGGTTAATCCAGCCCGTCATCCCCGGCGTAGACCCGGTTCTGCAGCAGGCGATCCAGACGCTTGAGCCGGGCGAGTTGTGGGATTTCGCGCTGACTTCGTCGCCGGCCTCGCCTCAGGTGGCGATTGAGAACGCGCTGATACCGGACTACCTGGCCAGCCCGCATCTGAATCAGGCGCGGCAGATCATGGATTACGAGCGCTGGCAGGACATCTCGATGTACTATGCAGGCGGCCAGGGCGGCCTTCCGGGCACCCCCGAGAACATCGGCATCCGCGTACGGCAGGACATCCCCCTGTTGGTGGCGCGCGCGGACATGGAAGCCGGCCAGTTGACCGGCGCCGACCCCGGCACGGTGGGCCTCGTCGGGCGATTCAACATTGAGCAGCACTACTCGCTCTACCTGGATAACATGGGGTGGTAACAGGCAAGCCACACGTATGATCGGCACCCCCAGACGATCCGGTCGCCACGGCCGCAACGGGCAGGTGGCCATCTTCCTGCTGATGGCGTTTGTGGCGCTGGCTTTCCTCGTCCTCTGGAACGCCGACCTGCATCGCATCGTCACGCTGAAAACCCGCAGCCAGGACGCCGGCGATGCGGCCGCGCTGGCGGCCGCACGCTGGCAGGCCTCGACGCTTAACCTCATCGGTGAACTCAACCTGATGCACGCGCTGGCGCTCTCGGCTGGCGATGCCGTGGCGGTGGATGCGCTGACGAGCATCCAGGCCCGTCTCTGCTTCACCGGGCCTATGGCCGGACTGGCGGCGGCCCAGCAGGCCGCCAAGCAGAACGGTATTCATGCCGACCCCGAGTTCACGCAAGCCGTGGCCGACCATGCCGCGACCGTGCGCAACGAGTACACACGTCTGATCGCCGGCAACATGCTTTTCCCCGAACCGTACGCCGGGGCATGGGAAGACTATGCCGACATGCTTGATATCGTGGCCGCCGATGGCATCGCCGCCGCCCCCGACAATGCCCGCCTCTTCACCGATACCACCGGCGATCACATCCTTCGGGACAAAGCCTTCTACGAGGCCGTGGCCGGCCGCAACTGGTGCTGGTTCTTCCTGAATCACCCGCTCCTGCTTGAGGAATACACCGACCATACCTGGTGGCCCGCCCTGCCGTTGGCCGAACAGCAAGGGTATAACAACTGCGAGTTCTATGGTGTGTGGGTGCGACCCGTCGCCGCCCGCCTGACGCAACTTGCGAGCCTGCCAGAGCTTTCCAGACCGGCGACCGCCGCCGGCATCGATCTGACCCCGGTGGTCGCCGACCGCGTGACCGCCGTCCAGACCTGGTACTGCTACGACGGCGGCTGGTGGGGGCCATGGGACCGGATACGCACCGACGGCGAGGACCCGTTTCCGCTGGTCGGCCCGGTGAAAGCGGAATACGACTACGCCGGCGCCGATGCCCTGGTGCGGGTCCAGGTCGACGTACAACGCCTGACGCCCGGACTGGACGGGGGCACGCGGCGAGATGCCGTAGGCTGGACGGCCGCGGCCAAGGCTTTCGGCTATGTCGGCGATGAAACGAGCCGCGAGCCCCCGACCACCCATGGCCTGGTCGTGCCCGCTTTCCGCGACGTCCGTCTCATTCCGCTGGATGCCTCATCCATGCCCGGCGGCGGGTCCTTCGATCTGGCGTGGCGCGAACACGTCGATGTACACCTGCCACAGTATGTCACCCTCGGCGAGTACCGCGCCGGCTGCTGGTACTGCCAGCAACTCACGATCTGGGACGAGCCCGCCTTCCGCCTGGAGGGGCGCACCTGGCTCGAGCGCAACAGCGCCCTCTGCACGCTGCCGCCGCCCGGCGGGGGCGGCGGCGGTCGCGGGGGCGGAGCACGCCATGGGCACTAACGGTCACTCCACCATGCATCCATTCCAATCCATCGGGGACACGTCACGCGACCGGTCCGGCCAGGCGGCGATCGAACTCGTGCTCGGCATCCTGATGATCATCATCCTCTTCGCCGGCGGCTTGCAGTATCTGACGGTTGCCAACGTGCAGCGCCAGATGGTCACCTCCCTGCGCGGTGAAGCCGGCGCGCAAGCGCAGATGGCTGGCGTGGCCGTCGAACTGGCCGACTACCTCCTTACGTGGGACAATGGCGCGGACGACACCGCTTACACGGCCGATGATCGGCCGATCCGCGGAATCCCGTTCATGCTGGCCAGCATCGCCGAACGCACCGTCCGCGATGACGGCGAATGGGGCTATGTCAGCGGCCTGCCCAACCCCACGCCCATTTTTGGCCTGCACGAGAATCCGATGCCCATGCTCGAGCTGTCGCTGGTCAAGGCCGAGGATTCCGAGGACGTGCCTGTCGACGAGGCGGTGCAGAACCTGATCTACGGGCGCGACCATGTCCGCGTGAAGCACACCGTCTGGATGCCGGCAATGGGGGGGCTATTCTGATGCCGCTCCTGTGCGTTGCGGTATGTCTGCTCGTCGCCTGGCTGGTGCCGGCAGCACATGCCGACGTCTTCATGCGCATCGGCAACCGTGCCGACCGGGTACTGGAACAGGCCGGCGGCCGCTCCGTCTACCAGACCGACGTCAGTATCAATGGGCAACCGGCCAGCCTGACGCTGCTGGGCTTCGATCGGTCGCCGGGCGAAGTGGGCCCCCAGTTGGCGCAGAGACTCGGTCTGCCGGTGCCCTCCGCCGGCGAGGCGGATGGCGCCCACCTGACCGGGGTACGGAAGACGCGCGCCCTGAACGTGATTCTGCTGCCGGGGAGCCGACCGGACACGACCCTCGCCATGCTGGTGGACCAGCGCGCCGCGAATGCGTCGCGCGCCGCTGATCAAGACATGCGATGGCCTGACCTGCCCCACCCCGTTGATGCGATGCCGACGTTCACCGCCGTCAATGCCGCCACACGCACGACCCTGGCCGTGGCCAACGCTGCAGCGGCGCCCGAAGCGCTGCACGCCGAGATGCTTGCCCGGTTGCAGGCCGACGGCTGGCAACCCGCCGCGCCACGCGCCAGGAACGGCAGCCTCGCCCTCTATAACCGCGGCGGCGCCATGCTGCTGGTTTTCACACAGTCCGCGCCCGAGAACAACCAGACTCGGATTACGCTGTTGCAGCGACTGGGTCATGCACCATAATAGGCACCATTCTCCAGTGAGGTCCGCATGAAGCAAAGAATCATCCTGATCGCGTCGGTGGTCGTCGGCCTGATCGCCGCCCTGTTGACCCGCCAGTACTTGAGCGCCAAGGATGACGAGGTGAAGCGCAAACTGGAGCAGATCGACAGGAAGTACCAACCGGCCGACGTCATCGTGGTCAAGCGCGATCTCCCCTCCGGCACGATTCTGACCGGCGAGGACATCGGCGCGATGCCCGTGATCGAAGGCGCCCTGCGCGGTCGCACGATCAAGCCCGCCGAGTACATGAGCCTGCTCGGGCGCAAAACCACACGCATGATCCAGCGCGGCACCCCCGTGCTGTGGTCCGACGTCGAAGGCGGCGAACCGGGGTCGCGCGGCCTGGCAGCCGACGTGCCGCGCGAACTGCGCGCCCTCTCGATCAACTGCAGCGGCGCCGCCTCGGTGAGCGGCATGGTCCGGCCCAATGACCACGTCGACGTGCTCGGAACCTTCACGTTCCCGTCGAAGCGGGTGGCAGGCGAAATGGAACTGGTCACACAGACCATCCTGCAGAATGTGACCGTGCTGGCCACCGGCCGCGAGACATCCAAGTCGCAGGTTCTCTCGGCCCAGCCCGAACGCGCAGGCGCCTACAGCACCGTGACGCTGGCGGTCACGCCGCGTGAAGCCGAGATGCTGGTCTTCTGCGAACAGGCCAAGGGACGCCTGACCCTCGCGCTGCGCAATCCGAGCACCACCGAATATGTGGACGAGGTCCCGAAGGTGGATTTCGAGCAGATCCAGAGCGTGGTGCGCGATTTGAACATCGAGCGTCAGAAGCAACTCGGCGGCGCCCGTAACCGACGCACCAACTGAGACGATCCGGCCCCCTCCCATGCCCGACACGTTCCAGATCGAGATCCTGCAACCCGACCAACCGTCGGCCCGTTTCGACCTGCCCGCCGGCGTCTACGTGCTCGGGCGCAGCGACGCCTGCGGCATCCGCCTGCGGCACCCTGAAATCAGCGAGCGCCATGCGCTGCTCACCTTGCGCGATGGGGTGGCACTGATCGAGGACCTGGATTCCAGCAACGGCACATTCGTCAACGGGCTTCGAGTGGCTGGACGCGTTGTCATACCCAGAGGCGTGAACGTGCAGGCCGGACCCTACGTGCTCAGGCTCATGCCGCCGGACGCGCCGGCCGGCGGCGCCACGCAGCCCCCCCCTATCCCCCCGCCGCCACCTACACCGGCGGCAACACCTGCCACGCCGAAGCCTGACAGCCCGGCGACTCGGGCGCGCGATGCCCAGGCGGCCATCCGGCGTGACATCAAAAACCAGATCCACCGCGAGGTCCTGCAGCGCCTTGACCTCAAACGCCTGACCGCCGCACGCGTCAAGACCGAGGAGCTTCAACAGCGCACACGCGAGGCGATCGATGCCGTCATCGAGGAGGTGCGCCTCAAGCAGCGGCTGCCGCCCGGCATCGACCCGGCCCGCCTGGCCATCGAAATCTATAACGAGGCCATGCGTCTGGGGCCGCTTGAGGATTTCCTCGAGGACGACACCGTCACCGAGATCATGGTCAACGGCCCACACCAGGTCTATGTCGAGCGCGGTGGCCGGTTGGAGCTGACGGGCGAGGACTTCATGGACGAGGCCTCGGTCGCGGCGATCATCGAGCGCATCGTGGCGCCGATCGGCCGTCGGATCGACGAGAGCCAGCCCTATGTCGACGCCCGCCTGCCCGACGGCTCGCGCGTCAACGCGATCATCGCGCCCCTGTCGCTCGTCGGCCCCTGCATCACCATCCGCAAGTTCTCGCGCCGCGCCTTCACCGACGCCGACCTGATCCGCTTCGGCACGTGGACCGAGGACATGACGACGTTCCTGCGCACCTGCGTGCACATGCGCAAGAACATCGTCGTCGCAGGCGGCACGGGCTCCGGCAAGACGTCGCTGCTCAACGTGCTCAGCGCCTACCTGCCCGAGCACGAGCGCATCCTGACGATCGAGGATGCCGCCGAGTTGCGCCTTGGGCAGCCCCACGTTATCCGCCTCGAGGCGCGTCCGCCGAATATCGAGGGCCGCGGCGCCATCGCCATCCGCGACCTTGTGCGCAACTCTCTGCGCATGCGACCGGACCGCATCATCGTGGGCGAATGCCGCGGCGGCGAGGCGCTCGACATGCTGCAGGCCATGAACACGGGCCACGACGGCTCGCTGACCACGGTCCACGCCAACGCCCCCCGCGATGTCATCTCGCGGCTCGAAACCATGGTGCTGATGTCCGGCATGGACCTGCCCTCGCGCGCCATCCGCGAGCAGATTGCTTCGGCCATCGACATCATTGTACACATTTCGCGCTTCAGCGACGGCACACGCAAGGTCGCCACGGTCTCCGAGGTCGTCGGGCTCGAGGGCAACCAGATCGTCATGCAGGATATCTTCGAGTACCGCCAGTCGGGACTCGGTGAAGGCGGCAAGGTGCTCGGAGCCTTCCGTCCGACCGGTGCCGTGCCGACCTTCCTCGAAGACCTGAAGGCGCGCGGCCTCGTGCTGGATCCCGCCATCTTCGATCCCAACCGACCCGCCGGAGGACGCACATGACGGTCGATCCGCAGACCATCCGGGCCGCGGCGTGGGTCCTGTTCGGCGCGAGCTTCACGGGCCTGGCCTATGTGCTGATGCGGGCCCTGTCGTCCGGCGCGCAGGCCTACGCGGGCGCCTACTCGGAACGCACGGCACGCGACTTCGAGGACCTGTTCCTGTTCGTCCCGCCGCGCCGCATCACCGAGATCGGCTGGGCGTGTGCGATCGCCTTCTTCCTGGTCGTCGCGCTGCTCTTCTTTGACCCCGCGCAACCCACGGCCACGCTGGTCGGACTGGCGCTTGGATCCCTGGCCGGCGCGCTGGCGCTGATGGCGCCGAACCGCCTGCTGGCCGTCCTGCGCGAGCGCCGCCGGCGGCGCTTCAACATCCAGTTGGTCGACGCCCTCGCGCACATGAGCAATGCCCTCAAGGCCGGCTTCAGCCTCAACCAAGCTTTTGAAACAGTCGTGGAAACAGGGCTGAACCCGATCGCGCAGGAGTTCCATGTCTTCCTGCAGCAGTTGCGCGTTGGGATGCCGATCAACGACGCGCTGCAGAGCCTGGAACAGCGGGTCGGCAGCGAGGACCTGACGCTGGTCGTCACCACGATCGACATCGCTCGCCGCACCGGCGGCAACCTGACGGAGGTCTTCGACCGCATCGCCCTGACCATCCGCGAGCGCATGCGCATCGAAAGCCGCGTACGCACGCTGACCGCGCAGGGACGACTGCAGGGGATCGTGGTTGGCGCCATGCCGCTGATCCTGGGGGTGGCCATGACCGTGCTGCGCCCGGGCATGATGCTGCCGTTCCTGAAGTCCGGCACCGGCATGATCGCCGTCGCCGCCGTCGTCGTCCTGATTACCCTGGGAGGCCTGATGATCCGCAAGATCATCCGGATCGACGTGTAGCCTATGACCGAACTGCTCGCCATTCTCGCCGTCATGGGCTGGTCGCTTGCCGCAGCCGGCCTGGCCTGGTACTGCCTGAACATCGCGCGCCAGATCACGTATGTCACGCTGGCCGATGGCCGGCAGCAGGAGCGTGGACTGCCGCTGGTCTTCCGGTTGCTGCTGCCCCTGACCCACAACCTTGACCCGCTCACCACGCGACCGGCGTTGGCCTCCGCCTGCGAGCTGTGCGACCGCCGCCTCGTGGCCGCCGGGTTTGAGGGTCTGCTCAGCGGCCGTGAGTTCGTTGCCATCAAGTTCCTGTTTCCGGCGGTGTTCGGCATCGTCTGGCTGCTGGCGTTGCGGTTGGCCGGGCGGGTGACGCCGGGCCTGATCGACAATGTCCCGCTGTTTTCGCTTGCTGGCCTGGTCGCGCTTTACCTGTACCCCGTGCTCTGGCTCCGCCAGACGCTCGCCAAGCGCCACCGCTCGATTCAGCGCGCCCTGCCCTTCGTGCTCGACCTGCTGACGCTGGCCGTCGAGGCCGGCCTGGACTTCATGACCGCCCTGCAGCGCAACACCGAGCGCCGCCAGCTCGACGCGCTCAACGAGGAACTCATCCGCATGATACGCGAGATCCAGCTGGGCACGCCGCGACGCACGGCTCTGCGCAACATGGGCCAGCGCGTTGATCTGGCGGACCTGCGCTCGGTGACGTACGCGCTGATCCAGGCCGATGAACTGGGCGTCAGCATCGGCGCCATTCTGCGCATTCAGGCTGACCAGTTGCGCCAGCGCCGCTTCGACCGTGCCGAGAAACTGGCCAATGAGGCCCCGGTCAAGATGCTCGCTCCGCTCATGCTCTTCATCTTCCCTGCCGTCTTCATCGTCCTGCTGGGCCCCATCCTGACCGGGGCCGTCGGCAATCTCTTCTAGCGCTGTGAACAGCAAACCGTGAGGCAACAAGCATGGCCAGTGATGCACGTACGGTCTTCTCGCTGAACATCGAAACCGGCGCCGACCGCGGACGGCAGTTCATCGTGCCCGCGACCGGCGCCCGCCTCGGCCGCTCGTCGCAGAACGACTTCGCCGTCACCGACGAACTGCTCTCCCGGCACCACTGCCGCTTCGAGTTCCGCAACGGTGCGTTGTGGGTCGTCGATCTGGCCAGCGCCAACCAGACGACAGTCAACGGCAAGCCGGTGACCGAGGCCCAGATCAAGGCCGGCGATGTTCTACAGGTCGGCGACACGGTGCTGCGTGTCGCTGTCAGCGGGCCGCAGGCGCCCGCCGCACCGGGCGCGACTCCGGTCATCGATCTCGGTCTCCGTCCAACAGCCGACGCACCTTCACCGGCCCGCAACACGCTCCGTCCGCTGCTCTGGACGGTCGGCGCGGTGGCCGTGCTGCTGATCGGGGCGACCTACATTATGACGGCATCGCGCCGGTCATCGTCGGACGCCGTTGCCCTGCCGCCACCCGAAGACCGCGCGCTGCAGATTGGCTACGAGAAGATCGAAGCCAACACGAACAACGTGTTCCGGTATGAGATGACCCTCTCGCCTGACAATGTCGTGTCGGTGCGGATTGACGACCTGGCCCAGAACCGCCACGTCCGCAAGGAGAAGTCCGTCGACCCGCTGCTGGTTGCCGAACTCGCGCGCGCGGTCGAAGCGGCCGGGTTCTTCACGCTCGACGCCGCCTACCAGGCCACCAGCCTCCGACCTGACGAACTGAATACCTGGGAGATTACCGTTGTCATCGGCCGTCGCACCCACCGTTGCCGCGTGGCCAACCGGGCCGAACCTGAACGTTTCCGCGCGATCCGCGAAAGGCTCGAGACGTTCGGCAAGAACGAACTGGGCATCTGGGCCATTCAGTTCTCGGCCGACAAACTGATCGAACTGGCGCGTGATGCGTTGCTGATCGCGCAGAAGAATTGTGATGAGCGCGACATCCAGTATGGCAACCTGTCAGTCGGCATCCAGCGCTACCGCGAGGCCGAGTTCTATCTGGATACCGTCGACCCCAAGCCCGCTTTCTACCCCGAGATCGTATCGGGTCTGGAACAGGCTCGAAAGGACCTCGACACGCGTTACGAACAGCAGCGTTTCCGCGCCGACCGGGCCATCAACCTGCAGGACTGGCCCGCAGCCGCCCAGGAACTGCGCGTGTTGTGCGAACTGGTCCCGGACCGTGCCGACGAACGCCACACGGAAGCCATGCGCAAGCTTCTCGACGTCGAAACCCGTCTGAGGACGCGCCGCAAGTAGAACGCCAAACGCGAGGCCACATGTCATACCACCCCACACCCGCCCTTTCCCTGCTGTGCCTGTTTCTTGCGGCACCCGTGCACGCCGCGGCACCTGAGCCTGTCCCCTCCACGCACCTGCAGATCGCCACCGAACCGGTCGACGCATCGGTCCTGATCGACCGCAAGCCGGCCGGCAGCACGCCGCTCACGCTGCGCAACCTGACACCCGGCGAACACCTGGTGACGCTGCAGAAACGCGGCTACCTGGACGCCTTCGCAACGGTCGACCTCGTTCCCGATGTGCGCCGCACGCTGGATGTCAAGCTGGAGCCGGTGACCGGACTGCTGTTGGTCCGCAGCACGCCGCCGGGGGCCGAGGTCGCGGCTGACGGAGTGACCGTCGGAACCACGCCGGCCCTCATCACCACGCTGCCGTCGGGCACCCACCGTCTGCGCATGACCAACCCGGGGTTCCAGCCGAAGGAAGTGGACGTGCAGATCACTGATCGCACGCCGCAAAAGCTCGACATCGTCCTGGTCTCCGATTCAGGGGCCGTGCAGATCGAGGCCGACCCGGTGGGCGCCGAAGTCATAGTCAACGGCGTCAACCGCGGCGCCGCGCCCTGTTCAGTTGAGCGGATACCCGAAGGCGAAGTGACGTTGGAGGTCAAGGCCGACGGCTACATCCCCAGCCGCCAATCGATGAAACTGTCGGCGGGCGAAGTCCAGCAACTGCGCGTGGCACTCAAGCCCATGCCTGCCACGCTGAAGATCACCTCCCTGCCTGAAAAGGGGCGCGTCTACCTCGACAACACTTTCCAGGGCGAAGCGCCCCTTGAACTGAAGGACCTCGCGGCCGGCACGCACCGCGTACGTGTGGAACTTGCCGGTTGCGACATCGAGGCACGCGACGTCAACCTGACTCGCGGCGTGACGACATCAGAGGAGTTCCGCCTGACCGCCAATACCGGCCGCATGGAACTGACGACTCAGCCGGCAGGCGTGCAGGTCTACATCGACGGCCGCAAACGGGGCGAGACCGCCGTCGGACCGGATGAGCTAACGGGACTCTCTGACCCGCTGGCCATCGAAGACTTGCCGACCGGTGAACATGAATTGCGGCTCGTCAGGAAAGGCCACTTCGACAAGATCGTCAAGCTCATCGTGGAGCGCGGACGCACGCTGAAGCAGCAACTGACGCTCACACGACGCTTTGTGCCGGATTACGAGGTCACCACCGCCCAGGGGAAATACCGCGGCGTGCTCGATTCATCCACCGCCGAGATTCTGCGGCTGGAGACGGCTCCGGGCGTGTTCACGCCCTTCCAGACGAAGGACATCCGCTCGCACCGTCCCATCCGTGAGGACGAGATTCCGGCGGAGTAGCGGCGTACCATGGCCGGTGCTGGACTACGATGCCAGGCCCGCGCGGCGTCCGACCCAGACGCGCATGTTGGCGACGGTCTGCGGCCATTCCTGACGGTTGCGGCGCAGGTCGAGGAACCGGTCGTAGAGCCCCAGGAACGACGACCAGAAGAACTCGATTCCCAGCATGCGCTCCTGGAAGAGACCAACCGGATCGCTCTGTTCGCTCTTCGGCAGTTTCAGCGCGCGGAAGCCGAAATCGGCGTCCACGGTGGCGGACCAGAGCCGGTCGCCCTGTGCCATCGTCAGCTTGGTCCGCTTGATCTTCTTGCCGCACAGCAAGGCCGTGCCGCCTTCGCGGCTGTTGAGTGGTGCGCCCTTGCGCAGGACGGCTTCGTGCGCGCCCTGACCCTCGCGGAAGAACGTCAGCGGCCCCTCCAGCATGAAGCCGAACGGCGCGCCGCCTTCCAGCCTGACATTGCCGCCGTCACTCTCCCAGTAGAACCAGAGCCACGTCAGGAAATCCATGCCCAGGCTGGGCTCGACGCCGCCCTCCACGGCAGGGTCCGGTGAGAAGCAGACGAGATCAAGGTCATTGGCATTGACCTGCTTGCGCTTCAGGGCGGCCGTTTCGGCGGTCAGCAGAATGGGCATCGTGCCGGTGGTGTCACGGAAATACGGGGACAGCACGTCGATCTGCTTGTCGGACATGGCCGCGGCCAGCAGCAGGTCGTTGCGGAAATCGAGTGCCACCGGCATCCCCGTCAGCGTGGGCGGCATGCCGGGCAGCAGTTCCTCGACCACGCGCGCCCGGATCTCCGCGCGCACCTGACGTGGCAGGTGTGTCGCATCGCGGGACTTCAGTTCGATCTGTTCCTGCAGCCGGCAGTGGGCCCGCAGCAACGCCTCGGGGATCTTGCGTTCGGCGCGCATCAGACAGGCGTGCAGGTAGCCGCCGAACACACAGTTCTCCTCCGACAGGTCGCGATCGAGCAAATGCCGCCCGCTCACCCAGCCGTGGATCGGGTCCTGCCCGAGCGTCTCAATGGGCGGCGCCGCCCGGCGCGCGAATGCATCGACCACATCAGGCCCAAATCTCTGCGCGAGATAGAACAGCCTGAAATTTGCATTGCCACTGTCAAAGCCCATTTGCACTCCTGTCAGAAGAGGCGAAGTATGGCCGGTGCATGCGCTCCCGTCAAATGCTGAAACCATCGGGCGGCTGCGGCACGCCGCGTCCAAATGGGTTGCGGTCACGACCTGCCTTGGGATAGAGTCAAGCCAACAGCGGGAGGTCTCATGGCTCTGGCCAAGGTCTGTTCGGGTGCGGTCTTCGGGGTGGATGCCTTTGCCGTCGAGATCGAGGTCAACACCGGCCCCGGCGATCCGCAGATTGTCATCGTGGGACTGCCCGACGCGGCCGTGCGCGAGAGCAAGGACCGCGTCTGGACCGCCATACACAACGCCGGCTTCCGGCCGCGCATGGGGCGGATCACCGTGAACCTGGCCCCGGCCGACGTGAAGAAGGAGGGGCCCAGTTTCGATTTGCCGATCGCCATCGGCATCCTGGCTGCCACGGACCAGACCAACCTGACCGCCGCCGCCGACTACGGCCTGATCGGCGAGTTGGCCCTGAGCGGCGAGGTGCGTCGCGTGCGCGGCGTCCTGCCGATTGTGCTCGAGATGCGCAACCTCGGGCGCAAGGGCGTGCTGGTGCCGGTCGACAACGCCGAGGAGGCGGCTGTCGTAGAGGGCATCGACGTTCATCCGATCGGACACCTGCGTCAGGCCGTAGATTTCCTGGAGGGTACCTGCCCGCTGCCGCCGCTGCGGGTCAATCTGGCTGACCTCTGCCACCACGAACGCGAGCACGTCGAGGACTTCGCCGACGTCAAGGGGCAGGAGTCGGCCAAACGCGCGCTTGAAGTGGCTGTCAGCGGCGGCCACAATTTGCTGATGGTCGGTCCACCGGGGACCGGGAAGACCATGCTCGCGCGGCGCATCGCCTCCATCCTGCCGGTCATGACGCTCGACGAAGCACTCGAAGCGACCAAGATCCACAGCATCGCCGGCACGCTCAAGAGCCACCAGGCTCTCGTCGTGCAGCGCCCCTTCCGTGCTCCCCACCACACGATCTCCGACGCCGGCCTGCTGGGTGGAGGCGCCCATCCCCTCCCCGGCGAGGTCAGCCTGGCGCACCGCGGCGTGCTCTTCCTGGACGAACTACCGGAGTTTCACCGCAATGTTCTGGAAGTGCTGCGCCAGCCGCTGGAGGATGGTCACGTCAATATCGCCCGAGCCGCGGCCAGCGTGGACTTCCCCTGCCGCTTCATGCTTGTGGCCGCCATGAACCCCTGCCCGTGCGGCTACTTCGGCGACCCGCGGCGCGAGTGCCGCTGTTCGCAGCCACACATCCAGTCGTACCGTAATCGCATCTCGGGACCGCTGCTCGACCGCATCGATATCCACATGGAAGTCCCGTCCGTGCGCTATCACGACATCGCGTCAACCCGGCAGGGCGAGTCTTCGGCCGCCATCCGCGCCCGCGTGGCCACCGCCCGTGGCATCCAGCAGGAACGCTTCACAGGTTCAAGCCGCACGACCTGCAATGCGGCCATGTCATCGCGCGAGACGCAGCGCTACTGCCAGCTCGACGCCGACGCCCAGGACATTCTGAAACTGGCCATGACCGACATGAACTTCAGCGCGCGCGCCTATGACCGCGTCATCAAGGTTGCGCGCACCATCGCCGACATGTCCGGCCAGACCGGCATCGGCGTAAACCACGTCACCGAGGCCATCCAGTACCGTTCGCTGGACCGGCTCATGTGGGTCTAGCCCGTCACCTGGGGATGGCGACCTCGTACATCAGGCGCGCGCCCTCGGCGCCGCGGACATCGAGGGTGACGGCCAGCCCGCCATCGCGCACGGCCACGGGCAGTTCCGCCACGCGCCGGCCGCTGGTGCTCAGCGCCCACACATGGAAACGCGCCGGGGCGGCAACGCGGATGATCACCTCGGCCCTGCCCGAGCGCACCAGATGTGGCAGGTGTCCCCACGCCAGCAGCGTGCGACGCTCAGACTCGCCGAACCGCGCGCCCGTGTTCTGCAGGTCCGTCAGGTGAGTCAGCAGCAGACGGTGACTGGTGGCGATCGGCTGGTCATCGAGGCTCGAGATCCACACGGTCGCGTCCGCATCGCGCGGCGTGGCCGCGAAAGACGCCGTGGTGATCGTGATTCCCGACGGCGCATATCCACCGGCCGTGCGTGGCGTATCGAGGACCATCGTGTCTTCGATGCCATTCAGCCGCAACTCGCGGGTCTCACTGGCAACGACACCGTCATCCGGATTCCAGTCCCCTGCCCGCACCCAACCGCGGCTGATCAGGTTTGTGCGCAACGCCGCTCCGGTTTCCGCGGCGTACGGGGGCAGATCCAGCCCATTCGCGGTCATATCGCGCCGCCCGGAGTCGATGGTCAGTTCGTTGGGATCGGCCGCCGCCGCGGGCGCCAACTGCGTCCCCACGCGCGTCACGAGGGCCAGTTCGCGCCAGGGCGGCGTCACAGCCGTGTTGGCAGGACGCGCGGCGGCGGGTGGCACGACGATGGAAATGCGATGCGGCGCCGGCCGCATGTCGCCGCGCAGGTAGAGACACAGCGTGGCTCGCTCGGCGGCCTGGTTGAGCGGATCGCTCGCCAGGTCAAAGTAGCCGGCCGCTGCGGGTGCCGTCAGGTTGTCACGGCTGTGGCTGTACGCGAAACGCCAGATACCGTCCCAATCCTGCAACGCGCCGATCGCACCTGTGAGGATGCCGCCCACGCCACGGAAGCGTCCAGGGCCGGAGTAGTTGTACTCGGTGATCGCGAATGGCTTGCCGGTCAGGCGCAGAAACGCATTGCCGGCGCCACCCGGCAACCCATCTGCGATCGGACTGCGATTGGCGCAACGCGATGGCAGTCGCCAGGACTTCTCGATGAACTCGGGGTGGTCAACGTAGAAGTGATCGTCAACGTAGTCATAGGCGGCGCGTGCCTGCTGCGTCGCCAGGCGGTTGTTCCAGCCGTTGCGGTTGGTGAACAGCGCGCGACAACCCAGTTCATCGCGCAGGAAACGCCGCATGCGGTCGAAGGTATCGGTTTCGGTGGCGGACAGGAAAGCCAGCAGGTCGCGGCTGCGCGGCGTTGGTCCGCCGACATCGGTCCAGAGGGGCACCGATCCCTGGGTAGGTTCGCCGCGCGGATCATCGCCCCAGGCGGTCTGCAGCGCGGCGCGACTGCCGTAGGTTAGGGCCAACCACCGGTTCCAAGCCGCCTGCCAGTCGCGCGTCAACCGCGGCGACAGCCCGCCGAGGAAGTTCTCCGGGTTGCCTTCGTTGATCATGCAGATCCAGGCGACGGCGGGATCCTCGGCCCAGGTGAGCCCTGTGTGCGGGTTGCGGTGTGTCAGCAGGTTGCGGGCGAAGGCCTGCCAGTTGGCAAAGGCGCGCGCATTGACCGGCACGGCCATTTTGAACTCGTCCATCCTGATCGGTTCGGTCTCGCCTGGCCAGACCTCGCCCACACGCACGGGCCGCGACACGAACAGGTCGGTCGTCAGGTAGAGGCCCTCGCGCTTCAGCGCTGCAACCAGGTACTCGAGTTGGTCCAAACGGACCGGATCGGGCGTCACCGAGTCGGCGGCGCTGCTCTTGATCAACTCGCCCTCATAGTGATGGAGGCGCACGGCGTTGTAGCCCAGACATGCCACCCGCTGGGCCAAGTGATCAGCCTGTGCGGCATCGAGGTACTGAGCGGTGAAGCAGAGATTCACACCGTAGAACCGGACGGGCATCTCGGGCCTCCGCTCGAAGGCAAAGTGTCCGTCTGTGCGAGCCACAACCCGCCCGTCGGCGCCGGCAATCCCCGAGGTGGGGCGCAGCGCGCGGAAGTCCAGAGCCGAACCGGGCGCGATGTCCTGCTCCACGGCCAGAGGCACCCAGTCCGGGCCGGCGGCCAGTGTCAGCGGGCCTGAACCGGCTTCAACGATAACTCGCAGCGGGCCATCTGTGTTCATGCTGATATCCAATACGTATGTTTCGCCCGGTTGCCAGGCTTGCGGCGTCTGCGCGCCCATGCGCAGCGTGAAGCTCGGGCCCCATTGGCGACTGTCCTGTACCAGCGTCGGTGTCGGTCGCGTATGTTTCACGGCCAGCGTGCCGCCGCGTGGCAGGTGTAGCGCAAGATCACGCGCCGGTTGCGACAGCAGGTGCGTGATGCCGCGCGTGCGCGGCAGTTCGAGGGGCGCGCCGTCCACGTCCAGACGCGCACCGGCCACGGCGCGATCAGGCAGGTCGGCTGCGACGTACAGCGCATTCAGCCGCATCGCCGTCCGCGTTGTCAACGCATAGCGGCAGCGGAGGACGGAACCCGTGTGTGACCAGTCGAGACGCGTGTCGATCATACCGCCCGGCAGGCGGATGACACCGAGGGCCGCATTCGTCCCGGTTGCGCGGCCAGCCGCCGAAAACTCACCCCCCAGCCAGTTGGTTGTGAACGCGCCAGGCTGCAGCACGCCGACAGTCAGGCGGCCGCGCTGCAGTTCGACCCGTCCGGAAGCGTCAATCCGCGCGGTCCATGCGACCGGGCTATCAGCAGGCGCCGGCGCAGGCGAACCCAGCGCCCAGGCAACGATGCCTGGCGCGCACGCAATGCTCAGCACAAACAGGAACCGCACCCCGTGGATCCCGAAGACTGTCGTGGAACGCTCCATATCTTGCCTTCCGACCATCATCCGACAGTCTCGACTTCATCACCCACGCGCGCGAACTTCGGGTTGTCGCCGGCCATGACGAGTGTGACTTCGCCCTTCACCGGCTTGCCGTCGAACTGGGCGGCCAGTTCGGCCAGGTAACCGCGTGCGATACGTTCGTATTGCTTTGTGAGTTCGATACACACGGCTGCGGCGCGGTTGCCCAACACCTCGTGCGCGGCAGACAGGGTCTGCCCCACGCGGAAGGGCGACTCGAAGCAGACCAGCGTATGCGGCCGGTCGCGCTCCTCCTCAAAGAAGCGGCGCAGGGCGCCCGGCTTGCGCGGCGGGAAGCCCTTGAACGTGTAGCTTGAGGTCGACAGTCCAGACGCGACGAGAGCCAGGTCGACGGCGGACGCGCCGGGCAGCACATCGAACGGCAGTCCTTCGGCGACCACCTGCCGCACGAGCCGGTAGCCCGGGTCGCTGATGCCCGGATAACCGCCGTCGGAGCACAGCACGACCTCCCGGCCCGCGCGCACAGCCTGCACCAGGTAGGCCCCCGCGCGTTCCTCATTGCCCTGACGGTAGGAGACCATCTCCGGGCGCGAAATGGCGCAGGCGCTAAGCAACCCCCATGTGCGGCGGGTGTCTTCGCAGGCGATCAGCTCGGCCGACTTGAGCGCGGCCAGCGCGCGCGGGGTCAGATCGCCGAGGTTGCCGATGGGAGTCGCCACAACGTGCAGCATTTGCGCAGTTCCTCCACAATAGCGAGCTTGAGGGTGTCGAGACCATACCCGGTGCGCGCCGAAACCGGGATCGATAGCGGATAGGCCTCTGAGGCGTGCGCCACGGTCTCGTCGGCCCCCGACGCATCGCACTTGTTCAGCACAAGCAGGGCCGGCACGCGGTCGGCGCCAATCTCCGTGATCGTGCGCTGACAGACATCGATGTGGTCGCGGACATGCGGATGGGCCGCGTCCACCACGACCAGCAGCAGGTCGGCGTGCACGGCCACATCGAGCGTGGATCGGAACGAAGCCACGAGCGCATGCGGCAGGTTGCGGATGAAGCCGACGGTATCGGTCAGCAGGATCTTGCGGCCGGTCCCGAGCCAGACCAGACGCGTCTTGGTGTCCAGCGTGGCGAAGAGTCGGTCGTCAACGTAGGCGTCTGCACCGGCCAGCACGTTGAGCAGCGTGGACTTGCCGGCATTGGTGTAGCCGACGAGGCTGACCACCGGCCAGCGCCGCTTGTCGCGCGAGCGGGCCTGGCGCGCCTGGATCTCGGACATGCGCTTCTTGAGCACGTCGATGCGACGGCGTATGGGTGCATTGCGGAGCTGCAGGCGGCTCTCGCCGGGGCCCTTCATGCCGATGCCGCCCTTAAAGCGCTGCTGGTCTTCCAGCACGGGGATGCGTGAGAGCATGAACTGGAGCTGGGCCAGCTCGACCTGGACCTGCGCCTCCGCCGAGTGCGCACGCCGGGCGAAGATCTGCAGGATGACCTCGGTGCGGTCCATCACCCGCACACCAATGGCTTTCTGCAGGTTGTGAGCCTGAAGCGCGTCGAGTTCGTTGTCGAACAACGCAATGCCCGCGCCGCTGGTCTCAACAGCCGTGCGCAGATCGGCCACCTTGCCCTCGCCCATCAGCGTCGCAACATCGGGCTTCGGGCGACGCTGGGTGACCTGCCCCACGGCCAGGATGCCCGCCGTGTCCGCCAGGCGTCCCAGTTCAAGCAGCGAATCGGCTGCTTCCGCCAGGTCGCGCCGGCCGCTGATCACCTGAACCAGCACGGCGCGCTCGATCGTCTGAGTCTCATGAAGCGGCATGCGGCAACTGCCTTCGTTGCATCGCCCGGGCGATCCTACTCTGTGACAGCGCTGGAGGGCTTCCGCTTGCGGGCCGCCGGCTTGGCGACCTCAACCTGCGGAGTGAAGGTCAACGCGTCGCGTGCCTCGTTCACGGCTACGATCACCATGCCCGCTGCGTGGACTTCCTTGAGCATCTCGTCGGCCAGCGGGTCCTCGAGGAAACGCTCGATGGCCCGGCGCAACGGTCGCGCGCCCAGGGCGGCGTCGAACCCCTTGTCGACCAGGAAGGCCGACGACTCGGGTGTCAGTTCGATCGTCACACCCTTCGTGGCGAGGCGTCCGCGCACCTTGCCCAGTTCGATCTCGAGGATGCGCACCACATCCTCGCGCTCCAGTTTGCGGAACACGATCACATCGTCGAAACGGTTAAGCAACTCGGGCTTGAAGACCTGCTTGGCCTCGTTCATGAGTTGGGTCTTCAGCCGTTCGTAGTCGTCGCCCACGGACTCGCGGATGAACCCGAGGCCTTTGCCCTGCTTGGCGTAGTCGAAGCCGAGGTTCGATGTCAGAATGACGACCGTGTTGCGGAAGTCGACCTGCCGGCCGAGGCTGTCGGTCAGACGCCCCTCTTCGAGGATCTGGAGCAGCATGTGCATTACATCGGGGTGAGCCTTCTCGACTTCGTCGAAGAGCACGACACTGTAGGGGCGCCGGCGCACGCGTTCGGTGAGCTGGCCGCCTTCCTCGTGCCCGATGTAGCCGGGGGGCGAACCCACCAGGCGCGAGACGGTGAACTTCTCCATGTACTCCGACATGTCGATCTGGATGAGCGCCTTGGGATCGCCGAACATCTGTTCGGCGAGGGCCTTGGCCAGCAACGTCTTGCCGACTCCGGTCGGCCCAAGGAAGATGAACGAGCCGATGGGCCGGCGCGGGTCCTTCAGGTCGGCGCGCGAGCGGCGCAGCGCGCGCGCGATGGCGCGGATCGCCGGTGCCTGCCCGATGACCGCGGCTCCCAGATCCTTCTCGAGGTTCAGCAACTGGGCGCGTTCGCCCGCGGTCATCCGCTCCAGCGGGATGCCCGCGATGCGCGACACCGTCGTGGCGATGTCCTCGGCCGACACGGGCAGCGGCTTGTCGGCGTGTTGCTCCTTCCATGTCTTGACGATGCCGTCCAACTGCTCGCGGGACTGGCGCTCCTCGTCGCGCAAAGTGGCGGCGTCCTCGAAATGCTGGTCGCGGATGGCGGCATCCTTGCGTTTGGTGAGTTCGCGGATGCGGGCCTCATGATCGCGGACATCCGGCGGCCGCACCGCCACGCCCATGCGCACGCGCGCGCCCGCCTCGTCGATGGCGTCGATGGCCTTGTCGGGGAGCTGGCGGCCGGGCTGGTAGCGGCTTGTCAGCCGCGCTGCGGCCACCAGGGCTTCGGCGTCGTACAGGACGTTGTGGTGCTTCTCGTAGCGCTCGGCGATCCCCTGCAGGATGGCGATCGTCTCCTCGGTCGTCGGTTCGTCCACGCGCACGGTCTGGAAACGGCGTTCGAGTGCCGCATCCTTCTCGATGTACTTGCGGTATTCGCTGAGCGTCGTGGCGCCGATGCACTGCAACTCGCCGCGCGCCAGGGCCGGCTTGATGATGTTGGACGCATCCATCGTGCCCTCGGCGCTGCCGGCGCCCACGATCGTGTGCAATTCATCCAGGAAGAGAATCACGTTCTTCTCGCGGCGAATCTCGTCCATCACCGCCTTGATGCGCTCCTCGAACTGGCCACGGTACTTGGTGCCGGCCACCAGCAGGGCCATGTCGAGGGCGACGACACGGCGATCACGCATACGCTCCGGCACTTCGCCGGCGGTGATCGCCTGGGCCAGTCCCTCAACGACGGCCGTCTTGCCGACCCCGGCTTCACCGAGCAGCGCGGCGTTGTTCTTGGTGCGGCGGCAGAGGATCTGGATGACGCGCTCGAGCTCGGCCTTGCGACCGACCACCGGGTCGAGTTCGCCCTTGCGCGCCAGTTCGGTCAAATCGCGTCCGAAGGCATTCAGGGCCGGTGTCTTGGCCTTGGTCGGAGCGCCCTTGCCGGCCGGCGTCTTGCCGCCGTCGCGAGCGGCCGGTTCGGCCGGCGCCTTCGCGCCGTCGGCACCGACCGACGACGTATCGGCCTTGCCGTCCTCGTCCTCGTCGTAGTTCGCGTCGATGTACTTGCGCACCGCCGCCTGCACCTCGTCGATCGACACATTCAGCCCCGCCAGGACCTGTGCGGCCACGCCCTCGCCCTCGCGCAACAGCGCCAGCAGCAGGTGCTCCGTCCCGGCCTGCGGCTGCTGTGCCGCCCGCGCCTCGTTGATGGCCAACTGGAAGACCTTCTTCGTGCGCGGCGTATACGGCCGCTGGCCCTCGATCTTGGTCTCGCCGCCCTGACCCACCGCGCGCTCAACCGCGAGGCGCACGTCGTCCAGCGACACCCCCATCGTCTCCAGCACCTCGACCGCGACCCCCTCGCCCAGCGCGATCAGGCCCAGCAGCAGGTGTTCGGTGCCGATGTACGGGTGGTTGAACCGGTCCGCCTCACGGGCGGCCAGTTGAATCGCGCGCTGCGCACGCGGGGTGAAGTTGTCAAATCCGTTCATGTCTTCCATCGTTTTCTCGGCAGCCTGCCGTCAGGCGGATCTCATTCGCGCAGCGACGCGTCCGCCAGTTGGTCGCGCAGCAACGTTGCGCGCAGAATGTCTCGCTGTTCCGGTTCCAGAATCTTGCCCAACCGTTTCTGCAGATGCCCGGGCTGCACGGCCAGCACCCAGGCATCGATCTCGGGCACGGTCAGTCGGCGAATCAGCCCCAGAATCACGCCCAGTCGCAGCGCGGAGAGGTAATCCAGGGACTCGTCGGTCTGCATGACGCGCGCATGCTGCACGACGGCCAGCGCACGCGCCAGGCAGTCGAGCAGTACCTCGGGCGAGTCGCGCAGCAGCCGCAGGCGGGCCTGGCGCTCCTGCCGGACCACCTCGTTGACCACGCGCAGCAGACCGTCGATGATCGACGCCTCATCCTGGCCCAGCGTGCCCGGATTGGAGATCTGAAACATATGTCCCGCGGCCTCGGAACCTTCGCCGCCCACGCCGCGCACGGCCAAGCGCATCCGCTCCAGCGCCCGTATCACGGCGTCGAGGTCATTGGTCAGCCGCAGGCCCAGCAGGTGCACCATGACGCTCGCACGCATGCCGGTGCCGACATTGCTGGGGCAGGCTGTGAGGTAACCCAGCCGCGGGGTGTACGCATAGGCCAGGCGCGACTCCAGGTGCGTATCAACAGCGTCCGCCACCTCCCAGGCGCGGCGCACATCCAGCCCGGTCCGGATCGCCTGGATGCGCAGGTGATCCTCTTCGTTGATCATCACGGCCAGTTGCTCGTCGCGCGACACGACCAGGCCGCCGCCCTTGCCGCGGTCGGCCAGGTCGGCGCTGATGAGGTGGCGCTCGCACAGCAGATCCAGCGTCGTCTCATCCAGGTCGCCGATGCTCACGAAGCGGGCGTGGGGGTCGTCCACCGACGCAACCACGGCCGGACCGACCAGGTTAAGCACGCGCAGGCGGTCGCGTTCGGTCGCCCAGTCGGGAAAACGTTCACCGCGCAGGTTGCGCGCCAGGCGCACGCGACAGCTGATGGCGATCCCCTCGCCGCCGTCGCCCACCACGCGCAGGGCACGGACACCGGCTGGCTTACTGAGCAGCACGGGCGCCCCCCTTCGCAGCCGGGGCGTCGCCGGTTGTCTTCAGTTCACGGATCTGGTCGCGTAGCACGGCGGCTTCCTCGAAGCGCTGCGCCTTGACGGCCGCGCGCAACGCTGTCTCCAGTTCCGACAGCCGGTGGGCCAGGCGTTCGCTGACGGGCGTCTTGCCGACATGCCGGTCGCCGCGGTGCATGTCGCGCACCATCGGCTCGATGTCACGCCCGAACGCCTCGTAACACCGCTCGCACCCGAGGCGCGAGCGTTTGCGGAACTCGGGGCGGGTCAAGCCGCAACCCGGACAGGTTGCCTCGGCCGCGGCAAACCGCCTGTTTCCGATCTCGAACGTGGCGTCCAGGATCATCTCCATGAGCGAGGTGGCCAGTTTGCCGGCGGTCTTCTGGGCACAGTCCTGACACAGGAGGAGTTCACGCTCCTCCTGGTCGACCATCTGCTTGACGGTCACCTCGGCTTCATTCTTCTGGCACATTTCGCACAACACGGATGAACCCTCGCGGACCGTTCGGACAGGAATCAGGCGATGGGGATGCCCGAGCCCGGTTGGCCGGCGAACTCGCGCAGCGCCGCGATCAGCCGCTTGGTGACCGCGCCCGGCACGCCGGCGCCGATCACCCGACGGTCGATCTCGACCACCGGCACCACTTCGGCTGCCGTGCCGGTCAGGAACACCTCATCGGCCGTATAGAAGTCGTAGCGCGTCATGCAGCCTTCACGCACATCCAGTCCCGCCTGCGTCGCCAGGCGCATAACCGTATCGCGCGTAATGCCGACCAGACAGCCGCAGCTGGGTGATGGCGTCGTCAGGACGCTGCCTGAGAGCGCGAAGATGTTGTCGCCGGTGGCCTCGGCCACGTGGCCGAGGTGGTTCAGCATGATCGCCTCCTGCACACCCGCGTTGATCGCCTCGATCTTGGCCATGATGTTGTTCAGGTAGTTCAGGCTCTTGATGTTCGGGTTCACCGCTTCGGGGTGGTTCCTCACCGTGCCCACGGTGATAATCTTCAGCCCCTTCTCGTAGAACTCGGGCGGGTAAAGCTGGATTGTGGCCGCGATGATGATCACCTGGGGCTTGGCGCAGGTGTACGGGTTGAGCCCCAGATTGCCCACGCCGCGCGTGACCACCAGCCGGATATAGCCGTTGCGACAGTCATTGGCCTGGCACGTGCGGACCACGGCAGCCGCCATCTCGTCCTGCGACATGGGGATGTCCATCGCGATGGCCTTGGCCGACTTGTAGAGGCGTTCGACGTGCTCCTTGAGGAGGAACACGCGCCCGTTGTAGCTGCGGATGCCCTCGAAAACGCCATCGCCGTAGAGCAAGCCGTGGTCGAAGACGGAGACGGTCGCCTCGTGTTCCGGCACCAGTTTGCCGTTCAGATAGATGGTCATGATTCAGTTCTCCATGAATATGCGGGGAACGGCCTTTCACCCGGTCGGATGTCGCGCCAAAAGCGGAGCCGTCAGGACGGCCATAAAGGTACCATTCCTGATTGCCGGACTGCAAGCCCTGCTGCGGCGACCCCGTTCCTCGGCGTTCTTCTCCGACGACTGGTGAATGCCGTTGAGCACCTGTTGAAGGCAAGTCCGTCTTCACCCGGGCAGGAGCATGTGGCAGACACGCCGCGTCCGTTGTACGCTACAGCCGCAGCATGCGCTCCACGGCCTGCCGGGCGCGCGAGCAGATCGGCTCCGGCACCGACACGCGCGTCACGTTCTGCTCCAGCGAGCGCGCCACTTTGGCCAGCGTGATGCGCTTCATGTTGGGACAGATGGTGTGCTCGGTGACGGGTATGAAGCGCTTGGTCGGGTTCTCGAGCCGCAGGCGGTGCAGGATGCCGAGCTCAGTCGCCACGATGAACTCCATCGCCGAACTGGCGCGCACCTGCCGCAGCATGCCTCCCGTGGAGAGCACCTCATCGGCGAGCGTCACCACCTCTTCGCGGCACTCGGGGTGCACGAGCACACGCGCGCCCGGATACTCGGCCTTGCGCTGCCGGATCTGGTCGGGCGTGATGCGCGCGTGGGTCGGACAAAAGCCGTCCCACAGAATCAGCTCACGACCCAGTTGCCGCGCCACCCAACTGCCGAGGTGGCGATCAGGCACAAAGAGCACGTCGCCCGGAATGGACGCCACGACGCGCTCGGCATTGCCCGATGTGCAGCAGATGTCGCTCTCGGCCTTAACGGCCGCCGAACTGTTGACGTAGCAGACAACCGTGGCTTTCGGATGCTTCTGCCGGGCGGCCCGCAGGGCGCCCGCGTCGATCATGTCGGCCATGGGACAACCAGCCTCGGGGTCAGGCAGCAGCACCGTCCGGTCCGGGCACAGGATCGCGGCCGTCTCGGCCATGAAATGCACGCCGCAGAAGACGATCACCGGCGCGCTGCAGGCCGCAGCCTGCCGGCTCAGCTCCAGCGAATCGCCGGTGAAATCGGCCAGGTCCTGGATCTCGGGCAGCTGGTAGTTATGCGCCAGGATGACCGCCTGCCGCTCACGGCGCAGCCCATCAATCTGCGCGCGCAACTGCGCGGCGTCGGGTTGAGTCATAGGTGTATTCCCTCAAGTCGGTTCCGGATACTTTAGCTCAAATGCCGCTACAGTGCCATCACCGCGTCGACCACAGCCGCGATCGTGCGGGCGATCTCGGCTTGCGTGTTCGCCTCGCCCACGGAAAACCGCAGGCTGCCGGTGATGCGCGCCACGGGGTAACCCATGGCGCGCAGCACGTGTGACGGGCCGCCGCCGTTGCATGCGGCCCCGGTTGAGACGGCAATGCCGCTGCGATCGAGCGCCGCAGCCAGTGCCACGCCGTCGGCATTGTCGAAGCTCACGCTCAGTGTATTGGGCAGCCTTCGTTCACGATTGCCGTTGACGCGGATGCTCGGAATCGCATCCCGCAGGCCGGATTCAAGCTTGTCACGGAGCCGCCGGTCGTGCTCGTCTCGCCGTGCCAGCCGTTCGGCCGCAATCTCGCACGCCAGGCCGAACCCCATCACACCCGCCACATTCGGCGTACCGGCGTGTCGCAGTTCCGGCAAAGCGACCGGCGGCAGGGCGGCCGGTCCCGGCGGCGCGATGGCGGCCGACGGTGTCATGGCCGGCGCAGCCGCCGTCAGCCGGATGGGGCCGGCACCAGCCATGGTCCCGGGCGCAGAGGGCAGCCGCGCCGTCCCCAGGCGCATGGGTCCGGACTGCAACGGCACCGTACGCGGCGCGGCTGCAACGGGCGCCACCGCGGCCGGCACGACGCCGGCCAACGCCTGCAGCCGCACCACCAGAGCGCCCACGCCCTTGGGCCCATAGAGCTTGTGCGCCGAGAGCGCAAGCGTATCGACCCCGAGGGCGCGAAAGTCAACGGGTACCCGGCCTGCGGCCTGCACGGCATCGACATGCACGAACGCGCCGCGACTGTGCGCAAGCGCAGCGATTTCCGACACCGGTTGCAGCGTGCCGACATCGTTGTTGGCCAGCATCACGGCCACCAGGCCGGTCCGGTCGGTCAAGGCCGCCGCCACCGCCGCCAGTGTCACCACGCCGTCGTTTCCCGGCGGCACCAAAGTGACTTCGATGCCCCGCTGCTCAAGCGCCCGGCACGCGACCAGCACCGCCCGATGCTCGATCGCCGTGACCACCACGTGGTTCCGGACGGCATCGCGGAAAGCCAGCGTCTGCACGGCCAACGCGTCGGCCTCGCTTCCGCCGCTGACGAAGATGACCTCATCGGGCGCGGCGTTGACCAGCGCCGCCACGCGTGCGCGCGCCAAGTCCACGACCGCACGCGCGGCGCGCCCCTCGGCATGAAGACTGGCCGGATTGCCAAACGTGCGCGATAGGCATTCGTTCATGCCCTGCACAACTTCGGGCAGCGGCCGCGTGGTCGCATTGTGATCGAGGTAGATTCGTTCCATGTCGGACCTCAGTCCTCAGTATATTAGGGCACTCGCCGCTTCTTCGCCACTTCCATGTTCGGGCGGGTTGAACTGCCGGCCATCTGTGATACACTCAATGCCAACGCAGGTGCGAGGCTGTACGACTTTCCGGAAAGCATTATGGTTGGACCAGTAAAGACGTCGCGTCGTCGGACGAAGCAGTGGGTGGCCGGTTTTGTGCTGGCCGTCGGACTGACCGCGCAGGGCGGCATCGTGACGAATGCGCCAGCCGGCGCGTGGAGTCCCATGCACCGGTTCGCCCATCCCGCAGGCGCGATCAACTGGCAGCTCTACTCGCCGCCCGACGCCGGTACGCGGCGTGGCTGCCCGCTCGTCCTCTGGCTGCATGGCGGCGCAAAGTCCATTGGGCGTCCGGACACACACACGCCCGCCGCCTTCACGTCCGAGGTCGTCGTGGCGCGTTACGGCTGCTACGTGCTGGCACCGGCTGCGATCGCAGGTCGCAACTGGGTGAGCGAGGCCGGTCGGCGCGTGATCGAATCGCGGGACCTGCCGGCCGTGCCCACGGCCTCGCTGCAGGCGGTCATGGCCCTGCTCGACCGTCTGCTGGTCGAACTGCCGCTCGTCGACCCGCGCCGGATCTGCGTGGGAGGCGCGTCGGGCGGCGGTTACGGAACATGGGCACTCCTGCAGCACTACCCCGGGCGGTTCGCGGCGGCGTTCCCGGTCGCCGGCGGCGGTGTTCCCGCGGCCATTGGCGCACTCGATGGCACACGCATCTGGATTTTCCATGGCGCGCGCGACCGGATCGTGCCGCCGGCACGCGCACGCGACATGTTCAATGCCGTGCTTACAGCGCGCGGGGAGGCCTTCGGCCACGGCGAACTGCCGGGCATGCAGCTCTTCGGCGCCCCGGGCGGGCGCGCGTATCTCTCACTGGACCTGGCTCGCGGGCATTCGCAGGAACTGTTCGACGGCTCGCTGGCAACACCCGGTTTCATGGACTGGCTGTTCGCACCAGAGGCCGTCCGTGCCACACACCCGTGAAGGAAGAGACGCCTATGCGAGCCCCTGCTGACCGCCCCAACATCATCCTGGTCAACTGCGACGATCTGGGCTATGGCGATCTCGGCTGCACCGGGCACGCACAACACCGCACACCCCACTTGGACCGGCTCGCGGCCGAAGGCGTGCGCTTTACGGACTTCTATCAGGGCTCGCCGCTCTGCAGCCCATCGCGCGGCGCGATGCTCACGGGGTGCTACCCGCGCCGGATCGGGTTCGATCGGTTCGACGGTCCGCTGGTGCTGTTTCCGGGACAAGGCGTCGGACTGAACCCCGAAGAGATCACGTTCGCAACGTTGCTGCGTGATCGCGGTTTCGCCACCTGCCACATCGGCAAGTGGCACTGCGGCGACCAGCCGGCGTTCCTTCCCACCCGCCATGGCTTCGACCACTACTATGGGTTGCCGTACAGCAACGATATGGGGCGGCAGGTCGGGCGCGAGCAGGGCGTGCCCCTGCCGCTGCTGCGCGACGAGCGCGTGATCGAGGAGCAGCCCGATCAGGCCTCGCTGACGGCGCGCTACGTAGAGGAGGCCATCCGCTTCATGCGCGCACAGCGCGATCAGCCGTTCCTGCTCTACTTCGCTAACCTCTACGTCCACCTGCCGCTCTACGTTCCCGAACGATTCCGCGCCGAATCACCGGACAGCAAGTATGGCGCGGCCGTGGCCTGCATCGACTGGGCCATGGGCGTCCTGCTCGACGAACTGCAGCAACTGGGGATCGACAACAACACGCTGGTTCTGTTCACCTCCGACAATGGGTCACGATGCGACTATGGTCCCAGCAACGGCCCCCTGCGCGGACGCAAGGGCACCTGCTGGGAGGGCGGACTGCGCGTGCCCCTGCTGGCGCGCTGGCCCGGGCAGTTGCAGGCCGGCACGATCTGCCATGAGCTCGCAACCGGGATGGACCTGCTGCCGACCTTCGCGAGGCTGGCCGGCACGGAGCCGCCAGGCGACCGGATCATCGACGGTCGCGACATCGGGCCGCTGCTGCGCGGCGAAGCCGGGGCGCGCTCGCCACACGCGGCGTTCTTCTACTACGTCGGCGACAACCTCGACGCCGTGCGAGCGGGACACTGGAAGCTGCACGTGGGGCGGCATGGCTGGAGCGGCGGCGCAACGGACATCTGCGAGCTCTACGACCTTGACGCGGACGTGGGCGAGACGACCGACATCGCCTCACATCACCCCGACGTCGTGCGGCAGCTGCAAGCGCTCGTGAACACCTGCCGCACCGACCTGGGCGATGCAGCCACAGCCACGCCCGGCACCCATCGCCGCCCCCTGGGACGAGTCGCACACCCACAGCCGCTCACACGCTTCGACCCCAACCATCCCTACTACATCGCAATGTACGACCTAAACGAGATCGGATGACACCATGAACGCAACACCCACGCAATCGGGAGCAAGCATGCCGCAATCATCTTGGTGGACGGGCCCGGCGCAGTCCGAGCCGGACTTCAACAACCTGCTGAGCGTGCTGCGCCGTGAGGTCCCGGCCCGGCCGACGCTGTTCGAGCTCTTCCTGAATGAACGCCTCTACGCGACGCTAGTCGGTCCCGGCCTCGAAGCCCTGCGGGCGCAGCCCTATGGCGATATGCGCGTCCGCCTGCAGGCATTCCGCAACGCCGGCTACGACTACGTCACCACGCACGTGCCGCGCTTCCAGTTCCCGCACGGCGAACGGCACCGCGCGCAGACAATCTCGCAGAATGAAGGCGGGCTCATCCATGACCGAGCGACCTTTGCGGCCTACCCGTTCCCCGACCCCGCGCAAGCCGACTACGCCATCTTCGACGCCCTTGCGCCACACCTGCCGCAGGGCATGCAGATGATCGTCTGCGGTCCCTGCGGCGTGCTGGAAAACGTGACGTTTCTCACCGGCTTCGACAACCTGTGCTACCTGATCGCCGATGACGAGGCGCTGGCCTACGAACTGTTCGAAGCCGTGGGGTCGCGGCTGGTTGAGTTCTACACACGCTGCGTGCGCCACCCGCGCGTGGGTGCGGTCATCGGCAACGACGACTGGGGCTTCAAGACGCAGCCCATGCTCGCGCCGGCCGATATGCGGCGATTCGTGCTGCCCTGGCACCGCAAGCTCGTGGCGGCGGCGCACGCCGCTGGCAAGCCGGCCATCCTGCACTCCTGCGGCAATCTGGCCTCGCTCATGGACGACGTCATCAACGACTTGCGTTACGACGGCAAACACTCCTACGAGGACGCCATCCTGCCGGTCGAACAGGCCTACGATACCTATGGACAGCGCATTGCCATCATGGGCGGACTGGATCTGGACTTCATCTGCCGCTCCACGCCGGAGCAGGTGCACGAACGGGCCTGTCGCATGCTCGAGCATGCGGCCGTTCGCGGTGGGTTCGCCCTGGGCACAGGCAACAGCGTTCCCGAGTACGTCCCGGCCGAAAACTACTTCGCCATCACCGCCGCGGCATTGCGCGCGCGGTAGCGCGCGACCGCACACCCGCCTCCGCCGGATCGCGCAGATAGGGCTTGCTTTGCCCGGCTTCCCCGCTATTGTCGTGCAGCAATTCCAGCGAAGGGGCGGCGGCATGAAGATCATCTGTTTCGGCGACAGCCTGACGTCTTGCGGCGGCGAGAACGGGCGTTTCAGCGACGTTCTCGGCGACCGTTTCCCGGCGCACCGGTTCATCAACCGCGGCAACGGCGGCGAGAGTTTCGTCGAAGCGCTGCTCCGATTCGAGACCGACGTGCTGGCCGAGAAGCCGGACATCGTGCTCGTGGAACTGGGCGCCAACGACTGGTGGCGCAACGAACGTCCCTGCGAGGCGTGGGCGGCTGACCTCGAACAGATCCTGAAGCGATCACGCGCCGCCGGCGCGCGCCCCGTCGTACTCGGCGTGTTCGGGCCCTACCTCGATGAAGCCGGCGTCCGGACACCCAAGAGCTACGGGATTGATGAGCGTGCCGTGGCGTATCGCGACCTGGAGTCGGCGCTGGCCGCCAAGTACGACGCCCCCTACATCGCCAACATCCAGGAACGCATCATCGGGCGCCGCTGCTGCTGGCTCGATCGTAACCATCCGAACGAGTTCGGCAACCGCTGTGTCGCCGACACGATTGAGCCGGTGCTCGCAAACCTCCTCGCCGGAACTCCGAAACCGGTGCGGACGCCGGCGCTGCAGACGCTGCGCGACTTCTGGCTGGAAGCGCTGGTGCTGGCTCCCGACAACCTGGCGGTCGTCCACGGCAGCCGCCGCCTGACCTTTGCCGAAGCCGACATCCAGGTGCGCCGATTGGCGTCGGGGATCGCCGCGCGCACGCAGGCCCCCTGCCCCAAGGTGGCGGTTTTCCTGCCGAACGGCCTTGAGTATTTTCTGACCTACTGGGCCGTGGCACGCCTCGGCGGCAGCATCGTCCCGCTCAACACCATGCTGAAGGCCGAGAGCCTGTCCGGCATCTTCAGCAACGTGAAGCCCGACCTGCTCATCCTGCGCGGCAGTGTGGACCGCGAGCCGATCGCCGCGCTGCAGCGGGCGCCGATCCCCGTCGTGGTCCAGTTGGACACAGCCGCGCATGGACCGGGCCTGCCGTGGGCAGAACTGTTCGCCGATGCCCCCTGCCCCGAACCCGACATTGCCGCGGACGCGCCGGCCATCATCATGCACACCTCCGGCACCACGGCCACGCCCAAGGGCGCCGTGATGCGCCACTGCGACCTGATGTTCAACGTGATGACCACGATCAATGCGCACCAGTTCAGCGTGCGCGACGTGCACCTGCTCGTCAACCCGATGTTCCACTGCACCGCCCTGTACAGTTCGCTTTCCACCGCGGCCTACACCAAGACGCCGGTGATCATCACCGCCTCGGCGGATGCCGCCGAACTGATGGAGTTGGTGGCCCGCGAGCACATCACCACGTTCCTGAGCGTACCCGTCGTGTTCCAGCGACTGCTGGAGTTGCGGAACCTGGCGACGTACGATGCCTCCTCGCTGCGGCTCATGGCCTATGCCGGCAGCATGATGCCCGTGGCGACCATCCAGGGGCTGCGCCGGCACTTCCCGAACGTCGAGTTGCACAACTTCTTCGGCCTGACCGAGACGATCAGCATGACGCACGTGCTCTCCGGCGCCGAGGCCGACACGCGACCTGACTCGATCGGCCGGCTGCTGCCGTTCGTCGAGGCGAAGGTCGTCAAGCCGGACACCTTCGCGGATCTGCCCGCCGGCGAGGTGGGCGAACTGCTGTTTGCCCGCGAGGAGGTCATCCCCGGCTACTACAACCAGCCCGGCAAACTTGAGGAATCGCTGATCGCCATCGGGGGACGCACCTGGTTCAAGACCGGCGACCTCGCTGCGGTCGATGCAGACGGCTACTTCTTCATCAAGGGGCGCAGCAAGGACATGATCATCGTCGGCGGCGAGAACGTCTATGCCGCCGAAGTTGAGGGCGTACTGCTGTCGCATCCCGGTGTCCTCGAAGCCGCCGTCAAAGGCGTGCCGGCCACCGGCGTGCGGAAGTCGTTGGGGGAACTGGTCCAGGGCTACGTCGTCGTGCGCGACGGCGCGCTCACCGAAAAGGAACTGCGCGGTTACTGTTTTGAGCGTCTGGCCAGCTTCAAGGTGCCGGTGCACATCCTGTTTCTGGAGGCCCTGCCGCGCAACCCCACAGGAAAGGTGCTGAAGGCCGAGTTGCCCAATACCATCCCGGTCAGACACCTGTGACTACGCGCCAAGCCTCAACCTTGTGCTCGAGCGAGAGCGCGGCGTGAGCTGGACTCGTCGACGGCAAGCGAATGTATGTAAGCGAGCGGTGCTGTACTTCGGGCAGTACGTGCTTCTTGTAGCAGCGTTCGGCCGTCGCGCCATTGAACAGAACGGTCCTGATTCGGGGATGCGCGTAGTACTGACCCACCCTCAGCGAAGCCGCACCGGGCATGCTGCCGAGGATGATGACGCGCGCGCGGCCATCCGAAACAGGACCGAAGCTGACGATGCGTGCGCTCATGTGGAGTGGCATACCTTCTCTTCCCGTCCGCACCTTGTACATGCCGGGTTTGATCACCGGCATGAGAACCCCGACCAGCAGGAACGCCCCGAGCAAGGCCGAGATCATCCCGGACGCCTCATAGATCAATTGTTTCTTCAATGCCTTGGCGAACATGCCTTCAGAAACCGATGGCGTTTACTTCAGCCCGTCCTCGATCTTCTCCTGGCGGCTCGCGAGGACGCCCTCCCGGAATCCCGTTCAGGCACGCAGGATCAGGTACGGGAGGGCGAGCGTCCTCGCGAGCCGCAGATCGAGAGATGCGCTTAAGTAAGCGCCATGCGAACCATGCGACCACGTTAGCACTGGTTGCGTGACTGTGGCAACAGTCGCCGTCGCACAAGCTGGACGCAAGATGCAATGGAGAGAGCGCGTCCGGCTTTGCCGCGGGATTTGTCCTTGGTCTAAGCACACGCCTGAACGCGCCCTTAACCGCGTCCCTTACCCGGTCAACCTTACCCGAAACACGCGACGCAAATGCTTCGCATCTCACTACGGAACGGTCTACTATGCACGCGTGCTCACCATGTTCAGGACTGCGTTGATCGGGTTGGCGATGGCGGCGGCCGTCGTCTTGCTGACCTTGGTGTGGCTCGGATTCAGTCCGGGGCAGATGCGGATGCTGGTGTCGCACCCCATCGCCGGCGGCACGCGGCTGGCGGCTCCGACCACGGCGGCGGCACCGATCGTCAGCTTCGCCTCGGCCACGCCGCCGCGTATCTCACATGCCGGCCTGAGCGGGGTGGACTATGGCGTCATCGCGGCGTACCTGTGCGGCATGCTGGTGATCGGATGGTTCGCAAGCCGGGGCGTCACGAGTTCGCGCAGCCTGTTCCTGGCTGACGGCAAGATGAACCACCTCCTGGTCGGGGTCTCGCTTCTCGGCACCTACCTGTCGGCGCTGACGATGATGGGGCTGCCGGGCATGGCATTCGGCAAGCACGACTGGATCTACATGGTGCAGTTGCCATGCCTCGTGATCACCGGCGCGGTCATCACCGGCTTCATCCTGCCGCGCTATCGGGCGGCGGGCGTGGTCAGCATCTACCAGTACCTGGAAATGCGGCAGCATATCGCCGTGCGACTGTTGGCATCGACGAGTTTCCTGGTCTTCGCCGTCGGTCGACTGGGGCTGGTCCTGTATCTGCCGGCGCTGGCCTTCCACACCGTCACCGGCTTCCCGCTGGCGTGGTGCATCATCATCACGGGCCTGGTGGTCACGGCGTACACCGCGCTGGGCGGACTGAAAGCGGCCATCTGGACGGACCTGGCACAGGTGACGATCTTCATCGGCGGCGCGTTCCTCACACTGGGGTTCATCTTTGCCGATGTCGGCGTGCAACGCTTCATCGACATCGGTCTGGCCTGTAACAAGTTCCGCCTGCTGGTCCTCGACCCCGATGTCCGCCAGATCACCACCTACTGGCTGATCCTCGAGTCGCTGTACCAAACCATCCGCATCTACGGCACGCAGCAGGACATGGCGCAGCTCTATCTGAGCACGGGCTCCACCGCCAAGGCGGCGCGCAGTGTCTGGATGGGCGTGCTGATGTACATCCCGCTGGGGTTCATCTTCTACTTCATGGGCACGGCCTTCTTCGCGTTCTACCAGGTCTTCCCGGACCCGAACCTGCCCCCCAAGCCCGACCAGATCCTGCCGTACTTCGTCGTGCATCACCTGCCGACGGGCGTCGCCGGACTCGTGCTGGCGGCGATCTTTGCCGCCTCGATGTCCAGCATCGATGCCTGCATGAACTCGGCCTCGACGGTGTGCGTGGAGGATTTCGTGCGACGCTTCAGCCGCCGCGAGCGCCCCGATCACGTCTACCTGCGGCTGGCGCAGATGTTGATCATCGTCTGGGGCGTGCTGATGATCCTGGCCAGCCTGCTGTTCATGCAGGTGCAATACGCGCAGATCATGTGGGGCAAGGTGATGGGGTTTTGCACCAACGGCGTGCTGGGTCTGATGCTGCTGGCGTTCCTGCCATTCCGCGTCGACTGGCGCGCCTCGGTGGCCGGCTTCGCGCTTTCATACGTCTGTCTCGCAGCCGCCGTCTGGAGCAGCGTCAACTTCCTGCTCTGGCCCGTGATCGGCAACACCGTCTGCTTCGTGGCGGCGCTGCTGGTGCACCGTCTGCTCCCGCGGCGTCCCGGCCGGGACGCCGCCGTTCGGCGAGAGCGTGAGCGCGAGTGAGTGCGGAAGGTAACGCCTTTCGCCGGCACTCCCACACCTCCGGAGGTGTGGGAGTGCGGCCGCATCCTGCCCACCTCGCCATCGACATCGGTAACGCGAGTGACATCCATCCCAAGAACAAGCAGGATGTCGGCCACCGACTGGCGCTCAGATACCGTCCAGTGTCACGTGCGGGTCGAGTTCAGGTGATTGGGAGAGAAACGCCGTGGCGCGCGCACGGGCCGTCTCGAGGTCGGGCGACGACTGGACCTTCGTGAAGAGGGTGTGCCCGAACAGGAAGTTACGGGCGAAGTACGGCGTGACGATCTTGATCCGCCCCAGCGCCTTGTTGGCCGGGAAGTCCTCGATGATGTAGTCGCACAGGCGGTTCCACACTGCCAGGTAGTCCACGGCGAGGTCGGGGTTGTGCCACTTCGCAAAGAACCAGGGCTGCGCGGCCACCATGCGGCCGATCATCAACCCGGCGGCCGGCGCCAGATGCGCGGCGTGGTCGCAGGCGTAACCGAGGCCGGTGATGTCGCCATTGGCGATGACCGGCAGACGGGTTGACGCGGCGAGTTCGGCGTAGAGGGCGTGCCGTGCGGAACGCTTGAGCTTCTCCTCGGCATAGCGCGGGTGGATGGTCAGCGCATCCACACCTTCGTCTTCCAGCAGGTGCATGCGGTCATGGAGCTTCTCGCGCCAGTCCGGCGTCTGGCGCCCCAGACGCGTCTTGACGGTGAGCGGGCCGGGAAAACTGCGTCGCAGGACGCGAACAATGTCGCGCAAGCGGTCGATATCCTCGTACAGGTTGGACCCGCCGCCTTGTCGGCGGATGGTGGGCGCGGGACAGGCCATGTTGAGGTCGATGCCATCGGGACGCAGCGCAGACAGGCATTCGACACTCTCAACAAGACGGTCGGTGTCGCTGACCAGAAGCTGGTAGATGACCTTGCCTTCCTGCGGCCGGCGCTTCAACCAGGGCGATGCGAGGACGCTCTCCACAAGGATGTTCTTGGCCGACAGCATCTCCGTCCACAGCGCACCGTAGCCGCCGTATTCGGCGAGCAAGCGCCTGAAGGCGCTGTGGGTGACCCCGGCCATGGGCGCGGAGAAGAGCGCTGGCGAGAAGGTGACGCCGCGCAGGGTCAGAGGCGCGACCGGCAGGGGTGTGGTCAAGTCCGTCATTCGCGGCCCAGCGACCCCTCAACCGGTTCGACGACCACGTTGTCGAACCAGTAAGCGCCCGGCGGATAGTACGCGTAGAGCATCACCTTCATCTCCGTTACCTCCGGGCGATGCCGCGTGGGCTGGAAGACCATCGCGTTGGTGGTCCACTCGGATGGGCTCGCGCGCCCGGTCATGACCGCCTCGTAACGCCGCGTCAACCGGCCCCTGAACTGACCGTATCCCCTGACCCAGACCTTCCACCCTCCAGGGCCCAGCGTGTCGCAGCGGACGCGATACGTCACGCCGGACGAGACCGGGAAGGCGGCCGAGTAGTAGCTTAGCCCGTATGTTTCAGCGATCGCGTTGCCGGCTGGCTTGGGAATGCTCCACTGGTTCGTCAAACCGGCACGCGCCCAACTGCACTCCATGTCGGTCTCGGACACGCGTGCATCCAGGCAGATGGCCCGCCCATGCCCTGCCCCGACCGGAGCGTCGATCCACTGCACGCCCAGGCCATCGGGCAGATCCCATCCCGCCGGACGGTCAGCCGCGCGCAGCTCGAATCCGCCGTTGGCGACGAGGTTGGTGCCGGCCGCGGCCGCCGTGGCCAGCAGGCAGGCAACCCATTGGATCAGGGCGTTCATCGCTTACTTCCCTTCGGCCAGCCGCTTGTAGTAGGCCGACACGATCTCCTCGTAACCAGCCGGGATGTCATCACGCAGGCCGTCCCAGAGATCAGTTGCTTCCGCATTGGACAACCCGCCGCGCTCGCGTCGCACGCCCGTCGCCTCGGCCACGCTGGCCTGCGAATCACGCAGTGTCAACACGGTCGCATCGAACACGCGCTTGATCTCGCCACCGCGCCCGCTCGCAGCCAGGCTCTCGAGCCGCTTCATGCCGGCCACCGACTCTTCCAGATCGCCGCTGGGCAGACCGCGCGCACGCAGCTGCAGGCTCAGCTTCTCAGCCTGCTGGCGGATTTCGGCCTGCTGACCCGCCAGGCGCTTCATCTGGTCCAGTCGCGCCGGCGGCGCCGGCCCACGCAGGCCGCGCTCGGCGAAGCCCGACAGTTTGCCGCCACCCGTGGCCCCGCCCCGGTCCTGGGCCGACTTGTCCTCGACGCTGCCCGATTCAAACGGGCTGGGTGACAACCGGCTCGGCGTCTGGCGACCGTCTTTGCCATCGGCCGCGCTTTCGACCATCTGCCCATTGCTGCGCCCGGTGCGCCCTTCGCCCGAGCGACCGCCAATCTCCATCTGGTTCGGCAACTGGTTGCCGGTCACGCCCTTGGCGCTCATGCTGGAGATCGGGCCGTCCATCGCATCCCAACCGGCCCCCTTGTCGATCGAATCGATCCAGGAGCTGGTCACGTCCTCGACCTCCTCGGTCATCGCCTCTTCCTTGTCCAGCAGTTCGCCCACGATGTCGTCGAGTTCCGCCGGCAGTTCGGCCAGCGGCACATCCGGCGTGGTCGCCGGCTCCTCCATCTCCCACTTGATGCTGTCCGGCGTGCTGGGCAGCCAGCGTTCCAGGTTATTGACTAGCTCCTCGGCATTCTCGAGCCCCGACTGCTCCAGCGGCACGGCCAGGTCGACCTTGCGGGCATACAGTTCGGCGGCCGCCTTCTGCACTTCCTGATACACCTCGTTGAACTCCTGCGCCAGCGAACCGTCGGCGAAGTCCTGCAGCGGCACCTTCGCGAGGTCGTTGAGCTTGTCCTTCAGGAACTCGGCCCATTTGGCCTCCTCGCGCGCCAGCGCGCCTAGAATCTTCTGTTCCTCTTCGGTCAGATCCTCGGGGTTCTTCTCGGCCAGCTGCTTCGACTGCTCGACGATCCGGCGCTGCGCCTTGACAAACTCCTTGAGCGCATCCTGCAGGTCGCGCGCCACGTCCTGCACGGTCGGCGCCGGCGGCGGCGTGCTGCCGTCGGCCACGCTGTCTGCGCGGGCGCGCGCCACCGAGGCGATCCGTCCCAGCAGCGCCAGCAGTTCCGACAGGATGTAGGCCTGCCGGTCGGCGACCGCCGTCACCTGGCGACCCAGGCTGCCACGGGGCGCGGCTGCCAGGCCGCCGATGTCCTTCAGCACCATGCCCATCTCGCCGTCGGTCAGGGTGCGCAGACGCGAGACGGCGTCGGCACGGGTCTGGTCCAGCTCGCGCAACGCATCGCGTCCATGCCCTTGCGCCTTGGACTGGGAGTCGCCGATGCTCTTCGCATGTCGCCCCAGGTGCCCGGCTTGCACGGCCTCATCGAGGTTCAGCTCGAGGTTGCGTGTCAGCCCGAGGGCGCGTCGCTGCTCCTCGATCGCCTTCTGCAGGGCATCGACCGCGCGACGCTCGGCCTCATTCAGCCCGGCCGCCGCATCCTGCGGCCGCCGCACGCGCAACAGAACGGATTCGGAGACGCTGCGCCGGCCGGCGAAATCGACGGCCTGGGCACGCACCTCGTAGCTCTCACCGCCAACGTACTGCGTCGGATCAAGTGTGAGCCGCAGCATTTCGCGCGCGTCCTTACGACCGGGCGGCCCCCGGTAGGACCAGCGCTGCACCGGCACGACCGATTCCGGTCGCTGGGCCTGCGCGAGGGTCACAACGACATTGCTGAGGCCATAGTCGTCGCGCGCCTCCACCGGAATCTCCAGTGCCTCGCCGGGCCACACCAGGCGATTGCGCTCATCCGTCGCGAAACTGACCTCGGGCGGCTGGTCAGGCTGGATCACAACGGGACCGCGGACCAGCTCGCGCGCCACCCCGTGTTCGACGGCGGCCACACGGTACTCGGTCACCCCCGCGACGCCCGCCAACACCTGCCACCGTTTGCGCTGGTGCGCAAAGGCCAGCCGGTTGGTGCCGGTCAGCCAGACCAGACCCTCGATCGCGCGATCCAGTTCAATCTCCACCTTGACGCTGCCACCGGCGGGCAGTTCGAGGGCCGCCGGCGGCCCGGGCGCATCACGCGGAGCCAGGCCGGTGTACGCCGGCGCAATGGAACGGAAGGTGGAGGTGAGCACACGCGGCAGCCGCAGCACCTCGACCTGTAGCCCGAGCGAACTCGCGTCGCCGGCCAACACGCGCGCGCTGAAGGGCTCGCGGATCGCGTCAAACACGAAACGATAGGTGCCGGGGCGAGCGGCGTCGGAAACCATGGGACGTTCAAGGGCGGCACGGCTGTCGCGCGACTGAACCAGACGCAGCACCGGCGTCTCCGACAGAATCGCGGGCTGCCCCAACGTTCCAGGCCGTGTGACACGCGCCCAGACGGTCAGACTCTCCCCCTCGTAGACCGACACGCGGCCGCCCGGTTCGAGCGCGATATCCACGCTGCCCACAGCCGGCACGTCGGCCAGCGGCCAGCTCAGGCGGCGCAGGGCATTCCCGGCATGGCGCGGCAGGATCGTCACATACCCGGCCCAGGCCAGGCACACCACCCCCACCACGGCGGCCAGGCGACGCAGGCGGCGCGGCTGGGTCAGGACAGACTGAGGCAGGGCGCCGGTGCGCCGCAGGCCCTCGTCGACGATCACATGCACGAAGCGCTCGGTTGCGCCCCCCACGACCGCGCCCTCGAGCTGGCAGGCGTTGATGATCGCATTGTCATCCATGCCGCAGTGCTGTTCGAGTTCGCGGGCGGTGCGCTCGGGATTCACCTGCCACACCCGGCGGCTCAGAACGCGCCGCCAAGCCCGCCAGAGCGGCCAGCCGACACCTGCCACAAACAGCGGCAATCGCAGCGCAGGAGGCAGCCGCAACAGGTTGTCCAGCCAGAAACAACTCAGCCACAGACCCAGCGTGCCGGCCAACCAGAGCAGGCCTTCACGCAAGACCAAGGCATTGCGAGCGGCAGATCCAAGCGCCAACAGGCGCGCTGTAACGGAGGCAGACATCGGCGTTGTGCCGTGAATACTACCACATCCCTTGCGTGCCTGTCGGGTACCAATGCGGGAAATGTCATGCGCTGCAGCTGCAGCATCCTTGTATCCCGGTGCCGGGCAGGCTATGATTCTGTCTCCATTCCGCGCCACGCAACCGCGGCGCACGTTCCAAGAGGTCACTATGCCCATTCGTGTTCGATTCGCCCCCAGTCCGACCGGCAATGTCCATATCGGCAACATTCGCGCGGCCATCTTCAACTGGCTCTTCGCGCGCCACAGCAGCGGCCAGTTCCTGCTGCGCGTGGAGGACACCGACCGCGAGCGTTCCACGGCCGAAGCCATCCGCACGCTGCTGGACGTCATGGCCTGGTTGGGTCTGGACTACGATGAGCCGCCGGTCTACCAGAGCGCCCAGGTGGCGCGCCATCTGGCCGTGGCCGAACAGCTCCTCCAGAGCGGCGCCGCCTACCGCGAGAACAAGGAAGGCAAAGGCGAGTGCATCGTTTTCCGGATGCCCAGGGAGGGACGGCTTGAGTACACCGATCTTGTCAAGGGCACGATCCGCAAGAAGGCGGAAGACACCCAGGACTTCGTGATCGTGCGCTCCGACGGCAACCCGGTGTTCCACCTCGCGAACGTGGTGGACGACGTCGACATGCGCATCACGCACATCATCCGCGGCGACGATCACGTGGAGAACACCTTCAAGCACATCCAGCTCTTCCGGGCCATCGGTGCCGAGGCGCCGCTGTACGCCCACCTGCCGATGATCGTGAACAATCAGGGCAAGCCCTACTCCAAGCGCGACGGCGCGGCGTTTGTGGGCGAGTTCAAGGAACAGGGGTTCCTGCCCGAGGCGCTCTTCAACTTCCTGGCCCTGCTGGGATGGGCGCCGAACGACGACCGCGAACTCTTCACGCGCGCGGACCTGGTCGCCGCGTTCACGCTCGACCGCTGCAAGTCGAGCGCGGCGCGATTCGACATGAAGAAGCTGACCTGGATGAATGGAGAATATGTCCGGCAGCTCCCCCGCGACGTCTTTGCCGCCGCATTCACCGCGCGCGCCCAGGCCGCCGGCCTCTGGCGTGGCGACCTGCCGGCCGCCGAACTGAACGGCCTCCTGGACCAGATCCAGCCGCGTACCAAGACCTACTCGGAAATCCCCGGCAACTGCGCCTGCTTCCTGACCGACGACTACCCCTTTGACCCCAAGGCTGTCGAGAAGCGACTCAAGCCGGCCGGCGTGGCGGACCTGTTGGAGGAGATCGCCGGGCGATTCGAGGCGTTGCCAACGTTCGACCTGGCCGCGACGGAGGCCGTGCTGCGGGAGATGGGCGAGACGCGCGGCACCGGCCTGGGCAGCATGGTCCACCCCGTGCGCGTGGCCGTCTCCGGCCTGACCGAAGGCCCGGGGCTATTCGAAATGCTCGTGCTGCTGGGCCGCGACCGCGTATGCACCCGCCTGCGACGCGTCGCCGGGCGCCTGCGCGACGCCAGCCTCTGAGGCTCGAACGCCATGCCGGTTGACGCCGGGATAGCGTTGGCTATATGCTTCGCAGCAGTAGGATGACTTGACATGACCGACGCGACAGCCGCAGGCAACACCATGAACGACACCCCAGCCGAACCCGTCCAACCCAAGCGTCGCGTCGTGGCCATCTTCGGCCGGCCCAACGTCGGCAAGTCCGCGGTCTTCAACCGTATCGCCGGGCGCCGCCTCGCCATCGTGCACGACCAGAGCGGCGTCACGCGCGACCGCCTGATGTACGAGGTCACCTATCAGGACCAGCGGTTCGACCTGGTCGATACCGGTGGCATCTGCTTCGTCGAACCCGACTCGACCCGTGATCCGATCGAAGCGGGCGTGCGCCAGCAGGTCGATGCCGCGCTGGCCGACGCCGCCGTGGCAATCCTGGTGGTGGACGTGCAGGCCGGCCTGCACCCGATGGACACCGAGGTGGCGCGTCTGATACGTCACAGCGGCATCCCCTGCCTGGTGGCCGTGAACAAGTGCGACGAGGCCCGCCATGAAGTGGGCGTGGTCGACTTCGCCAAGCTTGGATACCCGCTGTTTGCGGTCTCGGCCGAGCACAACCGCGGCTTCGGGCCGTTCATGAGCCGCGTGCTGGCCGGTTTGCCACAGGTCGTCAACGAGACCGTCAAACACCCGCTGCGCGTGGCGATCGTGGGTCGGCCGAATGCCGGCAAGTCTTCGTACATCAACCGGCTGCTGAAGAGCGAGCGCGTGATCGTCTCGGACGTGCCGGGCACCACGCGCGACAGCATCGAGATCCCCTTCTCCATCGGCCAGGGCCCGCAGGCCCGCCACTACACGCTGATCGATACCGCCGGCATGCGCCAGGTCCACAAGATCGACACCGCCGTCGAGCGGTTCAGCCTGTTCCGCGCCGAGCGCAGCATCGCCGACGCCGACGTCGTGGTGCTCGTCATGGACAGCACCATCGGACCGACCTCGCAGGACAAGCACATCGCCGCCAAGATCCAGCTCCTGCACAAGGGGTGCATCCTGGTGATCAACAAGTGGGATCTCTGCCAGGCCGACGACATCACCGAGACCAAGGCCGAGCCGGCCTTGCGGTCGATGCTCCCCTTCATGGCCTACTGCCCGCTGGTCTTCCTGTCGGCGAAAGACGGCTACAACGTCCGGCGCAGCATCGAGGTGATCGACCACGTCGCCTCGCAGGTCCGCACAAAACTGCCGACCGGCATGCTCAACCGCACGCTGATCGAGGCGGCCGAGCGCACCGCCCCGCCCATGGTCGGCGGCAAGCGGCTGCGCGTCTACTACGTCGTGCAGGTGGGGGTGGCGCCGATCACGCTGAAACTGTTCGTCAATGACCCCAAACTCGCCGTGCGCCCGTTCACCGACTTCCTCATCCGGAGCGTGCGCGAACGCTTCGGCCTCGAAGGCGCACCGGTCATCATCTCCTACCGGGCGCGCACGCGACCCGAACACCGCGCAGGCTCCGGCGCCGACGCCGAGGCCGATGTGGCCGCCGAGACGGCGGGCGCCGCAACCGTTCCCAAGCCGGCCCTGAAGACACAGAAAAAGCTGAAGACGAAGCAGACCGTGCGCGGGCGTGGCGCCAAGGTGCCGGGCGGCGGCATGAAGAAGCGTGGTCGCGGCGGCGCGGGCAACCCGCATCGGCACGCCAAGACGCGCAGAGGATAGGTCCATGCCCGACCCTCAGGCCGACGGCGCGCCCCAGACTCCCGTGCGACGCAATCTCGTGCTCTTTCTGGTCGCCATGTCGCTGCTCAGCGCGGCGGGCGGCATGTACGAGACAACCTTCAACAACTACGTCAGCGACGCGTTCAGAGTGAGCGCGGCGCAACGCGGCGCACTTGAGTTCCCGCGCGAACTGCCGGGACTGCTCACGGCACTGATGGTCGCCGGGCTGGTGCTTCTCGCGGAAACGCGCGTGGCGGCGATCGCGGCCTTCGCCACCGGCGCCGGTCTGCTGGCGCTGGCCTGGGGACAGGGGCAGTCGTGGAACACGATGCTGCTGGCCCTGATGGTCTGGAGCATCGGCACGCATCTGATCATGCCGGTGCGCTCGTCGATCGCCATGGAACTGGCGCATGGCGCCGAACGCGGCAAGCGCCTGGGACAGATCAGCGGCGTCGGCGTGGCCGCCAGCGTGGCGGGGTGCGGCATCGTCTGGGTGCTGATGCGCGGCGCGGAACACAACTACCGGCTCGTGTTCGCACTGGGCGGCGTGCTGGCGCTCGTGGCAGGTGTCGTCCTGTTGGCGATGCGCATGCCGGGGGCGCACCTGACACGGCAGCGTTTCGTGTGGAACCGGCGCTACTGGCTCTATTACACGCTGTCGTTCCTCTTTGGCGCGCGCAAGCAGATCTTCATCACCTTCGGGCCCTGGGTTCTGATCCGGGTCTTCGGCCAGAAGCCCGTGATTTTCGCGCAGCTCTGGATCGTGGCGTCCGTTCTGGGGATGCTGTTCCAGCCCATGCTGGGGCGGGCGATCGACCGGTTCGGCGAGCGCCTCGTGCTGATGGCCGACGCGCTGCTGATCGCTCTGATCTGCGTCGGGTACGGCTATGGTCACCTGCTCGGCAACCGCAGCCTGGCGCTGGGCATGCTCTACAGCTGCTTCGTGCTGGACCAACTGCTGTTCGGCACCGGCATGGCGCGCGACACCTATCTGTCGAAAATCGCCGTGCGCAAGGAAGACGTGGCCCCCACCCTCTCACTCGGCGTGAGCATCAACCACCTCGTCTCGATGTCGATCCCCTTTGCAGGCGGACTCCTCTGGATGCGCTACGGGCACGGCGCGGTCTTCGCCTGCGCCGCCGTCGTGGCGGCGATCATGTTCTTCTTCGCCAGCCGCCTCACAACCGCCCAGGCGCCTTCACACGCCATCGCGCCGGCAACCTGACAAGGACGGCGCCACGCAGGCCGCCTGAACGGCGCGGCTCCAAGCCACGCGTGCCTGATACGCGCAGATGGCGAAAGCCGTGACGACATTGAGCGAGTTCTTGCGGCCGTAACTGGGTATCCGCACGACCGCATCGACGGCCGCCAGCGTTTCCGGCCCCAAGCCGAAGCGCTCATTGCCCAGCACGACGGCGCACGGAAAGGTCCACCCGAACGCCTCCGGCGCGGCCGCGCCGGACACCGTTTCGAGCGCCACGCTCTGCACACCCGCGCGCCGCAGTTCGGCCAGAGCGTCCGGCAGGCGTTCGAACAACCGGTACGGCATCAGCCGTTCGGTGCCCATGGCCGCCTGCGCGACCTGCGGGTGCGCCGGGTCGGCCGTGTAGCCGCACAGCCACACAGCCTCCGCGCCCAGACACTCGGCCGTGCGGAACACGCCGCCCAGATTGAAGGCCGAGCGCAGGCAGTCGACCACCACCGTCAGGGCCATGCGGTCGGGCGTGGCGTCGGCCAGCGGCGCGTCGGCATCGAGGATGTCGACGTCTGTAACGCGCTGCCGGCCGGCGGCGCGCTCGACCGGCGCAAGCACGCTGGCCAGTTGGCGACGGTCCATAGCCGGGTCGAGCAGGCCCGCGAGCTTGCAGAGGTGTGGCAGGTGGTCCTGCGCGGCCAACCAGTGCCGGCAGGCCAAGATCTCGCGTTGCCGCGCCACGGGGTTGTCCCAAGCCGCCTCGACCGCGCGCACCCGTTCGAGGGCGATCTGCCAGGCACGATCCGTGGCGGCGTGCGGCATGCGCATTCCTCCCGCGCTACTTGACCTTGGAGCCGGGCAGAGCGCCGGCGTCGGGCGACACGACGAACAGGCCGCCGTCGGCATTGCCGGCCGCCAGCACCATGCCCTCGGACAGGCCGAATCGCATCTTGCGCGGCGCGAGGTTGGCCACCATGACGACCTGACGTCCCACCAGGGTCGCCGGATCATAGGCCTTGCGGATGCCGGCAAACACCTGCCGCGGCTTGGCCTCGCCGATGTCGAGCATCAGCTTGAGCAGCTTGTCGGCACCTTCGACCAGCTCGGCCGAGACCACACGGGCCACGCGCAGGTCCACCTGCGAGAAGGTGTCGATATCGATCACGGCTGGCGCCGTGTCCGGCGGGACGGGTGCCATGGGCGCGGCGGCTGTGGCAGGTGTCACAGGCGTGGCAGGTGTCGCCGCGGCCGCAGGAGCGGCCACAGGTGCAACAACGGGCGCAGCGGCGGGCAGACTGGCGGCGATCATCTTGTCCACTTGTTCCTTTTCGATGCGGGTGGCCAGGTACGTATAGGCCCCCACCGGGCGGTTCTCGAACACGGTCCCAATGTCACCCCACGTATACGGGGCTTCGCCAAACAGACTCTCGACCTTGGCGGCGTAGGCCGGCAGGATGGGCTTGAGGTAGATCGCCAGCACGCGGAATACGTTGAGGGTGGACGTCAGCACCGCGCGCGCCGCCTCGGGGTCGCGTTTGATCAGGGCCCAGGGCGCCTGGCTGTCGAAATACTGGTTGGCACGATCGGCGAGGTCGCGCACTTCGACCATCACGCGGCAGAAGTCGCGGGCCTCGTAGGCGGCGGCTACCGCCTCGGCACGCGCCTGTGCGACGGTCAGCAATTCGCGCCCCGCGGCATCGAGCACGCCAGCCTGGCCTCCCAGGTTCTTGTGCAGCATCTGTGCGCCGCGCGACGCCAGGTTCGTGATCTTGCCGACCAGGTCGGAGTTGACCCGGTTGACGAAATCTTCCAGGTTGAGGTCGATGTCGTCGGTCGTCCCGTTCAGCTTGCAGGCATAGTAGAAGCGCAGGTCCTGCGGCGCGAGATGGTTGAGATACGTCCGGGCGCTGACGAACGTCCCCTTGGACTTGCTCATCTTCTCGCCGTTGACCGTCAGGAAGCCGTGCACGAAGACCTGGTTCGGCCCCTTGAAGCCGGCGTTGTGCAGCATCGCCGGCCAGAACAGACAATGGAACCGGACGATGTCCTTGCCGATGAAGTGGTATAACTCGGCGTCGGGGCTCTGCCACCAGTCGTCGAAGTTCTGGCCGGTGCGCGTGCACCAGTTTTGCAGCGACGCCATGTAACCGATCGGCGCGTCCACCCAGACATAGAAGAACTTGCCGGGGTGGCCCGGGATCTCGAAGCCAAAGTAGGGCGCATCGCGCGAGATGTCCCAGCCGCGCAGCGGCTCGCCGAACCACTCCAGCAGTTTGTTCGCCACGTCGCGCGCGGTGTGCACGGGCAGCCAGGCCTTCAGGTAGTCGCGGAAGGGCTCCAGTTCGAAGAAGAGGTGTTCGCTGTCGCGCGTGGTCGGCGGCCGGCCACAGACCGAACAGCGCGGGTCGACCAGTTCCTCGGCGGCATAGGTCGTGCCGCAGGCATCGCACGAATCGCCGTACTGGCCGGCCGCACTGCATTTCGGGCAGGTTCCCTTGACAAAACGGTCGGGAAGGAACATGCCGTCGTGTTCGCAGTAGAGCTGGGGCAACTGGCGCGGCGTCACATGGCCGCTGCGCTCCATGGCCTCGAAGATCTGGCGGCTGAACACCTGATTCTCGTCGCTATGGGTGGAATAGTAGTTATCGAACGCGACTTCGAAGTCGGCAAAATCGCGCGTGTGCTGCGCGTGGCTGCGCGTGATCAGCGCCTCGGGGGTGATGCCCTCGCTGCGGGCGCGGACCATGATGGGGGTGCCATGCGTGTCGTCGGCACACACGTAGACGCAGGCATGCCCGCGCATCTTCTGGAAGCGGACCCAGAAGTCGGTCTGCAGGTACTCCACCAAATGGCCGATGTGGATGTCGCCGTTGGCATACGGCAGGGCGGAGGTTACAACTATTCGTCGCTGGGTCATGCAAACATACTAATCCATGCCTGCAGCCTTGTCCATCCGCGAGCCTAAAGGATGTCTCCCAGGTACTCGCGGGTTGCTCTTCTGCTGGGGATGATGGTCTTCAGGAACCGGCCCCCCGCCGTTTCCACAAACGGGACCACATAGGCTCACAGGTTGTACAGCCACTGGTGAATTGCCGTTCCGTGGCCACGCAGGAAGGCGCGGTAGATCTCTCTGATGACCAGAAATCCTGCTGGAGAGATGCAGAGCGTCGGCAGGGTCGACACGCTGACGGCTCTTGCACGGATCGCCTTGACGATGCTGATCAACAATGCCGCCAACCATGATCCGGCTGCGAGGAAGAAGAGTGGAGCAAGATACAGCCCCAGGAATACGGTGATCCGCATCATCCGGTCTTGCATCCAACTGGCCGGCCCTGGCGGCAGGGAGAAGAAATGCCAGAAGACGACAAGATAGAACCCAACCACCGCGTAGAGAGACAGCAGTGCCAGACGCTCCTGCGATTGGCCGTGGAGCAGGAACAGGCGTTTGATCAGGTTCTTCATCTTCCCAAGCGAACAAATAGCGTTCTAGGCAAGACGTCCGCGAGGCATTGGAATAGCCCTTCCCAGATCGGACGCGGTTTCAATCTCTTGCGTGATCCACACCACTCTTGCAGCCGCAGGTGCAGCGTTTGGGTGAGCATCTTCGTTGATCAGGCAGGCACGGGCTCGGCATGCAATTTCAGCCCCAGAGCACCAACGACCTTGAGAATGGTGTTGAAGTCAGGACTGCGATCGCCGGAAAGTGCCTTGTACAGGCTTTCCCGTGATACGCCAGCATCGCGCGCCACCTGTGTCATGCCTTTCGCACGAGCGATATCGCCCAGCGCTTTGGCGATCAACGTCGCATCACCATCCGCCTCCTTAAAACAGGCTTCCAGATAGACCGCCATCTCTTCGGGTGTGCGAAGATGCTCAGCGACGTCATAGCGCTTTGTGATTGTCTTACTCATCGTTCGCTCCTACAGGCCACGCGCGAGGCGCAGTGCCGTCCTGATGTCTTTGGTCTGGCCGCTCTTGTTGCCTCCTGACAGCAGGATGACGACCTCACGTCCGTGCCGTGTGAAATACACGCGATAACCTGGTCCATAATCGACCCGCAATTCGCAAACACCTTCGCCGATCAGCTTGGTGTCACCAGGATTTCCCATTGCCAGGCGTTCAATCCTCGCTTGCACACGCGCCCTTGCGCGAATGTCACGCAAAGCATCAATCCATCGGGAAAACTCGTTGGTCTGGCGTAACTCGATCACGGCAATAGTGTAGCCAGTGGGCTACGACCAGTCAACCGTTCCGTATCGGATGTCCGATCAGTCCGTACATCATCACTGTTCTCTGCCCAACGTCGGAAGTCAGGTTCTGATCGGAACGCGAGGTAACCTGACGTTCTGGTTGGGCTCCTCATCTGTGACAACTGACGTACACAACGACTCCCAGCAGCGTGATGGCACCGCAGACGGCAGTGACCTTCAGCAGTCCCACAGTGGCAACGGCGCATCCCTTTCGTCCCGTCTCACGACACTCCTGATCGAACACCCGACGGAGAGACGGAACGGCAAACGCGATCAGATTGGTGCAGACAAGGCCAAAAGTCTTTCCGAAACAAAGGGCAGGAATGATGACGACGAGTGGCCAGAGTGTTTTCGTTCGCATGAACTCTCGGACAGATGCTCCGGTCAAACTAGCCGCCGCCAGCACGATGACGAACGCCATGCCAAACGCAACCACCCAGGATATGGGCAGCATCGCGAAATGGAGCGTGTTCCCCTTTGTATTCCGTGGTTCCATTTTCATGCCCAACAAATGGCGTTCTATCCCTCGTGCGGCGCAGTACACCACGCTGCGGCGTGGTGAGGGAGCGAAGCAAGCGCAGTGGCGGCGCGATAGGTGCGTTTCATTCCACCAATGACCCCTTACCTACGACTCACCCCCGATCTCGTCGGCCACAATCCAATACCAAAATCGTCTGACAATTCTAGCCTCCAATTGGGGTGATCCTCTGAATTGCTCCCTCCTCGGCGGTAGCGGCTAAGATCTTCGCCCCGACGATTCACAGGCCACTCCATGGGTGTCTTCGCTCATGCAATTTCTGGCACAAACGTCAGCGCCCGCCCTCCGAACGCCCCGACTGCAGGGCCGAAGGAAGCGTTGCCGCGCCTTGTTGGGGACCATCTTTCTGGGTTTCGTCGTTCAGCATCTTCAGCGTATCGATTTTTTTCAGAAACTCCAGGATGCTCCCGGCAAAGACCGTTGCCTCAGGATCGGCTGCCATCGGCGCAGACGCGTCAGCCACGATCCAGGCCTCACGGTCATCGTACGGATCGGCACACAGGATCAGGACCCTGTTCTGCTTTGTATCCCGAAAGCACATCCAGCCGGTCCTGAGCTTGGGATGCGTGAAGGCGATGCAGGCAGGCGGAATGCGCTGCCGGGCCAAAGAAGCGCAGTTGGGATGCCTACCGGCATCCGCCAGTTCAAGGTTCACCCTAGCTTCGAGTTCCTGAATTGTCTTCGGCATTGTCATCGGTTGAAACGAATAGCGCTCTATCCCTCTGTGCGGCGAGTATACGGCGGTGGCGCACGGGAAACAAGCGCCGGATTCGCCGCATGAGGGATGGAATGTGGTTGGTTGAACGGAGCCGCGGTCGGTTGGGTGTGCGGCTGTGGGGTTTGGGTGACCCGCTTGGTTGGATCACATCTCTTGTGCGCGCGTGGACGGCAGGGTTGGCGCGCCCAGACGGGCGCAGGACGTCCGCGATCGAACTCGATTCTCAATCTGCGCGATGGAAGCATCGCGCTTTTCCTGAGTCCGAACATGGCGCTGCCGTTGCATCCTGAATCGGCGCACGAAAAGGGCATGATCGTGGTTGTGGCAGGTGTCGTCATGCAGGGCCGTCGCGGGCACGTGAAAGACGGACAGTCGGACGGTTGCGCGGTTGGACGGTTGGACGGTCAGACTGCCCGACCGATCGACCGGCGCTAGGCGCGGATCGCGGCAAGCGTGGCGGTTTTGTGGCGCTGGGCCAGCCAAACATAGGCGCGGACCTTCTGAAAACCGCGCGGCAGGACGGTCAGCAGGAAGCAGCCGATGAAGTCGACGCACGGAATGGTCAGCGGCTTCTCGATGTTGCCGTCGGCGCGATCACGGCAGGTGAACGTGACCTGGCCATCCTCGACGGCGAGAATGCGGTGGTCGGAGATGGCCACACGGATGCGCTCAATCGCCCCGCTTAGGGGCATCTCACGCGGCGCAGCGCCCCTACCTTGTGACGCGCGGGTCCCCAAACTGCGGGAGTTGGGCTTGACACCTGCCGCAGCGGCGCGTTCGGGGAACGCGCCCTACCCGAATCGGACGAATCGCTCACCCTCGCCCGCCGTAACTCCCGCAGAACGGGCGGCCGATGTCGGTTTGCCGTCGGCCGTGTCTGTCTGGTATTCTCTTCCAGCAAACCAAACGGAGTCGCCCATCATGGATGCCCCTGCCCTTGATCTGCTCAAATCGCTGCTGGCCACCCCCACCCCATCCGGCTGGGAGCTGAACGGGTTGTCGCAGTTGGCCGCCTATCTCAAGCCGCACGTGCCGAACCTGTCGTACGACCTCCACGGCAACCTGCGCGCCGTCCTCAATCCTAGCGCGCCCCTGCGGGTGATGATCGAGGGCCATTGCGACGAGATCGGTTTCATGGTTCAGTACGTCGACGACCAGGGATTCCTCTATATGACCGCCCTCGGCGGCGTGACCATCCCGTTGCTGGCGGGCGAACGCATCGTGATCCAGGGACGCAAGGGGCCGGTGAACGGCGTGTTCGGCGTGCGGCCGCCCCACCTCATGAAGCCGTCCGAACGCGAGAAGGTCGCGCCGCAGGAACTCACCGACATTGCCGTCGACATCGGGGCCGCCAACAAGACCGAAGCCATGGAATGGGTGGAACTGGGCAGTCCGGCCGTCATCGACGCGGGCTGGCGCCCGTTGGCCGGCACGCGCGTCTCCTGCCGCGGATTCGACAACCGTATCGGCGCCTTCATCGTCACCGAAGCCATGCGGCGTCTGGCGGGACCGGCACTGCCCATCGCCGTGCACATGGTGGCCAGTGTGCAGGAGGAACTCGGGCTGGTTGGCGCCACCACGGCCGCGTTCGACGTGCAGCCGCACGCCGGCATCTGCGTGGACGTGGGGTTCGCTTCCGACACGCCCGGCAATGACAAGAAACTGGTCGGCGACATCGCCCTGGGCAAGGGTCCCATCGTGTGCTTCGGCCCGACTTACAACCCGAAGCTGCATGCCCTGATCGAGCGGTCGGCCGCAGACCAGGCGATCCCGATCCAACGCCAGGTCCGCGCGCGCGGCAGTTCGACCAACGCGTGGGCGATCCGCCTGGCGCGCTCCGGCGCCGCCGCCGGGCTGATCAGCATACCCTTGCGTTACATGCACAGCGCCGTCGAGACGCTCTGCCTGTCCGACGTCGAACAGAGCATCGCGTTGCTGTGCGCGGCCTTGCAGGCCATCCCGGCCGACATGACCTTTGCCCCGGCCCAGCCATGAAACCCTCCTCCCACTGCGTCGTCGTCGTCCTCGTCCCCGACCGCGTCGGCATCCTGCGTGATGTCACGCGGATCGTCTTCGAACTGGGCGGCAACATCGGCGGCATCCGCCAGACGATCGTCGACGGCTTCTTCAATCTCGTCTTCACCGCAGCCATGCCACCCGCCACGAGCCCCGACGAACTGCAAGCGGCGCTGACGGCCCAGCTTGGTCCGCAGGCCCTTCTCGGCGTGCGTCCCTACACGACCCAGCCGCTGCCGGCCCTGGCGGCAGGCTCGCGCTTCGTGGCCGCCACGCGCGGCCCGGACGCGCCCGGCACCATCCATGCGATCAGCCAGTTCTTCGTCGAGCGGAACATCAACATCGAAGACTGGATGGTCGAGAATGAACGCGGCGAGGTTGTGTACGTGGCCCAGGTGGTGCTGCCGACCGGCACCGACTTCCGCCAGGTCCAGACCGATTTCCGCGCGGCCATGGCCATGCGCGGGCTGGTGGCCACGATCTGCCACGAGAACATCTTCCGCGCCACGGGCGAGATTGGCCCCATCAAAAGCCTGACCACCGGAGCCTGACCCATGCTTGCTCGCCAGGACATTCTCGCGACCCTGCGGATGGTCGAGGAGGAGAACCTCGACGTCCGCACCGTCACGCTCGGCGTCAACCTCAACGCGTGCGCCCAACGCGATCCGGATGCGCTGATCCAGGCCGTGTATGACCGGATCGTGGCCGCCGCCGGCCATCAGGTGCAGGTCTGCGATGAGGTGTCGGCCAAGTACAGCCTGCCGATCATCAACAAGCGCATCGCAATCTCGCCGGCCAGCGTCCTGCTGGAGGGGCATACACCTGCCACGGCGGTACGGCTGGCCGATGCGCTGGACCGGGCCGCCGCCGCCGTGCGGATTGACCTGCTGGGCGGCTTCTCGGCGCTGGTCCAGAAAGGGATGACCTCCGGCGAACGCACGCTGATCGAGTCGCTCCCCGAGGCGCTGGCCTGCACGCAGCGCGTCTGCGCCTCGGTGAATGTCGGCACGACGCGGGCCGGCATGAACGTCGACGCCATCCGCCTGGTGGCGCGCGTGATGCTGGCCACGGCCGAACGCACGCGTGCGCAGCGCGGCTTCGGCTGCGCCAAGATCGTGGTCTTCGCCAACATGCCCGAGGACAACCCGTTCATGGCCGGCGCCATGCTGGGACCGGGCGAGCCCGAATGCGTCATCAACGTCGGCGTCAGCGGGCCCGGTGTGGTCAAGCGCGCCATCGACCGGCGTCTGAGCCGCACGCCCGACGCCACGCTCGACGACCTGGCCGAGGAGATCAAGCACACGGCCTACCGGGTGACGCGCACCGGCGAGTTGATCGGCCGCGAGGTGGCCGACCGGCTGGGCATCCCGTTTGGCGTGGTCGACCTCTCGCTGGCCCCCACCCCGCGCGTCGGTGACAGCGTTGGCGAGATCTACCAGGCGCTGGGCGTTGCACGCCTTGGCGCACCCGGCACAACCGCGGCCGTGATGATGTTGAACGATGCGGTCAAGAAAGGCGGCGCCTTCGCTTCCAGCGCCGTCGGCGGCCTCTCCGGGGCCTTCATCCCGGTCATGGAAGACCATGCGCTCTCGAAGGCAGTGGCCGATGGCACGCTGACGCTGGAGAAGCTCGAGGCCATGACGGCCGTCTGTTCGGTGGGGCTGGACATGATCCTGCTCCCCGGCGACACCACGGCCGAGTGCCTGAGCGGCATCATCATGGATGAAGCCGCGATCGGCATCGCCAACCGCAAGACCACGGGTGTGCGCGTGATCCCGGTGCCGGGCGCGCGGCTGGGCGACCATGTCGATTTCGGCGGCCTGTTCGGCGCGGGCGTTGTCATCCAACCGGCCTGTCCCGAAGGCGCCGCCGCCTTTGTCCGCCGCGGCGGCCACATCCCGGCACCGATCCACAGCCTGATGAACTAGCCTCGTGAGGATGGGCGGCGAGGCTCTTGACTGCAAACTGCAGTCAGACGCATACTGGGTGCATGAAAGCCAGCGCGAAGACCCATGTGCTCACGGTGCGAGAGGTGCCGGACGCGGTGTATCGCACATTGCGGGAACGCGCCGCAGCCAGTCGCCGCAGCATGCAGCAGGAAGTGCGGCATGTTCTCGAGGCGGACACGCAACGACCGGCGTTTGACTGGGAAGGCCTGCAGCGGCTGCGCGTACGAACGAGGGGCAAGGTACCGTCGGGTGATTCGCTTCGGCTTCTCCATGAGCTTCGAGGACGATAATGGACTACGTCATCGACGCATCGGCATGGTTGCGCTACGTCCTGCAGGACGGACCGGCCTATGACGAAGTGGCTGATGCCTTCCTGCCTCGTCATGACATCACGAGCCGCGTGCATGCACCCCAGCACTTGGTGGCGGAAGTGGCGCATGTCCTGCACCGGCTGCGCGTGACCGGGCGCCTGACATCCGCCCAGGCCGCTGAGCATCTTGAGCGTTTGCTGTCGCTGCCGATTCGGTACCACCCGCTTCCCGACATGGCGGCAGCCGCCTTCCGACTTGCGTGGGAGCACCGACTGAGCGTCTACGACTCGCTGTACCTGGTCCTGTCCATGGGCACGCGCTCGCGCTTGCTGACCGTGGACGACGATCTCGCACGCGCTGCGCGAGCGGAAGGCTGCGCATAGCAGGGGGCAGAAAAGCTGAAGGCTGCCGACATGGGGCGTCATCCGCCCCAGCCTGCAGCCGTCAGTCTTCAGTCCTACTCAGCCGTCTACTTGATCGCGACCTCGCGACCCTTCAGGGACGACTCGTAGATGCCGTCGATCATCTTCTGGATCATCAGTCCGTGCTCAGCGGGGCTCTGGTCCTCGCCGCGTCCGAAGCAGATGTCGCAGAAGTTGCGCATCTTGATCTTGAAGATCTCATTGCGCGGGAGGAAGGCCGGCGTGGCGTTGATCATCGTGCCGTCCTTGTCGTAGAACAACGAGGCCGGCGAGGTGCGCGCGCCGCCCTTGGTGCCGATCAGCTCGAACCGCATGGGCTCGTCTTCCGGAGCAATGTGCCCCGCGAACATCGACTCGACGGTCATGACGGCGCCGTTCTCGAAACGGATGTAGCCGATGGCCAGATCCTCGACCGAGTAGGTCTTATGGTCCCAGTTGGGCCACATCGACGCGACGGCGGACGGCTTGTTGCCCAGGTAGGTCCAGGTCTTGCCCACGGCTGCGACCGGCTTGGGCAGGCCCATGGCGTAGTGCGCCATCTCCATGGCATGCACGCCGATGTCGATCATCGGACCGCCGCCCTGCAGCTCCTTGCGGCCGAAGACGCCCCAGTTGGGGATGCCGCGCCGGCGCATGGCATGCACGCGGGCCACCAGAATGTCGCCCAGCGTACCGGCAGAGACGGCGCGTTTGATCATCTGGGTTTCGGGCGCGAAGCGCTGCTGGAAGGCGATCGTGCAGTGCAACCCGAGCTTGTTTGCCAGGTCGACCATCTTCTGGCCCTCCTTGGCGTTCATGGCCAGCGGCTTCTCGACCATCACGTGGCAACCGGCCCGCAGGGCGTCCAGGGTCGGCTGGACATGCAGCGCGTTCGGGGTGCAAACGCTGACCGCGTCCAGTTCGACTTCCTTGAGCATCTCGCGCCAGTCCTTGAACACGGCCTGGCAGCCCCACTCGGTCTTGGCCTTCTCGATGTTGCGCTCGACCACGTCGGCTGCGGCGACCACTTCGACGTCGGCAAACTGCTTGAGTTCCTTCACGTGGGCGCCGGCGATGCCGCCGGCTCCGATGATGCCATAGCGAAGCTTGCGGTCGGCCGGCACACTGCGTTTGGCGGGACACTTGGCCGTCTTGGCGGCGCTTTTCTGACGAGACATGTGTGAATCCTTTGTTTGTGGTTCAGCGTTCTTCGTAGTTCGCAAGGTGCAAAATAGTGCAACAAACGGCATTGACAAGCAAGCCGGTTTCTCCCAAATCTACGGCTAAGCGATTGGGGCGACGGGCGGTAGGCGCCTCTGGCGC
>CAYQJG010000004.1:61698-110154 GCA_964417715.1 uncultured Lentisphaerales bacterium | reverse complement strand
ACCTTCATCGGGACACTGTGCCGCCCGCCGCCCCTACGTCACTGACCCATTACCGATTTATTGTGGCAGGTGGGGGACGTTTGGGGCATCATTCCCCCTGCGGCTGCCGGTCCGGCGGCTTGAGCGAGGAGGCGTATGACGGAGCCGACGAGTGTCAACAGCTACCGCGAGCAGCGGTTGGCCAATATGCAGAAACTGGTCGAGATGGGGTACAAGCCGTTCGGGGCGGCCTTTGCGCGCACGGGCCGCCTGGCCGAAGTCCGCGCAGGATATGCCGAGGGACGGCGTGTGCGCGTGGCCGGGCGTCTGATGATCGTGCGCGGCATGGGCAAGGCCATGTTTGCCGACCTGAACGACGGCTCCGACCGCTTTCAGATCTTCATCAAGCGCGACCGTCTGCCCGAGGCGGTGTTCGAGGCGTTCAAGTACCTGGACATCGGCGACCATATCGGTGTCGAGGGGACGCTCTTCACGACCCGCATGGGCGAGCAGACGATCGAGGTGCAGGAGTGGACGCTGCTTTCCAAGTCGCTGCTGACCCTGCCCGAGAAGTGGCATGGCTTGAAGGACACGGAGCAGCGCTATCGTCAACGTTATCTCGACCTGATCGCCAACCCGGACGTGCGCGCCCGCTTTGACCGCCGCATCGCGCTGGTTCGCGAGATCCGATCCTTCCTGCAGGCGCGGGGCTTCCAGGAAGTGGAGACGCCGATGATGCAGTCGCAGGCGGGCGGCGCCGCGGCCCGGCCGTTCGTGACGCACTATCACGCGCTCGACTGCGACATGTTCATGCGAATCGCGCCTGAACTCTATCTGAAGCGATTGCTTGTCGGCGGGTTCGACAAGGTTTTCGAGCTGAACCGTAACTTCCGCAACGAGGGACTGGATCGCACACACAACCCCGAATTCACGATGCTCGAGATCTATGAAGCCTATGGCGACAGGCGCACGATGAAGGAGCTGATCCAGGGGATGATCGCCCACGTTGCGCAGACCGTCTTCGGCACGCTGAAGATCGGCGAGGGCGAGCGCGCGCTCGACCTGACGCCGCCGTTCCGCGAGGCAACCTACCGCGACCTGATCTGCGAGAGGATGGGGCCGGACTGGTTCGACCTGCCGTTGCCCGAGGCGCGGCGGCGCGCCGAAGCGGCCGGACTGGACCTGGCTCCCGACTGGGACCACCTGCTGGTCAGCCACGAAGTCTATGAGAAACTGGTTGAGAAGTCGCTTTTCCAGCCGACTTTCGTGACGCGGTTGCCGCGCCAGTTGGTGCCGCTGGCCAAGGCCTGCGAGGATGATCCCTCGGTGGTCGACGTGTTCGAACTGGTGATAGCCGGGCAGGAAGTGGCGCCGGCGTACACCGAGATGAACGACCCCCTCGAGCAGCGCCGTCGCTTCGAGGAGCAGGCGGGCGCCGAACGCGCGACCATCGACGAGGAGTTCCTCGAGGCGCTCGAACACGGCATGCCGCCGGCGGGCGGCATGGGCGTGGGGATCGACCGGCTGGCCATGATTCTGTCCGGGGTGGACGCGATTCGCGACATCATCCTTTTCCCGCAGCTGCGGCGCACCTAGATCACGGCGAGGGGGAAGGCGATTCGGCGGGCAGACGGTGGTCGGTGTTGCGGTCGCGCTCGGCCGTTGGCTGCCGGAGCACCTGCTGCATGACCATCTGCATCAGGAGTTCCTGTATGACGGGACGTCCGCGCGTCAGTGCGCCCTGCAGCGCGTCGATTTCGTTCGCGGCGATCTGCAGCGTTCCGACGTATTTTCCGTCCTTGTTGCTTGACCACGCGACCAGGCCGTCGCCCGGCAGGGAGAACTGGTCGAGTTGCGACGGTTTGTAGCCCGGCAGGACGGCAACGATCTGCCGCAGCAGCGCCACCGGACCCAGCGTCGAGACGGACGTCGCGTCGGCGGGCAGGTCCGGGGAGAAACGCCGGCAGCGCTCCGTTACTGATGGGAACGGCGACTTTTCGACCTTCAAGTTGTCGATAATCGGCTCGATGGAGCCCGGCGGGCCGGCCACAAGTGCCAGATCCTGTCCGACTACGGCCGATTCGAGTACCGTGACTCTGGCCAGCAGACTGCCCAGGGCGACCAGCACGGACGGCTGGATGCTTGAGGTCGAGACGATGGTGGCCGGCGCCGTGTTGGTGAGCGTGAAGCACTGGACATCGGTGCCCGTGTAGGTTCGGCCGGCGGCGCGTCGGACAGCGACGCCCGAAGGCAGGGTCGCGCCAGCCAGTCGCTCGGCCAGTCGCCGCCGCGAGTCGGCTGGATTGAGCACCTTGGCCACGGACACAAAGGCCAGTCCATCGCCCGAAGGCGTGTTGCTCAGATACGAGACCGTTTCGCCTATCAGACTGTCGCCCACCAGATCCTCCATGGTGGGGAGTTGGTTTTCGAGCGTCCACCCGAGCCGCTCGCGCCACCCGCCGCGGCTGGAATACCCCGCGACCGTCACCAGCGGGGCCGTGCGCGGCGCGAGGCTGCTGTACCAGAGACTCGGTGGCCGCATGCCCGCGGTCCAGGCATGGAGGGACGAAGCGGGTTTGGGGTCCAGTGTCAGGGTGAGGCTCAGGGCGTGGCCGTTGGCGTCGATGGACAGGGCCAGACTGTTGCACTCCCGCAGCAGGGCTGGCAGTCGTGAGAGTGCCCGCGTAACCTGGCCCGTGGGAAGCAGGGAACTGATCGGCAGGGGTGCTGTCAGCGTGGCATTCGTCGCTGACAGGCAGGCGGCCAGTTCGGTGGGAACCAGCGTGATGGTCAGGCGTCCGTTAGGCGCGGGGACGGCCAGGGTTGGACGGCCGGCCTTCTGCGCCCAGACCAGGGCTTCGGCCGTTTCCGAGACATAGGCTTTGCCGCCACGGATCGCAACGGCCAGCGGGTCGGCCACCGAAAGGCCCTCACGCCGTCCGCTGAACGAGAGGCCCCACGCCTTCTCCTCGCGACGCGTGTAGATGGCGTTCAGGGTTGCGAGCATCGACGCGCCGTTGTCGGTCAGTTCGACGACCTTGAGCGATGCGATATGCGCGGTTGCGCGGGGTGCGTTGTCATCGACCAGCAGGTGCACCGAGACCGGCTGACGGACATCGAGTCCGGCCAGGTTGGGAATGGCCAGCATGCGCGATGCGGTCTGGTTCAGGTCGGCGAGCGTGTAGGGGAATCCTGCGCTGCGGGAGAAGGCCGACAGTCCGTAGGTGAGGGACTGCAGGCTCTCGGTGTCGATGCGACCCAGAGGCGTCAGGTCGGCTTGCGCACGGATGCAGAGCCCGAGAGCCAGTGCCAGGGATGGACAGATTCGGTTGGCGAGACGCACAGACGCTCCGTTCCTACGCATGGATGCGGGTGGGGTTAGCGTATCTCGAGCGGCGGCGGTTGGCCGGCGCTGTCGATCAGGGCCAGCAGGCGGGTGACGACCTCGAGCAGGTCGGGCTCGGTGGTATGCCGGAAGAAGCGTTCGCCGTCCAGACGGCCATTGAGCTTGGCCATGGGCAGCACCGGGGACCCCTCGGGATGTTTGGGTTCCTTGTCGCACACGCCGCGGTTCACAAGAGCCTGGAAGACTTGGCGTATCTCCGCCGAGGAGACGTTAAGCTCGTCCTGTTTGTAGTCATCCCAATTGGGGTGGGCCGTATTCCCGGCGAAGTCATCGAGCACGCGCGGGCTGTTTCCCCGGCGCAGTTGGATGCTGCCGCTGCCGATCAGCGAGATCCGGGCCATTGAACTGGGTTGGTTGGTGCCCAGGTAGACAATCTCCACCCAGTTCACCGATGAACTCGAGACCGAGAAACGTTTGGGTTTGGTCAGCGCGCATCCGAGCGGCCCTCCTGCCGTCAGGAGCGCCAGCGTCACGAGCGCGATGGGAAGCGGGCGCAGGATGGTGTGTGGAGTCGACATGGGACTGAGTTTCGCATGACTGCCGCTTGGTGTCCAGCATCGCCGTCAACTCGGCTCATGTCCGGTTCAGGCGGTTCAGGCGAAGCCGCGGATCAGCCGGTAGGCCCAGTTCGCCACCGCCAGCCCCGCCAGTGCGGCGAGCGCCAGGCCACGCTGGCGTCGGGTCAAGAAGGGGGGCGTCCATGTGATTCGCACCCGTAGCAGCAGGGCTGCGAGGTGTGCCGACAGCGCGAGCACAACCGTCAGGGGCAGGATAGCGCCGAGCGGGCAGTCCCGCAGGGCGTCGCACCAGTCGCCATGCACCATCTTCACGAAAGCGCGCGTGAACCCGCACGTCATGCAGGCGAAACCCGTGATACGGCGCAAGGCGCAGAACACCCCGTCGGTCGGCCCCGGCACGGGCAGCAACGACGCGGCCAGAAGTGGCGCGAGCAGCATTCCGGCCCATGGCAGGTGGCGGCGCGCCGCCTGCCGCAGGCCCGCATGGCGATCCAGCCTGAGCCCGGCGCGTCGCGGAGGGGTGCTCACAAAGGCGCCTCTATTACGCATTGTGGACCAATGGGTTATGCGGGTTCGTTGGAGGTGATACAGGGGCTGTTGATGGGACGGTGCAGCCGGCATGGCGAGGGTGTTTGGTCTTGCCTCCGTGCGTAAGGTTATGGGATACTCAATCCACATGCAAGGCTAGTCTGGCTGCTTTGCGTCAAAAAGTTGAGCCGACTGTGAAAACGACATACATCCAACGCGGTTTTACGCTGATCGAACTGCTGGTCGTGATCATGATCATCGCCATGCTGGCGGCTGCGATTCTGCCCCAGGTCACGAAGGCGCGCGAGCATGGGTTCGCGTCTCGCTGCAAGGCCAATCTGCGCAACCTGTCGCAGGCGTCGCTGAACCTGGCGGCAGCCAGCGGGTATGGCTACCTGCCGCACGCCGGCGGACACGAGTGTTTGAGCGTGCTTGACCACAACTGGTATGAGAGCGAGGGGTGGGTGAACTGGTTGCCGCGCGCGGGGGAGAACCCCGTGTGGGGGACGCCCGAGCCGCAGGCGTCGTTGATGGAGCCGCCGACGTGGTATGGGCCCAAAGCCAAGGCGGCGATCGAGGATGGCACCCTTTGGGAGTACATCAACCGCGAGATCAACTCCTACGTCTGCCCCAAGTTCAGGAAGCGCACGATCTGCGGTCGCAGCGACGCGGTGCGCAGCTACTCGATGAACAGTTACTTTGGCTTCAACGGCAGTTTCCGCAATTCCGATGGCAACCTGGAATCTCCGGGACGCTGCCACGCGCAGTCCCTGGCTCATCTCGGCGCGGATGCCAGTCGTCTGCTGCTGTTTGCCGAGATGTCCGCCCAGCAGAACTACCTGGGGCGTCCGGCGAACAGAGCCGTCACCCGGCACTGGGCCAGCAATCACGTCATCGGCGACAATCGTGCACCTCCCACATGTTACAGTGACGACGATGCCGACGCCTGCGACAGCGTGATGGATTCGGCTGGCGCCGGCGCGTTCGGTGACCCGAACGCGTTACCCTACGAGTCCATCGGCTATCTGCACCCGATGAATGGCGAGTTCTACGGGCACGTCGTGTTTGTCGATGGGCATGTTGAGGCGTTTACACTCATGAAGAACAGTTCCGGCTCGATCACCAACAACATCACCCATCGTTTGGTCAGTGGCGAATTCTAACCGCTGGCCCTTTTCAGACGCCCCGCCCGTTTGCGCACGCCCCGTCCCTGCACCAGGAGAAGCATCCCCAATGGCCAGTGTCAAGAAGAAGACGGCACCCTCTCTCGCATCCAAGACCGACAAGCCGGCTGCCCACCCCAAGGTACAGAAAACCGTCCGCGCACCACGTCCGGCCCCCGCGTCAGGCGCAACAAAGGCACCGTCGTCGGTGAAGGCCGCGTCGCCGGTGAAGACCGCGTCGCCGGTGAAGACCGCGTCGCCGGTGAAGGCCGCGTCGCCGGTGAAGGCCGCGTCGCCGGTGAAGGTTCGCGCGCAGCCGAACGGCTCCGAGCCCGTCGCCGAACGTCGCCCGGTCGGGCGTCCCGCGCATCGTGACCCGGACGAACGGGGGAATGCGTTCGCGGGGCCAGCCCATCCTCACCAGGCCGGAGCCGACGAGATTGACCGGCCCATATCGGACGAGGATGCCGAGATCGGCGTGCTGGCTGAGGGCGCGGCGATCGAGACGCTGGTGGGCGACTACGATGCGGCCGTCGACAACGACGGCATGAGCGTCGGTCGCGACGAGCCGTTTGCGGCCGCCGAAGGCGAAGAGTTTCACGATGAGCCGCAGATCGAGTTCGAAGTCGTCGAGACCGATCTGGCGATGGATGCCGACCGGGTCGCCGCGCGCGCGAAGCGTGAGGACCGCAACGAACGCATCAAGGCGCTGATCAAACGCGCCGAGACGCAGGGCTACCTGACCTACGATGATGTCAACGAACTGCTGCCCGAGTCGGTGATCAAGGACACGGACATCGAGTCCTACCTCGGCATCCTGCGGGGCATGGAGATCGAGATCATCGACGCCAGCGAAGTCGACAAGTTCCGCAGCGAGAACGACATCAAGGCGCAGCGGAGCCGGGGCAGCCGGCTTGATTTCTTTGATGACCCGATTCGCATGTATCTGCACCAGATGGGGCAGGTGCCGTTGCTGACGCGCGAGCAGGAAGTCGATATCTGTAAGCGGATTGAATCGTCGGAAATTAAGGTTCGCGAGTTCTTCAACCACTTCGCCTTCGCCGCACGGCTTTACCTTGAGCTCATTGAGAAGCTCGAGAACGGCACTGAACGGTTCGACCGCGTGGTGACCGACAAGTTCGTCGACAGCCGTGATGTTTACATGGAAGGGCTGCCCAAACTCAAGAAGGCCCTGCACGGCGTGCAGGAGAAGATGCTGAAGGCGCATCTCGGCGTGCTCGATGCGGGCAAGGATGCCGCCAAGCAGAAGCGCGCCGGCAAGGTGGTCGACCGTTCCCACCAGGAGCTGAACAAGGTCTTCATCGACCTGAGCTTCAAGCAGAAGGTGATCGAGAGTCTCTGCGTTGAGGCCGACGAGAAGATCTACAAGCCGTACCGGCACCTGGTGAACGAGCAGAAGAAACTGGCCAAACAGCGCCCCTCGCGCAAGCGCGACCAGCTCATGGCCGAGGATGCCACCCGCGCCAAGGGCATGGAGCACGAGTTCGGCATGGCGCCGGAGGAGTTCCTGGGCAAGTTCGAGCAGTTGCGTGAGGCGATGCGCTCCGGACAGAAGGCCCGCACCGAGATGGTCGAGGCCAACCTGCGGCTGGTGATCAGCATCGTCAAGAAGTACATGAACCGTGGACTTTCCTTCCTGGATCTTATTCAGGAAGGGAACACCGGCCTGATGAAGGCCGTGGAGAAGTTCGAGTACCGCCGGGGTTACAAGTTCAGCACATATGCAACCTGGTGGATCCGGCAGGCGGCGACGCGCGCGATTGCGGACCAGGCGCGCACCATCCGCATTCCCGTGCACATGATTGAGACGATCAACAAGCTCCTGCGCGTTCAGAAGAAGCTCGTGCAGGAACTGGGTCGCGAGCCGACACCGGAAGAAGCAGCCGAAGAGATGGCGATTCCAGTCGATCGTGTCCGCGCTGTCTACCGCATGGCGCAGCAGCCGATTTCGCTGCAGAGCCCGGTGGGCGACGGCGATGACGCGCACTTCGGCGACTTCATTGAAGACAAGACGGCGGAGAATCCATCCGAGATGACCGCCTACAGCATGCTGAAGGAACGCCTTCAGGAGGTGCTGACCACGTTGACCGACCGCGAACGGCAGGTTCTGGATTTCCGCTTCGGACTGACGGACGGCTATTCGCGGACATTGGAAGAGGTGGGCAAGCAGTTCAATGTGACGCGCGAGCGTATCCGGCAGATCGAGGCCAAGGCGCTGCGCAAGCTTCGTCATCCCACGCGACTGCGCAAGCTGGACGGTTTTCTCGAAACGCGCTGACGCGGCGCATGCGGCCGGGGTGGTTTTGCCCGTGCCGCTGCCGCAGGCCGGTCGCTCGCGAAGCGACATTCGGTTCCAGTGCACCCCCGCAAGCCTGTTGCGAACCCGTACACAACCCAAGCATCAAGGAGAGACCATTGAACATCGACGATTTGAAGCAGATCCTGACGCAGGTTCCCGCCATCGCCTGGTGGACGCTGCTGGCACTCGTTGTCGGCCTGGCGGCCGGCATCCAGGTCATCCAGAGCCGTCGGCGCCACCGGCGCACCGGCGACAGCAATTGCGTCGAAATCTACGTGGGTAACCTCAGTTACGATATGACTGAGGCGCAGCTGCGCAAGGAGTTCGAACGCTTTGGTTCCGTCAAGTCGGCCCGCATCATCGAGAACCGGTTCAACCATAAGTCCAAGGGGTTTGGGTTTGTGGAAATGCCCGTCCGCAGCGAGGCGGAGGCGGCGATCAAGGCGACGCATGACAAGGACATCCTGGGCCGTCGCCTGCGCGTGAACGAGGCCAAGAACAAGTCGCGCGAGTAGCCGTCCCCCGGCCCTTTGCCAGAACCCGGCGCCCCGGCTGCCTCAGCGGCCGGGGCGCGCTTTCGGAGAGAATCATGGTTGCCCTGACGCGCGTCGACATCCTGTTGGTTGGCATCGGCGGGTATGGACGCACCTACGTGAACCTGCTGGCACCGCTGCGAGCCGCCAACCAGGTGCGCCTGGTCGGTGTGGTCGACCCCGTGGCCGCACGTGCGCTGGACTATGCGGCACTGGTGGCGGACGGCGTGCCGATGTGGGCGGATTTCGACGGCTGCCGCGCCGCTGGCGTCACGGCCGATCTTGCCGTCATCGCGTCGCCGATCCAGTTCCACTGCGAACAGACGTGCCAGGCGCTGGCGCTCGGGATGAACGTGCTCTGCGAGAAGCCGGTTGCCGCGACGGTGGTTGAAACCGAGCGCATGGCCCGCGCGCGCGACGCCGCCGGCCGCCTCCTCGCCATCGGCTACCAGTGGTCCTATGCCGATGCCATCCGCAAGCTGAAGGTCGATCTGCTGGCCGGTCGCTACGGCCAGCCCCGGCGGTTCCGCACCTGGACGTCCTGGCCGCGCACGTCCGCCTACTACGGCCGCAACGGCTGGGCCGGGTGCATCCGCGATGGTGCCGGGCGCACCGTCAACGACAGCCCGGTCAGCAACGCGACCGCCCATTACCTGCACAACATGCTCTACCTGCTGGGTGACGACGTGGGGCGGGCCGCCGCACCGCGGCAGGTTACCGCCGAACTCTACCGCGCCAACGCGATCGAAAACTTCGATACGGCTTGTCTGCGCGTGCTCACCGAGCGGGGCGTCGAGGTCTACTTCTCGACCGCCCACTGCGTCGACGAGCAGCAGGGCCCCGATTTCGTGCTCGAGTGCGACGCGGGCGCCGTCACCTACCACCACGGTGTCAACGCCAGCATCGTCGGCACCATGCGCGACGGCGAGCGCCGCGAGTATGGCGACCCGAACGTCGACGTCGGCGGCAAGTTCGCCTTTGCCCTCGAAGCGGTGCGCGCCGGTCGGACCGACACGATTTGCGGCCTCGAGGCCGCCGCCATGCATACGCGTGTCGTCGAGGCGCTGCAACAGATGAACGTGCGGACGTTTGCGGCTGACGCCGTCGATCACCGCGAGACCAAGCCGGGCGAGATCCTGACGTTCGTGCCTGGCCTGTCGGCCGCCATGCGCACCTGCTTCGATACTGGCAAGCTGTTCTCCGAAGCGGGCTATGCCTGGGCGCAGCCGGCGCAGACGGTCACGCTCTGAGCCGCGCCGTTGACCGGGGAGAGGAGACTGCGATATGGACGCGGATGACCGGCTCTTCGTGATCGACACCATGCCGCTGCTCTACCGCGGCCATTTTGTGTTCCTGCGTAACCCGCGCCTGACCAGCGGCGGCATGAACACCTCGGCGTTGTACGGGTTTGTCACCACGCTGATGCAGGTGATCGACGGACATCGGCCGACGCATCTGGCGCTCGTGCTCGACTCCACCACGCCGACGTTCCGGCATCGCGAGTACCCCGCGTACAAGGCCCAACGCCAGAAGATGCCCGAAGACATCGGGGCAGCCATCCCCATGGTGATCGAGTTGGCGCAGGCTCTGCGCATTCCCATCCTGCGCGTCGAGGGGTTCGAGGCGGATGACCTGCTGGGCACACTGGCGGAGCAGGCCGGGAAGAGCGGGGCGACCACGTACCTGGTGACACCCGACAAGGACGTGGCCCAACTGGTCAATGCCACCACGTTTCTTTTCCGCCCCGGCAAGGCGTCGGCGCCTCCCGAGATCCTGGGCGTTGACGATGTCTGCCGCGCGTGGGGTCTGTCCCGCCCGTCGCAGATGGTCGACTACCTGGGCCTGGCCGGCGACGCATCGGACAACATCCCCGGAATCGATGGGGTGGGCGACAAGACCGCGGTGGCGTTGCTGCAGCAGTTTGGCACGCTGGAGTCTGTCCTCGAGCACGCCGGCGAACTGAAGGGCAAACTGGCGGAGCGCGTGGCGTCCGGCCGTGAACAGGCCCTCGTCAGCCGTCATCTGGCGACGATTCGGCGCGATGTGCCGCTGGCGGTCGCGCTGGACGACCTGCGTCGCGTTGAGCCCGATCCGGATGTGCTGCGGGGCGTGCTGGGCAAGTATGAACTCGTGCAACTCGGTCAGCGGCTGCTGGGAGAACACGTTGCGTCTGCGCCCGGCCGCACATTCCGGACGATCCGCGACACGCCGCACGATTACCGCTGTGTGCAGGACGAGGACGCGTTGTCCGGCCTGCTGTCCGCCTTGACTGCCGCGCCGGAATGGGCTTTCGATACTGAGACCACCGGGCTCGATGCGTGGCACGTGCGGCTGGTCGGGTTATCCTTCGCCACGGCGCCTGGCCGGGCCTGGTACGTTCCCGTGCCCGAGGCGCCTGCGGCGCGCGACTCGTTGCTCGACCTGTTCCGCCCGCATTTTGCGGACGCTGTCAAACCCAAGATCGGGCACAACCTCAAGTACGATCTGACGGTCCTGCGGCAGCACGGCCTCCACGTGGCCGGGCCACTGCATGACAGCATGCTGGCGCACTATGTGTACGATGCGGCCGAACGACACGGCATGGACCATCTGGCCCGGCTGTTTCTCGACTATGACCCGATTCCGATCACGGATCTGATCGGCGCAAAAGGCGCCGATCAGAAGAATATGGGCCAGCTTGCGCCCGGGCAGATTGCCGACTATGCGGCTGAAGACGCCGATGTCACACTTCAACTGTACCACACGCTGCGCCCGCAGGTTGTGGCGTGTGAGGGCCTGCGGGCGCTCGAGATCTGCGAGGAGCCGCTGGTTCAGGTACTGGTGGACATGGAGGGCGAGGGGGTCCGCATCGACCCAGCCGTGCTGGTCGAGTACGGCCGCGAGTTGGAAGGCGACCTCCGCGTCCTGGAAGCGAAAATCCGCGCCCTCGCAGCCGTGGCCGGCCCGGATGCCGCGGCCACCGCCGATGCCTCCGCCGGCGAACTGGCGCTCGACGGCGAGGCCACCAGTCATGTCGCGCTCAACCTCGCCTCGCCGAAGCAGATGGGCGAACTGCTGTTCGACCGGCTCAAGCTCGATCCAGACGCCAAACGCACGGCGTCCGGTCAGTACGCCACCGACGAGGATACGCTCCAGAAACTGGCTGGCCGCCATCCGATCATCGACCTGATTCTTGAGCACCGCGCCTGCAGCAAGCTCAAGTCCACCTATGTGGACAAGCTTCCCGAGTGCATCGATGCCGCCACGGGGCGCATTCACACGACCTTCAGCCAGGCGCTGACCGAAACCGGCCGGCTCTCGTCTTCGAACCCGAATCTGCAGAACATCCCCATCCGGACCGACCGTGGCCGGCGCATCCGCGCGGCGTTCGTGCCGCGTGATGCTGACCATGTGCTGGTCTCGGCCGACTACTCGCAGATCGAACTGCGCGTGATGGCTGCGCTCAGCGGCGACGCGGGTCTCAAGGCCGCTTTTGCACGCGGTGCCGACATCCACACCGATACGGCTACCCGTGTCTACGGTGTGCTGCCGGGAATGGTGACGCCCGAGATGCGCTCGCGCTGCAAGATGGTCAATTTCGGCATCATCTATGGCATTTCAGCCTTCGGTCTCTCCCAGCGTCTGGGCGTGCCGCGGAAGCAGGCGGCCGATCTGATTGAGGCCTATTTTGCGCAGTACCCGGGCGTGAAGGAGTACATGGACCGGACGATTGCCTTCGCGCGCGAGCACGGCCATGTGCGAACCGAACTGGGACGAAGGCGGTTTCTCCGCGACATCAACTCGCGTAACGGCACGTCGCGCCAGGCCGCCGAGCGCAATGCCATCAACACGCCGGTGCAGGGCACGGCGGCGGATCTGATCAAACTGGCCATGGTGCGCATCCATCACGAACTGCGTGCGGCGGGGTTGGAGGCGCGGATGGTGCTGCAGGTACACGACGAACTGCTGTTCGACGTGCCGCGCGCCGAGGAGCCGGCCGTGCGCGCGCTGGTGACCCGTGCGATGTGTGAGGCCCTGGATCTGGGTGTGCCGCTGGCGGTCGAGATCGGCTCCGGCGCGAACTGGCTGGCGGCACACTGACGTTGGCCCGCTACAGGCCTGCGGTTGTCAGGCGTGCCGGTTCCTCCCGCTGAGGAAGGAAAGCCCCGAGTTCATCCAGGCGTTCATCAACCGCGGCTGCGCCGGCGGCGATGGCGCCCGGCGATTTCTGGAAGTCGAGCGTGAGGATCTCTCCTACGGCGGGCTGCAGCAGGATGTCCGGCGGCTCCAGTCGCATGCGGTTCCGCATCACCTGGTTCTCGAAAATGCGCAGCGACTTGGTCAGCACGTCGAAGACGCTGAGGCTGTCGCGCCTGCGGCGGGCATCGCGGCGCCAGCGCTGCATGGTATCCGTCATGGACCCGCGCAGCGCGGGCAGGTGTTCGACCATGCGGTTCAGGAACTCGTCGATGTGGGGCCGTCCACGGCGGGGCTTCGCGCCGGCCTGACGGACCCCCGTTCCAGGGCGCAGGTTGACGTCAACGGCCAGCACAAGGTCGGCACCCATCTGACGCGCCACGCTGATTGGCAGGGGATTGATCAGACCGCCATCGACCAGCAGGCGGCCTTCGCGGTGGACCGGCGTGAAGACGCCCGGGATGGCGATGCTGGCGCGTATGGCTTCGACCAGACCGCCTTGCACGAGCACCACCTCCTCCTCGTGTTCCAGATCGGTGGCGACGGCAGCGAAGGGCATCTTCAGTTCGGCGATCTGCGACACGACGTAGATCTCCTGCAGCAGCTGTTCGATGCGGCGGCCCGAGAGCAGTCCGGAGCGCGGGAAGTTGACCTCGACGAAGAGCTGGGCCATCCGCCGCCAGTCCATGTGGCGCACAAGGTCAGCCATGAAATCCAGCCTGCCGGCGGCGTAGGCGGCGCCCACCAGGGCGCCGGCGCTGGTTCCCACGACGCAGTGCGGCCGCACCCCAAGTTCGCACAGGCGCTGCAGGACGCCAATATGGGCCATTCCGCGCGCGCCGCCGCCGCCCAGCACCAGCCCGATGCGCGGGCCGGCGCGTCTGTGTGTCATCTCCGACATGCCGCCATTCTCACAGATTGTCCCGGATGCAGCAAGCCGCCGAACGCGTGTTGCCTTTTGCATGGCGACTTGGCATAATAGCCAACTGTTGATGAGGGGAGCAGGTTGCATGGACAGGAAACAGAGAGAGATGTACGAAGTGCGGGCGCGAATCATCAAGGCGATCGCGCACCCGGCACGGTTGCTGATCGCGGATGAATTGGCGAAGTCGCCGCTGTGCGTGTGCGATATCCGGAATCTGGTCGGTTCTGACCTTTCGACGGTGTCGAAGCATCTTGCCGTCATGCGCAATGCGGGGATCGTGGCGGACGAGAAGCGGGGTTCCCAGGTGTTCTACAGTCTGCGCTGTCCGTGCGTGGTGAACTTCATGACCTGTGCCGAGACGGTGCTGAGAACGACGGTGAAGGCGCACTCCCGGCTCGCGCGTCCAGGAGGCCTGTCATGAGCGATGGCAATGGCAGGAACGAGGCGAAGGTTCTCGCCGGGTTAGTGGCGGCCTTTGTGGTGCTGTACTACCTGCCGGTGGAGGCAACACGTTTCCAGGGCGCGCTGATCGCGGCCTTCAAGTTGGTGAAGTGGTACGCACGGGAGCATGTGCTGCTGTGCCTGGTGCCGGCCTTCTTCATCGCCGGAGCGATCGGCGTCTTCGTCAGCCAGAACGCCGTGATGAAGTATTTCGGCCCGAAGGCTAACAAGTTCCTGTCCTACGGGGTGGCATCGGTCTCGGGAACCATTCTTGCCGTATGTTCCTGCACGGTGCTGCCGCTCTTTGGCAGCATCTACCTGCGCGGGGCGGGGCTCGGGCCGGCCATCGCCTTCCTCTACTCCGGGCCGGCCATCAACGTACTGGCGATCGTGCTGACGGCGCGGGTGCTGGGCGCGCCACTGGGGATCGCACGCGCCGTCGGGGCGGTGGTCTTCAGCGTGGTGATCGGGGCGTTGATGCACCTGATTTTCCTGAAGGAGGAGCGCGCGCGGGCGGTTGAAACGCAGGCGCAGCAGGATGTCTACATCGAGGCGGACGACAAACCGGCGCGGCCGTTGTGGCAGACGGCGCTCTACTTCTTCAGCATGGCAGCGGTGCTGGTGTTCGCCAACTGGGGCAAGCCCGTGGATGCGGCCGGGGCTTGGCACGCGATTCACACCGCGAAGTGGTGGATCACGGCCGGGTTCGGTCTGTTGATGGCGCTGACGCTCTGGCGCTTCATGGGAGTGAAGCTGGGGCATCTGGCGCTGGCGGTTCTGGCCGTGGTCGTCACGGCGTTGGTCTTCCGCGGACATCCGGTTGTGCCGTTCACGGTTGGCGCGGTGGCGTTGTCTGTCCTGACCTTCTTCAATGGCGGAGAGATGAAGGAGTGGCGGGATCAGACATGGGGATTCGGCAAGCAGATCACGCCGCTTCTGCTGGGCGGCGTGTTGGCGGCCGGGTTCTTCCTCGGCAGCCCGGACGCGACGGATTCGGGCGTCGTACCCAACCGATGGATCCAGGCGCTGGTGGGCGACTCCCCCTCTGCTGTCTGGTGCCATGTCGGTGGCGGCGCCGCGGCCGTGCCCGGCTGGCTAGTCCTGGTCTGGCCGGTCTGGACGAACTTCTTCGCTTCGATCACCGGGGCGCTCATGTACTTTGCCACGCTGACCGAGGTGCCGATTTTGCGCGGGTTGATGGATAGCGGCATGGGACAGGGGCCGGCGCTGGCTCTGTTGTTGGCGGGGCCGGCACTGTCGTTGCCGAGCATGCTGGTCATCAACTCCATGATCGGCTTCAAGAAGACGTTTGCCTACGTGTCGTTGGTCGTGGTGATGTCGACGATCACGGGTATTGTGTATGGGGCGATGATGGGGTGAGGGGTGGAAACTGGAAACTGGAAACGTGAAACTGGAAACTTGAGACGGGAAACTGGAGATTCGAGACGGGAGAGCGTGGATGAAGGAGGTTTACGAGCTGGATGTATACCGGCTGGCGGAAGAGTTGTCTGACTTGGTGTGGGATGCATATGACGGATGGACGCCCAAAGCTCAGCATACCTTGGGATACCAGATCATCCGCGCAACTGACAGCATTGCCGCCAACTTGGCCGAGGGTTATGGTCGCTACACACCGCCAGACAGAAAGAAATCCTACCTGTATGCCCGTGGCTCCTTCGAGGAAACGAAAGCGTGGCTCCGAAAGGCGATCCGCCGAAACATAATCTCCGCGGGCGACGTTCCAAAGTACAAGGTGCTGATCGACGCCCTTGGGCCTAAGTTGAACGCCTTCATCAAGTCCACTCGTTTACCCACGTGACCAACAGTCCGTTTTCCAGTTCCCAGTTTCCAGTTTCCAGTTCCCAGTTTCCAGTTTCCAGTTTCAAGTTTCCAGTTTCGAGGCTCCAGTTTCCAGTTTCCAATTAAAAGGTCAATCCTATGCGAAAACTTCAGATCCTGGGCGCCGGCTGCCCGAAGTGCAAGTTGCTGATGGCGAACGCCGAGGCGGCGGTCAAGGCGCTAGGCATCGATGCGACGGTTGAGAAAGTCGAGAAGATCGCCGATATCATTAAGTTCGGCGTGATGATGACGCCGGCGTTCGTGGTGGACGGACAGGTGAAGAGCGCCGGCAAGGTGCTGAGTGCGGAGGACATCAAGAAGCTACTGAATGAACCAAAACCCTGTGCATGTGCGGGCGCGCCGAAGTTGATTTTCGCGTGTTCCGGAGCGGCGGATGTGGGCGCGGTGGCCGATCAGGCGGCGCGCACGTTGAGCAAGGACGGCGCAGGCAAGATGTACTGCCTGGCGGGAATCGGCGGGCGGGTGTCGGGAATCATGGCGACCACGCAGTCGGCGGCGCGGATCCTGGCCATCGACGGGTGCCCGTTGAACTGTGTTAAGAACACGCTGGAACTCGCCGGATTCAAGAAGTACGAGCACCTGCAGGTGGCCGACCTGGGCATGGAGAAGGGCAAGACACCTCCGGTCCCGGAGACCATTGCGAAGGTGGCAGCGGCTGGGTCGGCGATGCTGGCGTGCTGAATGGAGTCGAGGAGGAGGCGTATGTCTGACGAGAACAAGGCGGCGAAGAAAGAGACTGATTCCTGCAGTTGCGGGTCTGGCAGTTGCTGCGGAGGCAAAGCCAAATGGGTCTGGGTGGTGTTGGCTGTGGTTGCAGGCGTGGTCGTGTTGGGCAAGTTGGCAGGCAAAGGGCCGTCGGCCTGCGGCGGCGGCGTATGCGCTCTGCCGGCGGCGGTGGCCGCGCCGGCTGCGGCCGTTGCGCCTGCGGCGGAAGCCGTTGCGCCGACTGCGACAGCGCCGCTGCCGCGACTCGTCGATCTGGGGGCGACCAAGTGCATTCCGTGCAAGCTGATGGCGCCGATCCTGGAGGACCTGAAGAAGACCTATGCCGGAAAACTCGAGGTCCAGTTCATTGACGTATGGGAGAACCCGGCCGAGGGGCCGAAGTACGGGATTCGGATCATCCCGACACAGGTCTTCTTTGACGCGGCCGGGAAGGAACTGTTCCGGCACGAGGGCTTCTTTGCCAAGGAGGACATCCTGGCGAAGTGGAAGGAACTCGGGGTGGATCTGGCGTCAAAGTGACAGGGCTGTGAATTGGCCAGGCGTGCGAGGTCGGCGGATGCGTGCCGAAATGAGGTCCAGCGATGCTTGAGCAGGTCTTTACGACTCTGACACACGCCGTGGAAGGCGTGCCGGCCGTGGCGTTGACGGCGGCGTTGGTGTGGGGCGTGCTCAGCATCCTGTTGAGTCCCTGTCACCTGGCCAGTATTCCGCTGATCGTGGGGTTCATCGACCAGCAGGGACGGATCACGACGCGGCGCGCATTCACGATCTCGCTTCTGTTCGCGGTGGGTATCCTGGTCACAATCGGAGCAATCGGGGCCATCACGGCGGCGGCGGGGCGGATGCTGGGCGATGTGGGGCGGTACGGAAACTACTTCGTGGCCGCCATCTTCCTCGTGGTCGGTCTTTACCTGCTCGGCGTGGTCCGTCTGCCCCTGCCGGACGCGGCGCAGCCCGGCATGAAGCGAAGGGGGATGCTGGCGGCCTTCATCCTGGGCCTTGTCTTCGGGATTGCGTTGGGACCATGCACATTCGCCTACATGGCGCCGATGCTGGGGGTGACGTTCAGGCTGGCGGCAACGAATCTGCCCTATGGCATCCTCCTCCTCCTGTTCTACGGCGTGGGCCACTGCGCCGTAATCGTGCTGGCCGGCACGTTCACCGAAGCGGTGCAGCATTACCTCGACTGGAGCGAGAAGTCCAAGGGCGCGGTGATCCTCAGGAAGGTGTGCGGCGTGCTCGTGATCGTGGGCGGTGTCTACCTGATCTACACGGCGCGGTAGGAAGGAAGGGTCAAGAACGTGAACAACAAGACGAATGTCGGCGGCGAGAGGAAACTGACCAATGTGTTTGAGCGTTACCTGACCGTGTGGGTCGGATTGTGCATCGTCGGAGGGATCATCTTGGGTAAGGCCGCACCGGGGATGGCCAAGACGCTGGATGGCATGTCCGTCTTTGTGGCCGGCGCACCGGTCGTATCCATTCCGATCGCGGTCTGCCTCTTCTTCATGATGTTCCGCATCATGGTGAAGATCGATTTCGCGTCGGTGATCAAGGCGGGCAAGAGCGGCAAGCCAGTCTGGCTGACGCTCTTCGTGAACTGGGCGATCAAGCCCTTTACGATGTATGCCATCGCCTTTCTGTTCCTCGGCGTGCTGTTCCGCGGCTTCGTCGGCGCCGAGGCAACCGATCTGGTGAAGATGCCGTTCGGACTGGACTTGGCCGTGGGGGCCACGCACGGTGCGGGGACGGTTGTGCTGCAGGACGGCGTCAAGATGCTGCAGATCCCGCTGTGGCGCAGCTATTTCGCCGGCTGCATCCTGCTCGGGATTGCGCCCTGTACCGCGATGGTGCTCGTGTGGGGCTACCTGGCAAAGGGCAACGACGGGTTGACGCTGATCATGGTGGCCATCAACTCCCTCTCGATGCTGTTGCTCTATGGCGTCCTCGGTGGGTTTCTGCTGGGGGTGGGCCGGTTGCCGGTGCCGTGGCAGGCGCTGCTCCTTTCCATCGTGATCTATGTCGCCCTGCCGCTGGTGTGTGGGTACTTCTCCCGCAAATGGGTCATCATGGCCAAGGGCGAGAGATGGTTCACGGAGAAGTTCCTGCATGTGCTCACGCCCATCACGATCGTGGCCCTGCTGACCACGCTGGTGTTGCTGTTCAGTTTCAAGGGCGAGACGATCCTGGGAAACCCGCTGACCATCCTCTGGATCGCCATTCCGCTGTTTGTCCAGACCATGCTCATCTTCTGGCTGGGCTATGGGTGGGCGAAGCTGCTGAAGCTCCCATACTGCGACGCGGCACCAGCGGCCATGATCGGCGCGTCGAACCACTTTGAGGTGGCCATCGCGACCGCGACCATGCTCTTCGGTCTGTCGTCCGGTGCGGCGCTGGCCACGGTGGTCGGCGTGCTGATCGAGGTGCCGGTGATGCTGTGGCTCGTCAAGATCTGCCTGCGGACGCAGAACTGGTTCCCGGCCCGGGAGCCAGACCGATTGGAGCCATTGTAGCGTGAGAGAAGTGTGCGGTCTGTGACCACGTGCATGAAGCGTGCCCCCATGCGGCGTCAACCAGAGTGACCACGGTGCCACGGCTGGCGCCGACCACCCTGTCCTGCCGCGGGGACTCGCCGCCCGATCCCGACTGGACCCGGCCGAACAGACCGGTCCTTTCCCTTTGACGGCAACCATCTGGGTTGGCAGAATGATGCCTAGATGGTCTAGGTATGATGGAGGGCGCAACATGGACTACACCAGCAAGGTGTACTGGAATGCCGTGATGAACGCGGGCCTGTGCAAGTTCCTGATTCTGCACGCGGTGTGCGAGGCGCCGGCTCATGGGTATGCCATCATCCAGAGACTGTCCGAGATGACCGGCCGTGTCTGCGTGCCTACCCAGGGCACGGTCTATCCGGTCCTCAGGGAGTTCGCAAAGTGCGGTTGCGTGAGTTGCCGGACCGAGACCGTCGGGGGACGCGAACGCAAGGTCTATGTCGCCACGCCCAAGGGGCGGAAGGCGCTTGCGGCTGGCACGGAGGTGTGGCAGCAGGGACTCGCGCAGTTGCAGACAATTGTTGGCGCCATCCCGGTTGGGTTGGTCGGACGATGACGAACAGGTTGACAGGTCGCGGCAGGTGGAGGCGCGTCCGGCGCGTCGCGCTGTGGCTGGCCGCCATCGTGCTGGTCTGCTGGACGCTGGAGTCGCTCTGGCGGCGGGTGCTTGCAGACCGATTGCTGCGCCGCGTCCTGAATGCTCAGGGGTTGTGGCAGGTGTCGGCACAGGTGCAGCAGGCCGGACTGTTCCACGCCCATGTTGGCCCCGTGCGCCTCGGTGGTGCGACCGACGCGCCGCAGGTGGCTGACGTGGAACTGCGCTATTCGCCCGCGTCGCTGCTGCGCCGGACGATTCACGAGATCCGGATCCGCGGCGTCCGTGCCACGTTTGCGTTGTCCGACAGCAACGCGATGACGGTTGCGGGTCTCGATCCCGGTCTACTGGCCTTGGCCGCGAAACCGTCGGCCGCGCCTGCGCAGTCCTGGCGGGTCGGGATGCTGGCAGTTGATGCCGGCATCCTGCTCCGGCGTGCCGCGGATGAACCGCTCACGGCGACTGCCAGCGTGCTTGTCAACGCCATGACCGGGTCGCTCTACAGGCTGAACATCGAAGCCGCGATGGAAGGCGTCGAACTGAACGTGGCGGGGCAGGGCGATCCCGCCTGCGGCGTGGGCCGGCTGCGCGGTGACGTCCGGGTGCGCGACCTGGCGACTGCATGGGCGTTGGCACGGCGGTTCAGTCCGGAAATCCTGCCGTCCGTCTGCCCCGTGGCGGGTGGTGCTTCTGCATCGGTCGCAGTTGAACGCGCGGCCGATGCGGCGATACGTGTTGCGGCGAACGCGCAAGTCGCCGACGGCTTGGCAGCGTTGTCGGCGCACGGCACGCTCGCACGCCAGGGCGTCGGTTGGCGCCTGGATGCCTCCGGCTCCGGCCGCGTGGCACGCGCGGCGTTTGCGCTGTGGTTGCCGCCACGTGCGCAGTGGCTGGGCGATGATCCTCGCCTGGCGTTCGATGCGCGACTGGCGGGGGCGGACCTGCGGAGTTTGGATGGTCCGGTCACGTGGCAGGTGTCGACGGGAGCACAGCAGGTGCGCGCCGACGCGATGGCGCTGTCCTTGCATGGCGCTCAGGCTTCGGGGTGCGTCGAGATCGCCGCATCGCGTGCGTGCCGGGCATCAGCGGATGCGGCGTGCGATGCCATACACGCCAGCAAGGGCGGTCTCAGTGCCACCAAGCGGGTCAGGTTGCGTGGATCTGCTGACGCGCCGTTCACGAACGTCACCGGCGTTGTGTCTGCACGGTTGGACGAACTCGACGGTCCTTTCGGGCGCGTTGCGGGTGAACTTGCGCGGGGCGAGCTGACGTGGCAGGTGGGCCTCGTGTCATCGGGGCTTGTGGCAGGTGTCGAAGGCACCCTCAACGTGTCCACGTCGCTTGTGGCGGGTGTCAGCGGCGGGCGCGTAAATCTGTCTGCTCCGGCCGTGTGGCAGGTGCACGGCGGTGTCGCGTGTTCCGGTCGGCAGGTGGCCCTGGAGGGAGTCCTGGATCTTGGGGAATTGTCTGGTCGTTCCGGCGCCTTCTCGTATGGTGCGACGGGTGCCGTCATCCGCGTGAGTGCGGCGACTGCGCCGTCTGCCGACCTGCGCGGCACAGTCGAGGGTCGGGGCGGGTGGCTGCGCGATTCCGGTCCCAGCGCGTTGGAACTCGATGGGTTGAGTTTCTTCCTGCCGCTGCCGATACGCGTCGGTGCAGCAGATGCCGAACGACGGCCAGCCAGTCTCAACTGGCAGCACCTCGAGGCTGGCGGTGTGACGTTGCAGGCCGGGGACTTCAGCCTTACCAGCGGGGTGGATCGCTGCGACGTGACGCTGACGACCCGCGTGGTCGGCAGCGCGCTGGCCGTGCAAACACGGGCGCATGCGGACTGGCATGGCGCCCCGTCGGCCGAGGTCACCGTCGATATGCCTGATGTGCGGTTGGGAACGAACGACTCCGTGGTGGTGGCATTGAGCCGTCGGACCGGCACCGACGTGACGTTCGTCGGTATGGTGGGCGGCCGGCTGGCGGCTGCGTTGCAGCCCGGACGACAGCCCGAGTTCCGCGGCGCGTGGCGGGTGCGTGATGCGACCGCGACGTCCGTGGCCAAGCAGTGGCAGGTGTCAGGGCTGTCTGTTTCAGCGGCGTTGGCGGGACGCAGTCCAGACGACTGGCGCATCGACGTGGATGAGGACACGCGCTTCGGCAGCGCGATGGCCGGCAACCTGACTCTGACCAATGGCTTCTTCCGGTGGGCGGCCACGCCGCGCGAGTTGTTCGTCGAGCGGGGTGGTTTTGGCTGGTGCGGCGGCGCCGTGCGGCTGTACGCTGTGCATGTGGCCTTGAATAATCCGGAGGCTGAGTGCGTCTTATACATTGATCAGGTCGATTTGGGGCAACTGCTGAAGCAGATGCAGGTGCTGCAGGGGACAGGTTCGGGCACGCTGTATGGCCGTCTGCCGCTGCGGTTGCAGGGCGGAACGGTGAAGTTGTCGGATGGGTTTCTGTATTCGCTGCCGGGGCAGGGCGGGCGGCTCCGGGTGACCAACACTGAGTATGTGGCGCAGGTGCTTTCGCAGGCCAACATACCGGCTTTGGTGCGGGATCGGTTGATCGCGGCGCTGACGGATCTGGACTTCTCGCTTTTTCGCATGGATCTCGAGCCGCCTGCCGCGGGTGGAGACGCCTTGCTGAAGCTGCGGATCGCGGGTCAGGCGCACGCCAAGCCCGGGGAGCCGCCGGTGGACCTGAATGTGAATATCAAGGGGCCTTTGGAGCAGTTGTTCAACATGGGGCTGAAACTGCGCTAGGTGGTGCGGTTGCAGTCCAGGGAGGGCGGCATGACGAGACCATGTTCGAGGATTGCAGCGGTTGCGCTGTTGCTTGGAGCCAGCCTGTTATCTGGGTGCTTCTCGCTCAAAACGCAGAACGAGGTGGCGGTCCAACCCATCCATATCACTGTGGATGTGAACGTGCGCGTGCAGCAGGAACTGACGAACTTCTTTGGCGACATTGACAACCAGAAATGAGGCGGGAAATGAGAAGTGTGCGAAATTGGCTGGCCCTGTTGGGCGTTGCGGTCGCGCTGGGTGCGTCCGCTCAGGACCTGAATGCGATCAAGGCCGCGATGCTGGCGCGTAAGCCGACCGTGGATGCGCTGCTCGCCAAGCAGACCGTTGGTGAGAACAACCGTGGTTTCGTGGAGGCTCTCAAGGCCGTTCCTGCGCCGGATGGCGCCGTGATTGAGGCTGAGAACAGTGATCGCAAGGCGGTGTATGAGGCGATCGCGAAGAAGACCGGCGCACAGCCGCAGGCCGTCGGCCAGCAACGCGCCGCCGAGATCGTGGCCAAGGCCGCGCCGGGCACGATGATCCAGTCGCCGAAAGGCAACTGGGTTGCCAAGCCGGCTGGGCGTTGAGGGCGGCCGGGGCGACGGGTGTCTTTGTGCGGAAGGGGGGCTTTATGTGGAGAGCGGCAGCATGGCTCGTCTGTAGTCTTGCACTTGGCCTGCATGCGGCCGAACGCACGTTCAAGGCCTATCCACTGGCGCGGCCTCCCAGCGAGGAGACGCTGCAGGCGTATCAGGGGGTAGTTGGCGACCGCGGCAATGTGGTCTACGACCGCAGCGGCCTGCGCCTTTTCGTCAGCGCCGAACCGGCGGCCCACAGCAACCTCGTGGCCTTCATCCATGATGTTGATCGGGTGGGGCGCAATGTCAGCATCGAAGTCACGATGCGCGAAACGGCCAAGTCGCATGCGCGCGGGGCCGCGGTGGGGGGCACGGGTGGCCTGGTCGTCTCAGGTGGCAGCGTGTCCACCGTAGGCTCCGTGACCGTCGGCGCGCACAACACGGCGTCCAGGTCCAGTGGTGTGACCAGACAGACGCTGGTGGCCATGGAGGGCGGTTCGGCGTCCCTGACCGTTGGTGAAGACGTGCCGCTCTATGAGGAGTGGCTGGTGCAGTGGGGGTACAACTACGGCTACTGGCAGCGGTCGGTGACGGTCCAGCGCGTGGGCGCATTCCTGTCGATCGAGCCGCTCGTTTCAGCGGACGGCAAACTGGTAACCGTCAAACTCATACCGACCGTATCGGCACTGGTAGACGGCCAGCCGCAACGAATCAAGCTGACGCAGGTGGCGACCGAGGTGACCGTGGCCAATGGCGAAACGATCACGCTGGGCGGCTTGAACCAGCACACCGACTTCTACAACCGTTTCCTGGTGGGCGTTGATGCCGGCGGCCAGACGCAGACGCTCGACATCAAGATGACGCCCACCGTGATCAACCCGCTCAAACCGTGAGTCGGCCGACCGGCGGCAGGGCGCCGACCAGCGGCCGGGCGTAGTCGAGGAAGGCCTGCGTTACGTCGTTGCCCGCGCGGCTGATGAAACTGGGCGGCATGTGGCGCGTGTTCTTGGCCACCTTGCGCAGCGGCACGACCGCGTAGGTGACGCCGTATTTGCGTCCGGGCTTGCGCCGGATGGCGACCGATCCGCTCGCCACGCGGTCCTCGACGGCTGCCCGCACCGCGACGATGCCGACCTGCCGCGCCTCCAGCGCGTCGGTCGGCGAGACGATTCCCGGGAAGGAGCGCTGCAGGTAGCCGAACGTGTCGGCGCGCACGCGCTTGATCTTCGCCTTGGTGCGGATCACGTCCGCCAGCAGGTCGCCCAGCGCACCGGAGCCGCTGAGTTGCACGTTACCGTGCGAGTCTGTTTCCTTGAGGAACTTGGCGATGATCGGCGTGCCGCTCCGGTCGACGATGCCCTCTGAAACGGCCACGACACAGCGGCCCATCTGCTTGACCTTACGCTGGACGTCAGCGACAAAACGGTCGATATCGAACGGCCGTTCCGGCAGGTAGATCAGGTGCGGACCGTCATCGGGGCGGGTGCGGGCCAGGGCTGATGCGGCCGTCAGGAACCCCGCGTTGCGGCCCATGATCACGTCGATTTTGACGCCGCCCAGGGCGCGGTTGTCGAGATCGTCGCCCATGACGGCGCAGGCCACGAAGCGTGCGGCACTGCCGAAGCCGGGCGTGTGGTCGTTTTCGCGCAGGTCGTTGTCGATCGTCTTGGGGATATGGAAACACGCCAGCGCGTAGCCGGACTTGCGCGCTTCCTCGTTGATGATATGGACCGTTTCGGCCGAGTCATTGCCGCCGATATAGAAGAAGTAGCGGATTTCGAGCTTGTGGAGCACGCTGAAGATGGCGGCGCAATCCTCGGGGGACGGCTTGCGGCGCACGGAGCCGAGCGCAGACGAGGGGGTGTTGGCCACGGCTTCGAGCGTGGCGCGGCTCTCGCGCCGCAGGTCGATCAGGCGCTCATCGAGGATGCCCTTGATGCCGTTGAGCGCCCCGTAGATGCGGCCCACCTTCGGGCTGTCCATCGCCGTCAGCACGGCGCCGACCAGACTCTGGTTGATCACCATCGAAGGACCGCCGCTCTGGGCGATCAGCATGTTGCCTTTGGTCATGTCGCTCTCTCCTCGGCAGACGCATCCGCTCGGACCGCCTGAACCGTTGTCAGCCGCAAAATTAGCGCAGCCTGCGCCCGAATGGAAGGACGTTCTGGACTTGGAGCGACAAGGCGGCCCCGTTCTGCGAGAGGTGTTGCGCGAGGGGGCGCGGAAGGTGCCGATGGACCGCAACTGGACGGGACGGAACGACGCAACCGATGCGCGCGATAACCTCAACAGGTGATGGATGTATCCGCGTCGCGGACCGGGCCGGAAAAAGCGCGCGTGATACCGGCCCGTCCGCGGCGTTGTCGCACGCGGCGCAGACGGTAGTCTGGCGCCGCATGCTCCGCCTTGCGGCCAGACCGGCCTGACGCGCGTTTTTCCGGGCGCCTGCGGCGCGACCCGTTCCGCGCCGCCCAGCCACCGGCGCGGATGGGATGGGTGGAGACAGGCGGTTCGTATGGCGGCCCGCGCCGGGGCCTACGGGCGTGCCGCCGACGGGACCGATGCGGCCCGCACGCGCGGGTTGTGCAATTCGTCCGATTCGGGTAGGGCGCGATCCTCGAGCGCGCCGCTGCGGCAGGTGTCGCGCCCAACCCTCGCAGAACAGGGGGCGGCGAACGACCTTGCGAAGGGACGCTGGCCGGAACTATACTGTCCGTGCTGCCTGCCTTGCGGGTTGAGCGGCAGGAGCCCGAGTTCATGACGCCCCGAAATGCCTCTTCCCCCCATGAGCGCCGCTGACAGGTCGCGGCTGATGCGCCGCAACTACGTGCTGCAGGGGCTTGAGGGCGGTGTCTACATCGGCGGCCTGGCCTTCATTGCATCCGACTCCGTGATGCCCACGATGATGGCGTCGATGGGCGCGCCGGCGTGGGTTATCTCGCTGACGCCGATGATGAGCACGATCGGCTTCAGCCTGCCGCCGCTCTTCATGGCGCATCGCGTCGAAGGTTTGCGCCACGTCATGCCGCTGGTGCGATCATTCGGGCTTGTCCAGAGACTGCCGTACCTCATCGCCGCGCTGGCGCTGCTGACCTGCTGGCCCGGTCACCCCGTGCTGGCATGGGGCATGGCCGCGCTGGCGCCGCTGGCTTCGGGCCTTGCGGGCGGTGTTGGTTATGTCGCCTGGCAGGAACTGATCGCCAAGAGCGTGTCGCCGAACCGCGTCCCGTCCATGCACGCCCTGCGCTACCTGATCAGCGGCGTGATCGGCATCGCAGCCGGGCCGATCATCTCGCGTGTGCTCCTTGCGCACCCCGGACCGCCGGGTTATGCACGTCTGCATCTGATTGCGTTCGTGTTCCTGCTGGTGTCCTATGCGCTCTTCTGCCGCATTCGCGAACTGGATGTTGCCATGCCCGGGCGCCGCGCGTTGCCATCCCTGCGCGCGAGTCTGGCCGGGTTGCCGGCCCTGTGGCGCGATGACATACGGTTGCGCGCGCTCGTCTGGGTCCGCATTCTGCACTCGGGCGTGCTGGTGATGACGCCCTTCCTTGCCGCTCACGTGCTGGCGGTGACAGGCCGGCCCGAGAGCTATGTCGGGGTGCTGGTCACGGCGCAGATGGCCGGAGCGATTGCAGGCAACCTGGTGGCCGGCTGGCTGGGCGACCGCCACGGCGGGTGGCAGGTGGTCAGCCTGTCGCGGTGGTTGCTCAGCGCCACGTGCGTGCTGATGGTCGTCAACCGGCTTGACGCGGGGTTCGTTGCGACGTTCTTCCTGTACGGCTTCGCGATGACCACCAACTTCGTCGGCATGAACGCGCTCTATCTGCAGATCTGCCCCGTGCCCCGGCGCCCGACGTACCTGGCCCTGATCGCGGCGGTCAACGTACCGGCGATGCTGCTCGCGGCGGCGGGCAGCACGCTCTTCCGGCACCTCACGGCCAGCATCGTACCGGCAGGCCTGATGGCCCTCATCTGCGTGCAGGTGTCGTTGCGCCAGCTGCGGCAACTGAAGCCCGCGGCTCCGCTGCTGGCGGCGATCCTGGCCCTCTTCGCAGGATCTTCGTGGGCAGACACGGTGCGCCTCAGAAACGGCCAGTCTGTTGAAGGCATCGTCACCCGCGAGACGGCCGCGGATGTCCGGCTCGACCTGGGCATCGCGTCAACCGCATTCTCCCGCGGCACCGTTCGGTCCATCGAGTACGCAACGAGTGATCAAAACGACCGTATCAGGACCGGTTGGAGACAGAAGTACTACCTGCACAAACAGTACCTGCCGGCCGGCATGGAGGACCTTGCCGCGAGGTTCACCGAGCTTCGTGCCCGCCGCGAGGATGCCCTGTTGGCGCGCCAGAGCATGGCCAGTCTGCGGAATCAGGAAGCCGTTCTGAAAGGGGAGCTTGATGCGAACAATGCCCGTCTTATCGAGGCCAGCCGTCGCGTGCGCGACGCGTCTCCCGGTCGCGATACGCAGGCCTACAACGCGTTGATCATCGAGCACAATGCCCTGAGCACGAAGGTTCAGGTTACGACGGCCGAACTGGCCGCCACGCGCAAGGCGCTCGAGGCTGCTGCCGGGCGGGCACGCGCCTACCAGGACGAGATGGTGGCCTTCGAGTCCCGATTGAAGGAGCAGGAAGGCAGGTTGGGTGCAGCCGCGACCGACGCCGACCGGCGTTACGTGTGCCATCGCATCGCCTCCGTGCTGTCCGAATACACCCGGGACTTCGTCACCGCGACGGTGCCGCTGGCACCGTCCGGTGCCGGGGCCGTCGTTGTGGCGGTCATCAATGATCGGGTCCAGGGACAGTTCGTGGTCGACACGGGTTCGTCCATGGTGGTGATCTCCGAGGCGTTCGCCCGCAGGCTGGAACTGGATACGCGTGCCCTGCCGGAATCCAGCTTCACGATGGCCGACGGCAGCAAGGCCAAAGGGAAAGTCGCGGTCGTCGACTCCATGCAGGTCGGTGATGCGCGGGCCGAGAGGATCGAAGTCGCTGTTTTCCAGGCTGCCGCCGCGCCGGGCGTTGACGGCTTGCTGGGGATGAGCTTCCTCAGTCGCTTCCTGGTGCACCTGGACGGCAGCACCGGGAAGCTTGAACTGATGCAGTTCGCGCCGTAGGGGTGTGCCGGGCCGGATGGCTGGCCAGTGTGCGGCCGTCGCGGTGCGGGTTGTGCGAGCACCAGTAGAGGAAGAACGGTTCGGCGTCGCGGATGAACGGCCGGCAGGCTTCGGACATGCGCACATCGTCGCGGCCGAAGGCGCCCTCGGGGTGTTCCCACGCGAACGGGAAGCGCGCGGCTGGCGCGTAGTGGGTCTTGCCCACGCGGCCGGTGCGGTAGCCGCCGGCATTCAGCAGGGCGGGCAACGTCACGACGTCGTCGTAGCAGGCGAAGTGATGCACGCCGTGGGTGTGACCGAAGGTGCCGTTGGCGTGGTTGTGGAGCCCCGTCAGGATCACCGAACGGCTGGCCGCACAGGAGGCCGTCGTGCAGAAGCTGTTGGTAAAGCGCACGCCGTCGCGCGCCAGCGCGTCGAGGTGCGGCGTGGCGACCGCCGGGTTGCCGTAGCATCCGAGCGCCTCGCGACCGTGATCATCCGCAACGAGCAGCACGATATTGGGGCGATCAATCTTTTTCATGTGGCTCCATTCCCGCTGCGGCGTCGCTGCCGGCCGGTGCTAGTGCCCCTCCGACTGCCAGGCCTTGATGGACGGGACGGGGTGGGTCAGCATCAGCACGTTGAGCGTGAGGTTGTCGCGGACCCACCAGAGACAGCCGAGTTCAAGCACCACGATCAGGGCCACGACCACCCAGACGCGCGCGAACCGGGCAATGAGAAACCCAAGCGCCATCATGAGCACATCGCAGACCGAATTCAGGACGCTGTCGCCGACATAGCCCAGCGAAATGGTGGCCTCGCGATAGCGGTTGATGATGATCGGCGAATTCTCGAGCAGTTCCCAGCCCGCCTCGGCGATGAGCGCAATCAGGAAGCGGTGCCGGCGCGGCAGGCGCCGGGCGACCAACCACAGGAATCCGTAGAAAAGCAGACCATGGATGATGTGTGAAAAGGAGTAGGCGTCGGCCACGCGCTGCGAGTTCTCGCTTGACCAGACATCACCGTCCCACCAGCCGAAGCGTCCGTCGGGCCCAAGCGGTGACCGGCCGGATGCGAGCTCGATGACGGCCACCGCGGCAAGGATGAACAGGCTGCTGGCAATCACGAACCGGTTCTTCTTCAGGAATGCGGCGTACGGGACTATGGCTTGACATGTCATGCTTGAGCTGTCATACACGTTCTACCGCTGGCGATCACGTGCGGCCTATTCTCCATTCAAAAGGCACCCATCAGCAAACCAAATCTTTCGTTCTGTGTCGTGCTGCTCCTGTGTGCGGGCAATGTCCGGGCGGTGGCCGCGGGAGCCGGCATGCGTCTGCTCCCGCCGGAGGCGGCCGTTCGTGCGGGGAGCACCAGCTCCATCCAGATCCGGATCAGTGGCGCGACCAACACTGAGTCGATCGCAAGGTTCGAGGCCAGCTTTGCGGCACAGCTGAAGACCTACCACGGCACACGTGCGGTCACGCTCCGACGGACTGGGCCCGCGCGCGAAACGGCGCAGGGGCCTGGACCCGGCGAATCGGCCACGATCCCCTATCTGATGGACGTGCCGTCCGGCGTGAGCGGTCCTGCCGAACTGTCGCTGGTGCAGGATCCTGCCGTTCGGACGGCCCTGCTGGTCGATGGCGAAGGCGGCCTTCCCGCAGGGGGGGGAGCCGGCGCGCAGTCGGTCACCAACGATGTTGTCCAGGACACGGACCCCACGATAGGTGACCAACAGGCGAAGGTCGGGCTGTCGCAGTATTTCCTCAAGCACATTCTCCCCTACGAGCCTATGTACCTGCTATGGGGACCGAATGACCCGGCGGCCAAGATACAGTTCAGCATGAAGTACCGGCTGTTCACGTTTCCGGAGGGTAGCGCGGCGGACGTTCTGAATGGCCTGCACCTGGGTTACACGCAGACGTCGCTCTGGGACACGCGCGCCGAAAGCGCGCCTTTCAGGGACTCCAGCTATCGGCCTGAACTCCTGTACGTGAAGGACTGGAGCCAGCCGGAGGGTCGCATCATCCGCCACCTCACGCTGCAAGCCGGACTGATGCATGAGTCCAACGGCCAGGATGGTTCCGACTCGCGGTCGCTGGACATGCTCTACATTCGTCCGTCGGTGCGTCTGGGCTCGGCGTCGGACTGGAACCTGCAGATCGCCCCCCGGATCTGGGCGTATCCTGGTACGATGGAGGAGAATCCCGACATGGCGGACTATCGCGGCCACGGCGATTTGCGGGTCATCCTCACCCACGGCGATGGCGTGATGTTTTCCGCCAACCTGAGGGCGGGTGACGACTGGGATCACCTTGGCACGCAGTTCGACGTAAGCTACCCGTCGAACGAGTTGCTGCCGGGGCTGAACCTCGATCTCTTCTTCCATGCGCAGTACTACACCGGATTCGGCGAGAGCCTGCTGGACTATGACCGCCGCACGGATGCCTTCCGCGTGGGGATCAGCCTGGTGCGGTAGGTCTGCGCGATCTCTTCAGGTGATCAAGCAGGTGCCGCAGAACTGACCTTCTTCGTCAGGGCGCGGGCCACTGCGGCATAGAGCCAGGGGGTCCGGCGTCGCAACCAGGCGGTGATCCTCCTTGTTCGATCCAGATAGGAGGCCAGCTGTTCCACCGTCTGTACGGCTGCGGGGTGCGTCGGGCCCTGCGCGATCAACCGGGCGCCCAGCGTCGGCGAGACGCGCGCCAGGATCTGCGTGTTCAGGAGCAGCCAGAACCGCGGCGTCAGATAGCCGCCGGGTCGCGACGGGATGAGCATCGAGTCATAGGGGTCGGTCGCAAAACGGTCCAGCATGCCGTCCTGCACGCAACGGGCGCGAAGTGCGGTGTTGGGGAAGGGCGTCAGCGAGAGCGCGACAACGCCCCAGTTCGGCCGTGGCAGGGCGTTGAGCGTCAGGGCCATTTCCCGCAGATCGTCCTCCCTTTCGTAAGGGTTGTGAATCAGGATGTCCGTCGAGAGGTAGACGCCGGCGTCCAGCACCACGCGTGCGGCCTTCAGGAACGAGGCCGCGGTTTCCTGGCGGTTGAAGAGCTGCTTGTTCAGGCGGTCCGAGGCTTCCAGTCCCATGGTCACGTAGTGCATGCCGGCGTCCTTGAGCAGGACCACACGCTCGCGCGTGACGAAGCGCGGGATCATGCGCACGATGAACGGCAGTCCCACCTCGGACTTCATGCGCGCGCAGAACGAACGCAGCCACTCGTCGGAGTTGGCGTAAAAACTGTCGTCCTGGATGTTGATGCCGGCGATCCGCGGTTCCCGCTCGCGCAGGCTGCGGAGTTCCGCCATCACGTGGTCGACGCTCGCGCGTTGCACGGGCGCACCGTAGACGTTGCAGCAGTAGGTGCAGGTGTAGATGCACCCGCGCGAGGTCGCAATGTCGTAGTACGTCCCGTCCCAGGATGCGTGGCGGGCATGCAGCGGCCACGTCAACCGGCGGAGTTTCCCGTCTACGAGGATCCAGTCGCGATCAAACCGGAAGATGGGGTTGGGCAGGGCATTCAGGTCGAGTTTCTGCTGCGGGGCGATGGCATTCACCTGGACGTGCCCCTCCTTCCGCCAGACGAGCCCGGGAATCGACGCCGGGTCCTGTCCGCTCAGGATCATCTCCAGGGGCACTTCGCCGGGGCCCTGCACCGCGTAGTCGGCGCCTTTCACCAGCGACTCTGCCGGGCATAGCGTGGCATGGACGCCGCCCGCCATGATGACCCCGCGGTAGCCTGCCGCCCGCAGCGCCTTCACCAGCTGCGTGTATGGCCGGAGCGTGGCCGTCATCAGGTAGAAACCGAGGTGGCTGACCTGCTCGCGCTTCAGCAGCGAGGCAATCTGCCCGACCTCCGCTGCGGAGAAATGCACGGGTTCTGCGAAACTCGCCAGGCGCTTGATGAGGACCAGCAGGCTCGTCCGCGTGCCTTTGGACTCAGCGTAGGCGCCCAGCACGCGAAGCGAGAGCGGCCGCTCGTTCTCGTCGATGGTGGCCAGAACCAGATGTTGCGCGGGGAGCATGTCTAGGCCGTCTGTCGGGCGGGGGGTTCAGCCGCCAGAAGGTCGGCGAGCAGGGCGTGTCTGGGTGTCCGAACCAGCGTGAGACTGGCCTCGCCTTCCACGATACGCTGTGTTTCGAGAAGCTCGAACATGGCTTCAGCAACCTCCGCGTCCGCGCTGATTTCCGTCATGCCCTGGCCCACAATGGCCGGTCGCACGGCAGCCGCCTTGCCGAAGGCGACGGCGGCCTGCCGCTCGGCCGTGCTGGTGATGATGCTCACCTGATTCACGCCGTCCTGCTTGATCGCCGCCGTGACCTGGCGCAGGCGGTTGACCACCTTGCTCTCGATCTGCCGGATCATCTCCGGATCGCGGAAGTGGACCTTGCGGATGTAGATGGAGCCGAGCTGGTAGCCCCATTCGTTGGACTTGGGCGTGACTTCCGAACGGACGGTCCGGCTCATGGCATGGCGGTCGACCAGCATCTTTGCGAGCGGCAGGTTGCTCAGGCACCGCACCGTCGAGTTGCTGACGTTGGTTGCCAGCGACCCGCGCGGGTCGATGTTCTTGAACAGGTAGGCCACCGGGTCGCTGATGAACATCTCGTACCAGATGCCAATGCCCATGGGTGCGCCCTCTTCGGAGTTCACCGGCTGGCTGCGCAGGTACTCCTGATCCAGGCGCATGTCGGTCACCTGGCATCGTCCGAGCCACTGGACAAAGAGCGCTTTCCATCCCAGTCTCGGCCACAGGAAGGTGAGTCCCGGTTCGTTCAGGATGCCGATCACCTTGCCGAACAACACATACACATGGCATCGCCGTTCGCGGATGATCGCGTAGACGCCGAAGAGCCGCGCGACTCCCAGCACGATCGGCACGCCGATCAGGAGGCAAATGAAAACCACGCCCGCTGCGATCAGGATGGGGTTCATGGCCGCACCTCCGAGATCACCCGGTTGGCCTGGGCGAACAACTCCAGTTTCGCATTCCGCACATACGCGTCCATCGCGGCCTTGCCGCCGCGTTTCTTGAGTTCCACGAGCTGCGCGGCCAGCCGCCGCAGCGGCTCGACCTCTGCTTCCGCCTTCAGCGTCTCGATCTCCACCGCGCGCCGCGACTCGACGATCCGCTGATCGGCGGCGGCGGTCGCCAGGCTGATGTCCGAGGACACCTGGTTGTGGGCCGTGTTGATCGCGGCCAACGCGGACTCGACCTCGGACGGCGGGTCGATCCCGGTGATGAGTGAAGCATCGAGCAGAATGCCGTAGCGCGCCTGCGAGCACTGGCATTCCCGGTCCATGTGTTCGTTCAGGTCCCGCAGGTTCTTGCGCAGGTCGTTGATCGAGATGCCCTCGACGGAAACCGCATCGGTGGGGCCTTCCGCTTCCCGCTCCTTCTTTCCCGGCGCCTCGAACGTCGCAATCCGCTCGCGCAGCACGGACACGAAGTAGCCCATCACGTGTGCGATCGGGTTGGCCACGCCGAAGAGGTAGGCGTAGAGATTGCGTTCGGATGCCTGGAACCGGATCTGGCCGGTCAGTCCCGTATTCAACTGGTCTTTGGTGACGGCCTCCAGCAGCGCGCCGTTCCTGTTCGCAGCGGGCGACTCCGGGTCAAAGGCCATGTTGGCGGTCTCGGTGGCGATCGAGACCTTGTGGATCCGCTCCCACGGCCACTTGAAGTAGGGGCCGCCCGGCATGATCACCCTGACCTGCGGGAAACAGTAGCGGTCTTTCTCGTCAGGCTGCAGCGATTCAGCGATGGGGTCGTCCAGCGTCGTCAGGTTGCCCATGCGCTGGGCACGTCCGAAGACCGTCTTCACGGCGCGTTGGTTCTGGTCCACCGTGTAGAGACCCGGCAGAACGCAGCGCACGAGGACCCATGCAAGAACGCCGAGTGCCAGGCCAACCAGGATGTCCATGGTGTCACGCTTTCGCTTGGGGCTGGCCGGCGGGCGGGATATCGGCCAGCCGGCAGATGACGCAGTGGCGGCAATCGAGTTCGAGTGGCACCGGCGCAACCAACCCCTGCCGGCTGGCCTGACGCGCCTGCAGCCAGTTGATGATCGCGAGAATGCACCCGAGCGTCACGAACCCGCCGGCCGGCAGGATGGTGAGGACGATCGGGCTGGCGTGGATCTCGAAGGCCAACTTGCCCCAGACCGTCAGCGTGCCGTTGCCGATGATCTCGCGGATCGTCGCGATGGTCGAGAGGGCCAGCGTGAAGCCGATGCCCATGCCGATGCCGTCGGCCGCGCTGTCGAAGACGGTGTTCTTGGCGGCAAACGCCTCGGCCCGGCCCAGGATGATGCAGTTCACCACGATCAGCGGGATGAAGATGCCCAGGCTCTCAGCGAGCGCCGGCGTGTAGGCCTGCATCAGGAGGTCGACCACGGTCACAAAGGCGGCAATCACGACGATGTAGCAGGGGATGCGGACCTTGGCTGGGATCAGGTTGCGCAGCGACGAGATGGCGATGTTGGAGCAGACCAGCACGAAGGTGGCGGCCGCGCCCATGCCGATGGCGTTCTCAAGCGAGGTCGTTGTGGCCAGCGTCGGGCACATCCCGAGGACCAGCCGGAAGGTCGGGTTCTCCTTGATGATGCCGCGCGTAAGTTCCTTGTAAAACCCCATGGGTCTGCTCCCTCTACTTCAGTTGGCCGCGGGCTGCGTCGTACCGGGCGATGGCGTCGCGGATGGCCTCCAGCGCCGCGCGCGAGGAGATCGTGGCGGCGGTGATCGCGTCGATGTCGCCGCCGTCCTTCTTCACCTGCCACTTGGTCTGCGCCAGATCGCGTCCCAGCAGCGGCAGGCGGAACAGGTCGCCGGCGATCTTGTTGCCCAGACCGGGCGTCTCCTTCTGGCTCAGGACCTTGTAGTTCACCAGTTTGCCGTCGGCCGACAGCCCGACCATCAGCGCGACGTCGCCGCCGTAGCCGTGCGTCGAGCGCCCTTCCAGGGCCACGGCCTGTATGGCGCCGTCGCGTCGGGCGACGAAAAGGACGTTGGTCGCGCGGTCGGGCCCGACGACGTCGACGCGTTCGGGCGCGGCTGCGCCTGCGGGCATCACCTCCGCCGCGGCCTTGATGGCCTTCTGCGCGCCGGCCGCCGCGATCGGCCCCTTCGTCTTCTCATAGACCGCCGCGAGCAGCGCCGTGCAGATCAGGCAGATCAGGGTCAGGACGAAGACGAGTTTGAGGATTTCTTTCATGGGACGACTACTTCTTCCTGCGCCCAAACACGCGCGGCCGCGTGGCCCGGTTGATCAGCGGCGTAAAGGCGTTCATGATCAGGATGGCGAAGCTGACGCCCTCGGGATAGTTGCCGCTGGGAATCGTGCGGATCAGCATCGTCAGCACGCCGCATCCGGCGCCGAAGATGATCAGCCCGGAGCGCGTCACCGGCGTGGTCACCATGTCGGTGGCCATGAAGAATGCGCCCAGGAAGAGACCGCCGGTCAGCAGGTGAAACGGCATCGGCATGCTCGTGGCCGGGCTGACGGCATGCAGAATGGCGGCGTAGAGCGCCGCCGTGCCGAGGTAGGTCACCGGCACGTGCCAGGTGATGACGCGCCGCGCCAGCAGGTAGATGCCGCCCAGCAGGATGGCCAGCGCCGACGTCTCGCCGATGCACCCGTTCATGTTGCCGATGAAGAAATCCCACGTCATCGACGGCGTCAGTTCAAAGGGAAGGGCCTGTCCGGCCTTCAGGGCCTCCTTGATGGTGTTGAGCGGCGTCGCGGTTGTCGTGGCGTCCGTCAGCCAGCGTGACGCGCTCCAGGTCGTCATCGGGCCGGCGAACGAGGCCAGCATGAAGGCGCGGCCGATCAGCGCCGGGTTGAAGGGGTTGTAGCCCAGACCGCCGAACACCTGCTTGGCGACGCCGATTGAGAAGACGGCGCCCACGGCGGCCATCCAGGTCGGCAGGGCCGGTGGCAGGTTGAACGCCAGCAGCACGCCGGTCACGACGGCGCTGAAATCGCCGAGCGTGTTCTCGCGGCGCATGGCCTTGCGGCAGAGCCATTCAGTCACGAGGCTCGCCAGCACGCAGGTGACCACCAGGCGGACCGCCTGCCAGCCGAAGAACCAGCAGGCGGCGGCCAGGACCGGCGTCAGGGCGACCAGCACATCAAGCATGATCCGGCTGACCGACGCGCCCGAGTGGGCATGCGGCGACGAACTGACCAGCAACACATCGTTGGAAGGCTGAGCATTCAACACGGATCTCCCGCAATTGGCGGTTTAGACACTCTTTGCCGGGGCCTTCTTGCGCTTCAACAGGAGGATGGCCTTGGCCCGGCGCATGTGCTGAACGAGGGGCCGGCGGGCCGGGCAGACGTAAGCGCAGGCGCCGCACTCGAAACAGTCCATCACGTTGTAGGCCTCGGCCCCTTCGATGTCGTCAGCCTCGATCGCCTGACTCAGGTCGGCGGGCACCAGCCGCATCGGGCAGGCGTCCACGCAGCGGCCGCAGGCGATGCAGGCTTGCGAGGTGAACGGCGCGATGCAACGCTCCGAGAACAGCAGCAGGCCGGATGACGTCTTGGTCATGGCCACATCCAGCGTGGCCTGCGCGAACCCCATCATCGGGCCGCCCGACACGATCTTGGCCACGCGGCCGCTGCGGCCGCCACAGGCCGCCACCAGGTCGGCGAAGCGCGTGCCGATCGGCGCCAGCAGGTTGGCCGGCTGGGCGACCGCATCGCCCGAGACCGTGATGGTGCGGTGGGTCAGGGGGCGGCCGTTGACCACGGCATCCCACACCGCCAGCGTGGTGCCGACGTTCTCGACCACGCAGCCGACGTCCATCGGCAGCCCGCCGGCCGGCACGGTGCGGCCGGTCACCGAGAAAATCTGCTGTTTCTCGCTGCCCTGCGGGTAGCTTGTCTTGAGCACCGTGATGCCCGCGTCGCCGTCGGCGTCCGACAGCACGGCTTCCATGGCACGGATGGCGTCCGGCTTGTTGTCCTCGATCGCGATCCGCACCTTCTTGGCGCCGAGCACCTGGCGGATGATGCGGCAGCCCTGCCAGAGCGCGCGCGCCTGCTCGACCATCAGTCGGTGATCGCCCGTGAGGTAGGGCTCGCACTCCGCCCCGTTCAGGATGAAGGTGTCGACGGGTTTGTCGTTGGGCGGTGCAAGCTTGACCTTGGTGGGGAATCCGGCGCCGCCCATGCCGACAACGCCGGCCGCGGCCACGCGCTCGATCAGCGCCTTGGCCGGCAGGGCGGCCCAGTCGGTCAGCGGCGTCAGCGTGCCGTCGCGCTCGTCCGTGCCGTCCGGCTCGATCAGAATCGACGGACACGTGCGTCCGAGCGGCGTGAGTTCATCGGACAGACCGACGACGCGGCCCGCCACGGGGGCATGCACGGGGGCCGAGATGAACCCGTTGGCATCGGCCAGCACCTGTCCGGCCTTCACGTGGTCGCCGACTTTGACCACGGGCGTGGCAGGTGTGCCCAGGTGTTGCGCGGTGGAGATCGCCAGTTGCGCCGGCGCGGGCAGGGCGCGGAGCGGCGAGGCGGCAGTCGCGGCCTTGTGGTAGGCCGGATGCACGCCGCCGCGGAACTGAAATCGGGATGCGCTGACTTTCATGCGGTGCTGCCTGTCAGTCCTTCCGGATGCACGTGGCCGGACACTTGGCCACAATCTCGTCGTTTGTAAGGGGCTTGCTGTAGTCCACCACGGCGAGGAAGCCGTCCATCGTGATCGCGTCGCCGGACAGTTTGGTGCAGATCCGGCAGGCGATGCAACCCGTGGTGCAGACCGCCTTGACGGCGGGCCCCTTGTCCTTGTTGGAGCAGCGGACATGGAGTTTGCGATCGCCGGGCACCAGTTTGATAATCCGGCGCGGACACGCGCCGACACATCGGCCGCAGGCGACGCACAGTTTACGGTCGACGATCGCCAGGCCGTCGACCACGGCGATGGCGTGGACCGGACAGATCCGCGCGCACGTGCCGTAGCCGAGGCAGCCGTAGGTGCAACTCTTGTCGCCGCCGGCCGTGGCCGCCGCCGCCGTGCAGTCGGCGATCCCGTTGTAGGCGAAGCGGTGCTTGGCCACGGCATTGTTGCCGCAGCAGAGCACCTGGGCTACCTTGTGCGTGACGGCCACCACATCGACGCCCAGGACGAGCGCCAGGCGCGATGCTACGGTCGATCCGCCGGCCGCGCAGCAGTTGGCCGGCGCCGCGGCCATGACCATGGCACGCGCATAGTCCGCGCAGCCCGCGAAGCCGCAGCCGCCGCAGTTGGTGCCGGGGAGCGCATCCGTCACCTTGGCGATGCGCGGATCCTCCTCGACACCGAAGAAGCGGGCCGCCAGCGCCAGCGCCGCGCCGCTCACCAGCGCGACGCCGCCGATCCAGAGAGTGGGAACCCAGATTGAACTCATGTTGCTTCCGTTGTCGCCGCGCCTACTTCACGAGCCCGCCGAAACCCATGAAGGCCAGGCTCAGCAGCCCGGCCGTCACCAGGGCAATGGCCACGCCGCGGAACGCGCGCGGCGGGTCGGCGCGGTCGATCTTCTCGCGCAGACCGGTGAAAATCAGCAGAGCGAACGAGAAACCAACGGCCGCCGCCGTGCTGAAGAGAACCGACTTCACGAAGCCATACCCGAAGCTGACGTTCATGACCGCCACGCCGAGGACCGCGCAGTTGGTCGTGATCAGCGGCAGGAAGATCCCCAGCGCGCCATGCAGGGCCGGCACGAAGCGCTTCATGATGATGTCCACGAACTGCACGAAGGCCGCGATCAGCAGGATGAAGGCGAGCGTCTGCAGGTAGGCCAGTTCAAGGGGGCGCAGCACGAATTCCTGGAAGCCCCAGCAGACCGCCGCGGCCGAAGCCATGACGAAAATCACGGCGCCCGACATGCCCAGGGCCGTTTCGATGCGTTTCGAGACGCCCAGGAACGGGCAGATGCCCAGGAAGCGATTCAACACGAAGTTGTTGACCAACACCGCGCCTATGACAAGCAGAAAGTACTCCATGCCGGCCTTTCCAGGTGTTCAGGCACACTCACTGATTGCGCCCAAGTTACTCTAACCGCGTATTCGCGGCAAGGACGATGTGCCAGGGCGTGTTGCGGCTTTCGGAACAGGCTGCTAGACTCGGGGCCGAACGAAAGGGCATGCGACAATGATCAACCTGCAATTCTTCGGGGCGGCTCGCACCACGACCGGAACCATGCACCTGGTTGAAGCCAACGGGTTGAGGATTCTGCTCGATTGCGGCCTCTATCAGGGCCGCCGCAAGGAGGCTTTCGAGCGCAACCGGCAGTTGCCCTTCGACCCAACCTCGCTCGACGTCGTGATCCTGTCGCACGCGCACATTGACCACAGCGGGAACCTGCCGACGCTGGCGAAGAACGGTTTTCGCGGGCGCGTGATCTGCACACCTGCCACGCGGGACTTGTGTGATGTGATGCTGCGCGACTCGGCCCACCTGCAGGCATCCGATACCGCCTTCGTCAACAAGAAGCGCGCCGCGCAGGGCAAGGTCCTGTTCGAACCGCTCTACCTGCCGCAGGACGTCGACACGATCATCAAGCAGTTCCAGCCCGAACCGATGAAACGCGCGGTCGACCTGGGCTCGGGCATCACGCTGACCTTTCACAACGCCGGGCACATCCTGGGTTCGGCGATCGTGCAACTGGACGTGCCGGCCCGCGACGGCCGGACACGCCGATTGGTCTTTACCGGCGACCTCGGTCAGCCCGGCCAGCCGATCCTCCGCGACCCCGATATCGTGACCGGCGCCAACGCGCTCCTGATCGAAAGCACCTATTCCGACCGCGTCCATCCGCCCGTGGCCGACGTCCAGGGCCGCCTCAAGGCCTTCATCGAGGATATCCACCAGCAACACTCCAAACTGATCGTGCCGGCGTTCAGCGTCGGCCGCACCCAGCAGATCCTCTACTACCTCAACGGCCTGGTCGAGAAGGGTCGCATCCCGCCGACGCGCGTCTATCTGGACAGCCCGCTCGCGCTCAAAGCCACGCAGATCTACGACAAGCACCGCGAGTGCTATGACGACGAGGCCGCGGCGTTCCTGCGCGCCGGTGACAATCCGTTGCGCTTCCCCGGCCTGACGTTCATCGAAACCACCGAACAGTCCAAGGCCCTGAATGCGCAGCCGGGCCCGGCCGTGATCATCTCCGCCTCGGGGATGTGCGAGGGCGGCCGCGTGCTGCACCATCTCAAGCATGCCGTGGGCGATCCGCGCAACATCATCCTGATCGTCGGGTTCCAGGCCGAGAACACGCTGGGCCGGCGGCTGGTCGAACACCAGTCGCCTGTGCGCATCTTTGGCGATGAGTACGAGGTACGCGCGCGCGTTCACACGATCAACGCCTTGAGCGCGCATGCCGACCGCGATGCGCTCATGGCCTGGTTCGACGCCGTGAAGGCGTCGGTCAGTCACGCGTTCGCCGTGCATGGCGATGAGCCGCGGTGCCTCGCCATGGGCGAACTGCTCAAGCAACATGGCGCGCCCGCCGTCGATGTGCCCGCATCGGGTCAGCGCTTCGAGGACGTGTAGGCGTGTGGTTGGCCTTCCTTTTCGGCGTGTTGACGCTGACGACGCAGACCCTGTTGCTGCGCCGGTTCCTGTGGCATTTCGATGCGACCGACCTGGGCGTCGGCGTCTTCGTCGCCACTTGGCTGGCGTGGACCGGTGCCGGCGCGGCGCTCGCACGGACGAGGGTGGGGCGCCTGCTCGTCTCCTGGCTGTCCGCACACGCGGGTGTGGCGTTTCCCGCGCTGGCGCTGCTGGCGTTCGCGCAACACGCCATCCTGGTGCATGGCCGCGCGTGGCTCGGCGTGCCCGACTACCTTGCGTTCCCGATCGTGCACCTGATCATGGGATGCCTGCTGGCCAACGCGCCGTTCTGCCTGGGCGCGGGCGTTGCGTTTCCGGCCCTCTGTCAGCGCGCGGCTGAGCGCGGCCGCGGTGTGAGCGGCGCGTTCGCAGCCGAAGCCCTCGGCGCGGCCGTGGCAGGTGTGGGCGTCGTGGCGCTGCTCGTGGCAGGTGTCCCGCTGGATTGGGGTGGGGGTGGCGCGTGGCAGCGCGTGTTCCGGAGCGGCGCGCCCGATGGGCAGTTCGCAACGCCGGCGGGCACCTACGTTCAGGGCGTGTCCGGTGGCACCTTCTATGTGCTGGGCGCAGGCGGTACGCGCGAGATGCTGCCTGAGCGCGACCGCGCCTTCGAGTCGGCCGCCCTGCTGCTGGCGCAACGCCCGTATGCCGCCGACGCGCTGGCGCTGGGACGCGTGCCGCTGGCAACCTGCCTCGCGGTCGCCGAGCTTCAGCCGGGCTGCCGCGTGACCTGGTGCCCCGACGACCCCGTCTACGCCCGGGCCGTGATCGCCCTCGCGCGCAGCCGCGATCCCGGCGGCGCGGCCAGCCGCATGGTTGTGCCGGGCGTCACGCCGAACGCCTTCCTGGCGACGAACCAGACCGCCTTTGGCCTCGTCTGGGTTGTCCCGCCGCCGCCGGCCTCCGCCGCGGGTGCCGCCTGGTGGCAACCGGCGTTGCTGACGCGTCTGCGTGCCGCGCTCAAACCCGATGGCGTGGCGGCCTTTGCGCTGGGCCTCGATGGACTCGTGCGCACCGCCACCGGTCAGGCGCTGCTGGCGAGCCAGGTGGACGCGCTGACTGATGTCTGGCCCGAGTGCGGCCGGCTGGTGGCCGGCGCCGGCGGCTGGTGGCTGGCCTGCGCCAGGAACGGCGGCGTGTTCGTGCCGGATGACGCCGCCGAACGGTTCGCCCTGCTGCATGCGGCCGGGGTGCCGCCGCAGGTGGTGCTCGACATCTACAGTCCCTCGCGGGCCGCCGACGTCGTCAACGGCACGGCGGTGCCGGCCGTGGTCGACGCGCCGCTGATCGTGGCATCGCCCAGCGATCGCACGTCGGCAATCCGTTGGCTGGCGCTGGCCGTCCAACTGCGGCGCGAATGGCCGGGTGCGGGCGGGCTCGAGCGCTGGATGCTGCAACGGCTGGAGCGTGGCACCGCGGCCGGTGTGCCGGTCATGCTGTTGCTGGCGGGGCTCTGGATGCTGCCGGTCGCGGTCGGCCGTCGGGCTACGGGTGCGCGACGCGCGGCGCAGGCCTGGCTGGCGGCGACCGGCTTCATGGGGTTGGCCACGTTGCTCGGGCTGATGCAGACGCTGGAACTCCGCTTCGGCAATCTCTACCTGCTGGCGGGGCTGGCCAGCGCGTGCTATCTGGCGGGGCTCTTCGTTGGCAACCGGCTCGGGGCTGTGCTGCGTCCCGGCGCCTGGCCGCTGGCCCCGGTGGTCGTCACCACGCTGCAGCTTGCCGTAACGTGGCTGGTGTGGCAGGGCAGCGCGCGGCCCAGTGTGTCATCCGGCCTGCTCATCGCCGCCTGCGGCGTATGCGCTCTGCCGGCGGGTGCGGCTGTTCCCGTGGCAGGTGTCCGGCTGGGCGAGCAGGCCGGCGCGCAGGGCGCCGGGCTGCTGCTGGCGGATGCGTGGGGGAGCGCCATTGGCGGACTCCTGTTTGCCGTCGTGTTGCTGCCCTGCCTGGGCGGGGGCAGCGCGCTGCTGCTGGTGGCCTTGCTGGTCGCCGGTGTGACCATCTGTGCGTGCGTGCCGTCTGAGCTGGCGCGCTTTGCGGCCGCTGTGGCCGCGGTCACGTGCCTGGTGGCAGGTTGCCTCGCGTGGCGTGCCGAACCGACACCGTCAATTGAGACGCCAACGACCGCCGCCAGGTCCGGCTGGCAGGGAGAACGTGCCGCTCCGACACCCGCCACGAACAGTGCCTACGAGACGGTCCCGGACGCCGATGCGCCGGCCGGCCAGACGCGCCGGGTCGATATGGAACGCGTGCGCCGCCTGTGGTCCACGCACGAACTATCAACCCACGCCGCCGAGCACTGGCAACCGGAGTCGACGCCATAGTCCGCTTGGTTGCTTTAGCCATTGACCATGCCGGCGAGCACCATGGTCGGTAGTCGCATGGCGCTCAGGCCGGCAGGGACGTCGTCGCTGGCGCGTGGCGCAGGATGTGCAGCGTCACTTCGGGTGGGCAGTTGAAGCGGATCGGCACGCCGCAGGCCCCGGTGCCGGGCGAGGTGTAGCCGCGCAGGACGCCCACCTGCCACGGCCCGCGCAGCAGGCGGCGCGGACTGGGGTCGTTGCGCCAGAGGACCCAGCCGCCCGGCAGGCAGATCTGGCCGCCGTGGGTGTGGCCGGCCAGCACGAGGTCGATCCGATGGTGCCCGGCGGCTGCATGCACTGCCGGTGCATGCGCGAGCAGGATGCAGGGCGCGCTGTGCGGGACCTGGCGCAGCGCCCGGCGCAGGCCGTCGGTGCCGCTGAAAGCCGGGTGATCGATGCCGGCCAGATGAATGGACGAGCCGTTGTGCTCCAGGCGTACCGATTCGTTGAGCAGGAATCGGATGCCGCCTGCCTCCAGCGGCGGGACCATGGACAGGAGGTCGTGGTTCCCGAGCACGGCGTACGCCGGTGCACGAAGATGCGCGCCCAGGCGTAGTGTCTCGGCCACGGCGGCCTGCCAGGGGCCGATGGTCAGATTGCGGAAATCGCCGGTCATCACGCAGACGTCATAGCGCAGGTCGCGAATGGTGGCGGCGATCACCTCGACGAGCGCCGGGGCGAGGTCGAGGTGGAGGTCGCTGAGTTGCAGCAGCGTGAACCCGTCGAGGGCCTGTGGCAGGTGGGGCAGCCGCACCTCGTTGTGCACGACGCGGATAGTCTGGAACTGGCGCCGGCCGTGGCGGTAAAGGCCGCTGAACCGGAGTCCGGTGACGAGCAGGGAAGGGGCCAGGCGCATCACGCCGGCCAGGCAGGCGCGTCGGAAGCTCTGCCGCAGGTTGCCCGGCCGCTCGAGTTGCTCGAACACGCGCCGTCGCTCCCCCTCCGCCGAACCCAGTCGCTGCAGCACCGCGTCGTTGGGCTCTGGAGCACTGGCCATGGGCTCGATATTCACAGGCCGCGGACCGTTCGTCAAGCGCCTGGGTGCGATTCAACCTCGTTGAATCGCACAGGAGTCAGAAGACAGAATCCAGAAGTCAGTCCCAATGGCGTCCAAGAACAGTTGCGCGGGCTATGATAACGCCAGAGCTGGAAGAAATGATAAGGGCTTCTGGTGAGGAAGCCCATGCCAATGATCACTATCCTGAGGATATGCAAAAGCTGAACAAGGAGTTCGGTAATAGCACTTCCGACAACGATTATCTACAGCCCGGTGGGATCGGGACAGGCGCCGGGATCAGAAGATATGTATCTTGCAGGTCGCACCACGGGGAACCGGGTGCGGCTTTGGCGTGTGGGAGGCCGACGGGTGTGACGGCGCGTGTGGCGACAGGGCGTGGCGGGTGAAGGCCAGTTGCGCCTTTAGCGGCCGAAGCGCCTGCCCTGCCAGAACCGACTGGACAGCCTGTTTAAGTGTGCTACGCTTGTTCTGAGGACGAATGGGGTAACTTCATAACATGAGCACAACGGTCCAAGCAGTTCGAGATGAGGCCATGGCTCTCTCTCTGAGCGAGCGAGCGAGTCTCGCGCACGACCTGATTCTGAGTCTGGACGAACCGTCCGATTTCCATCTGTCCCCAGAGCAGGAAGCGGAGATCGCCCGCCGCGTTCAGATGGTGCGTGAAGGCACGGCCAAGGGTCGCCCCGCCGCTGACGTGTTCGCCGGCATCAGGGCTGAGTTCGGCAGATGACAGACGCGATCATCCTGCACGAGGCCGAGGTCGAGCTCTGGGAGGCCGTTGAGTACTACGAGTCCCGCTCTCCGGGGCTTGGCTTGGATCTTCAGGCCGAAATCGAAGCGTCCGTCCACGCCATATCGTCAGCTCCAGACCGGTGGCCGCTTCGAGACGACGGAACACGAAGATACCTGACGAATCGTTTCCCCTATCTCGTCGTCTACATGCATCTACCCGACCTCATCTGGATCATTGCGTTGGCCCACTGCAAACGGAACCCGCGATACTGGTCCGCCCGGATCATGAAGGCAGACCCACGACGTGAACGTTACCGCTGACCCGCGGCGGGGCAACGGGCGCCAGTTGCGGCGGCGTTCGGGACGAGGAAACGCTCTATGTTACAATCGACTTGATACCGAAACCGTCATTCCATCAAGCCCTGGACGCAATCTGCGACAGCGCAGGGGTCAGGTGGTTCATTCAGGACTTGGTCGTCTACATCGATGACAAGAAGGGGGAAGAGCCTCACCCCCCGGCTCCATGATAGTGTCGTGTAGCGGCGCACTCGGAGTTTGAGTTCAGGTCAAGAGGCCCGGACAGGGAGGAGGACACGGCCGATGACATCCTGGTGTGTGGCGACTCAAACGGGTTCATAGAAGTCACATCCACGGCCCGTTTTCCGGTCTTGCCGTCAAACGCCGGGACCGCTAAAGTTCTGTGGTTCCTAAAAGAGAGCACGGCCGACGCACGCCTGGACTAACCTACGATGAACGATACGCTTGACGATGCCTTCAACCGGGGCCCCTTTTTCCGCCGCATGGACTGGGCGGCCTTCTGGACGGCGACGCTGGTTTCCTTTCTGGTCTATTTCTTCACGCTGGCCCCCACGGTGACGCTGGAGGACTCTGGCGAACTGGCGACGGCCGGCGCCCACTGGGGTGTGCCGCATCCGCCCGGCTACCCGATCTGGGCCTTCTGCGCCAACCTTTTCGCCTGGGCCTTCCAGTGGGTCACGTTCCGCGGCCAGCCAACCCCGGCCTGGAGCATTGCGCTGATGTCCGGCGTGTTCGGCGCGCTGGCCACCGGCCTTACGGCGATGCTGATCACGCGTTCGAGTTCGGACATCCTGCATGCGACGCGTCAGGAGCTTAAGCAGTCTGAGGGCGGACGGCAGGACCTGATCTGCTGGGCGGGCGGCGTGGCTGGCAGCCTGGTTTTCGCGTTCAGCCCCGTCATGTGGTCGCAGGCCACCATCGTCGAGGCCTACTCCCTCAACGCCTTCTTCCTGATGTGGGTCTTCCTGCTGACCTACCGCTGGATGCGCCGTCCCAGCGACAAACTGCTCTGGCTGACCGCCTTCGTCTTCGGCCTGGGCCTGACCAACTACCAGGTGTTGCTGCTTGCGGCCCTGCCGCTGGTGGTCGTGATCCTGCTGCGCGACGTGTCGCTGTTCCGCGACTTCCTGCTGCTGGGGATTCCGTTCGGGCTGACGATGCTCGACCTCAGTCGCGGCACGTTGCCACCCAACACGCCGGGGTTCGGCAAGTTGCCTCCGCTGCTGACGGTTCCGGACGCCCCGTCGATGACGGCCTTCGTCGCCGGCCTGGCCGTGTTCGCGGTGGCGGTGGCGGCGGCGCTGATCCTGGATGGCTTGAGCAAGCGGCATGAGCGCGTTCAGCGGATCAAAGTGCCGGTCATCGCGGGGCTGTTCGGGCTGGCGCTCGTGACGATGCTGACGGCGCAGGGGATTACGCACCGGGCGACCTATGATACGCTGAATGCCCCGCTCGTGCACCCCGCCAACTACCTGCTGATCGCCGCGATCGTGCTGGGGGTGGTGGCCTGCAGTGTCGTGGCCGCGCTGGCGTGGCGTGGCAGGTGGTCCGATGCCTGGGTGCGAGGCCCGGTGGTCATCACACTGGCGTTGCTGCTGGGGCTGTGGGCCGTGCTGGCGCGCCTGCCCGTGGCGACCCCGCCGCCGCTGCACGCCGGCGAGGTGCTCTTCTCGTGGACGTTGCCGGCCCTGGCTTTCATCTGCGCCAGCGCGCTGCTGTTCGTCCTGCTCTGGCAGTCGCCGCGCGGGCTCTTCTTCGCCGTAGCCGTGTTCGCAGTTCAGGCGGCGTCATTCGGCCTGATGCGGAAGGGCGCGATGCTGGGGCTGACCCACCCGACAACCTGGTGGTTCTGGGCGCCGATCATCTGGAATTTCCTGGCGCTGGCGCTGGCCTGGCTGATGCTGCCGCATGGCCGGACCACCGCACTGACCGTGCTGTTCGCCGAGTTGGGCGTTTCGTTCTACGTCTACATGCCCATCGTGTCGGACATGAACAACCCGCCGATGAACTGGGGCTACCCCCGCACCTGGGAAGGGTTCAAGCACGCCGTCACGCGCGGTCAGTACGAGAAGATCGCGCCCACGAACATCTTCACCTGGCATTTCATTGAGCAGATCGGATCGTACTTCAAGGATCTGCGTGTGCAGTTCACGCTGCTGGTGGCGCCGCTCGGGTTTCTGCCGTTCGCGGCCTGGCAGTTGCGCGTGGGGCGGCGCACGGTGCGGGCGCTCTACGTGGCCATCGGCCTCTTCCTGGTCTCGTGCGCGTTCGTGGTCATCGGTTGGCACTCCGAACTGGATGAGGCGCTGCGGTTCGACAAGTTCCTGATCGGTGTGATCATGCTGCTGATGCTGATCGGCACCGTGGCCATGGCGCTGAACCAGTTGGCGGTGGTCTGCGAGCGGACCTGGCAGAAGCGCGACTGGTCGGAGGTCCTGACGCTGGGCGCCGTGCTGGTCTTCGTGGCCGTGAGCGTGTGCGCATTTAGCGCGCGCGGCGTGGCAGGTGGATTCTGGGGTGTGAGCATGGACTCGCCGCGCGCCCCGATGGCGCTGGCCGGGGCCTTTGTTCTGTCGGCGGTGGTGCTGGCCGTGCTGATGTCGCTGGCGTTCCTTTTCAAGCGTATGGCCGCGCGCGAACTCGGGTTCCGCGTGAGCGTGGACGAGGTGATGCAGCAGTGGCTGATCGCCACCGTGGGCGGTTTCCTGGTGATGAGCGTCCTGCTGATCGTGCTGGCCAACCCCAAGGGCGACCTGCAGGATACGTTCATCCAGAAGGTGAAATTCGTCAGCTCGCATGCGCTGTTTGCGGTCTGGATTGGCTATGGAATGGTCTTTGGATTGGAGACGTTCGAGACGTTGCTGGATGCGTGGCGTCGGCGGCTGGCCGCCGACGCCGGCCGGCTGCGCATCGCGCTGCTGCGGGCCGCGGCCATCGTGATCGTGCTGGCGCTTTCGGCGATTCCGATCTACGAGAACTACACGAACGAGCGGCTGGTCTACGAGTTCGGCGCCGCCGAGCAGAACGGGCACGACTACGGCTGGCAGTTCGGCAATTTCCAGTTGCGCGGCGCGGCGGCGGTGCGCGAGGAACTGGAGGCCGACGAGGAGCCGATCCCCAACCCGCTCTATCCGCGCGAGATGGGGCCGAAGGCCATCTTCTTCGGCGGTACCGATCCGGGACGGTTCGTGCCGACGTACATGATCTACTGTGCCGAGGTGCGTCCCGACGTCTTCCTGATCACCC
>CAYQJG010000004.1:0-61688 GCA_964417715.1 uncultured Lentisphaerales bacterium | reverse complement strand
TGATCACCCAGAACGCGCTGGCCGACAACACGTACATGAGCGTGATGCGCGACCTGATGGGCGACGACATCTACATTCCCACGCCGGACGACAGCGCCAAGGCGTTCCAGATCTACGTCGAGGAAGTCGAGAGCGGCAAGCGTCCGCGCAACGCGGATCTGGTGATCGAGAACGGGCGTGTGCAGGTGAGCGGTGCGCTGGGCGTGATGGAGATCAACGGCATCCTGTGCGACATGATCTTCAAGAACAACAAGGCGCGCCACGCCTTCTATGTCGAGGAGAGCTACGTCATTCCGTGGATGTTCCCATACCTGGCGCCGCACGGGCTGATCATGGAGATCCGCCCTGATCGCGCGCCGATCTCACGGGCGAACATCCGCGACGACATGGATTTCTGGGACTGGTACACGCGCCGCCTGACGCGGGATGACCGTTTCCGGCGCGATGTCGTGGCCGAGAAATCGTTCTCCAAACTGCGCAGCGCGATCGCCGGGCTGTATGCCGCCACCGGCTGGCGCGCCGAGGCCGAGCAGGCTTTCCAGGAGGCCCGCATCTTCTACCCCGTCAGTCCGGAAGCCAACTTCCGCCTGATCCAGGAGGTGTACCTGGCGCAGGGGCGCTTCGACGACGCCCTCGATGTCATCACCAAGTACAACACGGACGATCCCAACAACGAACGCGGCCGCAGTTTCCGCGACTGGATCGTGCACATGCGTGATACCGAGGCCAAGGTGCGCGGGCTGCTGGCGCGTGCGCCCTCGAAGGACGGACGGCTGGATCCGCAGACGGCCTATGAAGTCGGCATGTGTTACCGCGACCTGGGCAACAATGAAGTCGCGGCGCGCTACCTTGAGCCGATCGCCTCACTGACCGGCATGCCCGTCAACCTGATGTTCTCCGTCGGGGCGGCGTTGTCCGACATCAAGCGCTACCCCGCTGCGGTGAAGGCCATGGACCAGGTGATGGACCGTCTGCCGGCGTCTGCGCCGCCGGAGCAACTGCTGGACCTGGCGCGCGTGTACGAGGCCGCCATGCGACCCGACCGCATGGTGGTTCCGCTCACCCGCTACCTGCAGAAACGGCCGAGCGACTGGCGCGCCTGGCTTGACCTGGCGACGCTTCACGCCCTCACCAAGCAGGGCGGCCAGGCGCAGAACGCGCTGCGACGGGCCTTTGATCTGGGCCGGGAGCCGGCTGTTCAGGCGGCACAGGAGAGCGATGTCCTGCGGCCACTGATCATGCAGGCCCTCCGGGGCGCCCCTGAGCGTGAGCCCCTGGGGCCGTACGTGAATCCGTGAGAACTACAGCCACGCCGGGTCGACCCCAACCATGCATCGGTGCCTGATCCAGAAAGACCGCCTGGCTGCGGATGTCGTGCGGCTGTCGCATGATGAGGGTCGCCACCTTCAGGCCGTGCTGCGCGTGAGGGTTGGCGAGGCCGTCGAGTTGTTCGATGGCGGCGGCGCCACGCGGCTGGCCGGCGTGCGGCAGGCGAACCGGGATGGCGTCGAACTCGAAGCGAGGGGGCCGTGCGTGATGCACGCCCCGCTGGCTTGCGCGCTGACGCTCTTCGCCTGCGTCAGCAAGGGCACACGGATGGACTGGACCGTCGAGAAGGCGGTCGAACTGGGCGTGTCGCGACTGGTGCCCGTTCTGTCCGAGCGGACGATTGTGCGGCTTGACGAAGGCGATGCCGACGCGAAGGTCGGACGCTGGTCGCGCGTGGCTGCCGAAGCCGCGCGCCAATGCGGCGCCGTCTGGCTGCCGGAGATCGAGGCGCCCTGCGCCCTGTCCGCTGCCGCCGTCAGGCTGGCTCAGCATGCGCCGGTTTTCGTCGCGGCGCTTTCGCCCCAGGCGCGGCCGTTGCGCGAGGCGCTGGTGGCATGGGGCCCCGGCGTGCCGCCCCGGGCGGGTTGGTTTGTCGGCCCTGAGGGCGACTTCACGCCGGGTGAACTGGACCTCCTGATCGCGGCGGGCGCCTTGCCGGTCAGTCTCGGCCGGAACGTTCTTCGTACCGAGACAGCCGCCGTCTACGGGCTCTGCGTCCTGGGGTGCGCCTGGCTTCAGGAGCCCTCTGCCGGCCGGTTATAGAGGGCGTCGAGGATCCGGGCGTCCGGGTTCAGTTCCTCGGGGAAACCGGCGATCTGGACGATCTTGCCGATTAGGCCGTCCAACTGGTCGCTGCTCTCCGCCGCGAGCGTGACGAGACCGGACATGGGATCTTCGGGTGCGCCGGGCGCATCCTGCTTGCGCTGCAGCATGCCGAGCGTGCCGCTGATGACCGTCAGGGGCTGCCGCAGTTCCTGGCCGATCTCCGCGAGCAGTTCGCAGAGCTTGCGCATGGCCGACTGCACGTCGCGCCTGTCCTCGGCACTGTGTTCCGGGTGTTTCAGCAACTGCTCGAGTCGGCCGATCTTGGCGAGCGTGTCGCCGACAACCGCCGTGACCTGCTGGTTCATCTGCGCCATGGCCTGCACGGCCGGCGGGGCAGAGGGGGTGGCGGCGGCGGTCGTGGCCTGCTCCATGTTGGTCAGCAGCAGACGCAGGCGCGCGGCACGCTCCCTGGCTGCTTCCCGCGCGGCGGCATCATCAGACCGCGGTGCGGCAGGCCCCTTGGCCAGCAGGTTCTGCCAGTCGTCGGGGGATAGTCCGGCCTCCTGCAGTTTCGCGCGCAGGTCATCCAGTTCGGATTCGTCCTTTGCGGCGCGCCGGACTTGCCGCAGCATGCGCGCCTCCGTCGTATCGGAGAGCGACTTCTGCTTCAGGTAGCGGGCCACCAGACCGTCAATCTCGAGCCCCTCGACCAGTTCCTCCACGCCTTCCGCAAGCACGGCCTCGGCTTCCTCGGCATCCGCAAACACCTGCAGCCGTTGCTTGATGGTGCTCTCGGTCTGCAGCAGCAGGCGCTTGACGCCCTGGCGTCCTTTCTGTGTCCGGTTGACGGGCGATTGCATCATGTTTGTGCAGGCGCGCTGCAGGCCTGCAACCACTGCGCCGGCGTACTCGCGTCCCGACGGGTCGGGTGCATCGGGGGCCGGTTCGGCAGCCTCCAGAACGCACGAGGCCAGTTGGTCGGCACTGTCGGACAGGTCGCAGAGACGCATCAAGTCGGCATGTCCCGCGCCTTTCAGGCAGGCGACGATTTCGGCGCGCGCCTCCGGTGTGAGGGGTTCCACCTCAAGGATCGCCATGTTGCGTTTGGCGATCACGGTCTCGTCTTCGGACAGTCGTTGGTAAGTGAACCGGGCTGACTTCACGTGGCGCAGCTCGGCCGCTTCGAGCAGGCTCTGGAAGGTGGCGGCGCTGTCCTGGGGCGGCTTGGCGGTCAGCAGCACAATCAGCCGCGCGAACTCGTCGTCCTCAAGCCCGGGCAGCAGCACGAGGCTGTCCGCGCGGAGTCCCGTCAATCGCGCGCGCAGCATCTGCGTGGGTGACGAATGGTCGCCGATCAGCGCGGTGCCGAAAACGAAGCCGTCTTCGGTCGCCGTGATGTCGATGGCCCCGAATTGATCGAGGAAATCCCGGATATGGGCCAGGGATTCCTGCATGGCCTGTTGCGTGACGTTGTGCACGGCGCCATAGAGACTTGTATTGGCGATAACAAACCCGAGTGAGCGCAGGATGGTACCGACGGCTTGCAGGGCGACGGTGCCGCCTTTGTCAGGGGCCGATTCGGGTGTCATGGGCTCATGCCTCCTTCCCTAGCGGCGCTTGCGCAGCGCGTCGCGCCGGGCCAGAAAGGCCTCGGCGGACTGGTGGATGCGGGTCGCTTCGGGGTAGTTGGTCGGTTCGGACAGTGCGCCGAGTTCCTCCATCAGCTTGCGCTGCTTGGCCGACAGGTGGCAGGGTGTCTCGATGGCCACCCGCACCTGCAGATCGCCGCAGCCGTGACCCTCCAGGCTCGGCATGCCCTTATCGCGCAGCCGGAAGAGTTTGCCGTTGGGGGTGCCGGGCGGCAGTTTGATCTTGGCAAAGCCGTCGGGCGTCGGCACCTCGACATCTCCGCCGAGGGCGGCTGCCACGGGAGAGATGTGCACGACGCAGGCCAGATCATCGCCCTGCCGTTCGAACAGGTCGTGATCGCGCACATGCAGCACGACATACAGGTCGCCGGCCGGGCCGCCGCGCAGGCCGCCTTCGCCTTTGCCGGTGAGTCGCAGGCGCGATCCGGTCTCCACGCCGCGCGGAATACGCAGGGCCAGCTTGCGGCGCGCCTTCATCCGTCCCGTGCCGCCGCATTTGCCGCAGGGGTGGCGGATGATCGTGCCTTCGCCGTTGCAGACGGGACACGTCTGCCGAATCTGGAAGAACCCTCCGCCCGCGACGACAAAACCGTGCCCGTTGCACTGGCGACAGGCCTCGCGCGGCGATCCGGATGCCGCTCCCAGTCCGTGGCAGGCCTCGCACTCGTCGCGGACCGGAAGCTCGACCTCGCGTTCGGACCCGAAGATAGCCTCCTCAAGGTCGATTTCGAGGTCGAAGCGCAGGTCGTCGCCGCGCTGACTCTCGCTTCCGCCGCGGCTGCGGCGCCCGCCGCCGCGCCCGCCGCCGGCAAAGGCTTCGCCGAACATCCCCGCGTCGCCGCCAAACAGGTTGCCGAGAATGTCCTGCAGATCGGACATGTGGGTGAAGTCGCGCGAGAAGTCGAACCCGCCGGGACCGAATGTCGACTTGAGTCCGTCATGGCCGAACTTGTCGTATTGCGGACGCTTCTTCTCGTCGCTGAGCACCTCGTAGGCCTCGGAGACCTCCTTGAATTTCTCGGCGGCTTCCGTGTTGTTGGCGTTGCGGTCCGGATGGTGCAACATTGCCAGCTTGCGGTAGGCCTTCTTGATCTCGTCGGTGGAGGCCGTGCGGCTGACGCCGAGGACTTCGTAGTAATCGCGCTTCTTCGCCATGGAGAAAACCTTGCAGCGGGGTGGGGGATCAGGGGGCGGGTTCGGCTTGGCCGACTTCGGCATCGGGTGCGCCACTGGACACAATCACCTGGGCGGGACGCAACAGCTTGCCCGACAGGTTCCAGCCGCGGCGCAACTGCTGCAGGACATGGCCGGCCGGCACGGTGGCCGAGGCCATCTGAGTCAGGGCTTCGTGCTGGCCGGGGTCGAAGGTCGTGCCGAGCGCGGCGACGGGCTTGAGGTCGAACTTCTGCAGGACGGCGACGAACTGGTCGGCGACCATCTGCACCCCCTTCACAAAAGGCGTCTCGCGTTCGAGCGACGGAGAGGAGAGGGCCAGTTCCAGATGGTCCAGAACCGGCAGCAGCGCGTTCAGCAGTTCCTCGTTGGCGCGCCGGATGGTCTCCTCGCGTTCACGGCTCAGGCGTTTGCGGGCATTCTCAAAATCGGCCATCAGCCTGAGGTAGCGGTCTTTGCTGGCGGCCAGTTCGCGTTCGAGCACGCTGTTGCCCGCCTCGGGTGGGGCCGCCACCGGCACTTCGGGGGCCGGTTCGCAGACCGGCGCGACGGGTTCGGCCGGGCTGGCCTCGGGACTGGTGCACGACGGGTCGGCGGCGGCCGCCGGTGAATGAACCGCGTGTTCGGCATCGGGGTTTTTTTTCTTGGGGCTGCGCAGCATGTGGGACTTTCTCCCTCAGACCATCGGCCGTTTCGGGGCCTGGCAGGGGTGTGACTGGGATAATAAGCTTAACGCCTTGCCAGCGTCAATGTGCCTGCGGGCGCGCGCGCATTTGCTGGTTTGATGACGGCCGCACACGCGCTATACTTGCGAGCGCTTTTACCGCAGTTGGGGTGTTGCATCCGGAGTAGACATGCGCATGGACAAACTATTCGGCACCGACGGCATCCGCGGCCAGGCCAACCGCTACCCGATCACCTCCGAGCTGGCCCTGCAGGTCGGCAAGGCCATCGGTCTGGTCATTGGTGCCAGCGGACACGGCAGCCGCAAGGTTGTGATCGGCAAGGACACGCGCCTGTCGGGCTACATGCTTGAGACGGCGCTGACCAGTGGGCTGGTGTCGATGGGGACCGATGTGTTCCTGGTCGGCCCGGTCCCCACGCCGGCCGTTGCGCACCTGACCCAGTCGCTGGCGGCCGATGCCGGCATCATGGTCACGGCTTCTCATAACCCGTTTGACGACAATGGCATAAAGATTTTCGGCCCGCAGGGCTACAAGCTCGACAACGCCATGGAGGCCGAGATTACGCGGCTCGTGCTGGCAGGGACGATCAGCAGCGAACACGTCCGCAGCGACCAGCTTGGCAAGGCGTATCGCATCGATGATGCCTGCGGGCGCTACATCGAGTTCGCCAAGAGCACGATCCGCAATGCGAAGCTGGACCCCCTCAAGATCGTGCTCGACTGCGCCAACGGCGCCGCCTACCACATTGCGCCCCTCATTTTCCAGGAACTCGGCGCCGAGGTCGTCAAGACCCATGTCGCTCCCGACGGCTATAACATCAACAATGCCTGCGGCGCCCTGCACCCGGGGGTCATGGCCAAGCAGGTGCAGGCCAGCGGCGCGGATTTGGGTATCGCGCTGGACGGCGATGCCGACCGCGTGATTTTCAGTGACGCCGATGGCCGGATTGTCGATGGCGACCGCATCCTGGCGATGTGCGCGATCGACTTCAAGCGCCGCGGCGCGCTGGCCACCGACACACTGGTCTGCACCAGCATGAGCAATCTTGGCCTGACCGAAGCCATGCACCAGCATGGCATTCGCACGCTGGTTACCGACGTCGGCGACCGCTATGTGATCGAAGCCATGCGGGCCGGCGGCCATTCGATCGGCGGCGAGAAATCCGGGCACCTGATCTTCCACGACTTTGCCACGACCGGCGACGGCATCATCAGTGCGCTGCAGGTGATGCGCCTGATGCGGAGTTCGGGTTCGACGCTGGCGACGCTGGCGACCTGCCTGACGGAGTACCCGCAGCGGCTGGTGAGCCTGCCGGTAAAGTCGAAGAAACCCGTGGCGGACCTGCCGCGTCTTGCCGCAACCGTGCTGCAGGCCGAGACCGAACTGGCTGGCGTGGGCCGCGTGATCGTGCGCTATTCCGGGACCGAGAGCAAGATCCGGTTGCTGGTCGAGGCGAAGGAACAGGCGCAGGTGGATGCCTGGATTGCGCGCCTGACCGAGTCCGTACACGCTGAACTGGGGTGAACCATGTGTGGAATTGTCGGCTACATCGGGAAGAAGGATGTCTGCGAGACGCTGCTGAACGGCCTGCGGCGGCTGGAGTACCGCGGCTACGATTCGGCCGGCCTGGCGATCGTCGGCAGGGGCGCCCTGCACGTGCTGAAGAGTCCGGGGAAGGTGGCCAAACTGGGCGCGCGCCTGATGGCGGACTGGCCTGAACCGCTGCGCGCGTCAGCCACCGTGGGCATCGCCCATACGCGCTGGGCCACGCATGGCCCGCCGACCGAGGTCAATGCCCACCCGCATACCGACCAGAGCGGGCGGATCGCCCTCGTTCACAACGGGATCATTGAGAACTACGCCGCCATCCGCCGTCAACTTGAGGGGCGCGGGCACGTGTTCGCGTCGCAGACGGACACCGAAGCGCTTGCGCACCTGGTGGGCGAATGCTACCGGGGCAACCTGTTCGAGGCCGTGTCGCAGGCCCTCAAGCACGTCGAAGGCACCTATGGCATCGCGGTGCTGATGGCGGAGCATGCGGACGAGATCGTCGTCGCGCGCAAGGGGAGCCCGCTGCTGATCGGACTGGGCGAGGGAGAGTCGTTTGTCGCCAGCGATGCCGCGGCCGTCATTGCGCACACACGCCAGGTGATCTACCTGCAGGACGGCGATGTCGCGGCGGTGCGCTCGGACCGCGTGGATATCCGCAATCTCGACCACGTGCCGGTCGACCGTGCCGTGTCCAGCATCGATTGGGACGACGCCGCCGCCGAGAAGGGCGGCTATGCCCACTTCATGCTCAAGGAGATTTTCGAGCAGCCCGAATCGCTGCGCAACTCGCTCCGCGGCCGGCTGGACGAGCGCAACGGGGCGGTGGTGCTCGCCGGGCTCGGCCTGACGCCGCGCGAGATGGCCGCCGTCCACCGCCTGGTGATCGTGGCGTGCGGGACATCGCTGCACGCGGGCATGGTCGGTAAATACGCCTTCGAGAACCTGGCCGGAATCCCCGTGGATGCCGAACAGGCGGCGGAGTTCCGCTACCGCAATCCCATCATCGGCCCCGACAACATGGTGGTCGCGGTCAGTCAGTCCGGCGAGACGGCCGACACGCTGGCGGCCGTGCGCGAGGCCATCCAGAAGGGCGCGCTCGTGGCAGGTGTCTGCAACGCGGTCGGTTCGACCATCGCGCGCGAGACCGGGCGCGGCATCTACCTGCACGCCGGCCCCGAGATCGGCGTGGCCTCGACCAAGGCGTTCACGTCGCAGGTGCTCGTCCTGCTGATGATGGCCACCAAGTTCGGCCGCGGCCGGCGGCTGTCGCGCGAAGAAGGCGCGGCGCTCTGCCAGGAGATCGCCGCCGTGCCCGACCTGGTGCGACGCGTGCTGGAGCAGAACGACGCCATCGCCACACTGGCGGAGAAGATTGCACACGTGCGCGATGTCTACTTCATCGGCCGCGGCGTGCTCTACCCGACGGCACTGGAAGGCGCCCTGAAACTCAAGGAGATCAGCTACATTCACGCCGAGGGTTACCACGCCGCCGAACTCAAGCATGGGCCGATTGCCCTGCTGGACGAACACACACCCGTCGTGGCGCTGCTCAATGATGTGCCGGGCAAGGACAAGACGCTGGGCAATGTCCAGGAGTGCCGCGCGCGCCATGCGCCGGTGATCGGCATCGTGACGGAGGGCGACCGCGATGCGGCCGCCACCGTGACCGACGCCCTGTTTGTGCCGCGCACCGGCGTCTACACGACGCCGGTGCTGACGGTGGTTGCGTTGCAGTTGCTGGCGTATCACATCGCGCGCGTGCGCGGCTGCGAGATCGATCAGCCGCGTAACCTGGCCAAAAGCGTAACAGTTGAATAGGCTGCAGACTGAAGGCTGAAGGGCGCATGAATCCACGCGGCTTCCACGTCGGTCTCGAGACCCTCCTGCACTCCCACCGCGCGTGGCTGCGCGGCCGGCGCGTCGGGCTGCTGAGTCACCAGGCCGCACTCGACACGGCCGGCGCGTCGTCCGCGCAGCGTCTGCGACGCGAACTGGGTTCCGGCCTGGCCGCGCTCTTCGGTCCGGAACACGGCTTCCTCGGGCAGGCCGGCGCCGGCGTTGAGACCCACACCAGCCGCCATCCCGACTGGGGCATTCCGGTGTTCTCGCTCTACGGCGCCTGTCGGGCACCCACGTCGGAGATGCTGCGCGAGGTGGACCTGGTGGTCTGCGACCTGCAGGACCTGGGCGCGCGCTGCTATACGTATCTGGCCTCGCTCGCGAACATGCTTGCAGCCTGCGCTGCACAAGGCGTGGCCGTCGTGGTGGCCGACCGGCCGATCCCGCTGCCGAACGTGGTCGACGGTCCGCTGCTGGACCCCGCCTGCGCCAGTTTTGTTGCGCCGGTCAATGTCCCCCTCTGCACCGGCCTGACGCCGGCCGAGGCCGCACGCTGGATCGTGGCTGACCGGAGACTCGACCTGGATCTGCGGGTGGCGCCCATGACAGGCTGGGCGCGCGCGGGCCGGCGCGGCGCCGACTGGCCCGATTTCGTGCCGCCGTCGCCCGGCATTCGCACGTGGGAGAGCGGCCAGACGTACCTGTCGACGGTCTTCAGCGAGGCGCTGCCGGGGATCGACGTCGGGCGCGGCACCCAGCTTGCGTTCCGGCTGGTGGGCGCGCCCTGGTTGCATGCCGAGCCCTTCTGCGCGCGCCTGCAGGCGCTGCGGCTGCCCGGCGTGACATTCAACCCCTACCGCTACGTGGCAGGTGTCGCGCCGTACGCCGGCGCTGAACTGGACGGCATACGGCTGTCGGTGACCAACCCCGACGCCTTCCGCCCGGTCGCGACGTCCGTATTCCTGCTGCACGAGTTGCGGCAGGTGTATGGACTCAAGCGCGTGTGGCGGCACGACGGCGCGCGACCCGAGTGGTTCGACAAACTCTACGGCACATCAACAGTACGCCGTGCGCTTGTGGCAGGTGTTGCGCCCAGCGAAATCACGGCTGCCTGGCGCCCCGCCCAACGCGCCTTCCGGGCTCGCCGCGCGCAGGCGCTGCTCTACCCGTAGGCGCGGCACCGGCGGCGCGAATCACTTGAATTTCAGTTCCACCGCCGCGGCGGGCTCAAGCACGCGGAAGGCCAGCGTCTCCAGGATGTAGAGGTTGACACTGTCGCCATCCATCCCCGTGAAGCCGATCGCGAAGTCCTGTCCCACGGTCAACTCGTAGTCGCCGCCGCGTCCGCTGACGACGGCACCGCCCTCGAGTGCCGGACTCCATCGCAGGGAGCCGCCCTCGAGCAGGTCCATGACGCGCTTGCGCACCGGGTAACCCGAGTCTTCGCCCGCCGCGAGGACCTGGTAGGGCGTGCGCCCGAACACCAGGTGGAAGGGGCCGCCGATGCCGCGGCTCTGGATGGCGTGGACGGCATCCTCAACCATGCTGACATAGTCGCCCGCGGCGCTGCCGAGTGTGCGGGGCTTGTGGGGCGAATCCGTCAGCATGCCCGTCATGCCCAGTTCGGCGGCGCCGAAGAACGCCAGCCGTTCCTCGAACTTCGCCGCCTTCTGCGCCGCGGCGATCGCCGGCGCGAGATCGGGTGCGCGCGCGCCGCGCGCCACCGCGTCCAGTTCCGCCTGCGCCAGCGCGAAGGGCACGCGCACCTCCGCCAGTGGCAGCACCTGCCGGCTGCCGCACTGCACGCCCTTGATGCCGTCGAACGGCACGGTCTTGACCAGGCCGAGATTCAGCGCCGCCGACTCCAGACCGAGTGGCCCGACGAAATCAACGATTCCGCGGACAGACAGGTTGCCCTTGAGGATGCGTGCCACCTGCTCGTCGATCAGCGCCCAGGCGCCATCGACCAGCGGTGCGTGTTCTCTGCGTAGGAATGTGGCCATGGTCATGCTCCTTGGAGGTTCGTGCCGATGCCCAGACCCGTGCCGTCCGCGGTGGCGGGGGTCGCGCGCTTGACCGCTCCCGCCGCCTCGACGTCGGTGATGGGGGCCTGGGTAAACAGGTAGGTTCGCAGCGTCGTGTCGAACTCCGGCAGGTTGCGCCGCAGCCATTCCAGCAGCATGCTGGCGTGTTCGATCTCCTCGTTGCGATTGTGCAGCAGAACGGCTTTCAGCGCTTCGTCCGACGTCCGGTCGGCGCGCTGGTGGTAGTAGTCGACGGCCTCCAACTCCTCCTGCACGCTGGCCAGGGCCCGGTGCACGTTGGCGGCGGATGGCGAAAGGTCGCTCTCGATGTAGGGTCCACTCATCGCGGTTCTCCAGATGGGATGCGCCCCGCACCCACGGTCGTCATGCTACCAGCTTACGCCGCTCGGCGGAAGGGCGAAGTCGGACGGGCCCATCAATTCGTGTTGACGTCGGGAGGCAACCACGATACAAGAATATCGATATACGAAATGAGGCAGATCATGAGCAAAGTCACGTCGGACGGTGTGAAGCAGACCAAGTACGAACGGGTGGTGGCCGAGCTGGCGCTGCGCATTGAGCGCGGTGAACTGAAGCCCGACACGCCCTTGCCGCCGATCCGCGAGTTGATGGCTTCCTATGGCTACAGCCTGGCGACCATCACGCGCGCGATTGCGATTCTGGAGAGCCAGGGGTTGCTGCGGTCAGCGCGCGGCAAGGGTGTTTTCGTAGAGCCGCATCGCGCGACGGCGGCACAGCCGCTGGGCGTGCTGGCGGACGATGGCGATACGCGGGCCTTCAGTCCGGTGTGGGCGCGGCTGCGGGTGGGGGTGCTGTCGACCTATCAGCACCCGCGCGCGGGCGAGATGTGGTGGTCGCGGATTCTGGCGGGCGTCGATCAGTTGGTGCGCGAGACCGGCGGTGTCACGCAGGTGCGGTTGGTGCAGGTGGAGAACGCCACGCCTGCGCAGGTGGTCCAGCAGTGTGTGAACGAAGGCGTCAACGCGCTGCTCAACCTGGGCGACCATTGGAAGGGCGGCGAACTCCTGGCCCTGGCCCGGGCGGCACGCGAGCGGCGGCTGCCGGTGGTCATGGCTTGGACCAGCCAGGCACGCCCTCTGCCGGTGCATGTGCTGGAACTGGACAACCAGATTGGGGTGCAGGAGGCGGTGGACCATCTGGTTGTACTCGGTCATCGCCGGATCGGCTTTCTGGGATTCCGCGGGTCCTACGCGTGGGTGGTTGAGCGTGCCGAAGCCTTCCGGGTGGCCTTGGCCGCGCAGGCCTTGCAGCCGGCCATGGAGACGCTGTTGCCGCACCGCGATCCGCTGAACGTGGGCCCGGACGTGCATGCGGAACTGCTCGCGTTGACCCAGGCTTGCACGGCGGTGGTGTGCGCGAATGACGATCTGGCGGTCGGCCTGCTGAAGTGGGCGAATGCGAACGGCCGGCCGGTGCCGGACGCACTTTCCGTGATTGGATTCGACGACGATCCGGCGTATCGGCAGGTTGAACTCACGACTGTGCACGACGACCTGGGCCGGCTGGGTCGGGAGGCATTGCGCCTGCTGGCGCAGTTGGTGGCATCCGGTGACGGCGACATGCGGCTGACGCTGCAACTGCCCGCCCGGCTTGTGGTCCGGCGGACCTCGGCCGCGCCGAAGGCCGTGCGCCGCCGCGGCTGAGGCAGGCACCGGACTCCTGCTCGTTCAACGAGAGGCAGGCCTGTACCCGCAACTGCATCGATACGCGCGCGTCGCTTTATTGTTGCGGTTTGTCGGGGGTACGGCTATGGTACCGGCGTTGCGATTGGATGGACTCCAGGCAAGGGTGATGCATGTCGGCAAGTGTGCTAATGAGTGAGCGTGAGCGCGCGCTGGTGGTGACCGGCCGGGATCTGGTCATCAATGGCGTCGCCGAACTGCCGTGCGGCCTGTTCGGTGTGCATGCGGCGGAACTGTCCCCCGAGCGCGTGGCCGACTGGGGCGTCGAGGCCGTGCGTCTGATCCAGAGGGAACCCACGGGGACGCCGGACACATCGCCGGCGCCGTTTGTGCTCGATTGTCTGTATGATCGCTACCAGGCCGCTGTCTGCCTGACGCGACCGGATTGGGATGCGCACCTGCGCGATCTCGGGCGGCGCTACGGCGCGGCGGCGCCCGTCGGCCAGCCTGGCGCACACGCGCTGGAGTTCTGGAACGAACCGTACCTGAACTGGGCCGGCAATCCCGGCGTGAACTACGACGGCGGGCACTACCTCGGCGAGAACCCGACGGCCGGTGAGCCGATGACCACGCGGGTGGGGCGCGAGACGATACCGGCAGACCTGCTTCGCGCTGGGCGCGATGATGGGTGCGGTGTTCGGCCTCTTCTACGTCGCCGTGCCGACACTCAGCCAGGCGTTCCTCGGGCGCGCGATCCAGATGATTCCCATTCCGTTTCTGGATCTCACGCAGGCGTGTGAGCGGTTCATGCCCGGCGGCACACTCGGCATTTCGCTCAACCTGGGGCTGCTATTCACCGGCTTTGTATTGCCGTGGCGCATCGCCGTGGGCATGGTTGTGACCACGCTCGTCTTCCAACTGGGCGTCAATCCCATGCTTCAGGCCGGCGGGTTGCTGCCGCACTGGGCTCCCGGCAAGGATGCGATTCAGACGCAGGTGGCGGCTTCGCTGGATGTCTACCTGTCCGTCGGCCTTGGGACGGCGCTGGCCGTGTTCGTCGTCGGCCTGGGCAGCGCCCTGCGCGCGGTGTTTCAGCACGCGCGGCACCGGGAAGGCGCGGACGGGTTCGATATCCGGAAGCTCTGGCAGCGCAACCGTGACCGCGGCGATCCGCCGACATGGGCGGCGCTGGTCGTCTGGATCGTCAGTTCCCTGGCGTTTGTGCAGCTCGCGAACGTCCTGGTCAACCGGGGGATGGCGCCGGCGCAGCGCTTCCCGGTGGCGTGGCTCTACGCCTTCGCGTTCTTCTGGACGCCCGTGAACACGTATATCAACGCCCGCATGGCCGGCATCGCCGGACAGACCAGCGGCGTGCCGTTCGTCAAGGAAGTCGCGATCTTCTCGTCCGGCTACCGCCAGGTTAACATCTGGTTCGCCCCGCTGCCGCTGCACAATGTCGGGAACATGGCCGACTTCCTGAAGCAGACTGAGCTCACGCGGACGCGCTTCACGTCGATCCTGAAGGTCGAACTGCTGACGGTGCCGCTGATGCTCGTGGCGTCATACCTGTTCTGGACGTACATCCTCAGCCTGGGACCGGTGCCGTCGGATCGCTATCCGTACGTGCAGAAGTTCTGGCCCATGCAGGCGCAGATGCAGGCGCTCTGGGCGTCGCCGATGCAGGAGGGGCAGAGCCTGCTGATCCAATCCATCAAGCCGCCGCTGATCGGTCTGGGGCTGGCCGGCGCGCTCCTGGCGTTCGGCGGCTTCACTGCGGCAGGCATCAGCACACAATACATCTACGGCGGTCTGGGCGCGATCAATGGGTACCCGCACACGGTGGTGATGGTCTTCATCGGCGCCGCCATCGGGCGCTTCGTGCTCGCCAGACGGTTCGGTCGCGAGCAGTGGCAAAATTACGCGCCCATCCTGGCGGTCGGATTCGGGGCCGGCATGGGGCTGATCGGCATGCTCTCGATCGCGTTGAATTTCCTGTGGGTATCGATCGGGGTGGAGTTCTGATGAGCGCCAACTGGGAAATCGGCGAGCTCAAACTGCGACTGGATGTCGTGGCGGCCATGGCGTTGAGCAGCTTGCGGCTGCGGGTGACGCGCGCCGTGCTGACGTTGCTGACGATTGCGACGTCGTCCGCCTTCCTGATGTACCTTCTGACCGCGCCGCGCCGCGACGACCTGGCCGACCGGCAGGGGTGGCTATTGCTGGTTGTGCTGGCTCTGGTGGTGAGCGCTGCCGGCGTGCTGAACACGATGCTGATGTCGGTCAGCCAGCGTTACCGCGAGATTGGAACAATGAAATGCCTGGGCGCGCTGGACCGGTTCGTCCTGCTGAGCGTGCTGCTGGAGGCGGCCATTCTCGGCGCGTTGGGTGGCGTGTTGGGCGTCATGGCGGGGTTCGCGTTGGGCTCCGGGCTGGCAGCCGTGGAGTTCGGTGCGGCCTGCTGGGCGCACATGAACCTGGCGGGGCTGCTCACCAAGGCCCTCTGCGTGCTGGCGGCGGGCATCGGGTTGACCATTCTCGGTGCGGCGGTTCCGGCTTGGATCGCGTCCCGCATGCCGCCGATGGAAGCCATGCGCGGGGAGAAGTGAGCATGCCGATCATCGACACACGCGACGCGAGCGGCGCGGCAGGGGCCGCGCAGCCGGCCGTCGATTGGCTGCAGGATCTCGCGGCCGAGGTCGAGTATACCGTCATGACGACCGAGGTGGTGAAGCTCTACACGATGGGCGACGTGCAGATCCGCGCACTCGACAGCGTCACGCTCACGATCGGGGCGGGTGAGTACGTGTCGATCATGGGCCCGTCTGGTTCGGGCAAGACCACGTTGTTCAACGCGATTGGCGGCCTCGGCAAGCCCACCAGTGGCAGCGTGTTCATCGACGAGGTCGACGTGGCGCAACTGGATGCCAACGAACTGGCGTGGCTGCGCTGCCGCAAGATCGGCTATATCTTCCAGAGCTACAACATCGTCAAGGTTATGAGCGCGCTGGACAACGTGATGCTGCCGATGCTGTTCGCCGGCGTGCCGCCCGACGAGGCCCAGGACCGCGCCGTCGATATCCTCACACGCGTCGGGCTGGGGGACCGCCTGCTGCACACGCCGCGCGAGCTCTCCGGCGGGCAGCAGCAACGCGTGGCCATCGCCCGTGCGTTCGCGAACCGGCCGGCAATCATCCTGGCTGACGAGCCGACGGCCAATCTCGACTTGGCAACCGGCGAGTCGATCATCCATCTCATGAAAGAGATGAACCGCGAACTCGGCGTGACCGTGATCTGTTCAACGCACGACCACAAGATGCTCGACATCTCGGATCGCATCATCTGGATGCGCGACGGACGCATCGATCGTGTGGCGCGTCGCGACGAGATCGACATCCGCGTCGATGCGATGCGGGAGACGTGATGCCGTCTCAGGTGAGTTCCACACGGGCCCCGGGATCGAACGGGTTGGTGCGCACGGCCAGCGAGAAGAGATACGGGTAGTCTCTCTGCAGATGCCTCATGTAAGCGAGCCATTCAACCACGATGCATCTGTAGGCGCGCTCCATATCGCCGGCCAGGTGCCTCAGGTCGGCATCCGGGACCGCCGTCAGGTCCTTGCGATGGACCAGTTCATCGGTGAGGTGGAAGACGGCCCAGAGGCAGTCGGTGAACGTGTTGTGTTCCAGCAGGTTGGGGTTCTCCAGCAGGCGCAGCAGAAAATCGCGCTGCGTCACGAGATGCCGGCGGAGTTCGGCGAGGTCATCCCGCGAGCAGGTGACCTGTGCGGCGTGATGTCGCGCCAGGTCGCTGGCGTCGGCGAACTGGCGCGGGGACCAGTCCTTCTGGATCGCCAGGCTGGCGCCGAGGAGATGCGCCCGGGCGTCGAACACCAGCAGGCGACGGAGCAGGTCCGTGCCGACCTCGGCATAGAACGCGCCGATGACCATGTTCATCTTGTTCAGCAGATTCTGCCGCTCGCGACGAGTCAGAAGGTGCCCGACGATGAGCGTGACCAGGAGGACCTGAACCGGCAGGAAGGCCAGGTCCTGCAAAAGGTAGAAGCCGGTCTGGTCGGCGTGGTGGAAGATGGCTATCTGAAAGACGTAGAGTCCCGTCGACAGGGCCAGGAGTCCGATCCCCATCGCAAGGGGCTCCATGATGCGCTTCATCGGTCGGCGTCCTTCCCGTTTGCCGCAGGCCGCGGCGGCCAAGGCCAGTCTACCAGTTCGGCTTCTCCGGCAGCGCGGCATCGAACTCGTGCATCAGTGCGTCTGCGTAAGCGCCCCGGAACGTGCCTGCGAAGAAACGGTCCAGGGCCTCGTCCAGGAAGCATTTCCAGGAGCGGGCTTCGCGGCCGGGCACGACCGGAAAGAAGCAGACGCCGTTCTTCCGGGCGGCCAGGCAGTCGCCCTGCGCATCGCCGACCATCAGGACCTTGTCGGCGGCATACTTGCCGTGCGAGGCCCAGGCGATGTGCTCGGTCTTGGTGCCGTGCTCCTGACCGGCGATCAGGCGGACAAACTGCGTGAGGTCGTGTTCGTCCCATTCACGCCGCAGGGCCTCCAGCGGCGTCTGTGAGACCACCAGAATGTCCGCCTTGCTGGAGGCCCTGGCCAGCGACTCGCGGACGAGCGGGAAGGGGGGGACGCCCTTCACGCGCTCCTCGATGGAGGCGTCGACGGCCTCCGACCACGCCAATACGTTCCTGAGCTCGGGGTCGCCGGTTTTCTCGACGAGCGTGCGCAGCGCGCTCTTGCTCAGTTTCGTCTCCTGCTGGGTCCACTGGCGCAGCCGCTTGAGATCCGGCACCTGCGCGCCGGACGCGATGACCTCCCGGCGTTTCGAAAGCAGATCCAGCACGGCGAGGATGGCGGGATAGCGGTTGGAGCCCCGGCTCTTGGAGTAGAGGTTGACGAACTCCGTGGCCTCACGCGCATAGTCGGCGATGGGCTGCAGCCCGAAGTAGGCGATGTTGTTGGGGCAGAAACAGGCCTTCTGCTTGATCTCCATCGTGTCGAAGGCACAGCCATCCGAATCGATTCCGATCAGGAAATCGTGTCTGGGCGCGAAACCCAGTAACTCGCCCGCGAAGTCGGTCATGCCTGAACTCCGTTGGCGGGCCTCACGGCACCAAGAACTGGCGTGTGAAGGCGGTGATCTCGGCGCGGATACGCATCTGCCGAACCGTGTCATTCACATCTGCCAGCACCTCGGCGATCCAGCCGCCGATCTGCTTCATCTCGGCGGCTTTCATGCCGCGGGTAGTCACGGCGGCGGTGCCGATGCGGATGCCGGATGTCACGAAGGGGCTCTTGGTGTCGAACGGGATGGCGTTCTTGTTGCAGATGATGCCGGCGGCATCCAGCGCGCGGGCGGCGTCCTTGCCGGTCATGCCGCTGGCGCCGACGTTGACCAGCATCAGGTGGTTGTCGGTCCCGCCGGACACCAGTTTGAACCCGTGCCCGGTCAACGCGGCTGCAAGCGCCTGGGCGTTGGTGACGATCTGCTTGGCGTAGGTCTTGAACTCCGGCCCCATGGCTTCCTTGAAGCACACTGCCTTGGCCGCGGTGGTGTGTTCGAGGGGGCCGCCCTGCAGGCCCGGGAAGACCATCTTGTCAATGGCTGCCGCGTACTGGGCCTGGCAGAGCACCAGGCCGCTGCGCGGGCCGCGCAGCGTTTTGTGTGTGGTGGAGGTGACGAACTCGGCATAGGGCACCGGGTTGGGGTGGACACCACCTGCCACGAGACCGGCGATGTGCGCCATGTCGACCATCAGCAATGCGCCGACCTTGTCGGCGATTGCGCGGAAGCGCGGGAAGTCGAGTACGCGCGGGTAGGCGCTGGCGCCGGCCACGATCAGCTTGGGCTTGCAGGCCACGGCCTGCGCCTCGATGGCGTCGTAGTCCAGCAACTCCGTGTCGGGCGAAACCTTGTAGGCGGCAATGTTGAACAGGCGCCCCGAGAAGTTCACCGGGCTGCCGTGCGTCAGGTGTCCGCCCTGGTCGAGACTCATCGCGAGAATGGTATCGCCGGGCTGGAGCACGGCGAAGTAGACCGCCATGTTGGCCGAACTGCCGCAGTGCGGCTGGACGTTGGCATGCTCGGCGCCAAAGAGCGCCTTGGCGCGCGTGATGGCGAGATTCTCGACGGCGTCGACGTAGTCGCACCCGCTGTACCAGCGCTTCCCCGGGTACCCTTCGGCATACTTGTTGGTGAGCACGCTGCCCTGGGCCTCGCGCACGGCACGCGTGACCGTGTTCTCAGAGGCGATCAGGTTGATCGTTGTATCTTCCTGGTGGATGTGGCCGACGATGGCGGCGTGGATGTCGGGGTCCGCATGCGCCAGCGTGGCAATCTCGGAGAGGCGGTCGGCTCGGTCGAGCTTGGCGACGCGGCGGCTGTGGCGGGCCTCGCCCGAGAAGGGCGTGTCCAGCCAGCGCGCGGCAATGGCGACGGCGGCTTCGGGTGTGGTAGAGGCTCCGGCCAGCACCAGCACGTTGGCGTTGGTGTGGCGGCGGGCCTGGTCAGCAACTTCGGGTGTCGCGCACAGCGCCGCGCGCACACCCGCAAAGCGGTTGGCGCCGATCGACATGCCAATGCCCGTCGTGCAGACCAGTACGCCGGAGTCAGCACGACCTTCGATCACCCGCGCCGCGACGCCGGTGGCGAAATCGGGGTAGTCCACGCTGGCGGCGGTGTGCGTTCCCAGGTCTTCGACTACGATATGGCGCGAAAGCAGAAAGGCTTTGACGGCCTCTTTCACGGCGAGGCCGCCGTGATCGGTTCCGATGGCGATCTTCATGGGATGGCAAGCACTCCGGGCGCGGCGGTTCATCCGCTGCGGCATGGAGCTGAGAATAGCATCGTCGGCGGTCGTGATGGAAGGCGTAAGATGTCCCGTGTCGTCCCTGCGCGCTTGACGCCGGGCCGTGTCCATGGTCTCATGATCACCCATCACGGAGGAGTTTGCCATGCCGCCCACGCCGCCCGCCGATGCCGCCCGCCGCGCGCAGATCCAGGCTGAGTTGAGGCGCGATATCGCGCAGCGTCAACAGGGCTACCGTGCGCGCGCGCTGGCCATCCTGCCGCACGTCTGCAGCTGCTGCGGCCGCTCGTTTGACGGCCCGCGCCTGCGCGAGTTGACGGTGCACCATAAGGATCACGACCATACCCACAACCCGCCCGATGGCAGCAACTGGGATCTGCTCTGTCTCTACTGTCACGATCACGAGCACGAGAAGTTCAAGCTGGCGGGGCATTTCGAAGGCGCCCGGCGCAGTGAGGAGCGTCTGGCGCCCTCCATTTTCGCGCCTTTTGCCCAACTCGACGGCTTGCTGAATGCACCCGCTGAGAAACCGGCTGACGACGCTGGCCGAAACACTCTATGATGCGCTGCAAGGGAGATCCCAGTTTCCATGCACACCTACCTGTTTGAAGCCGTGATGCTGATCTGTTTCGGTGTGAGCTGGCCGATCTCGATCGCCAAGTCACTGCGCACCCGCTTCGTGCGCGGCAAGAGCCCGCTGTTCATGTCTCTGGTCGTGATCGGCTACGGCAGCGGCATCGTGCACAAGGTGATGAACCCGGTTGTCGCCAACGGCCTCGCGCGCTATGTGATCTGGCTGTATGCGCTCAACCTGGCCATGGTCCTGACGGACCTGGCGCTTTACTACCGGTTCCGCCACAATGCTGAGCGTATGGCAGCACAGCCGTAGACAGGTCTGTATGGATGCGATGTGGTTTCTGGTAGGCGGGTGCGTGGGACTGCTCCTTGGCGGGGCGGTGGGCTACCTGCTGGGCCGTCGCCGTGCTGATCGCGACCATGCCGGCGTGGCCGGCGAGCTGGCGGTGACCCGCGAACGGGTGTCCCTGCGCGAGGAACAGGTCGCGGCGTTTCAGCGCGACGCCGTCACGCTGCAGGCGCAGGTGCATGCGCTGGGCGCCCGTGCGGCCGAACTGCAGGCCACGCTTGGGCAGGAGCGCCAGGGCATGGCGGAGAAGCAGCTACTCCTTGACGAGGCGCGCACCCGTCTTTCCGATGCCTTCAAGGCGCTGTCGGCCGAGGCGCTGCAGAACAATGGCCAGTCGTTCCTCACGCTGGCCCGCGCGACACTGGAGAAGTTTCAGGAGACGGCGCGCGGCGATCTCGAGAAACGGCAGCAGGCCATCGGCGAGATGGTCAAGCCCGTGCGCGAGTCGATCGAGCGCTTCGACGGTCGTGTGCGCGAGTTGGAACACGCCCGGACCGACGCCTATGCGCGGCTGACGCAGCAGATTGTCTCCATGCAGGAGACCCAACAGCAACTGCGCGGCGAAACCGCCCTGCTGGTCAAGGCGCTCGGTACGCCGCAGGTGCGCGGCCGGTGGGGCGAGTTGACGCTGCGTCGGGTGGTCGAACTGGCCGGCATGCAGGCGCATTGCGACTTCGACGAACAGGTTAGCGTGCCGGGTGAGAACGATGACCGCCTGCGACCGGACCTGATCGTCCGGCTGCCCAGTGGCCGCAGCGTAGCCGTCGACGCCAAGGCGCCGCTGACCTCGTATCTGGAGGCCGCCGACACCACCGACGATGCGGTGCGGCTGGGCAAGCTGGCGGATCACGCCCGCCGTATTCGCGAGCACATTCGCGCGCTCACGGCCAAGAGCTACTGGGACCGCATTCAGCCGGCTCCCGAGTTCGTGGTTCTGTTCCTGCCGGGCGAGCAGTTTTACAGCGCCGCCCTCCAGACCGATCCCAGTCTGATCGAATGGGGTGTCGAACAGCGCGTCATCCTCGCGACGCCCACGACGCTGATCGCCCTGCTCAAGGCCGTCTCGTACGGCTGGAAGCAGGAAGCCCTGACGGCGAACGCCCGCCAGATTGCCTTGCTGGGTCGCGAACTCTACAAGCGCCTGGCCGACATGACCGGTCATCTGGCCGAGGTGGGCGACCGGCTGGGCAAGGCCACGCAGAGCTACAACCGGGCCATCGGCTCTTTTGAGACACGCGTGCTCGTGAGCGCACGGCGCTTCGAGGATCTGGAGACCGACGCGCCGGACAAGGAACTGCCGCTGGTGGCGGAGATCGAGGTCCAGCCGCGTCTGGTGGGGGATGCGGAGTGACAATGGAAGTGATCACAAACGCATCCGATCTGGAACGTGCGGCTAATGAATGGCTGGCGGCCCCGGTCGTCGCGCTGGATACGGAGTTCTTCTGGGAGCGGACCTTCTATCCGATCCTGGGCGTCGTGCAGGTGGCGACCGGTCCGGACCGGTGCTGGCTGGTGGATGCCGTGCAGGTGCGCGACCTCGGCGCGCTCGGGCCGGTGCTGGCCGCGCGCAGCGTCACCAAGATTCTCCACGACGCCGTGCAGGACCTGGGGATTCTGAGGCGCGCGACCGGGACCGCGGCGGTAGCGGTGTTTGACACGCGGCTGGCCGCGGGTTTTGCCGGCCTATCGTCGACATGCTCGCTGCAGGCTCTCCTGCACGATGTGCTGGGCGTCGATTTGGCCAAGGCCGAGACCCGTTCCGACTGGTTGCGGCGTCCGCTGAGCGCCGCGCAGTTGCGCTATGCGGCGGATGACGTCGTGCATCTGCCTGAGCTGCGCGACCGTCTGCTGGCGCGCTGCTCCAGCGATCGCGTGCGCGGTTGGCTGTCGGCCGAACTGCTCCGGCTGGACGATCCCGCCAATTACGATGATCGCGATCCGCGGGAGATGTTCCGGCGGGTCAAGGGGACAGCGCGCCTCGATGCGCGTCAACTGGCGGTCCTGCGCGAAGTGGCCGATTGGCGCGAACAGGAGGCGCGGCAGCGGGACTGGCCCCGCGGGCATGTGCTGGCCGACGACGTGCTGGTCGATCTGGCCTGTCGCGCGCCTGCCGACCGGGCCGCGCTCGGGCGCGTGCCGGGCCTGCCGGAGCGGCTGCCCGATGACGTGGTTGCGCGGATCCTGGCGGCCGTGGCATGTGGCTCGGCGCGGCCGGCGGATCAATGGCCGGAGCCGGCTGACCAAGTGGGTCCGGCGGTGCGCCGTGGGCTTAAGGCCGGAATTGAGAGCCTGTCCGAACGCGTGCGACAGGCGTGTGCCGCGGTCGGGATCGATCCGGCGTTGGTTGCCTCGCGCAGCGATATCGAGCGGTATGTGCGGTTGGAGACGCAGGGCTCAACCGCCAGCCACCCGCTGGCCCAAGGCTGGCGACAGGAGTTGCTCGGTTCGATGGCGCCGCCGGCTGGCCTCCCCGGGCTTTCCGTCTAGAGGGTCCTGACCAGGGCGTTGTATTCGGCTTTGGAACTGGCGTTCGCCTGCGTGAGCATCGGCGCGGCAGCGGCGAGTAGGCTGCGTGCGGATTCAGGGTGATTCCTCTTCTTCTCAAGTGATGCGGCGCTCAGGTAAAGGCGGATGTCCGTTCGGCAGAGCCTGAGCGCGGCCTGATGGGCAGCGGCTGCGTCGTCCAGATGGCCGGCGTCGGCCAGGACTACGGCCAGGGTGTCCCAGGCCTGGTAGAAGCCGGGATTGAGCAGGATCGCGCGGCGGGCAGCCGCTTCGGCGACCCTGAGTCGCTTGGTCTGGCGCAGCGTCTCGGCCAGATCGTTCAGCGCCGGCGCGGCGGGACGTGTGGCGATGCTGGCGTTAAGGGCGGCCTCGGCGTCCTCCAGCCGTCCCTGGCTCAGGCGCAGGCTTCCCAGCAAGGCGTTGGCCGTCGGCTGCCCGGGCGTGCGTGCGAGCAGGTTGGTGCAGTCGGTTTCGATCTGCTGCCTGTCTCCCAGTGCCAGACTGGCTTGGAGCAGTTGGTTCTGTGCTTCCTCGATATCCGGATTGCGTTGCAGGACGCGGCTGAAGCAGGCGTGCGCCGCGGCGTAGTCCGGCGTGCTCCTGCGCAGGGCGAGGCAACCCTCGGTCAGATCGACCAGTTCCGTGTCTTTGCCATGGGCTGCCAGACGCATCGCGGGAAGGACCTCGGTCTCTACCTCGTCGAACCGGTCGGTGTTCATCAGGACCTCGGCCAGCAGCGCCCATGCGGCCAGCAGGCTGCGCTTCTTCTGCGTCAGGCTGCGCAACTGTGCCTCCGCGGCTCGCCATTTCCCGCTGATGGCCGCCTGGGCGGCTGACGCGAGGTCCTCGTCCTGTGCGCCACGGGCGCACGCCATCGACGCGCTGGGCTCAGCAGCCTCCGAGAGTACCGATGTGCGGCAGTACTCCGTGAGTTGCGCAAGGAGTCCCGAGTTCGGTTGGCCGGGCAGGTTGGGCAGCCCCTGTCCGGTGCTGTGGGTCACCAGATACTCGACCGTTGGGTGGTGAAGCGTGCCATAGCAGGATTCATAGCCGGCCATCGAATCGAACGCCGGCTTGCGTCCAGCGAATGTCGTCATGCGGTCCTGCAGTTCGGAGAGGCTGCCGATCTCCGGGTGTTCGCTGTACAGGCCGTACAGGTTGACGAATGCACAGAGGTTGTTCTCGTCGATCACCTGGGCATGACGGAACGCGTCAGCGGCTTCAGGCAGCGCGTTCTTGTAGAGGCAGAGTACGCCCAGATCGTTGGCAATCCGGCTGGCCTGCATCTTCATCGCAATGTGGTTCCGGTACAGCGCGGCCACGCGAGGCGGGGTGGTGGCCAGCAGGGGTTCAATCCGACGCCAGAAGACACGGTGCCTTTCCAGCAGGGCGGCGGGACTGATCTTCTCCTGCTGCTTCTCGCCGCTGTAGACGAGCAGGTTCGGAACGGCCTGGAAGCCGGCCTGTCCCCAGAGACCCGGTGCCGTCACCATCGCAACCTGCCCGGCTCCGCCTGCGTGATTCTCCAGCCAGGTCCGGACGAAGGCGAGGGCCGTTGGTGCGGGCTGCTGAGCGGCGGTCTCGCCCGGCGCCGCCGGCTTGGGCTGGGAGGGGCGGTCGCTCACCAGAACCAGGCTGCGCCGCATCGCATGGGCGCGGACCAGCAGCCCGGCATCGAACGTGCCGTCGGTTACGAGGCAGCGCGACGTCGGTGCCGCCCTGATAAGCTCACGGCAGAATGCATCGGCGGATGCGCCGTTCCGGCCATCGGCGTCGCGGAAGTTTCGGAATGGCGCCACGATCACGATCAGGGCAACGGCGGCCGCCAACAGCTTGCCGGCAACCTGCGGCAGCGGATTGGCGGGCGGGGCGTCAGCGTCGACTTCGTCGGGGCTGGGTTTGCGTCCAAGGAGGATGCCATAGACGAAGAGCCCGCCGCAGCTCATGGCCATGCCGAGCAGGGGCATGACAGGAAGATGCGTGCTGTCGCGCGTCAGACGCCAGCAGGAACCGGGCAGGTTGAACAGCGCGATCGCGGCGAGTGCGGTGAAGAGCGTGTTGACCGCGCCCCAGGACCAGCGTGACAAGCCATCGCGCGTGAAGAAGAAGCTGCGTGCGCCCCAGTAGACCGTCAGGACGGGAACAACGCCTTGAAAGACGAGCAACAGCCATCCCATGCGCGGCAGACCCGCCTTCAGTGCCTCGCCGTGGCTGTGGATCAGCGCGGTGGCGGTGCTCGCGAGCATGGCGCCCGACAGGCGCGTCCCCCCATGCGTCATCCACAGCACCAGTGCCCCTGCCGAGAGCAGCAGGCCGGTTCCGAGACTGAACAGAAGCAGCACGATGAAAGACTCCGATATCTGTGCATGGCACTTTCCAATGTAGAAGAAGATTCCGAGCATGGCCGGCAGAAGGATCACGAACGCAACCGATTCGACCAGGCCCGTGCCGCAGAGAAAGGCGCTGGCGATGAAGTAGATCGGCAAGCCAGTGAGTGCATAGCGGGCCAGCATGTAGGTGGCGGCCAGAAAGAGCAGAAGGTCGAAGGTCTGCATATGCAGGCTGACTGCGGCTGACCAGAAGGGCACGCAGAAGGCAAAGGCCAAAGCCGCCACGATGCCCCCCGCCATCGCCTGGAGGTGGTTGCCCCGATCCGTCCGGATGCGGTCGGCTGTGTCGGCCAGCAGCGGCGTGGCCCGGCCGGTAGCGGCCTCGCCGTCTGATTCCATCTGGACGACCCAGACCTCGTCACGCAGCGCCTCGTACAGCAGCAGGCAGGTTAGGTGGAAGACAAGGGCCACCACGCCCGCGCCGCAGACGGCGCTGAACAAGTTCAGCCGAAACGGCAGGTCGCCGATGGGCAGCGCCGCCGCCAACCGCGCCGACCAAGCCCATAGCGGGTGGCCGATCATGGGGTTACCGGGCAGGAGCTGCAGCACGCCGGCGCTTGAGACCGCCGACACGCCGGGGAAGACGCCAGGGCACAACGTCCAGACATAGACGACGAACGCCAGTAGGGCCACGCCCAGGCCAACGGACCAATCCCGCCGACGGGAGACCATGGCATCGGTCGCCGCCTCGCGAGCCTTCAGGGCAGCCGAGACCGACCGGGACGAGGTGCCCTGCCAGTACAGATACGTCTTCAGGATGTCCACCTTCATAGGGCACGACGCCGACGAAGGGCCACCACCGCGACGCCTAGACCGATCAGCGCCAGGGATGTGGGTTCGGGCACGGGCGTGGCGTAGTCGTAGTAGTAGGTGACCGACACTGTGGCTTTGCCCTGCACCGCGACGGTTGAGGTCCAGTCTACCCCGCCCGACGAGAATGATCCGCTGACCGGGAAGTAGAGCGTCGTCGCGGCGGTGTCGGTGCCGGTGAAGCCCGACAGGCCCGATGTGATGTCAGGCGAGGAGACCGCCCCGCTACCGGCGTTGTTGATGGTCCGTGAGACCTGCACGCCAGTCGCAACATTGCCCAGGTTGTAACCCGAACTGTATGTTTCGTTGGCCGTTGAATAGGACCCGTACTCGAGCCTGCTGTATCCCGCATAGTCGTAGTATGGGTGTACCGTCGCGACGCCGTTGTTCTGGAACGTGAAGGACCCGTAGACCGTGCTGTCCAGGCCGAGGACAACCTTGGTCAGCGAATACTGGCTCGCGTTGCCGCCGTCCTGGGTGGCGGCGACGGCGGCGTTGAACTGGCTCAGGTCGACCTGTGTTGAGGTCCTGTACTCGGGCCCCAACTCGACAGGGTCCACCAGGACAGAGTAGGTGACCGTGTTGAGTTCGGTGTTCCACACTCCCGAATCGGCTGCTTCTGCGTGGATGACCGACAACCCGAAGCACAGTCCCGCCGCGATTGCGCAACCACGGCCGGTTCTTGTTCTGCGTGCACGCATTCTTCTCTCCCTGCTGTCGCCTTCATCGCAGGTGCCTCCCTGCGGAACACCCCGTAACATCGATAACAATAGGCGAAGAGGGCGATGCAGGATGTCGCGTGCGTTCGTGATTGGCGTGTCACCGTTTGCACTACACGGGCGCGGGAGACACGCCTAGCAGGACGGGTGGCGGCTGGACCGTCTGTGGCGCGTGGTGTGCCACGCGCCGACTCACTCGACCAGCTTGTTGCTGATGGCGTAGTGTGTCAGCTCGGCATTTGTACGCATCTGCATTTTCTCGAGGATGCGTGCACGGAAGGTGCTGATGGTGTTGCCGCTGAGGGAGAGGTCAACGGCGATCTCCTTCACGGTCTTTCCACTGGCGATCTGCCGCAGGATCTCAAACTCGCGATCGGACAGCCGTTCGTGCAGGATGCCAGCGCCCGTGTTGCCCAGTTCTGACGCCAGCTGTTCGGCCAGCACGGCACTGACATAGCGTCCGCCGGCGAGGATGCGTTCGGCGGCCTTGTGCAGTTCGGTGCTTGCGCTGGCCTTGGTCAGGTAGCCGGCGGCGCCGGCCCGAAGCGCCCGGACGGCGAACTGCTTCTCTGCGAACATGCTCAACACCAGCACCGGGATCGTCGGGCGTTGGGCCTTGATCTCCTTCAGCACGTCCAACCCGCCGCGTCCAGGCATGGACAGGTCGAGAATGACGAGATCCCACGGCTGCGTGAGCGCAGCCTGCAGAGCTTCGCGGCAGTCGCCAGCCTCCCCGAACACCGCGTCAGCGTAGGCCTCCGCCAGGATGAACTTCAGTCCACTCCGCAGCACGGCGTGGTCATCGGCTAGCAGGATGTGTATGCGCGCTTTAGCGGTCTGCACTTTCACCTCGACGTGGCAGGGATTGTAGCATCACGCCCATGCGGCGTATACACTCGCCAATCTGCGGGACCTGGCGCGCGAGGCACAAGAGAGAGGCATGGACGAACGGTTGATGTGTCGTTACAGGCCAATGTAGCCGGCATTCCTTGTGCCTTTTGTGTCTTCCCGCTTGTGCCTCTTGTGTTCCCGAGGCCAACCCACCCACCAGTCAGGAGTCGCTCAGCGTCGGGCCAGATAGCCTCGCGCCTTTCCACCAGCCACACTTGCACACCGTGCGTGTGGGGGGGCTGGATTGATCGTGGTATTCTGCCCGACCGGCGTATAGACTACTGTCCCGTCCGCCTTCATCCGTGGGCCCGGTTTGCCGAAGGGATCGCCATGGCGACAGTCTTGCTGGTTGACGACGAGAAGAGCCTCAGGGCGACGCTCGCATCCTTTCTCGAAGACGCCGGGCACGTGGTGTTCGCGGCTGCCGATGCCGAGGAGGCCAGGGGGTGGGTGGATCGGCAGCCGCTGGACGTGGCGCTGCTGGACATCCTCCTGGGCGCAAGCAGCGGTCTGGACGTGGCCCGGTACATTCGCGAGCGGCAGCCGGACGTGCGAAGCATCCTCATTACAGCCGACCCCAACTTCGATTCCGCCAGCCAGGCGATCCGGCTGCGCATATTCGACTACCTGGTGAGGCCGTTCAGCCGCCGGGACGTCCTGGATGTCGTCGCCGAGGCCGCTGCCGCGAAGAGGCGTGAGACCGAGTATGCCGCGCTGCTGGGCGAGCACGAGCGGTACCAGGAGAACCTGGAGCGCGACGTCAAAGTGCGGACCGCCGAGCTGAACCAGACTGCCGCGGAGTTGCATGCGCTGGCGGGGCACCTGCAGGTCGTGCGCGAGGAGGAGCGCGCGCTCCTCGCCCGCGAACTGCACGATGAGTTCGGGCAGAACCTGACCGCGCTGCAGATTGACCTGGGTTGGCTGGACCGGCACACGCAGCCGGGGCAGGCCATCGATGCGCCGCGGCTGCATGACCGGATCGTGGCCATGGTGCCGCTGACCGAGCGTTTGACCGAGATGACCCAGACCGTCTGCGCCGCCTTGCGGCCGGGCATCCTGGACGACCTGGGGTTGATCGCCGCGATCGAGTGGCAGGTGGAGGAGTGCGGCAAACGCACGGGCCTGATCTGCACCGTGTTGCTTCCTGCGGATGACATTGACCTGGGCCGTGACCGCGCCTTGGCGCTGTTCCGGATCGTGCAGGAGGCGCTCACCAATGTGGTTCGCCATGCGCAGGCGACGCGTGTCGAGGTCACGTTGCGACTCGATGGAGGCACACTGGCACTTGAGATCCGGGACAACGGCCGGGGCTTCATCCCGGAGTCACGGTCTGGGGCGAAGGCGCTCGGGATGCTCAACATGCGCGAACGTGCCGCCGGATTTCAGGGCACGGTGGCCATCAGCAGCGCGCCGGGGCAGGGCACTTCCGTGCTGGTGCGGATGCCGCGGACGTGAGGAACGCCGCGTCGGCGGCATCGCGCTGTCGTGTGTGCGTTTCTCGAGAAGGGCAGGGATTTCGCCCGGGGCGCAGAACGTGTTCAGACGCTGGGAACGGGCGGGCATCAGGTTCCGCGTTGAATGCCGCCGGCGGGGCGACGCAGGAGATCGACGTTGGGCGGCTGCAGCGAACGGGGATCGAGCGAGGCCACCCAGATCTGACGCGCGCCCGATTTGCCGCCCTTGTAGGCCGGCACGCCGTGCCGTTCCACGTGCAGGCCCTCCTGCCGAAGTCGGCGCTCAAACTGTGGGTCGACCGTTGCCGACCAGATTGAGAGGCACCCCTTGGCGTGCAGCGCCTGCAGGCAGGCCTGGATGCCGGTCCGGCCATACAGCCAGTCGTTGCCGGCCGAGGTCACCGCGCCCGGTCCATTGTCGATGTCCAGCAGGATCGCGTCGAAGGCGTGTTTCGCCTTGCGGACCAGTTCGATCACATCGCCGACACGCACCGTGACGCGCGGATCGCGCAGCGGGTGGCCGGTCAGCTCTCCCAGGATTTCCCGGTTCCAGCGCACGACTTCGGGAAGCAGTTCAGCAACGACGACCTTGGCGCGCGGCTGCAGCAGGTCAAGTGTCTCGCGCAGCGTAAAGCCCATGCCCAGCCCGCCGATCAGCACGGTGGGGTCCTGGCGGGCGGCAATGCGCTCGCACCCCAGGCGGGCAAGGGCGCGCTCGGATTCGTTGGCCCGGCTGGACATCAGTTCCTGCCGGTCGACCGTGATCGAATAATCGCGATCATGCCGGCAAAGCGCCAGGCAGCGACCGTCGGGGGTTTGGGTCGTGGCAATGGGTAGGATGGGTTTCAACGTCCGCCCTCCGGCCGTCCGTAGGCTCCCCGGCCGCGGCGGTTGGTCCGCGGCTGACGGTAGATATCCGGCTTGGCCATGAACTGCAGGGCTTTGGCGCCGAGCAGAGCCTCGATTTCCGCCAGAAACTCGGGCGTCGGGTCGATCGTCTGTCCGCTGCCGGGCGCGATCATGATCCGCTTGCCGCCCGGTTGCAGCAGGCAGAGCAGCAACGGTACTCGGCCGGGGAAACGCGCCACGAGACCGTGCAGCGCCTGAACCTGATCCAGCTGCGACGCGCCCGCCGGGAGCCGCACCAGCACGCGTTCGGCGAACTGGCGCGGCACTTCGGTCAGCGGGTAGACTTCGCGCACGATCAGCTTGGGGTCGCCATCGCGTTTGGAGACCGTCCCGCAGAGCAGCACCGGCTGGTCGGCCTGGCAGGCGCCCTCAAAGGTCTTGAACGCTTCCGGAAAGACGAGCGCGTCGATCACGTTCTCGCCGTCATCCAGCACGATGATGGCCCACGGTTCCTTCGATTGCTTGCTGATGCGCCGCTGCACCTGCGAGGCGAGGCCGGCGATCCGCCCCTCGTGGCCGTCCTCCAGATTTTCGAGATGGGCCAGCGAGAACGTCTGGAAGTCCTTGACGATGCGGCGGAAGCGATCAAGCGGGTGCCCGGTGATGTAGATGCCCAGCAGTTCGCGTTCGGCCGCCAGGCACTCCTTGTCGGGCAGACGCGGCGCCTCCGGGAGGTCCTCGCCGGTTGCCTCGCCGGCTGCGGCGGAGGCCCCCAGCAGGTCGAACAGGCTGCCCTGGCCGCTGGCTTTGTCGTGGGCTTTCTCGGCGGCGCGCGCCATCGCGAAATCGATTGCCGCGAGCAGGCGTCCGCGGTGCATGCCGAATGCGTCCATGGCGCCGCAGCGGATCAGCGCCTCCAGCACGCGCTTGTTCACGGCCTGCTGGTCCACGCGCTGACAGAAATTCACCAAGCCCAGGTACGGACCATTGGCCGTGCGTTCGGCGATGATTGCCTCGGCGGCGCCTTCACCCACATTCTTGACCCCGGCCAGCCCGTAGCGGATGCCCTTCGCCTCCGGCACGAAACGCGACTGGCTGTGGTTCACGTCCGGCGGCAGGATGGGCAGCCCCATGGTCTCGGTCTCGCTGACAAAACCGGGAAGCTTGTCGAAGTTGCCGATCTCCGACGAGATCTGGGCGCACATGAACTCGGCCGGATAGTGGGCCTTCATGTAGGCCGTCTGGTACGAGACGATGCCGTAGGCGGCTGTATGAGCCTTGTTGAAGCCGTACCCCGCGAACGCGGCGATGTGATCGAAGATCTTCTCCGCCAGCGCCTGCGGAATGCCGTTCACCTTGGCGCAGCCGGCGACGAAGTGGCTGCGTTCCTTGGCCATGCTCTCGGCCTTCTTCTTGCCCATGGCGCGGCGCAGCAGGTCGGCCTGGCCCAGCGAGTAACCGGCCAGCACGTTGGCAGCCTGCTGCACCTGCTCCTGGTACACCATGACGCCGTAGGTGTCCTTGAGCAGCGGCTCGAGCAGGGGGTGGTCGTATTCGACGCGTTCCTTGCCGGTCTTGCGGGCCGTGTAACTCGGCAGCATCTCCATCGGACCGGGACGGTAGAGGGCGATGACCGCGAAGAGATCCTCGATGTTGTTGACGCCGATGGCCCGGATGAGTTGCCGCATGCCGCTCGACTCAAGCTGGAAGACGCCCACGGTGTCGGCCCGGTTGAACAGCTCGTACGTCTTGGGGTCGTCGAGGGTGAGCGCATTCAGGTCGATGTCCACGCCGCGGCAGGCCTTCACGAGTTTAACGGCCTCGTCAAGCACCGTGAGCGTCTTGAGGCCGAGGAAGTCCATCTTCAGCAGGCCGCACTCCTCGATCGGCTCCTTGGCGTACTGGGTGACGGCCGCGCCATCCTTGTCGCGGGTCAGCGGCACAATGTCGATCAGGGGCCCGTCGCCGATCACCACGCCGGCGGCGTGCACACCGGCGTTGCGGTAGAGGCCCTCAATGACCTCGGCGTAGGGAAGGATCCGCCGCAGGTCGGGGTCGATGGCGCAGGCCGCGCCGAACGCCGGGTTGACTTCCCGCGCCTTCGCGAGCGTGATCTTCGGGTCGTCGGGAATCAGCTTGGCCAGTTCATTGGCCTTCGAGAGCGGGATCTCGAGCACGCGCGCGATGTCGCGGATCACCGTCTTGGCGCCGAGCTGTCCGAAGGTGACGATCTGGGCGACGCGGTCGGTGCCATACTTCTGCTTGACGTACTCGATGACCTCGCCCCGGCGGGTCTGGCAGAAGTCGATATCGAAGTCGGGAGGGGAGACACGCTCGGGGTTCAGGAAACGCTCGAAGATGAGGTTGAACCGGATCGGGTCGATGTCAGTGATTCCCAGGGCGTAGGCCAGCACGCTGCCGGCACCCGAGCCGCGGCCGGGGCCGACGGGGATCGCGCATGATTTGGCGTAGCGAATGAAATCCGAAACCACCAGGAAGTAGTCGATGAACTTGGTTTCACCGATGATCCGGACCTCATGGTCGAAGCGCGCCATCAGCATGCGCTCATGGTCGTCGGCGGGGTGGGCGCAGTCCGCGATGCCGTAGTGGCGACGCATGCCCTCATGTCCGAGCTGAATCAGGTAGTCCTTGTTCGTGAGCGGCTTGGGCACCTCGAATGTGGGGAAGTGGAGCTTGCCGAATTCAATGGTGGCCTGGCAGCGCGCCGCGATGTCAAGGGTGGCGTCCAGCGCGGTTTGATCGTCAGGGAAAATCCGTTCCAGTTCCGCGCGCGATTTGAAATAGAACTGGTTGCCCTCGTAGCGCATGCGCTTGGGATCGCTCATGACCGTCGACGTCTGGATGGCCAGCATCACCTCGTGCGCCTCGGCGTGACGCTGGTGCAGGTAGTGCACGTCGTTGGTGATGACGGTGCCTATGCCGGTGCGGCGGGCGAGTTCGCGTGTGCCCTGGTTGGCGCGCTTCTGGTCGGCGATGCCGTGGTCCTGCATCTCCAGGAAGAAGTTGCCCTTGCCGAGGATCTCCTCGTACTCGCGGGCCACGGCTTCGGCCGCGTCCAGGTTCCCGCTCACCAGCAGCGCGTTGACCTCGCCCTGCAGACAGGCCGCCAGGCCGATCAGGCCTTTGCTATATCGGCGTAGCAACTCCTTGTCAATGCGCGGCTTATAATAGAATCCCTCAAGTTGGGCACAGGAGTTAAGCCGGGACAGGTTACGGTAGCCCTCATCGGTTTCGGCGAGCAGCACCAGGTGAAAATAGGGGGTGTGCGGATCGCGTTCCCGCCGGTTCGTTCTGGCGTTGATGTAGACTTCGCACCCGATGATGGGCTTGATGTTGTTCGCCTTGCAGGTCTTGACGAACTCGACCATGCCGTACATGACCCCGTGATCGGTCATGGCCAGCGCCGGCATGCCCAGTTCGACGGCGCGCTTGCACAGCGGATCGATGTGGCAGGCCCCGTCGAGCAGGCTGTACTTGGTGTGAACGTGAAGATGGACAAAGGAGTTGGGCATGGCGCGCGGGGGAATGCGTGTGACACAGAACTCTATAGGCGCGTCGGGGTGCAAGTGCAAGCCGAAACCGGCTGTCCCTGAACGGACTTCCTTGACTCCGCCGACCGGCGCGGCTAAGGTACGCGCCTACCAGCGGCCGAGTGCACGCCGGTTATGTGCGGGAGTCTGATTATGGACAGCAAGTCGAACCCGACTCTGGACGAGGGCGTGTTGCGCGGGTATGTGGACCAGATCCGCGCCAACGGCATCATCGATCCGCAGCTCTTCGAGAAATACAACGTGAAGCGCGGCCTGCGCAACGCGGATGGGACGGGTGTGCTCGTCGGGCTGACGCGCATCGGCAGCGTCCATGGCTACATCATCTCCGAGAGCGAGAAGGTGCCCGTGCAAGGGCAGCTCTTCTACCGCGGCATCAACGTGATGCAGTTGGTCCAGGGCTGCCAGGCCGAGGGGCGTTTCGGGTTTGAGGAGTGCGCTTACCTGCTGCTGTTCGGGCAACTGCCGAATGCCGACCAACTGGCGCGCTGGACCGGGTTGCTCGACGTCAATCGCCGCCTGCCGGACGGCTTCAAGGAGGGCGCCATCATCCGCTCGCCGGGCAAGGACGTGATGAACAGCATCGCGCGCGCGACGCTGACGGCCTATACCTACGACCCGACGCCCGATGACATCTCGCTCTCCAACATCCTGCGCCAGAGCATCGAGCTGATCGCGCGCTTCCCCGTGATTGCCGCCTATGCCTACCAGGCCAAGGCGCACTACCACATGGGTCGCAGCCTGTTCCTCCGGCATCCCGAGGCCGGCAAGAGCACCGCCGAGAACTTCCTGATGCTGGCGCGCGAGGATGGCACCTACAGCAAACTGGAGGCCGAACTGCTCGACCTCTGCCTGGTGCTGCATGCCGAGCACGGCGGCGGCAACAACTCGGCCTTCACGGCGCGCGTGGTCACTTCGGCCTTCACCGACACGTATTCGGCGATCGCGGCGGCCACACTCTCGCTGAAGGGACCCCGCCACGGCGGCGCGAACCTGCGCGTGATGCGCATGATGGAAGAGATCAAGCAGAACGTGAAGAAATGGGACGACGAGGGCGAGGTCGCCGACTACCTCCAGAAGATCCTGTCCAAGAAGGCCGGCGATGGCACGGGCCTGATCTATGGACTCGGCCACGCAGTCTACACGCTCTCCGATCCGCGGACCGAGATGCTGCGCGTCAAGGCGCGCGACCTGGCAGTCGCCAAGGGGCGCGAGGACGAACTCAGACTCTACGAACTGATCGAGCGGATCGGACCCGGCGTCTTCAACAAGGGTCGCGCCAAGCCCCGCGAGCTTTCCGCCAACGTCGATTTCTACTCGGGGTTCGTGTACGACTCGCTGAACATTCCGGTCGATCTGTTCACGCCGATCTTCGCGATCTCACGCGTGGTGGGCTGGTGCGCCCACCGGCTGGAGGAGATCGTCAACGGCGGTCCCATCGTGCGGCCGGCGTTCAAGGCGGTCGAGGAGCACCGCGACTACCAGGCGATCGATGCACGCCAGCCGGGCTGAGACGCTAGAAGCCCAGGTCCAGTTGCCCCGATACCACCACCTTGCGGCCCTTTTCGAGCGCGGGGTCGGAGGTGTCGTAGACACAGAATTTGACGCCCGGAAAGTGCTGTGCGAGTTCGCGCTGGATGTAGGCCTCGACGGCCGCCACGTTGGCCGGGTCGTCATCCGAGAAGCCCACACTGATCGGCCGGCTCAGACCGCCGCCGCGTTTGGCCAGAATGCGCAGGACGTGTTCGACAAAGTCGCGGATGGCGAACTGCTTGCGCTCCTCGGAAGTCACGGGCCCGGGAGCCTCATCGGCCAGCTGCCGCGAGAACGCTGGCGATGTCACGGCGTGGTAACGGTTGACCCCGAGGTAATAGGCGAGCTCCTCTTCATTCGTGCCCAGTCGCGTGGCGCCGTCGAAGCAGACGCGGTAGCCGCGCAGGTTGGCCAGCATCTCCTCGCGCTCGGGGGGCGTCAGCACCAAGTCGATGAACAGCTGCACGCCCTTGCGCAGGGTGGAGGAGGCATGCCCCCGGGCGGTGACGATTGCAAAGAGCCGGCCCTCGACCAGCGTGCGCCGGAAGGTTTCGAAACTGGGCGCCGGCGGCTCCTGCCCGGCGATGACGCGCTCGACCGCCAGACGCGTGTCGCGCAGGAAGGAACTCTCATTCTCGTCGGCGTAGTCCTGGAATTCGACGAAGGCCTTGGCCCACTGGTCATCGGGTGGGCGATAGAGCGTCGTGTCGCTGCGGATCACGCTGAAAACCGAGGTGGAAACAAGGTGGGGCGCCCACGTCCCGTCCGCCTGCCGTTTCTCGAGGTGGATGCGGGTCGGCATATGCAGGATGTTGTCATCCCAGTCAAAGATGTAGTATTTGAAGTCGCGGTCGGCGACCCGGTCGTTGATGCGTGGCGTGCGGGTGTTCACAGAGGCCATAGCGTAGACCGCCTGCGCGCTGGCGTCAACAGGGCAGCGGTCCGGCGGGCGCATCGGCGATTCGGTGCACCGCCGTCCAACCGCGTGGACGTCTGCCGCGCCAATCAGCGGTCCCGTAGGTCCCGCTGTACTATCGGTGCCGTGCGGTACAGCGGGACCTACGGGACCGCTGCGGCTCACGTCACGCGAGCGTGACGTGCACCGAATCGCGGATGCGCCCGCCGGACGGGTGCAGGCGGATTGCGGGGGGAGAACTGCCGATGTCGAAACACCTGAACGATGACCTCTGCCTGGCGCCTCTGCGCGGCGTGACCGGGCGCGCATTCCGCGCGACGTTCGCCCGGCACTTCGGGGGCGTTGACCGCTCCGTGGCGCCGTTCATTCCGACGGTTGCCGGCGACCGCATCAAACCTGCGCTGCTGACGGAACTGTCGCCCGACGGGAACACGGCGATGCGGCTGGTGCCCCAGGTCATCGGCAAGGATCCCGCGCAGCTGCGGACCATGCTCGCGGCCATGCGCGCGCTGGGTTACGAACAGGTTGACCTCAACGCCGGCTGTCCCTGGCCGATGGTGGTTCGCCGCGGCCGTGGATGTGGGCTGATGCGCCAGGCGGATGCCTTTGCCCGCATGCTGGAGGCCGGTTGTGAGAGCCTTCCTGGCGGCTTCTCCGTCAAGGTGCGACTCGGTGTCGACGACCCCGAACTGCTGGCGGCGCGCATGGCGGTCATCAACGCCCACCCGTTGCGCGAGGTGACGATCCATGCCCGCACGGCGCGGCAGATGTACGAGGGCCATGTTGACCTCGCCCGCTTTGGCCAGTGCCTGGCGCTTTGCCGGCATCCGGTCGTCTACAATGGCGACATTCGCAGTGCCCATGACCTGGCCCGGCTGCGACAGGCGTTCCCGCAGGTTTCACGCTGGATGATCGGGCGCGGGCTGGCGGCTGACCCGTTTCTGGCGGAGATTCTCCGCGGCCGAACCGTGTCGCGCGACATCCTCAGGCTGCAGGCTTTCCTCGACGACCTGCTGGCGGCGTCAGTTGTGGAGTTGCATGGCGACCGGCAGGTCATGGGCCGCTTCAAGGAGCTCTGGGGCTACCTTGGCCCCAGTCTGCACGGGGGCCGGCTGCTGCTGCGGCGGATTCAGCTCTGCGCGACGGTTGACGAGTACCGTCGGTCCGTGAAAGACTGGTTCAGTCATGCGCCTGCCTGGGGCGCCGAGCAGGATGGCCTGCCGGACGCGTTATTTGCGGCATGCAAAGTCTCTGCGGCAGGCAAAGTCTTTGCGGCAGGCAAGCCAGGAGGGGAGAGCCGATGAACGTGATTGCCACCGAACACGCGCCCGCCGCCATCGGTCCCTATAGCCAGGCCATCTCGGCCGGCGGGTTCGTGTTCTGTTCGGGACAGCTTGGGCTTGATCCAGTGACCGGTCAGATGGCGGCGCCCGACGCGGCGGCCCAGGCGCGACAGGCGCTCGCCAACCTGTCAGCCGTCCTGATTGCCGCCGGCAGCAGCCTGCGCGACGTTGTCAAGACGACGGTATTCCTGGCCGACATGGGCGACTTCGCCGCTGTCAACGCCATCTACGAGGCTGCCTTTGGCGGACACAAGCCGGCTCGCGCCTGCGTTCAGGCGGCGCGTCTGCCGAAGGATGCGCGCGTCGAGATCGAGTGCGTGGCCGTTGGCCCGCGATGCGCGGGCTGACACCGCTTCTAGCCGGCGTCGGACGGGCGTTCGCTCGCAGGTGGCGCGGCAGGTGCATCGCCGGCCGTGTTCTGAGTCCGGTCGCCGCTGTGCCTCCGGCGCGGGCGTCTCCGCCTCCGGCGCGGACCGCCGCCCTCGCCAGGGAGGGAGCGATCAGTGCCATCTTCAGGCGTGTCGCCCGTGGCAGGTGTACGAGACGATCCGTCGTCATCGGTCACGACGTCCTCGGGCGATTGGCCGTCTTCCTGCCGTGTGCGCGGCTGGTACTGCCCAGCCAGATCTTCCCATTCCTTGAGCGACGAGGGATCGTGGCCCACGGCCGCGAGCGAGATGCGGCGCAGCGCGAGCGCTTCCGGGAAAATGTCGTGTTCGAGGAAACGCATCCGGCGGCCGGGCTTGGACCCTTCCTCGAAGCGGCGCATCAGGTCCATGAGTGCGGTTGCGGCAAACACTCCCGCCTTGGGCAACTGCAGCTCGCGTGCGATCGGCTCAAGCGTCCGCCGCGCGGCATGCAGGCGGTTCACAGCCCGCCCATGCGCGCCTTCACGCTCGACTTCGCGCAGGTAGAGCGGGTAGTACAGCACCGCCAGGCGCAGGCCATTCGACGCATCGGCGCCCACGGGATCGCCATCGAGCGCCTTCAGGTATTTCCACAGGGGGGAACGACTGCCGCCGTTGGCTTCCACGAAAGCGTGGACGTCGGGCAGCAGCACGCTGAGCAGGCCAAAATCCCAGAGCAGCCGGAAGGCGGCTTCGGATGACCGGTAGGTGAACAGCTTCATGATCTCGTCGACCAGGCGCGGCGCCGAGGCTTTCTTGATTTCAGGCGCGTGCCTGCGTATGGCGCGCCGGCTCGACCAGTCGATCCGGAATCCGAGACGCGCTGCGAATCGGACGGCGCGCAGCATGCGAACCGGGTCCTCGCGGAACCGCACGTTGGGATCGCCGATACAGCGCAGGGTCTTGCTTTCGAGATCACGCAATCCGCCGACGTAGTCGATCACGCTGAACGTCTTGATGTCGTAGAAGAGGCCGTTGACCGTGAAGTCGCGGCGACGCGCATCTTCCTCGGGGGTGCCGAATGTGTTATCCTCGTGCTGGTACAGTTCGCCTCGGCCGTCCGGCGGGTCATCGCTCTCGGGCGGCTTGCGGAATGTGCTGGTCTCAATCACCTTGCGGCCGAAGACGACGTGCGCCAGGCGAAACCGGCGGCCGACCAGAAAGCAGTTGCGGAAGAGCCGCCGGACCACGTTGGGGTGGGCGTCGGTGCTGATATCGAAGTCCTTCGGCGTCCTTCCGAGCAGCAGGTCTCGCACGCTGCCGCCGACAAGGTAGGAGATGTAGCCAGCGCCCGAGAGGCGGTAGAGGACGCGCAGTGCGTCGGGGTCGATGTTTTGGCGCGAAATGCAGTGTTTGTCGCGCGGTCGGGTGACGACTTTGGGTCGGCTGAAGAGCATGGTCTCGATGGGTCCGGAGTGAGGAGTCAGATGGAAGGCAAGCTGTCATTTAGTCTGCCACACCCGGGTCGGCGATGGCAAGCCAACGTATCCGGGAGCTTCCTTCTCAGTCCCGCCGCTGGCCTGCGGCCAGAAGTTGGAACCGCAAATTGACGAATGTCGATTTTCGAATGTCGAAGTGGCCATCGGCATCGACCGGAGGCACTTCGGCGTTCTGCGGTTCGACATTCGTCAATCTGCGGTTTGGCGGGCACGACGCCTCTGACCTGAACCCCGAGACCCTGAACCCAAGACCCTGAGCGCGTGGTTCCATACCCGGTAGGGTAGGGTTATACCCCATGTCGGATAATCAGCCCGGTGCGCATAATAACGATGCGGGTGTACTGTCAGTCATGGGAGGAAGATCAATGAGAATCAATATCACACGCGTGTTGGGTGGCCTGGCCGCAGCCGGTCTTGTCGTGATGGCCGGTTGTGGCCGGAGGAACATGGAGGAAACTGGCGCGGCACTGGACCGGGCGGCGGAGAAGACGTCCGCGGCGGCAAAGGATGCGGCCGCCGCCACGAAGGATGCCGCCGGACAGGCGGTCGAGAAGACCGGCGAGGTCGTCGAGAAAGCCGGCGCCGCCGTGGAGAAGACCGGTTCGGACATGCAGAAGTAGCGAGTGGCGTCGTGACCTTCCTAGTCGTGGCATGTGAGGCGTCGGCCGACCAGCACGGCGCGCGCGTGATCGAAGCCGTGCGCGCGCTGCACCCCGATGCACGCTTCGTCGGGATCGGCGGGGATCAGTGCGGCAAGGCCGGTGTCTCGCTCGTGGCCCATGCCCGCGACTTGGGGTTCATGGGGTTTACCGACGTCCTGTTCGCGCTGCCGCGCGTACTCGGGATCATGCGGCGCGTCTTCAAGGTCGCGCGCGAGCAGCACGCGCAGGCGGCCCTGCTTATCGATGCGCCGGACTTCAACTTGCGGCTCGCCGCCAAGCTGCATGGCGCGGGCATTCCGGTGGTCTACTTCATCAGTCCCAAGCTCTGGGCCACGCGGCCCAGGCGTTCCGAGATCGTCCGGCGTTTTGTCAAACGCATGCTGGTGATCTTCCCGTTCGAAGTGGCGCACTACCGCTCCCTCGGCGTTGACGCCGAATACGTCGGCAACCCGACCGTCGAGCAGATGGCCGTGCGCACGACGCGCGAGCAGGCGCGGCAGGTGCTTCATATCGGACCCGACGAGCGTGTGGTCGCGATGCTGCCTGGCAGTCGCCACGGCGAGGTCACGCGCATCGCCCCCAATATGGCCCATGCCGCCCGCCTGCTGGCTGCGCGCACGAAGGTGCGCATCCTGGTGCCGTGTGCGCCGACCATCGACCGGGAGCACCTGGCCCGAATCTTCGGTGATGCGCCGGTCGAGATTGTCGACGGGCGGGCCTGTGAGGTGTTGTCGGCGGCCGACGTTGCCGTGGTTGCCGCCGGAACGGCTACGCTCGAGGCCTCGCTGTGCAATGTGTCCGTGGTGATGGTGTATCGCGTATCGCTGCTGTCGTGGTGGATCTACCGGCTTCTGCTGCGCATTCGCTCCATCTCACTCATCAACATCATCGCCGGTCGTGAAGTCGTCACCGAGTTCCTGCAGGACGCGTTTACCGGCCCCGCGCTCGCGAGCGAACTCCAGCGCCTTCTGCAGGGCGCCGGTCGCGACGAGATGCTTGCGGCGTACGAGGAGATCCGCGCGACTCTCGGGCGCCACGACACGGCCACCCGCGTCGCCACGGTCTTGATGCAGGAAGCCAAGCTGTAGCGCCGGCGCGGCGGTCATGTACGCCGGTGGGGCAACTACCATCTGCGCGTGCGCTGAATCCCGACCTCACCAACGCAGGATCGCCACCCCGAAGCGGTCGAGTTTCAGCGACGTGCCGGTGGTCGTGCCGCCGAGCAACTCGGCCTTGCCCGCAGGCACCGCGACCGCGACCGGTTCCTCGGTGTGGTTGATGACGAAGACCAGCTCGCGGCCCTGGCCGCTGCGCGTCGACACCTCGACGCCGGCAGGCACGACCAGGCGCGGCTTGAGGCCGGCCTTGGCCGCGACATCGGCAGCGATGGCGGCATGCACGGTGTCCTCCTTGGGCACCGTGCCGAGATACCAGGCCCAACCGGTGCCGGCGCGGTTCCGCGTCGCCGCCGCGTAGGGCGCGGCGTGCCAGGGGACGTAGCGCGCCAGCACCTCGGCGCCGTCGGGGATGATCCAATCGGCGTAGTGCTGGGCGCTCCACGTTCCGGCGAGACCCTCGCCATTCACCGCGTAGGTCGCATTGGCGACGATGCTCTCGTACTCCTCGATGCGCACGCCGAAGGTCGGCGCGAGCAGGCCGGGCAGGCAGCGCTCGTGGCAGCGGTCGTGTTCGTCCTTGACGCCGGTGCGCGCGTCGGCGACCAGGCAGCCGCCGGCGCGCACGAAGGTGTCGAGTTGGCGCGCGAACGTATCCGGCAGGACATGCAGCATTGGGGCGATGACCACGGCATAGCCGGCGAGGTCGGCGCCCGGCTGCACCACGTCGATGTCGTGGCCGAGGCTGCGGAAGGCGGTGTACCAGCGCACCGCGTTGGCGACGTAGTCGGCTTGCGGGAACGACTTCTGGCAGCGCACCGCCCACAGCGAGTCGTAGTCCCACACCAGCGCGATGCGTGCCGGCGTGGTGGTGCCTTCCAGCGCCGTCTCGACCCGCTTGATCGCCGCAGCGTAATCCCTGGCCTCACGGTAGCGCCGGCGCGGTTCGCCATCGTGGCCGAGCAGGCCGTGCCAGTACTGCTCGCGGCCGACCGTGCAGGTGCGCCAGCGGAACCAGATGGTGGCATCGGCACCGTGCGCAACCTGGTGCCAGGCGATCTTGCCCAGCTCGCCCGGACGCGGATTGCGCCCGAACTCGCCCCAACCGGCCGGGCCGGCGGTCTGCTCCATGATCCAGAAGTTCCTCCGCTTCAGCCCGCGCATGAGGTCGGCGGCGAGGCCGTTCCACCACGGCACGCACGGCTGCTCCCACGAGCCGGGATAGTTGTCCCAGCTGACGAAGTCGAGGTCCTTGGCCAGGTCCCAGTAGTTCAGGTCCTGGTACAGCCCCATGAGGTTGTGGGTGACGAAGTGCTGCGGGCACACCCGCCTGAGGATCCGCACCTGGTCGGCTTGGAAGCGCACCTGAGCGTCCGACGACCAGCGCTGCCAGTCGAGCAGATGACCCGGATTGTGGCTGCCGTTGCCGTCCGGGAACGAGATATCCTCCCAGCTGCGGTAGAGGTGGCCCCAGAAGCGCGTACCCCAGTGATCGTTGAGCGCGTCAAGCGTGCCGTGCCTGGCGCGCAACCACTGGCGGAAGTCGGCCTGGCACGAGCCGCACACGCAGTTGTTGGTGCCGAACTCGTTGTCGGTCTGCCAGCCGATGACGCTGGGCGTGAACTTGAAATGCTCGGCCATTGCCGAGGTCACGCGTTCCGACAGCAGACGGTAGGCGCCGGAGGTGAAGCACTGGTCCTTGCGCACGCCCCACTGGGTACGCTTGCCTGACGGCTCCTGCTTCATCACCTCTGGATACTTCAGTTTCATCCACGCCGGCGGGATGGCGGTCGGCGTGCCGAGGATGACCTTGATGCCATGCCGGTGCAGCACGGCGATGGCGTCATCGAACAGGCTGAAGTCGAAGCGGCCCTCCTCCGGTTCCATGAAGGCCCAGGCGAACTCGGCCAGGCGCACGATGCTGAAGCCGGCCTCCTGCATCTGGCGGGCGTAGATCTCCCAACGCTCGCGCGGCCAGTGTTCGGGGTAGAAGTCGACGCCGACGTGGTGCATGGGAATCTCTATTGATTGATAAGAAAGCGCTTCTCGGCAGCCCCTGGTCGGCCTCGACCCGAACGGGCCGAAAGCATGCCGAAACCGGTCTGACGCAGCGATGTCATGGGGGCGAAGCGTGGCAGAAACGGGGATCAAAGTCAACGCCACCTCCTGCGTCGTTGTCATCCCGGCCCCAAGTACGGTACGCTACTCCCATGTGGTCTTCTCCGGTATCGTCAATGGCGTGTGCATTCGGACGCGCAGCCGTGGCAGGTGTCGTCCTGCTGGCATCGGTGATCGTCTCCGCCGCGGCGCCCGTCGCGGTGTGCGCCTTGCCCGCGCATGCGTTCGGCACGCAGACCGACGACGTCGTCGTCCAGCATCTGTTCCGGGTTGAGAATCGCGGCGATGCGCCTCTTGAACTGCGCGTCGGGCGCGCCTGCTGCGGCGCCGAGCTGATTGTCCCGACGCAGCCCGTGGCGCCCGGGGGCGCGGCCGAGGTTCGTGTCGTCCTGACCCTGCGCGGCCGCAGTGGCAAGGTGGCGAAGGCGGTCTACATCCAGACCAACGATCCCAAGCAGGCGGTATTGCGGCTGGAACTCACCGGCCGCGTCGTCGCGCTCCCCGGTCCGCCCCCCCCGTAACGGCTGCATTTCCTTTACGCGTGGCACGCGGCACGATATTCTTGGCGGCCAGTATTCCTGTTCTGTGGTTTGGAGGTTTCGCATGCCTGAGAAGGTTCTGATCACTGGCGGAAGCGGGTTCCTGGGCATCAACCTCGTCCGTCATCTGCTGTCCAAGGGAATCACCGACATTCGCTCCCTTGATCTGGCGCCGTTCGACTATGCTGAGCGTGACCGGATCCAGGTCATGACCGGCGACATCCGCGATCCGGCGACGGTTGCGCGGGCCATGCAGGGCGTGACCTGGGTCGTCCATACGGCTGCGGCCCTTCCGCTGTACAGCAAAGCCGATATTCTGTCGACCGACATCAATGGTACGCGCAACCTGTTGGCCGCCGCGCAGCAGGCGGGCGTCAAACGCTTCGTGCACGTCTCATCCACGGCCGTCTACGGCATTCCCGACCACCATCCGCTGCTTGAGTCCGACCGCCTGCAGGGGGTTGGACCGTACGGACAGGCCAAGATCTCGGCCGAGGAAGAGTGTGCGCAGGCGCGGGCGGCCGGCCTGTGCGTGCCGATCGTGCGCCCCAAGTCGTTCATCGGCCCCGAACGGTTGGGCGTGTTTGCGCTCTTCTACGACTGGGCGCGCGACGGACGCAACTTCCCGATGATCGGAAACGGCCGCAACCGCTACCAGCTTCTCGACGTTGAGGACCTGTGCGAAGCGATCTGGCTCTGCCTGACACTGGATGCGGCGAAGGTGAACGACACCTTCAACATCGGCGCCAAGGTGTTCACGACGATGCGCGAGGACTACCAGGCCGTGCTGGACCGCGCGGGCCATGGCAAGCGCATCCTCGGGTTCCCCGCTCGGCCGATGATCTGGACCCTGCGGCTGCTCGAGTTCCTGCACCTTTCGCCGCTCTACAAGTGGGTCTACGAGACCGCCTGCGAGGATTCGTTCGTGAGCATCGAGCGGGCCGAACGCGTGCTGGGGTTCAAGCCGCGCCATTCAAACAAGGATGCGCTCGTGCGGAATTTCGAGTGGTATCTGGCCAATGAGGCGAAGTTCCGGCACGCCACCGGCGTGTCGCACCGGGTGCCCTGGAAGCAGGGGATTCTTGGGTTGGTGAAGCGATTCTTCTAACGAACAAGGAAACGACGGCATGAACAACTGGGAAAACATCGATCGCTTTGACGTCAACTGCCTTGCGCCGCGCGCCTGGTTCATCCCGTTTTCCGATGCCTCCGCGGCCGTTCGCGGCCTGGCCGGCGAATCGACCCTTGTGCGTTCGCTCAATGGCGACTGGCGCTTCCACTACGCCGGCCAGCCCTTGACGGCGCCCGAAGGGTTCGAGGGAGTGGACTTCAGCGACGCCGATTGGGATGTGCTGCCGGTGCCGTCCTGCTGGCAGATGCACGGTTACGGCAAGCCGCACTACACCAACGTGCAGTACCCGTTCCCGGTCGATCCGCCTTTCGTCCCGAGCGAGAATCCCACCGGCAGTTACCGGCGCGCGTTCACTGTTCCGGCCGACTGGAAGGGCATGCAGATTCGCCTGCGTTTCGATGGCGTCGACTCCTGTTTCGATGCCTACGTAAACGGCCGCCACGTCGGTGGCGGCATGGGCAGTCGGTTGCCGCACGAGTTCGACATCTCCGCATGCGTGAAGCCGGGCGCCAACGTGCTGGCGGTGCGCGTCCACCAGTGGTCGGCCGGTTCCTACCTGGAAGACCAGGATATGTGGTGGTTGTCCGGCATCTTCCGCGACGTGACGCTCGTGGCCCTGCCGGCGGTGCAGGTGGCCGACCTGGGCATCGTCACCGAGCTGGATGGCGCCTGCCGTGACGCCGTGCTGAAGGTTGACGTGACCGTGGCCAATACCACGCGCGCGGCGGTTGCGGGGGCCCGACTGGAAGCCGAACTGACCGATGCTGTTGGCGCGGTCGTCGCGGCATTCGCCGAGACCGTTTCCCTGAAGGCCGGGCAGACATGCCAGGTCGCGTTGTCGGCCGCGATCACGGCGCCGCACAAGTGGTCGGCCGAGGACCCCTGTCTGTACACGCTCGTGCTGGCGCTGCGCGATGCGAAAGGCAACCTGCTGATGGCGGTGCCGCAGCGTGTCGGCTTCCGCAAGGTCGAGATCGCCAAGGGCCAGATCCGCATCAACGGCACGAAGGTCCTGTTCAAGGGCGTCAATCGCCACGAACACCACCCCGACCAGGGACGGGCCGTGCCGATCGAGGCCATGGTGCAGGATATCCTGCTCATGAAGCGCCATAACATTAACGCCGTGCGCACCAGTCATTACCCGAACGATCCGCGCTGGTACGATCTGTGCGACCAGTACGGGCTGTTTCTGATTGACGAGTGCGACCTGGAAACGCACGGCTTCTGCATGTCCGACCCCAAGTCCTGGACCGGCAATCCGCTGGATGACCCGCGCTGGGAAGCGGCCATCGTGGACCGCATGCGGCGCATGGTGTATCGCGACCGCAACCACGCCAGCGTGGTGATCTGGTCGCTGGGCAATGAGGCCGGTATTGGCCGCAACCATGCCAAGATGAAGGCTGCCGCCAACGCCATCGATCCGACGCGCCCGATCCACTACGAAGGCGACTACTTCATGGAGGTCGCCGACATGTACAGCCGCATGTATCCCTCACCCGAGGAGTGCGCGCGGATCTGCAAGGCCGAAGGCGACCACAAGGTGTGGGAGGGGCGCATGCTGTTGCACGCGCGCTATGCCAAGAAGCCGTTCATCCTGTGCGAGTATGCCCACGCCATGGGCAATGGTCCGGGCAGCCTCAAGGAGTATTGGGAAGTGATCCGCCGCGAGCCGCGTTTCGCCGGCGCGTTCGTTTGGGAGTGGATCGACCATGGCATCCGCGCCACGCGCGGGCCGGACGGTCTGGCGCGCGTCGCCGATGCGTCCGCCACCGACACGTTCTTCGCCTACGGCGGCGATTTCGGCGACACACCCAACGATGGCAACTTCGTCATCGACGGGCTGATCTTCCCGGACCGCACGCCGTCGCCGGCCATGACCGAACTCAAGAAAGTGCTCGAGCCCGTGGCCGTCGAAGCCGTCGATCTGGCGCGGGGGACCCTGCGCATCATGAACCGGCAGCAATTCGTCGGGCTGGAGGCCTTCGATGTCGCCTGGCGGCTGTGCGCCGACCGCACGCCTGTCCAGGACGGCGTGATTGTTCTGCCGCTTGTGGCGCCGGGCGCCAGCGTGGATGTCGGCGTGCCGTTCGCGTTGCCCTCGGGTGACGGTCGCGAGTTCGAACTGGACGTGGCGTTCACGCTCAAGCACGACACGCCGTGGGCGGCGCGCGGGCATGAGGTGGCGTTTGCCCAGTTCAAACTGCGGGACGCGCGACCGGTCGCACCGGCGCGCGTGGCGGGGTGTCCGGCTGTCGGATTGGAGGAGACCCGCGAGGCCATCAGCCTGACGGGCGACGAGTTCGACGTGACGTTCGACAAGCTCACGGGCACGATCGCATCGTGGAACGTGGCCGGCCGGCCGATGCTGGTGCGCGGGCCCCTGGCGAACTTCTGGCGCGCGCCGACCGATAACGATGGCGGTTGCAGGGGAGGGGGCGTCCAGAAGGACTGGCGCCACAGCGGGTTGCACGCGCTGGCGCACCGGATCGTCTCGGTCGAATCGTCCAAGGGGCCCAAGGGTGCGCGCAAGGTGACGGTGCGCAGTCGTCTGGGCGGCCCGGTCGTGAGTGCCGGCGTGGCCTGCGAGTATGTCTACACCATCCACCCGAACGGCGAGATCGCCGTCGCGTTCAGCGGGCAGCCGCAGGGCGACTGGCGATGCATCTGGCCGCGCATCGGCTTGCAGTTGCGCCTGCCTGCCGGCCTCGACCGTGTGCAGTGGTTCGGTCTCGGTCCGGGCGAGAGTTACGCCGACAGCAAGTCGGGTGTGCGCGTGGGACGCTGGTCGACGAACGTCGACGGGCTGTTTACGAACTACGTGTTTCCGCAGGAGAACGGCAACCGAACGGAGACGCGGTGGATGACGCAGGCGGATGTCTTCGGCAACGGCCTGCTGGTGACCGCCGACCGGTTGTTCGACTTCAGCGCGCACTGGTACACCACCCAGGATCTGACCCAGGCCAACCACGCCTACGACCTGGTGAGACGCGACTTTGTCACGCTCAACATCGACCTCGCACAGACCGGGCTGGGCAGCAACAGTTGTGGTCCGCGGGCCCTGGAGCAATACGAGCTGAAGGCGCAGCCCTTCGCGTTCACCGTTCGGCTGCGGCCGATCCAGGTGACGGCCGAGGATCCGATGACGGTCGCGCGGCAGGTCTCGTAGCGGCCCTCTGGTGTGCCGCCCAGGCGGACTCGCCTGGGCGGCTCGCGCTTCCCGACGCCGCCTCAGCCCGCTATCTGCGGGCGGCGGTATTCGGGGACGCAGGCGGCGGTTGCACTCCCCACTCGTTCTGGAACGGGCTGTGCCTGGCTATGAGTTCTTTGAACTGTTGTGGGGCCGAAGCCGCCAGATCATCCAGTTTTCTGACGCAGGCTGGGCAATACCGAATCTTCATGCTTCCTGAGAGTGTCAAGTGTGTTAGCGTTGCAGGCCATGGTTCTTTGGGCAGGTTGCCCTCATCTGCAAACGCTACAGCTCTCATTTGGACGGCAAATGATACTCCATCCGTATCCGTGTCTTCGCCAACGAGCACAGCAAGTCCACGATCACCCGCGTTGCTAACCAGGTTGGCAAACGCATTGCAGCACAACGTAGACACCGCCACTGCGCTCCTTTGGACAAGTGCAGGTCCGTGTGCCCGCTCTCGCCGCCGCCATCCAACCGCGCACCCACCGCCGACTCGTGCATCTGCCCGCGACTCGCTCGCCGAAGACCATGTGCCCCCGCGACGTCCGCGCGCCGAACCACGGGCCGCCGAACGACGACGGGCGCATCCGCGATTCGGTGCACGTGGCGCTCGCGTGACGTGAGCCGCAGCGGTCCCGTAGGTCCCGCTGTACCGCGCGGCACCGACAGTACAGCGGGACCTACGGGACCGCTGATTGGCGCGGCAGACGTCCACGCGGTTGGGCGGCGGTGCATCGAAACGCGGACGTTTCATGTACTTCGGCTGTTTGGCGTTGCCCCGAAGGCGGGGGGAGCGTAAAGTAGGGACTGCTATGAACCAACGCATCGCCCTTGCTGTTTCGCCGTGCCTGGCTCTCGTTGCCGCCGCGCTGCTGACGGGTTGCCAGAGTCCCATGTTCGAGGGAACCGTTTTCGCCCCGCAACCCGATACCGAGGGTGCCCGTCTGCGCCTGGCGCAGGACCAGGCCAGCATCGATGCCGCCCGCAACCGGGCCCGCCTGGACGCCGTCGAACAGGGCCAGCGCCAGTTGGAGGCCAGCCTGGCCGCAATGGAGAGCCAGTCGCGCGCCGCGGCCGGTCTCAATGCCGAGGTGGCCGCGCTGCGCCGTGACGTGACCGCGCTGCGCGCAGAACGCGACCAGTTGCGCAAGGAGATCGTGGACGATCTGAGCGCGCGCGTCGCGAAGATTATGGCCGCCCAGGGGGCGTCCACCTCGCGGCAGCCGTCGCCGGCCCCGCGCGCGCAGTCCGGGCGGCTGCATAAGGTCGAGCGCGGCCAGACACTCTCAGTGATTGCACGGGCCTACAAGACCACGGTTGAGGCGGTCATGAAGGCGAACAACATGACGAACCCCAACCAGTTGCGGGAGGGGATGGAACTCTTCATACCGGAGTGAGCCGGTGCGAGTCTGCCACCCACCAGCATGTGTCGACCGCCCTGTGAGCAGGGCGCTTCCGAAAGGCCTGAACCATGCCGAACCCGGCTGACGCGACCATCGCCGCGATCCTCCGCAAGACCGCGCTGTTTACCGAACCCCAGATCCAGCAGATCGTCACGGCCGACCGCTCCGGTGGCGAAGGGATCGTGGCGACGATCATGCGGCTGGCGCTTGTTCGTGAGGATGACCTGCTGGCGAAACTCGCCCCGACCGTGGGGTTGACGTTCACGACCCTCGCGGGATTGGAGCCCGAGAACGAGGCCATCCAGAGACTGCCCGCCCGCGCCGTCTACCAGTACGGGGTCCTGCCGCTCCGCCTGCAGGGCGGCGTCCTGACGGTTGCGACCGCCGATCCGTTCAACACCGGCATGACCGACGGCTTGCGTCTTGCGGCCGGCTGCGCGGTGCGCCTGACGCTGGCGCCGCGCGAGGAGATTCAGAAGGCCTCCCAGAAGTTCTACGGTGTCGGCGCCGACGCGGTCGAGAAGATGCTGGAGGATGGCCGCTACGAGGTCGACACCGAGGATGCGACGATCTCCAAGCACGACCTGAGTGACATGGGGCAGGAGGTCTCCATCGTCCGGTTCGTGAACCAGATCATCGCCGAGGCCGACCGTCAGGGCGCAACCGACATCCATTTCGAGCCCATGGAAGAGGAGTTGCGCATCCGCTACCGGATCGACGGGTTGCTGCACAAGGTCGACGTGCCGCTGCAACTCAACCGGCTGAAGTCCGCCATCCTCTCGCGCCTGAAGGTCATGGCCAACATGGACATCTCCGAGAAGCGCATGCCGCTGGACGGGCGTATCGGCATCCGGCTCGGCGGGCAGGACATTGATATCCGCGTGTCGACCATGCCGACGGTCTACGGCGAGAGCATCAGCCTGCGCCTGCTCCAGAAGAGCGAGAATTTCGTCCGCATGGCCGAACTCGGCATGGGCGAGCGCGAACGGCACATCATCGACAAGGTCATCAACCGGCCCAATGGCATCGTCCTGGTGACCGGTCCCACCGGTTCCGGCAAGTCGACCTCGCTATACGCCTTCCTGCACGAGATCAACAAGGTCGACGTCCGTATTATGACGGCCGAGGACCCGATCGAGTACGAGATGGCCGGCATCAACCAGGTGCTGGTGCGTCAGGACATCGGCCTGACGTTTGCGCGCATCCTGCGGTCGTTTCTGCGCCAGGACCCGGATATCATCATGATCGGCGAAATCCGCGATGCCGAGACCGCCGAAATCGCCATCAACGCCTCGCTTACGGGCCACCTCGTCTTCAGCACGCTGCATACGAACGACGCGGCCGGCGCGTTTGCGCGCTTGATCGACATGGGCGTCGAGCCGTTCCTGGTGGCATCAGCCGTGGCGGCGGTTATGGCTCAGCGCCTGGTGCGCAAGCTCTGTCCGGTCTGCCGCCGCACCGAACCCCTCGATCTGGCGCTGTGGGACCAGCCTGGCACGCCGCCTGCTAGTCAAGTTTACGCTTCCGTTGGTTGCGAGCGCTGTGCCCGGACGGGCTACCGTGGGCGCGGTGGCATATTTGAGTTGCTGCAGGTGGTGGATGAGGTCGAATCGCTGATCATCAACCGGCGGCCCTCGGGCGAGATCAAGCAATGCGCGATCAAGCAGGGGATGCATACCCTGCGTGACGACGGGTGGGACAAGATTTTCCGCGGCATCACCACGGTGGAGGAGGTCCTGCGGGCCACGGAGGAGAACGCCTAGCGAGTCATGCCGACATTCAACTACAAAGCGCTGGCGAAGAGCGGCCAGAAGTCCGAGGGCCGGCTGGATGCTGCCGACCGGCGGGCGGTCATGGCGGCCCTCGAGCGCCAGGGGCTCGTGCCCGTATCGGTGAGCGAAACGGCGTCGGCCGCGCCGTCATCCGTCGTGCCCGGGCAGAAGTGGTGGAAACTGAAGAAGCACGAGCGCATGTCCCAGCGCGAAGTGCTGCTCTTTTCGACGGAACTCAGCGATCTGCTGGCCGCAGGCATGAACCTGGGTGCGGCCCTGAACTGCCTGGCCAGCCACGGCGGCGACGACTCCGCCGCGGGACGGATCGCGGCCGACCTGCGCGATCGCATCGTGCGCGGCGAGTCGTTCTCCGACGCCATTGCGTCGCACCCGGCGAGCTTTGCGCCGCTCTACGGCAACATGATCCGCGCCGGCGAGGCCAGCGGGGCGCAGGCCGAGGTGCTGAAGCGCCTGGTGGAGCACTACGAGCGGTCGCAGTCCATGAAGGAGAAGATCACCATGGCGCTGGTCTACCCGGCGATCGTGCTGTTCTTCGGCTTTCTGACCGTGATCTTCGCGATGGTCAAGATCGTGCCGCAGTTCCAGAAGGTGTTTGACGGTGTGGGCGTCGCCCTGCCGGCCTCGACGCGCCTGCTGATTGGCATCAGCATGTTTCTCAAGAACTACGGTATCCTGGCGGCGCTGGCCGTCGCGGTCGGCGTGGAACTGTTCAGGCGCTACATCCGGACGGACAAGGGACGCTTCTGGCTGGATGGCCTGAAGCTGCGCACGCCGCTCGTCAAGGGCATCGTGGCCAGCGGCGTCTTTGCCAATTTTGCCTACACGCTGCGCACCCTGCTGTCCAACGGCGTCAATGTGCTCCAGGCGCTCAAGATCAGCGAGCAGACTGCGGGCAATTCCGTCATCAGCCGCGAACTGGCGCATGCCCGTGAGCGTGTCACCGACGGCACGAGCATCTCCGGGCCGCTGGCAGCCGGAAAGGTCTTCCCGGTCATGATGACCGACATGCTGGCGATCGGCGAGCAGACGGGCGACATGCCGGGCGCCCTGCAGCACATCGGCCGTCGTTTTGAGAACGAACTGGACCGCAACATCAAGATCCTGACCACCGCCCTCGAACCGATCATGATCGTGGTGGTGGCCATCATCGTCGGCTTCGTGGCGATCAGTATCCTGCAGGCGGTGTTCAAGGTGACCAGCGGCTTGGGTGTCAGGTAATTCGCACGGAACAAAGGAGTCAACCATGCATAGGACGGACGAAGACAACCGGCGTGGCCGGAGCGGTTTCACCCTGGTGGAGTTGCTGCTTGTGGTGACGATCATCGGCGTGCTGGCCACGGTGGTCATCATGAACTTGGGCAACGTCGGCACGGAATCACGCATCACTGCGACGCGTGCCAGCATCGCGACGATCTGTCAGGCAGCCACCACGTATGAGATTCAGGTGGGGCGCTATCCCGAGTCGCTGGACGACCTGACCTCGCCGATCAACGAGCGCAAGGCCCTGCTCAAGAAGGGATCGCTCAACGATTCCTGGGGCATTCCCTTCACCTACAAGATGTCGGGCAAGGATGACTATGAGGTGCGCTCCGCGGGCCCTGACGCCAAGATGGGCACCGAGGACGACATTACGAACTGAGCGCGTCCGGTTCGCGAGCCCCATTTCCCATGTATGCACCCGCCACCTACCATGCCCGCCTGCGGGCGTTCACGTTGATCGAACTGCTGCTGGTGATCGTGATCATCGGCGTGCTGACGGCCATCGTGGCGCCCCAGTTCAGCGCGGGGATAGGCGGGACCCGCCTGCAGGTGGAGGCGCGTGCGATCGCGCAGACCGAGCGCTATGCGCGTACGATGGCGTTGCTGCACCAGGCCGAGGTCGAACTGGTGATCGACACCAACAACACGATGCGTGTCGATGCCGCCCCGCAGGCGGCCGAGGACCGAGGCGGGGAGATGGGCGACGAGGAGGGTGCGCGCGGCGGGGTGCCCGGTCCACTGGAGGCCCCGGTCCGGTTGTCCGTTCCCGACCCGAGCGCGTTCGGTGCCGGCGCGGACGGCGGCAGCGTGGAGGTCTCGGCGCCGGTGGTGACGCAGGCAGCGGCCGTCGTCACGTCCCAGGCTTTTGCGGGCGCCATCCATGTTCAACACGCCTTCGACCGCGTGAACGTGCGCTTCCTGGGCTACACGGACAGCGAAACCGGCACGGCTGATGCGGGTAGTGCGGGGGCGTCGGGCGGGAGCGATGAACCCGTGCACATCCGTTTCCGTAGCAATGGCACCTGTCGACCGCATCGTTTCCGGCTGGAAGACGCGTCCGGCGCCGCGCTGGAGATCCAGATCGACCTGCTGGGTTCAGCGAAGATTGATGAAGCGTAGTCTTCCCAAAGCGACAAGATGTCCAGACACGTGACAAAATGTAGCGATCACCGGCAGGGCCTCACGCTGATCGAGGTCCTGCTGGCTACGCTGATCCTGGGAATGGGCATCACGACGCTGATGGCCGGGATGATGAGTTGTCTGGGCGTGATGAAGGCCGCGCGTGAATATGCCGATGCCGAATGGGTGCTTGGACTGGGTGAACTCAAGCATCCGATTCGACCCACCGAGGATGTCAAAGAGGATCTGACGGTCGAGCCCGATGCCCTGGATGAGGATCTGCCTGAATCGCTGCGGGACCGGGGCTACGAGTATGAACGGACCGTTGACGAGGAAGCCGACGAGGACAAGGACAAGTTGTTCATCGTGCGGACACGCGTGAGTTGGGGCGAGGGGACCGGTAGCACACGGCAGTCCGAAGAGGTCGTGCGCTACGTCTGGGAGCACAAGTGAGGAAGGCCGGACACGAACGGATGCGCGCCAAACGCACAGGACTGACGCTGATCGAACTGATGCTCGCCGTGAGTATCCTCGGGGTGATCACGATCGTGGCGTACTTCAGTTTTGATGCCGCGGTGCAGGGCTGGCGTGCGGGCACGGAACTGTCGGAGAGCCTGAACCACGCCGATTTCGCCATGGAGCAGTTGGCCATGGGGTTGCGTTCGGCCTTCTATCCGGATAATGGCAAGACCGTGTCACCGGCCTATGGGTTTCAGATGGATGATGTCGGCGGGGAGACCGAACCGCGCGATGTCCTGCGCTGGGTGAAGATCGGATCGGCCCTGGTGGGTGCCGACGCCCCATACGCCGGCACACCTCACCGCGTCGAAGCCTCGGTGCGCGCCGCAGATGAGCAGGGCGATCCGGACGAGGTGGGTCTGGCCGTTCGCTCCTGGCGGCTTGACCTCCAACCTGAGGATTTCAAGCCCGAGGAGGTCAAGCCGGTGTTCCTGTCCTCCCGCATTCTGGGCTTGAACTGCCGCATGCTGGACCCGCAGATGGACGCGGCCGATGAGGAGTTGCAGTGGCTCGACACGTGGGAAGGGGATCTGACCAACCGCTTGCCGCGCGCGGTCGAACTCACGCTGCTGCTCCCGCCGCCGCAAGCCGGGGGCGAACCGGTCGCCATCCGGCGCATCGTTGAACTGCCGCTGGCTGAACTCTCCTGGAGCGTGGGCACGGGGGGCTCGAGCGCGACCAGGAGCGGCGGCGGCACGGGCGGCGGCGGGACCGGCGGCGGCGGGACCGGCGGCGGTGGATCAGGTGGCGGCGGCAATGGCGGAAGCGGCGGGGGCGGCGTGCCGCGACCCCGTCCCTTTGTTCCGAAACCCGTGGTGCCGAAATGATGCCCTCAGCGCATGCCACCGGTCTCATTCCGACGCAACGCGGCAGCAGAGCGCGCGGCCGGTCTGCTTGTTCAGGGTCGGCCCTGATCGTGGCGGTCTGGACGGTGGCCCTGCTTGGGCTGCTGGTCATGAGCTTTGCCTTCGACGCGCATCTCGAGTCGAAGGTGGCGTCCTTCGCGCGCAAACGACGTAAGGCCGAGTACCTGGCCCTGTCAGGGATCACTGTGGCGCAGATGTTGCTCAACAAGCAGGGCTCTGTGACGGGCAATGAAGCGCCAGAAGCAACCGCCACGGACCGATGGTACCAACCGGCCCTGATGCTGTCTCATGGTCGGCCGATCCGGGGTTTGCAGGAGCCGTTGGGCGAGGGCACGATCCGTATCGATATCGAGCCCGAGCCAGGACGCCGCAACGTCAACAAGTTGCTGGACGACGATTGGGAACGGATTCTGCTTGTGGCAGGTGTACCCGAGGAGTTCTGGCCGGAGATGATCGACTCGTTTACGGATTGGACCGACACCGATGGGGTCCCACACGGAGACGGTGCCGAGACGGACGATTACTACGGGACGCTGGAGAAACCGTACCGGGCGCGCAATGGGCTGATCGACACCGTGCGTGAACTTCTGCTTGTAAAGGGTTTTAGTGAGGCGATACTATCTGGCGGCGTGCTGAACCCTGAGGATCCGAAGGACAAGCAGATCGCGGTCTCGGGCATTCAGGACATGTTGACAACGTATGGCGACGGCAAGGTGAACGTGAACGCCGCCGACGTGCGGGTGCTGATGACACTGCCGGGAGTCGACGAACTGGTCGCGCGGGCGATCATCAAAGAGCGTGAACGCGGCACGCTGGGCGCGGATGGCGCGGCCAAGGACAGTTCGTTCACCAGTGTGGGCGATTTCATGGGGCGCGTGCCCGGCCTCGATGGCAGCGTGCAGAACCGGGTGACACCGAGTTCGAATTTCTTCCGGGTTACATCGGTGGGGCAGGTGGGAAGGGCCACGCGGCGGATCTGGGCGATCGTGGAACGTAAGGGCGACGGCCTGCGTATCCTGCGCTGGCGCGAGGAGCCCTAGACCGAAGGCAGAAGTCGGACTTTGTGGAAATGATATGGCGTTGCGGAGCATAACAGCACTGGTTGTAGGCGCCTCCGGGATCCGGATGGCGCGGCTTGACCGTGCGCGGGAGACGTGGGTCACGGCTGCCTCGGGTGCCTGGCCGCTGGCGGTTCCGGCGATCGACCCGTCGTCTGACCAGGATGCCGGCGCCAGCCTTCCGCCGCCTGCGGAGGCGGAGATTCTGACGACGGCGCTGACCGCCGCGCGTCAGGCCGCCGGCAGCCTCAATGGCATCGTTCTGGGGTTGCCAACGTCGCGTCTGCTGGTCAAGGTGCTCAAGCTGCCTGTGGCGGCCCGCGAGGATCTGGCGGGCGTTGTGGCGCTGCAGATGGACAAGCTTTCGCCCTTTGCGGGCGATGAACTGACCGTGTCCAGCGAACTGCTGGCCGAGACGGACACCGAACTGACAGTGCTGGCCGCGGCCGTGCCGTCGGCCGTCTTCACCCCGATGGAAGCGCCGCTGGCTGCGGTTGGTGCGACCGTGACGCGTGTGGACGCGGCTCTGCTCGGGTGGTGGCGCGCCTTGCGCGACCACGCTGATCTCAAGCCGGCGGATGGACGTCGCGTGCTGCTCGTGCGTTCGGACAACGAATGGGACCTGGCGATCATCGACCAGGGCGTGCCGGTGTTTGTGCGCGGGCTGGGCGCTGTGGCCGCACCCGGCGACCTCGCGCACGAACTTACGCTCTCCCTGCTGAATGCCGAGATCGAAGCCGGTCCTGTCCCGCTGCTGGAAATCGTCGTTGTGGCGCCCGATCAGGCGGACGATGTGGCCGACGTGCTCCGCACAGCCAGCGGCGTGGCCGTGCGGCAGGTGGCGCCCGAGCCGGTGCCGCGCGATGCCATGGGACTGGCGTGGCGGGCGGCGGACGGCGTTGCCGGTCTGGATCTGACGCCTGCCTGTTGGCGCGAGCGCGCGGCCAGCACGGTGGCGCGCCGACACTTCCTGGCGGGGCTGGGCGTTGCGTTGGCCGTCTGGGTGGTGCTGGCGGGCGTCTTGTTTGCGGGCCCGGAAGTTTGGCGGCACCTGGGGGCCTGGCGCGGCCGGCAGATGGCGGCCATCGCGGAGGACTATCGCGGCGTGGCAAACGCGAAGGACCGCGTGAAACTGATCCGGGCCTACATGGATCGCTCCAACTCGCTGCTGGAGAGTCTGCGCACCGTCACCAGCGTGCAGCCGCAAGGCGTCGATCTCACGAGTCTCAACTACCGCCGCCAGGAGAGCGTGAAACTGACCGGCGAGGCCCTGGACCCGGCGCAAGTCTACGCATTCAAGGATGGGCTTGAGAACAACGCGCCGTTTGGCCTGTGCACCCTGGGTGCGGTGTCGTTCGACGGCGGCCGCCGCAAGCACCGTTTCGAGATGGACGTGCGCCTCAAGGCGGGAGGGGCGCCATGATGACGATCGCACCGCGTGAGAAAGCGCTGGCGGCCGCCACGATCGTCGTGCTGCTGTTCGGCGCATTGGGGCTTTCGGCCAAAGGGCGACTGGAACTGTGGCGCGCGCGGCGCGCGGAATACGCCGCTCGCACGGTCGAGCTTGGCCGGCAGCGCCTGCTGATTGCGAACGCCGCCGACTGGGAGTCGCGCTATGCCGAACTCAAGGATCTGATGCCGCTCTTCCCGGCCGACAAGCAGGTCGACACCTACTGGATGGGGACGATGGATGCGCTGGCATCCAAGAACGGCCTGAGCATCAGCAAGCGTCAGGTCGGCGCGGAGAAACTGGCCGGCGACGTCTATGAGTTCACGATCGAGTGCCGGGAGTGGGAGGGCTCGCTCGAGGCGCTCGTCAAGTTCCTCTACGATCTGCAGGCCGAAGGTGTCATGCTGGATATGCGCCAGCTGTTCGTCCGTCCGCATCCCAACAACCCAGGCATGTTGCGCGGCAGCTTCACGCTGGCCTGTGCCTACCTGCGCGAAAAGAATGACGCCAAGTTGCCATGAGGTGCCCCATGTATGAATCAGTGTTCTCCCGCGCGGCGCTGCTGACGGCCATCAGCCTGAGTCTGTCGGTTGCGCGGGCACAGGATGTTGAAGCCCCGGCGCCGGCCGCTGCGCCGGCCGCCGAACCTGCGCTTGCTCCCGCGCCCGCCCGTGCCCTTCCGGCCGTGCCGCCCACACCGGCACGCGTCAGCCCGGTCATTCCGGTTACGCCGCGCGCCGCGCGCGCGCCGTTCACCGCACCGGCCGTGCCGCCTGTCGGCCACGCGGTTGTGTCGGTTGAGACCAACAAAGCGCCGGCGCTGAAATTCGAGGCCGCGCCCTCCGAGATGGTTCTGCAGGCCTATGCCGAGCGGACCGGGCGTACGCTGCTGTATGCTCCGGATGTGCCCAAGGCCGCCATCTCCCTGCGCAGCCAGTCCGCGCTGACACCCGACGAGTGGCTGCAGGCCATCGAGAAGGTGCTCAACATGAACGGCATCGCGCTGCTGCCGGATGGCGAGAAGTTCCTGCGTGTGATCCCGACGAAGGACGCCGTCAACCGGGCCATCCCGACGCTGTACACGGAGCCCAAGGATGGGTTCCATCCTGAGAATGGCCGGATGGTCAGCCAGATGATCCAGCTCAAGCACATCACCATCGAGGAGGCCAAGAAGACCCTCGAGGGGTTCAAACGTGCAGATGGTCAGATTCAGCTGTTCGAGCGCACCAACAGCATCCTGGTCACTGACACGCCCGAGAATGTCAACCGCATGCTGGAGATCATCAAGTTTGTCGACCAGCCGCTCGTCGCACGCGAGGTCGTCAAGGTCGTGCCCATCCGCTACGCCAAGGCGGCCGACATCAAGAAGCGCCTCGAGGAGATCGTCGCCGAGTCGCAGAAGCAGCAGCAGCAGTCCAAGGAGGCGCCGCAGGCCAAGCCCACGGGGTCTCCCGGCATCATCCGTCCCGCCGTGCCGTCGCCCGTTGCAGGTGTCATCCGCGCGCCGGGAATGCCCATTTCCGCGACGCCGGCCGCCGAAAACGCCATCCTGGAAGCGCTGATCGGCGACGCTGAGCGCGGCGTGATCCGCGGCAAGGTCCAGATCATTGCCGATGATCGGACGAACAAGCTGATCATCATCACGGGCCCGGAGAACATCAAGTTCTTCGAGAGCATCATCAACGTGTTGGACGTCGAGACGTCGCCCGACGTGGTGGTCGAGGTCATGCGGCTCGAGAATGCCGACTCCGAAGACGTCGCCAAGATGCTGAACGAACTGATCGGCAACAAGGCCAAGGACGACAGCAGTGCCGCCAAGCCCGCAACCGGCGACGCCGCCGCCCGGCCTGGTGTGGCGCAGTCGCTGGCCGACGCCGCCGCGCGCGCGACCGAACGCGCCGCCGAACGCAGTTCGGAGGGTGCCGCGGGCGCTGCGGCCGGCAAGAGCAAGATCGGCGAACTCAGCAAGGACAACATCAAGATCCTTTCGAACAAGCGCACCAACGCGCTCGTGATCATGGCCAGCGCCGGCGATCTCGTCACGATCAAGGACATCGTCAAAGGCATGGACATCATGCTGTCGCAGGTCCTGATTGAGACCGTCGTGCTGGAAGTCACACTGAACAACCGCACTGAGACCGGCATCGACTGGGTCCAACGCACGGTCAATGCGTCGCCGCGGACGTCGATCGCCTGGCCCTGGTTGTCTGCCGAGCAGCTGGCTCTCAAGAACGAGGCACTGAAGCGCTACAGTGCGGCTCAGACGCCGCCAAATTCGGGTGCATGGGGTGGAGCCGGCAAGAGCGCCCCGCTCGACATGACCAGCCCGACGGAGAACCAGTTCTTCAAGACCTCTACCGGCCGCGTGGTTCCGCCGTCGGGAATCTCCTATTTCCTGACGCTGACGGGCATGGATGTTGACATGATCGTGAAGGCATCGGGCTCGGATGGGAAGTCGAAGGTGCTCTCGTCGCCGATCCTGATGACACAGGACAACAAGGAAGCCACGATCAAGGCCACCGAGTTGAAGTACCTCTACAAGGGCCAAAAATGGTCCGGCGCATCCACCGACGTCGGTGGGCAGTATGTGGACGATGTGGACCAGAAAGAGGTTGGGTTGACGGTCACCGTGACGCCTCGTATCAACGAGAAGAAGATGGTCGTGTTGACGGTGAAGGAGACCTTCCAGGAGGCGATCGAAGAGGGGCAGACCATCAACGGCACCACGTGGCCGTCGATCACCTCGCGTGAACTGAGCGCCGATATCGCCGTGCAGAGCGGCGAAACCGTCATCCTGGGTGGTCTGGTCAGGAGCAAGAAGGGTTCCTCCAAGTCGGGCATTCCGATTCTCAGCAGCCTGCCCTACATCGGCTGGCTGTTTGGCACAAGCACGCGCAGTGAAGATCGCTCGGAGTTGCTGGTGTTTCTCACGCCCTACGTGCTGGACAACAGCAAGGACTTGATGGATGAGGCCAAGCGTCGGCGTGACTACATCGATGCCAAGGGCATGTGGACCGAGGGTTGGTCCAAGAGTAAGTTGGCTGAGAAAACGCCCGAACTCACGCAGCAGGCCCGTGAACGCGCCATGAAAGAGGCGGCCGGCGCTGCGCGGAACACCGACCCCGCAGCGGCCCAGCCCCGTGCTGGCGTGCTCCAGAGCACGACCACCACCAACTTGCTGGAAGACGTTCCGCTCTTGCGCTAATATCTCCCGCGTACACAGGCCAGTAGCTCAGTAGGACAGAGCGCCAGATTCCTAATCTGGAAGTCGCGGGTTCGAGCCCCGCCTGGCCTACCACTCAGAACGCCGATAAATGCAAAAAATATCAAGCGTTGGGTTATCGTTTCCGCAACGCAGGATATAGAACGTATCCCCGGAGCCTGTGCCGGCCGTGTTGCGCTTCATTTCTTGCCTCTATTGTCTGTCAGACATGGATCGCTGGTGTATGCCGATGGCTCAATGTTCAGCTATTTGGCCGTGCGGAACAAACGATGTTGCGATGCGGAACGGTCAAGAGTCAGGGTGAATGCCGCACCGCACTCCTGATTGATATGGGCGATGAGATAATCCGAGAAGTCAGCAGCCCCCTGTTCAAACTCCCGAAGCGCTTTCCAGACAGAATCGCGATGTTGCATTTCAATGTTGTCGGCCAGAAGCAAAGTCCTTATGACCTCCTGAACCTTTTGCCGCTTCTGTTTGTAGGAGCGAAGGAGGACCCAGACGATCTCACACAGTACGATTGGGCAGATAATCCCTTTGTTGGCCGACGTCATCTCGCTCTCGAATATCCGATTCGCAATAGCTGTCTGCACGGAATCGTCCTGCACCAGATAACGGATGACAACGTTGGTGTCGAGCCCAATCACTTTTCACCTCCTATGCCGATGGCCGCATCCATTTGCGCCAGCGAGACAGGTCTCTTTGGCTTTTGAATCATTCCTTTTAAGGCCTGAACCGGTGTCCGGGCTGGAACAAGCTCAACGCTCTCGTCTTTTGTGAAAATAAAGTCAAGCGCATCGCCGGTTTTCAAGCGCAACTGATTACGGACGGCAACAGGAATGGTGATTTGTCCTTTTGATGATAAAATCGCTAACATATGATTACCTCACTTTCAGAAATAGAAGTAAGTTATCATTTCCTTACTTTGCTGTCTAGTCCGAAGTTCCTACGGCTTTCCCACGCTCTGGCATGCTCAACCCATTGATGC
>CAYQJG010000003.1:0-115059 GCA_964417715.1 uncultured Lentisphaerales bacterium | reverse complement strand
GCTGTTACCCCCTTTTTACCGCCTTTGGTCTCATTAACTCATGGTCGCCACACCATTCCCTCGTCGGCCATAAGGACAGGCGAATGCCACAGGGCACGAGTCGTGCTGGGTTGACAATACCTGTGCGAACGACTGTGCCGACCGGGAAGCGATTTTGTAAAGAGGAGGAAACGTATATGAGCAGGAATATGGATGTTGTTTCAAAGGCGCTGCAGGACGGGATAAGAAAGTTTTCAAAGAAGGATCCGTTAAAGGCAAATACCCTGCCTTTCGCGAGGCTAATAGAGATTACTCAGCGCTGCAGTCTTGACGGCACGGACCTGCAGGTAATGATAAAGTTCTGCTGTGAAGCCGGTATACCTGTCACGTTCCGGGAGTTTGGATTTCCGAATACCGAAGAGACACAGCGGTATGTGGCAAAGAGAATGGTGCTTGGGGGGTTCAAGCAGAAGGGTTTGGACAATAGCGCGGAATATCTCTATATCCAGCTGCGGAAGATTAACTGCTGGGGCGAAAAAATATCTGGACTGAGAGGCCCAAAGCAGATCGCGGAAGAATTGGTTATGGAAGAGCCGGAGTTGGTCGCGAAGATCAGAACGTTGAACAGATTGAAACTCGCTTTCCTCGGGGATTCCCTTATGACCACCCTGCATTGGGCTGCCAATGCCGGCTATCCTGATATCATTTCAGAGCTCTGCCTGAAATATAACAAGAAAGTGTCAGTTGCAAATATAGGCTTTGGAGGCTTTACGGCCTGGCAGGGCGTTGAGAAAATGAAGGAGTGCGTCCTCCCTCAGAAGCCTGATTATTGTTTTGTGTTCTTCGGAGGGAATGACCTGCTAGGCACCCAGGGAGGCAAAGACATGAAACCCATGGCCCGGCATAGAAGATCCATGGGAGAAATAGCAGCGCGTCTTAAGAAAGCGGGAACAATACCGGTATTCATGACAGGAGCCTTGCAGCCTTTCTGGGGAAAGCTGCAGCCCTTATTCGAGAGAGAAGTTGCCGGTTCAATAAGAGCGCTCGGCAAGAAACATAACGTGGAAGTAATAGAGACTTACGAGAGGATGAAGGATGGCGATATAGATGATTGGATTGCTCCGGACGGCTGCCACTTGAACAATGCAGGCCAGAAGAAAATGGCAACAATAGTAGTAGACTGGCTTTTTTCAGCTTCAGGGACAAGAAGGCCGTCCTGAAAGAGGTCAGCATCAGGTTACGGCCGAGCAACGAGCCAATCCTGTCTGCGCAGGTTGTGCTTGGGGTTAGGGGGCACGTGAAGGTGCGGTGGCCTGGCTCGCCTGCGAGGTCGCGGCCGCCGTGCGGCCTATAGAGGGCTCCGGAAGCTGCCAGAACGAGTTGAAGTATCCGCCAACCTGCGGAACCGCCCAAGTCGTATCCGTCCAGTGTGGCGTGAGCTTGAGCACGGCCCAGTCGCCCAGATTGCACATCTCAAAACCCATCTGATAGACGGACACCCCGTCGCATTTGGCGAAAATGCTCGGCGCCAAGAGAATATACCGCCGCGGGTTGAGCGGGTTGGGGTACACCATGATCAAACCGGTATCCGCGCCGGTGTATTTCTTCCCGCCGATCTCGAATCCCTGAGCGTCGTAGCTAACAGGCAGATCTTTGATGATCCTCGCCAGAAGCTTGTTTTGTGTTGGGTCGCCGAAAATCACCAGGTTGCGGTCGGCAATGTCCTTCTCCGTAATGTCGCCATCGGCCTTTCGGTCGAAGCCCCGGTGGAGGAAGATCCAGCCGTCGTTAGGGCCGAAGGAGAACTTCACGAAGTTGTCCATTATCAGCTGCGATGCGGCCTGCTCGACGTCGTGCGTCGGGTACACCAGCAGCACCGGGTGCTCCATGAACACGTCGGAGATTCGCCCCGAAAGGCCATTTTTCTTCACCAATCCCTCGGGGTAGCGTTTTGCGGACATCGACCAGCGATCATTCTCTTTCGCAAAGAACACCGTCCCGCCGCAGGGCGCCTTCAGGGGCTCCTGAGCGGCAATGGCGACCTCGATCTGCTTCAAATCACCCACGAGGCCCTTGTCCAGATCAAGGTGGAACCGAAGCACGTTGCCCGGCGTTACGGCGATTTTACCGGCCGTGCGAGCATCGGCGAGGATGGATGCCGGCTCCGATGCATCTTCGAACATGTCGATCCGGGCCCAATAAGCTCCGTCGTAACGCAGGCTTAGGCTCTTGTAATTGACGAGCTTGGGCCACTTGTTGCGGGGCTTCTGCTGGCCCATCCACACCCGCGACTCTTCGATCAACTCCGGATGAAGAACCTCATGGCGTCTGTCCGGATCGATCCACTTGCGGTGCGGATAGAAGTTGGTGAATTGCGCTTGGGCCTTAGCGAGATCGTCGTAAAACGGTATCACGTAGGGAATATATCCATCCTTGCCGCCAATGGCCATGGCGACGGGGACGTTCGCGAAGTTCTGGGCCAGCTTTGAAGTATCGAAGTCAGTCTTGGCAAGCGTGGTGCCAAAGTAAATGCCGCCGGAGAGGATGTAGACGGCCGAAAACGTGTCGGGGTACAGCGCTCCCAGGCGAAGCGCTCCGTCGGCGCCCATGCTGCCGCCACAAAGCGTAATAAGGTCATCATCCACCAAATGCCGCCTCTGGACATCCTCGATTACTTCCATCACGGCCCGGTGCCCGATCCAGCAGTAATCGTTCTGGCCGCGCCCGCAGGGGTGGATGATGATGCTCTCGTTCTTCCAGAGACTCCACTTGCGGTCATATCCGGCGAACGCAGCGTAAGGCCCAACCTGGTCGACCGGAATACCCCAACTGGTATCGGCTTTCCAAATCACGCCGCCGCCGGAGTGCAGCCGCACCTCGAGGGGGTACTTCTTCTTGGGGTCGTAGTCATTAGGCAGCCAGAAGTCATAGGAAAGCAGTTCGCCGTCGATCTTGGACCTCATCGCGCGCAAGCCCCCGGCTTTACCCCGGTGCGGATCCTTGCCAGCCTTGAGCGCCTCAAAGTAGTAGTCCAGCGATGCCTTCAATTCCGGAATGCGCGCAGCGAGTGCGGGCCCGTTGCCTCTGCCCCGTTTGTCTGCGACCTTGGCGGACACGGAGTGGATTTGCTCGATACGCAGGCGAACGTTGTCAAGCGCGTCAGCGATAGTCGGATTGTTCGACCTATCAAAAGCGCCCAACTGGGATTCGATCTCCTTGGCATGAGCCGCGAGCGCCTGGAACTGGACTTCCCAGGACGGCTGGGAGGCTGGCGCGTTCGATGACTGCTGGGCAACGCCCATTGACGTAAGAAGAAGGACACATCCCAAAGGCAGGTAAATTCGCATACGACTCTCCATAATGAAACCGTGATAGGACTAGCTTGCGGTCAGAACCTCGTTAAGATCCCTGTGTTGCACGGTAGCACAGGGCCGACGCGAGCCATCCACTGTATATTCACGCATCTGCAGGATTCCTTGCTGTTTGCCATTTCTCTTTGAATAGAGAGAAGTTAGGCTTTCGAGGCGCATTCGAAAATAGACAGCATTGCGAATCTAATGTATATTCGTGCAATATCAGGTTGATCATCTTCGGAGGCGGCCGCCCGCGCTGGGGCAGAACATGCTGCAGCCGGGTTCTGGGCAGCGCAAGCCGCGGTGTGATCTAACCGACAGGAGAGTACATGAGCCAGACCGTATGCCGTTTTCCGAAGAACTTCATCTGGGGCGCGGCCGCCTCGGCTTTCCAGACCGAGGGTGCCTGGCGCGCCGACGGCAAGGGCGCGTCGAACTGGGATGTCTTCTGCCGCGTCCCCGGCAAGATCAAGGGCGGCGACGACGGACGCATCGCCATCGACCACTACCACCGCTACAAGACCGACATCGCGCTGATGGCGAAGTGCGGGCTGCAGGCCTACCGCCTGTCGATCTCCTGGCCGCGCGTGCTTCCCCGGGGAGTCGGCAAACCCAACCCCAAGGGGCTCGACTTCTATGATCGCCTCATCGACACCTTCCTTGCCAACGGCATCCGGCCGTTCGTGAACCTCCACCATTGGGACATGCCCTTGGCGCTCGACCACCAGGGCGGCTGGCGCAACAAGGACGTGGTTCAGGCCTTTGCGGATTACGCGGGGCTGATGTCCGAGCGCCTGTCGGACCGCGTGCGGGACTGGATCACCTTCAACGAGATCAAGCACATCTACGAAGGGTGCTACCAGGGCGGGTGGAACGCGCCCGGGCTGTTGCTCTCCCCGCGGGTGAACAACCAGGTGCTGCACCATGTGCATCTGGCGCATGGCCTGGCGGTGCAGTCCATCCGCGCTCGGGCGCGACGCAAGGTGGACGTCGGCCTCGTCCACGCCTTCTGGCTGCGCATGCCGGCGGACGAGAAGAAGCCGCGGGATGTGCGGGCGGCCGAGCGCTGCTTCCTGGACAAGAGCAGCCTGCTCTTCGACCCGCTTTACAAGGGGCGCTATCCCGCCAATGCCTGGAAGCCGGGTGAGGAGCCGCGAATCACGGACGAGGAGTTGCGCGTCATCGCGACGCCGCTCGATTTCTTCGGCCTCAACTGCTACGGCGGCTTTGCCGTGGCGGCCGACGACACCCCTGCCGGGTACCGGGAGATCATGCCGGCATTCGACGCGCCGCGCACCAGCATGGGGTGGGTCGTCACGCCGCGCGCCATGTACTGGAGCATCAAGCACGTGTGGGACAACTATCCGGTGAAGCGGCTGCATGTCGCCGAAAACGGCTGCGCCTGCGTCGATGTGCTCGTGCATGACGGCCGCGTGCATGACGAGGACCGCATCCGGTTCCTCCGCGAGAATATCCGCGAAATGCACCGGGCCATGCAAGATGGCTACCGCGTGGACGGCTACTTCGCCTGGTCGTTCTTCGACAACTTCGAATGGACCCTGGGTTATGGCCAGCGCCTCGGCCTGGTCTACGTCGACTTCCCGACCCAGCGCCGCATCCCCAAGGACAGTTTCCGTTTCTATCGCGACCTCATCCGGACGAGGAAAATCTCCGGATGAAGGATACCTGAATGCGATGCCACGAGGTGAACGAGCCCCCGTTCAGCCTGCGCGCCCGCGGCCCGTGTCCGGCATGGCCACATTCACCCCCAATTCGCGAAACCATCCGGCCCATTGCTTGATCTGGCCGGGTTCCGCCGGGGGCTGATCGGGCATGGGGGTTGGCGCCAATCCGAAGCGTGTCCGCTTGCCTGCCCCCAGCACATGGTAGGGGATCATCTCAATCCGGTCCGGCCGGAACTCATCGGCCAGCTTCGCGATGTTTTCAAAATGGTTCCGGGAATCATTGACTCCGGGAATCATGGGCAACCGCAGCCAGAGCGCAAGGCCCTGTGACCGGATCACCTGCAGGCCCGCCACGACCTGCTCATAGCGGGCACCGGTCAGGCGCTCATAATCTTCCGGCGCGGCCTTGATGTCGAACAGCACCAGATCCGACCGGCTGGCCATACGCCGGAGATCGTCCAGCCGTCCGGCGCCTGAGGTGTCCACGGCCGTATGAATTCCAGCCGAGCGGCCGGCATCCAGCAGCGCCGCGGTAAATTCCGCCTGTGCCAGCGGTTCACCGCCGGACACCGTCATCCCGCCGCCGGATCCGCCGTAAAACTCGCGATCCACAAGGACGCGCTCCATCACCTGCGCGACCGACAGTCTCCGGCCGGACCACTCCAGTGCCCTGGATGGACAAACCTCAGCGCATTTACCGCAGGCCTGGCAGCGCGGCCGGTCATACGCATGCCTGCCCGGGTCCATCCGGTGGGCGCCAGCGGGGCATACCCGGCTGCACGCGGCGCACCCCACGCACAACTCCGGCGTCCAGGCAATCTGTCCAGACGCCTGCCAGGACTCAGGATTATGGCACCAGGGACAGTGCAGCGGGCATCCTTTCAGGAACACCGTGGTACGGATTCCCGGCCCATCGTGCAGGGAGAACGGCTGGATATCAAAGACCATCCCCCGGATGGCAGGTGAGGCTTCATGCGCCTGGGGCCCCGCGTTCATGGCGCACCATGGCTGCGGCGGCGGATAATGTCATCCTGGACTTCCGGGGCCAGCCAGACGAAGTAGCCCGAGAAACCACTGACGCGCACCACCAGGTCACGATGGTTCTCCGGATGCTGCTTCGCCGCAAGCAAGGCTTGTGTGCCCGTGAAGTTGAACTGGAGTTCAGGAATCCGGTGGCGGACAAAGAAGCGCGTGAGCGCACCGAACCTTGCAACCCCCTCTTCCCCATCGAAGTAGTCGGGCTCGAACTTCATGTTGATCACACTTCCCGTGAGCACCAGCCGGTAATCGGGGCGGGCCACGGAGCGGAGGAAGGCTGTCGGGCCATGCGTGTCCCTGCCGAAGAAGGGCGATGCCGCGTCGGACAGCGGCGTATGGGCCCGCCGCCCGTCCGGTGTGGCGCCGACTTCCCGCCCGGCATAGATGTTGGAGACATTCGCCGCCATGGCGGCGACAAACCGCCCCCCGTCAACGGTAGCATGCTGCAGACAGGTTTCGGCGGCCAGCTGGACCATCCAGGCGGCAATATCATCCACATAGGGCTCGCCATTTCCGTACTTCGGCGCCCGATTTATCAACATCTGCCGCAGGGGCTCGTTCCCTTCAAAGTCGCGCTCCAGCGCAGCGATCAACCCGGCCAGATCCACCTTCTGCTCCTCGATGACCAGCTTTTTCACTGCGGCAAGGCTGTCGGCCACATTGGCCAGCCCCATGACCGCCACCCCGTGGAACCTCCGGAACTCCGCCCCCCCATCATTCAGGTCGCGGGCACGCCCGATACAATCGCGGGTCAGCGCCGACAGGAAGGGGTCGGGGAAATCCGTCGCCGGGAACGAGGCGATGTGGGCATTCACGGATGCCACATGGCGGGCCACGCCGCTCCGGAACTCCTCGGCAAACAGCTCCTGCAACCGTTCCCAGCCTGGCACGGGTTCGGCCGCCAGCCGCCGGAGGGCCGCCAGCACATTGACGGGCGCATTGTAACGGCTGTCAGACCAGGCCTGCTGCCGCCCGGCCAGCATGGTCTCGATGCAGCCGACCATGCAATGGTCACGCGCGATCTCAACCGGAATGCCGATCTCCACCAGTCCGGGGATCAACACATGGTCATTGAAGATGGCCGGAAAACCCAGCCCGGTGCGGATGCACTCGAAGGCCTGCCGATGAAACGTATCCGGCGTGCCATCATGAAACCGGGCCGACAGGTTGGTGGAGGGTGACTTCACCAGCCGGGTCGCCTCAATGCAGAGGGCGGAAAGGTCATTGGTGCCATCCAGCCCGTCCGGCCTGACGCCACCGATGCAAATGTTCGTCACTTCCCCCAATTCATCCACACGCGCCCAGAGGGAGCAGAGCAGCTCCAGGGCGCCCTCACGATCAAGCCGGCCAGCAGCCAGGTCCGCCTCGTAGAAACGACACAGGTATTGGTCGATCCGCCCCAGGGCATTGGCAAAACGCCCCTCGCTGACAAAGGCCAGATGGGTCAGCCACACCAACTGGATGGCCTCATGGAAGGTACGCGGCGGGTGTCGGCTGATCCATTCAAGCCGGGCACGCATTTCCGGGACGGCACCCAGGCCGGCATGCCGGAGGATGAAGCGACTGAGCCCTTCCAGGGTGATGCGCATGCCGCGCAAAGCCGCCTGTTCAGCGGGTTCGGGATGCGTCAGCGAGGAAGCCTCGATGCGGGCCAGCAATCCCCCCACTCCTTCAGCCAACAGGGTGGGATAGTCCGCCAGGGTATGATCCCACCCGGCGCCGAAGTCACGGCGGCGCCGGCGGCTATTCGCCTCTACCAGGGCCGTGAAACCGGCTTGATCCTGCCCTTCCGGGAGTTGCCGGGCCATGAAACCCAGGCGGCTTCCCAGGATCGCCTCACCGTGGCAGGTGTGCAATTCCATGTGGTCCAGCACAGCGGCAAAAGTCTGCGCCCACTGCACCGGCAACGGCGCGCCGGCATGCTCCAAGAAAGCCAACTCGCGCCAGTACGGCCGGATGTCATACTTTCCAGTCCATGCGTGGCGGGCGGTTCGCAGCGATGTCAACAGCTCGCGCCACCCCAATGCGTTTGCCTGCCGGATCATGTCATACCCCTTCAAACACCGCCTTCACGGCTCTCCCGGCCGACGCGTCGGCACAAGCCTTGGCCGCCTCATCCACCTTGAAACGGTGGGTGATACAGGCGGCAAATGGCCCGTGGAGCCGCGGGTTGGCCTTCAGGAACGCCAGATAGGACTTGATATCGGCCAGCGCGTACTGGGAACTCCCCACGATGGTCAGCGCCTTGAAGGTGATCTGTTCGGGGTTGATGGCCACGCTTCCGCTGGCCGAATACTGGCCAGGCACAATGTAGCGCCCCAGGGTTCGCACCATGCCGAGCCCCTCGGGAATGGCCGCCGGGGCACCACTAGCCTCGAAGACCACGTCCGCGCCGTCCCCGCGCTTGTAACGCGCACCCCAGGCCTTGATCTCCGCCGCACGGTCAGCCGGGGTACCGGCACGATAGTCCCAGATCTTCTCCGCCCCGAGCCGGCGCGCCAGGGCCATGCGCTCAGGGTTGGACGCCGACCCGATCGCCGCCACCCGGCATCCGGCCGCATGCGCCCAGGCAATGGCGAATAGCCCCACCGGCCCCGTGCCCTGGACCACCACGAGCTCTCCCTTGGAGAGCCCGCCTGCCCGACCGAACCCGTGGATCGCCGTCGGACCGGCGCAGGGAAACGCCGCCACCGCCTCGGCGGGAATCCCCCGCGGCACGCGCACGAGCGTGGCGGCCGGCTGGTACAACCGCTCCGCGAACCCGCCGAACAGGTGGGGTGCCTCTTGCGGATTCCGGATGTTGGTGACCCCGAAATTCAGGCAGTTGGCCTGTCCACCCCGCTTGCAGGTGAAGCACTTGCCGCAGGGATCGGCAACACAGGCAATCACCAGATCACCCGTCCGCAGCGCCTGTCCCAAACCATCCACCTTCGCCCGCGGACCGGCTGCTTCAACCGTCCCGATGAACTCATGGCCGGGGATGAAGGACGGCGGGATCGGAAGCCGTCCCGAAAGGATGTGGATGTCCGTGCCACAAATCCCGCTCAACTTGAGCTTCAGCAACACCCGGTCGCCCCGCGGCGGGCTCACCGGATAGGAACGAATCTCCAGCGCCGCCCCCGCCTTGACAAAGACCGCCGCCTTGGCTGTATATTCACGCATCTGCAGGATTCCTTGCCGTTTGCCATTTCCCTTTGAATGGAGAGAATTTAGGCTTTCGAGGCGCATTTGAAAATAGACGGTATTGCGAATTTAATGTATATTCCTGCAATACCAGAAGGGCGGAACCGGCATGTCTGCAAACCCCGGATCGATTGGCGGATACTCATGGCAGGAATCGGGCCGGCTCTTGCCGCGGGTCAACACCGCCATGCACGGCACCAGCATCCCCTGCCGCTTCAACGGGCGGTTTGCGTTTCCCTGCTGGGTGCTGGACTATTCATGCAGTCACTGCGGGCTAGTCCGCGTTGGCACCGCCAGGTCCCCCTGGCTGGAACGTCCCCCGGGTGTTGCGCACCTCTACCCGCCGCATACGACCTATTGGCAGGACCAGCGATCCTGCACCCGCATGATTGAATCCGCCTTCGTCATCTTCGAAGGCGGATACGAGGCCGGACTGGCGGAGGTGATTCCCGAGGGGCGGTGTTTCGCGCGGATCCGGGATACGCAGGGCCTCCTGCTGCCCCAACTGAAGGCGGCCGCCAGCGCTGGGGTAGAACATGGCGCAGCCGGGTTCTGGGCAGCGCAAGCCGCGTTGTGCACCGTGATCCATCTCCTGCGCCGGGTCGTGCCGGAAACAGCGGGCACGGACCTGGCCATTGGCCCGGACCCCGTCGGGTCGTCCTCGTCCTTTGTAACGGAAGTAGATGCGATCCTCTCCGGCCATGTCGGAGGCCAGATCTCACTCGCGAAAGTCGCCAGGGTCATGTGCATCAGCCCGTCCACACTCTCCCACAAATATGCCGCCGAAGCCGGCCGCCCCCCCCTGGCCACCTTCAACCGCATGCGGCTGGAGTCCGCCCGAGCCCTGATCATGAGCGGGTTGAAACTGGATGCCGTGGCTGCCCAGACCGGATTCTGCGATGCCTACCATCTATCCAAAGCCTTCCACCGTCACTTTTCACTTCCACCGGCCGCCTACCGCCGCACGCTCAACACGAGCCGGTCAAAATAGTCCGCCAAACCAAGACCAACTTCACGGTTTAGCCTGCAACCCCGAGAACGCAATGGGTTGGCGACAGGGGGCGGCAGTTCCGGTCTGTCCCTGTCCGGCCTTCGAAACGCGTACCGGGTTGGTGGCGATCTTGACGTTGATCCGCCGTTCTGACAGGCTACCCACCCGATGTGAGGATGAATCGTCCGTGCCAACACTGAGGGGTCACGAAGGGAAAACGACGATGAGAGCACTGATAACCATGTCCGGTTGGCTGTTGCTTGTGAGCATGACCTGCCTGGCCGAAGTCACGAACAGCCCAAGCCGGAAATCCGGCACCACCAACTACTTTGAGAAGGAAATCCAAGCCTTCGAAAGCAAGGACACGCAACTGTTCCCGCCGACCGGCGCCGTTGTCTGTATCGGGAGTTCCAGTATGAAGGGCTGGCACCCCACCATTGTGGAGGATCTGGCGCCGCTGACCGTCATCCCTCGCGGGTTCGGCGGTAGTAGCATGAATGACGCCCTGCACTTTGTTGATCGGATCGTCATCGCCTACAAACCGCGGGCTGTCGTGCTCTATGAAGGGGACAATGATATCGCAGGGGGCGTTGCTCCGGCCCGGATCGTGGAGAGTTTTCGCGCGTTTGTTGAAAAGGTGCACAAGGAACTTCCCGAGACCCGTGTGTACGTCCTGTCGATCAAGCCCAGTATCAGCCGATGGAATCTCTGGCCGCAGATGAAGGAAGCCAACCGCCTGCTCGAGCAAGCGTGTTCCAAGGACAGGCGTCTGGTCTACGTGGACGTGGCCGGGGTCATGCTCGACGGCAATGGGGAGCCGAAGAAGGAACTCTTCCAGGAGGATAACCTGCACATGACCAGGGCCGGGTATGAACTGTGGCGGGACACCTTGAAGCCGGTGCTTATCAAGGCGGAGCTGCCCTTCGAAGGATGCCAACTCCGGTCTGGCGCGGAGGCCTTCCAGTGTGGCAGTATGCGCCCTTGATCGGCAAGGGCTCTGTGTGCAGGAAGGACGGTGTGCATGTTCGTGATTGATCGGAAAGAACTGTTGCGTATCTGCTCGATTCCCGTGGACCAGTTCGAACGGCATCAGCCTCGGGTGCGCTACCGTGTCGTTGCGGATTCGCGCGCCATGGGCGAAATGATGAGCCAGGAACTGATCGACGTGGTGGCTGCGAACAATCGCCTGGGCCAGCCGACCCGTGCCATTGTGCCCTGCGGCCCGATGGCGTGGTACGCGCCGTTTACCCGCAAGGTGAACGAGGCCGGCCTGTCCCTGCGGCGCCTGACCGTGTTTCATATGGACGAATGCCTGGATTGGCAAGGGCGTCTGCTGCCCAAGGCACACCCGCTCAATTTCCGCACCACGATGGAACGGGTGTTTTATGGACCGGTGAAGCCTGAACTGGCCGTCCCGGAGGCCCAGCGATTCTGGATGGAACCGGCCAACCTGCCGCGCTACCGCGAGGTTTTCTGGCAGGAGCCGATCGATATTTGCCTGGGCGGCTGGGGCCAGGATGGACATCTGGCCTACAACCAGGCCCGCCGCGAGCCGTTCAGTCCGGTGTCGCTTGACGATTGGCGGGATGCGGAGATGCGGGTGCAGAACAATAACCCGGACACCGTGCTGGCGCTGGCGCATCGCAACGTGGGTGCGGCCTATCAGCTGATCCCCCCGATGTCTTGTACGATCGGCATCAAGGAGTGCCTCTCGGCGCGGCGCATCCGCGTGTTCAGCGACACGGGACCCTGGAAGATGACGGCCTTTCGCGCCGCGCTTTTCGCGCTGCCCTGCGCGGAGTATCCCATCACCCTGCTGCAGGAACACCCGGACGCGGTCGTGACCGCGACACTGGAAACCGCCACGCACCCCTGCTCGGTGCATCCTGAGTGGGCGTTTTTCCCATGAGGGCGCGTGTCTCCACCATTGTCGGGACCGGCGGGATCGGCACGGGGATCTTTTACCGGCTCGAGGGCAACCATGCCATCGGCCGTGAAGAGAGCCGCCGGGGGCACCGGCTCGACCGGCGCGATGCCTGCAAGCAGCATATCATTCTGCACTACTTGGCCGTCTTGCAGCGCGACTTGAGACTCGGGGTGACGGTGGCGCCCATCGGGGCGGTGGGCGATGACGCGGACGGGCGTACGGTGTGCGCCGAGATGACCGCCGCGGGGATGGACCTTGGCCAGGTGCGCCGGCTGCGGGATGCCGCCACGCTTTCGGCCGTGTGTTATCAGTTTCCCGACGGCAGCGGCGGCAACTTCACCGAGTCCAACAGCGCCTGCGAGCGGGTCTCGCCCGCGGTCATCGATCGCGCTTGGCGCGCGCTCAAGCCGCCGCGCGGCCGGACGCTGGTGCTGGCAGCGCCCGAGGTGCCGCTGGCGGCGCGCCGGCGCCTGCTCGAACGCGGTCGGGCTGTCGGCGCACTCAATGCGGCGTCGTTGGTGACCCAGGAGGTTATTCCCGGCATGCGCCAGGGTCTGCTGGATCTGGTGGATGTGCTGGCCCTGAACCGGGACGAGGCCGCGGCGCTGGCGGGGCTGCCCGCCACCGCCCCTGCCCGCAAGATCGCTTCGGCCTGCGCGGTGCGGTTAGTGCGCAAGCACCCGGGCGTGCGCCTGACCATCACGGCGGGCCCCGACGGCGCCTGTGCCGTGGCAGGTGGTACGCTTCGCTGGTTTCCGGCGCTGCCGGCCAAGGTCGTCAACACGGCCGGCGCGGGCGATGCCTTCTTGGCGGGCGTCCTGCTGGGGGAGATCCTGGGAATTCCTTTCATGGACGGCCCGGCCACGGCCTTGCACCTGGGGTGCGCCCTGGGCAGCCTCAAGGTGACGGGGAAGGATACGATTCACGATGGCATCAACCTGGCCAGCCTCAGGCGCTACCTGAAGCAATGCCGCCAGGCCGCCTTGCTGAAAGCTCTGGAATAGGCAGAGGGAGGAGAACCCGATGAGCGTGACGATGCGAATCCTGCAGGAGTACGATGTTCGCCACGAGCGTGAGTTTCTGGCCCTTGAGCGCAAGTTCGCGGACCTGGAGCGGACCCGCCCCGACTTTCCCAAGGGACGGCGCCTGAAACCCATTTCCGCCGCCGCCGCTTGTAACACCCTGGTCTGGCAAGGCGAATTTCCATCGCTTGACGCCGCGAATGCCGCGCTGGCCTTTTTCGAGGGCAACCCGGCTCATGAGGAACTCTTTCGTCAGCAGGTGCCCTTCTTCCGCAGCGTCCGCGTGGAGTTCTACGAGAACCTCGACCTGTGAAACTGATCGACATCCATACGCACGTCCTGCCACAGCATGTGGATCTGGCGGTGGCGGTCATGGACCGGGCCGGCATCGCCTGGTCGGTCACGCTGGAATGGCATGACGGATTTGGAGAATCCCTGCGCCGGCATCTCGAGGTGTTCCGGCGCTATCCCGGGCGTTTCGTGGTGTTCGGTAACGTGGATCTGTCGCGCGTCAACGAGCCGGAATTTGGCGAGCAGGCGGCCGCGCAGATGGAGGAGGATGTTCGGGCTGGAATGCGGGGCCTCAAGATCTACAAATCGCTGGGGCTTTCATGCCGGGGCCGGGATGGCGCGCTGCTGCGGGTGAACGATCCCCGCTTCGATCCCATCTGGCGCCAGGCCGGCGAACTGGGAATCCCCGTGCTCATCCATACGGCCGATCCAAGTTTCTTCTGGCAGCCGGTCGATGAGCACAATTTCTGGAATGGCGTGCTGTACGGCAGTTACGACTGGTGGACGTATTACCGCAAGGGGTTTCCCAGTCGCGATGAACTCATTGCCGAGCGCAATGACGTGATCCGACGCTTTCCCACGACGCAGTTCATCGCGCCGCACATTGGAAGCCGAGGCGAGTCCCTGGACCAGGCTGCGGACGACCTCGACGCGCTGCCCAATCTCGTCTTCGATTGCTCCGCGCGGATTCCCATCCTGGGCCGCAGTAACCGGCGCGCCCGGCATGCGCGGGAGTTCCTGACGGCTTACGCCGACCGCGTTCTGTTCGGGACTGACCTCATCTATGATGATGAGAATGTCCCGACCGGCATGCAGGCGCAGTCCCTCTATCAGCCCTACGAGGTGCCGCTGGCCGGGCGCGATCCGGCGGATCGCTACATCGAGACATCCCTGGACCTCGTGCGCTGCTCGGTGGAGTTCCTGTCCACGGATCACCTCCAGGAGCATCCGCCCTTCAAGCGGCAACGAGGCGGCTACACGATCCACGGCGTCGGGCTTCCGGCTGAGGTGTTGGACCGCATCCTGTGGCGCAACGCGGAACGGATCATTTCCCGCGGCTAGAGCAAGTGCAGCAATAGTGTGGCCGCAGGAGCTGAACCTGATCTGCGGACAGAAACCCAACCCACCGCTGACGGATCTGGAGACTGACTGGATCCCTGGCCTGCCCGGGCTTGGATTTGCACTTGACGCCGCGCGCCGTTGGTGTACGATACGCACAAAGAAGAACATAAAGAAACATTGCATGTGCAACTCTGGTTCCAGTGCGTTCGTTCCCGTGGCACGGTCGTTGACAGACCTGCTTGGGACAGACTATGTGAAAGCGGCGTGCGGGGCGCGGGCGTGCCTCGCCGGCGAGCAGCCGGGTGATCTGGAGGTCGCCGCGAGTCAGCCTGTCGACTTCTTTCCACAGGCATTGCAGAGGCGCTTGGCGGGCATGCTGGATCAGGTGGGCAGGCAGGTACTTGCCGGGCCGTTGGCCCGCACGGCCGCCGGTGCGGGTTCCTCAAAGTTCTGCGCGGCGGCCTCAACCGCAGCGGCGCCGTTGAGCGCCCTGGGCTATTACCGGCTCGGGGAGGACGGGCGGTTGTACCTGATCACCAAGAGCGAGCATTACCATACGCCGCTGGGACATGGCTTTCCCGGCTATGCTCTTCTGGGTCAGGCACGGGCGCTTGGTATCCCGAATGCCACGCACAACAACACACGCGGTTTCATCACCCGCCGGCTGGAGGAGGAACTCATCCGCACGGCCAACGGCTTGTCACGGGAGGACCAGGCCGGACTGGCGGCCGTGATGGCGCGCCAGGATGACCTCCGGGTGCTCAACCGGGTGCTGAACTTGGAGACTGGCAGTTTGGCGGTGGAGGCCGCGCTGAAGATGGTTCTCGCCCGTTTCCATCGCATGCAGCCGGAGATGCCACCCCCCCGCTATCAGGGCCGCATCCCGGTCATCCTGGTGATGGGCAACGACGATGGGGGGGTGCAGGCCAACTACCATGGCACCACGGTGCTCACCCAGATGATGCGGGGAATGTGGCCGGGCTTGCATGAAATCTTGACCGCCGCCGGTGCCTGGAAAGTGGTTCCCATCCGTCCCAACTGCCTGGGAGATCTGGACCGGGCCTTCAGTGAATATGAACAGGGCGATTACAAGATTGCCGGCTTCTTCCATGAAGTCATCATGATGAACTATGGCGGCCGCCGCCTGACGCCGGAGTTTCTGCACCATGCCCATGGCCTTTGTGAGAAGCACGATGTGCCGACCGTGGTGGACGAGATCCAGTCCTGCATGTGGGCGCCGCAACTGTTCATGTTCCGCGAGTATGGGCTCAAGCCGACCTTTGTGGCGGTCGGTAAGGGGTTCCCCGGCGGCGAATATCCCGCCTCGCGCATTCTGTTCAGCGCCGCCATGGATGTCATGCCCCAGTTTGGCGCCCTGGTGACCAACGGCCAGGAGGAACTTGCCTCCCTGGCTTATCTGGTCACCATGGAATGGGCGCAAGCCAACGCCGCCGTGACGGCGGAGTTGGGGGCCGAATTTGAGGCGCAGGTCCGCCAACTGGCCGCCCGATTTCCCCGTGCCGTTATCGGGGTTGATGGCTGGCGCCATATGACCACCATCTGTTTCGTTGACCGGGGCAGGGCCAACGCTTTCGCCGCCGAACTGAACCGGGGTGGTTTGGACCTGAGCGCCCAGACCTACAAGGCGGACTGCCCCCCGGTGGTGCTGACCAAATTGCCGCTGACTGCCGACCGGGCGGTGATTGCTTTCGTGGTGGACGCCATGCACCGGGCGCTGGCGGCGCTGGCATGAATGTCCGTGAATATGCCATGCTCCCCCAATCCCTTTGTGGAAACCCTATGAACACTACCTCTTCTTCCTTGCGGATCAACAAAATTCTGGAAGCCCTCGCCGGGCGCGAAGAGGTCAGCGTCGCCGAACTGACGGAACGGTTCCAGGTGACCTCCATGACCATCCGCCGCGACCTGGATATCCTGGAACAGCAGGGGCGGATCACCCGCACCCATGGCGGAACCCGCCTGGCGGCACCTTCCATCGTGGCTTTCAAGTTCCAGAAGCGCCGGCAATCCTGCCTGGCCGAAAAGCGGGCCATCGCCCGGGCGGCGGCGGAGCTGGTGAAGCCGGGAATGACGGTGATCCTCGACACCGGCACCACCACTTTGGAGGTGGCCCGGGCACTCGGCGGCATCCCCCAATTGAACGTATTGACCAGCTCGCTGGCCATCGCCTCGGCGCTGCTGGCCTACAGCAATCTGGAACTGGTGTTGCTGGGCGGCACCGTCAGCAAGAACAGTCCCGACCTCTCCGGGCCGCTCACCGAGGACAACCTGGCCGCCTTCCGCGCCGACCTGGCCTTCATCGGGGCCGATGCCGTGGACGCCCGTGGGCTCTATACCAGCAGCCAGCAGATCGCGCGCGTCTCCCGGGCCATGATCGCCAATGCCAGGCGCACCATCCTGGTGGCTGACAGCAGCAAATTCGGCAAGACCGCCTTTGTCCGTTTCACCGGTTGGGAGAAGATCGATTGTCTGCTGGTGGACGATGGTCTTGACAAGTCCACTCAACAATGGGTTGGCAAGGCCGTGAAAGACGTTACGCTGGCGCCAACCGGCGGCAGAGAAGGTGAATCTTGAGGCCGTCGGTTCCATGACGTGGGTGTTTTGTCGAACATGAAAACCGCCGCATGCAACCCTGAAGCCTGCCTCATCGGGCTGGATCTGGGCACCAGCGTCATCAAGGGTGTCCTGACGGATGTCCGGGGCGTGGTGCTGGCCGAGGCCGGCGCAGACTCCACTTTCATCCACCCCCATGAGGGCTGGGTGGAGGTGGATCCGCAACGGCATTACCGGAATGTGTGCGGCGTGATCCGTGACCTCGTCGCAGCCGCTCCCGGCGAGGTCGGCGCCATCGCCATGGCCGCCGCCTCCGGCAACACCCTGCTGACCGATGCCGCCGGCGCGCCCCTGATGAACATCATCAACTGGATGGACCATCGCGCCGAACAGCAACCCCCCGCCGACCTGGCCGGCCTCACTTCGGCGGAGGTCACCCAAATCACCGGCTGGCCCTGCGTCACCAGCTTCCCGCTGGGGCATCTGGCGTGGCTGCGGGAGAACCGTCCGGATCTCTACCGGACCGCCGGACGCTACGGCATGGATACCGACTGGCTGCTGTGGCGTCTAACCGGCCGCTGGCTGATGGACCATTCCACCGCCACCACCTTCCATCTGCAGGAGCAGATCTCCCGCACGTACCATGAACCGTTCCTCCGGCGGCTTGGCATCCCACGGGAGAAACTTCCGGCGCTCGTGCCCTCCGGCGCGGTCGTCGGCCCGCTGACCGAGCAGGCCCGGCGCGACACCGGACTCTCCGCCCGGACCACCGTCGTTACCGGCTGTTTCGACCATCCGGCCGCGGCGCGCGCCGTCGGCGTGGTGGAGCCGGGCCAGCTCATGCTGTCCTGCGGCACCTCGTGGGTGGGGTTCGCGCCCTGCCGGGACCGGCAGGCCATCATCGACGCCGGCATGCTGTGCGATCCATTCCTTGCCGACGAGGGCCTGCCGTGGGGCGGCATCTTCTCCGTGCCATACATCGGCCGGAGCATTGACTGGTATATCGAGAACGTCATCGCCCCGGGTGAGTCCGACCGGTTGCGCATTTTCAACGAGTTTGCGGCGCAGGCCGAACCCGGTGCCGGCGGGCTGGAGATCGACCTCCGCGAACCACCGCGGCCGTTTGCGGGCGACCGCCGCAACCTCAGTCGTGCCATCATGGAAGGCGCCGCCCGGCTGCTGAACGCCAAGATCATGGCCTTGAAAACCCATGGCCTGCACTACACCCGTGCGGTGATGGTTGGTGGTCCGGCCAACAGCCCGCTTTGGCCGCAGATCGTGGCCGGAATCAGCGGGCTTGAAGTGAGTATCGGCGGCCGCTCCGCCGGCGCCCGCGGCGCCGCCCTCCTGGCGGGGCAGGGGATCGGTGTGTAGGCAACCAGCATGAGATCGGTCGGATCAGTCTGGTCAGTCCAATCCGATGGAACGTACGCAAGGAACCAGACCATGAACCAACAGCTCAAAGCCGGTCTCCTGCCCTTCTACTTGAAGCTCTACGACGACATCCTGCCCACCTACCGGCCAGGCTTCGACGGCTTCATCAAGCGGATCGCCGCCGGGCTTGCGGCGCGTGGATTGGCGGTGCAGACCGCGCCGGTCTGCCGCGTAGCCGGGGAGTTTACGGACGCCATCGGCCAGTTCGATGCCGCCGGGGTGGAGTGCATCGTCACGGTGCATCTGGCCTACTCCCCTTCGCTCGAGGCGCTTGACGCCTGCCTGGCGACGAAGCTCCCCATCGTCATTCTCGACACCACCATGGACGCGGACTTCGGTGTTGGCGCGCGTGCCGACCGCATCATGTACAACCACGGCGTGCACGGCGTGATGGACTTCGCCTCGATGCTGCGCCGTCACCGCCGCGCCTTCGAGATCGTTGCCGGCCACGACGCCGATCCGGCGCTGCTGGACCGGACGGCGGCACTGGTGCGCGCCGCCGCCGGGGCAAAGTCCCTCCGCGGCAGCCGCATCCTGCGCGTCGGCGAAACCTTTGCCGGCATGGGCGATTTCGCCGTGTCCGAGGAGGTGTTGGCCGCCAAGCTGGGGGTCAGTGTCAAGCAGATCGGGCTCGACAAGCTCGACGCGGCCATCTTGAAGGTGACCGATACCGAGGTGGAGCGCGAAGTCGCGGAGGATCGCGGGCGTTACGCCTGCGAGCTGCCCGCCGAGGCCCATGCGCGCTCGGTGCGCGTCGGGCTGGGGCTGCGTCGCCTCCTGGACGAGGGCGGGTACCGCGGGCTCAGCGTCAATTTCCAGGCCTTCAACCGCGGCGACCGGCCGGCCAACACCATGCCGTTCTTCGAGATCTCCAAGGCGATGGGGCGGGGACTCGGCTATGCCGGCGAGGGCGACGTGCTCACCGCCGCGCTGGTCGGCGCCCTGACGCGGGCCTTCGGCACCGTGACCTTCACCGAGATCTTCTGCGCCGACTGGGCCGGCAACAGCCTGTTCCTCTCGCACATGGGCGAGATCAGCCCGACGGTGGCCGGCGAGCGCCCGCGCGTCATCTCCAAGCCGTTTTTCAGCGGCGGCTCGCTCGACCCGGCCATCCTGACCTGCGTCGCCAAGCCCGGCCCGGCCGTGTTCGTCAACCTCGCCCCCGGCCCGGACAATACGTTCGTGTTGATTGTTGCCCCGGTTGACGTCATGGCCGAGGACGCCTCGCTTGACCCGGCCATGCGCGACGTGGTGCGCACCTGGGTGCGTCCGCGTATGCCGGTAGCGCCCTTCCTGGAGGCCTATTCCCGCGCCGGCGGTACCCACCACAGCGCGCTGGTCCTGGGTGACCGCGCCGAGGCCATCGCCGCCTTCGGCCGCCAGTGCGGGCTGGATGTCGTGAGGATCTGATCAGTCCGTGTTCAGTATGAAGGGAAGACATGAGCAACATCATCGGATATCAGGAATTTGAGGGCAACTGGCAGGAAAACGCGCAACTGGCGCTGGATACCATTGCGCTGAAGCCGACGCGGGGGATCCCGGCGTGGTTCCTGAACGACATGCAGTGGTCGCACCAGGATGAGATCTCCGGCAATGCGCCCGGCAGCTATGAGAAGGATCCGGTCCGCGTCTACCGCGAGTTCCACCTCAAAGCCGGGTGCTGCTTCATTGACCAGTGGATTCCCACGAACCCCCTGAGCATGAAGGACCAGGGCTACGACACGGCCGCCGAGCGTGGCGCCACGACCGGCGCTGAGGAGATCGTTCGCGACGGCATGGTGATCGATTCGCCTGAGGCTGCCGTCGAGCACATGGAAAAGTTTCTCTTCCCGCAGTGTGAACAGCGGCGGCGCAATCTGGAAGCCAACGCGGATAAGGAAGTGCGCAAGCGCATTGCCGGCGAGGTCGAAGTTCAGAAGCTCTTCGGCATGAACATGCTTAAGGGCCCTTACGGCGGGTTCTTCGCCTTCCCGGAGCTTCTCTATTGGCATTACGGTTACGCCAACTACTTCATGGCCTACGCGCTCTATCCGGAGGTGATCGAGCGGGGATTCAGGATCAACGCCGATGCGGCGACCGTCTCCAACCGCATTGCCGCCCGTGCCATCATCGAGGGCGGCCTGCCGCGGCTGTTGAGGCTCGATCACGACATGGCCGATTCGCGCGGCATGCTGGTGGACATCAAAACCCTCGACGCCATCTGGTTCCCCCACTTCGCCCGCTCGATCAAGCCGTTGCTCGACGCCGGCATCCGCCTGATCTGGCATTGCGACGGCAACCTGATGGACATGGTGCCGCGCCTGCTGGAGTGCGGCATCGGCGGCTTCCAGGGCTTCCAGTACGAGGACGGCATGGACTACGAGAAGATCTGCCAGATGAAGACCCGCGACGGCGGCGATCTCTTCATCATCGCCGGCGTCTCGGTCACCACCACCTTGCCGCTCGGCAAGCCGGCCGACGTCACGCGCGAGATGGCGTGGCTGGTGGAGAAGGGGCCAAGAGTCGGCCTCATGCTCGGCTGCAGCAGTTCCGTCGCCCCTGGCGTACCATTGGAGAACATCAAGACCCTGATCGAAGGCTTCGCGCATTACCGGAAACACGGGCGCGGATGAGGTGAGCGCGTAGGATGTCATCCAAAAGAAAGGAACGATTGTGAAGAAGGCAGCAATTCCACGGGTGTTTGACACGGATAGGCGGATCAGGCTGGGAATATGGGGACTGGGGCGGGGGATGAATTTCTTCAGCACCTGCAAGTTCCTCAACATTGACGTGGTCGCGGGGTGCGACTACAACGCCCACATGCGGGAAGGCTTCTTACAGCACAATCCGGGTGCCTTCGTGACCGACAACGAGTCCGATTTCCTCAAGCAGGACTTCGACGCGGTGCTGCTGGCCACCTTCTGCCCGGCCCACGGCCCCCATGCCATCAAGTGCCTGCAGGCGGGCAAGCATGTGCTCTCCGAGGTGACCTCGTTCTTCACCCTGGCCGAGGGGGTGAAGCTGGTGGAGGAGGTGGAGAAGCGCAAGCTGGTGTACAATCTGGCCGAGAACTATCCGTTTTCGGCCGCCAACATGTGGCTGGCCAACCGCTGGCGGGAGGGGCTGTTCGGGGAACTGGCCTACGCCGAATACGAGTACGTCCATGAATGCCGCTCGCTGGCCTATACCTACATTGATGGCATTCCCGTCAAGCCGGGGCACATGGTGCACAACTGGCGGAGCTGGTTTGACTTCCACTACTATTGCACGCACTCGCTGGGACCGGTCATGGCCATCACGGGTACGCGGCCAGTGGCGGTGGAGACGTTCTGCGCCCGGCCCACCATTGCCGGCTACCTGCGCAACCACGGCGCGAGCAACGGCAGGATGACCCCCTCACTGATCCAGATGAACAACGGTGCCGTCGTCCGCAACCTGATGGGGGCCGGCACCAACGACAGCCACCAGCAACGGATGTGGGGGACGCTCGGCGCCTACGAGATCGGACACGACGGGGTTCGACTGCGCCTCGGGGCCTCGGGCGGTTCTCCGATGCTGGCCGTGAACCCCTGCTGGGAAGGGTTGGGCGAACTGGCCGCGCAGACCGGGCACGGCGGCGGTGACTTTTGGACACTCTATCACTTTGCCCGTGAGATCCTCACCGGCGAGAAGGGTCCGTTCGACATCTACGGTGGCTGCGACGTGACCATCCCCGGTATCCAGGCGCTGCGCAGTTCGATGGAGGGCGGCAAGCCCATGGAGGTTCCGGATTTCCGCAAGAAGGCGGACCGCAACCGCTACCGCAACGACGACTGGCAGCAGGAACGCTATGACACCCGTGCCGGCGTGTTCGGTGGCTTCGTGCCCGACGCGGGCGACACGGCAGCCAACTTCAGCGCCATCATGAAGGACATGGTAACCTTCGCCCCCGTCTACCGCGCCTACGCGGATTGGAGGAAGGTGCGCGCGGCATTGAGCGAGCCGGCGGCGTTCCTGCCCATCGCCCAACGCCTGCTTGATGGCTACGGCCAACTCGTGGCGGCCTACAAGGACGCCCGCGCCATCGTGGACGCATACCCGGAGTCTGACGGGGCGCAGGTCTTGCGCGAGATGCTCGATGTGGGCGAGGAGACTAAGGTGCTGAGTCCCGGATTCCTGCCTGCCTTGAAGAAGGAGGTCGCGGCCCTGCGGCGGAAGTTTGGCGAGGAGACCGCCACGCCGACAATCTCCACTCCGCGTAGGTGATGACCCTCGACGCGGAGTGGACGTCGGGTAAGAACGATGTCAAGCTAGTCACGCGAACGAAACAGGATTCCATGGAACGGATCACTCTCAAGGAGGTCGACCGGCGCTTCTATGCGGAGCGCCTGCAGGACTGGTTGCCGGACGAGCTGGTGGACATCCACACGCACGTCTGGCGCAGGGCCGATTTCCCGCCGCCGGTTCCGCAGGCCGGAGAGAAGCGCACGGTCACCTGGCCGTCGCTCGTCGCCGCGGAGAATCCGATCGAGGACCTGCAGGAGACCTACCGCCTGCTGCTGCCCGGCAAGCGCGTCACGCCGCTGATCTTCGCGAACCTGCCTGTGGGCGGCAACCTGGACCGGCAGAACGCCTATGTGGCCGACTGTGCGCGGCGTGCCAACGTGCCGGCGCTGATCTTCACCGACCCGGTCTGGAGCGCGGCGGAACTCGAGGCGAAAACCCTGGCCGGCGGGTTTGTCGGCGCCAAGAGCTACCTTTCGCTGGCCCCGGCCCATACCCCCGCCAGGGATATCTGCATCTTCGACTTCTTCCCGCGCCATCAACTTGAGGTGCATGACCGCCATGGCTCGATCATAATGCTGCACATCCCGCGTGACGGGCGGCTCAGGGATCCGCTCAACCTGGCGCACCTGCTGGAAATCGAGCGCGACTTCCCGAATCTGAAGCTGATCGTCGCCCATGTCGGCCGCGCTTACTGCAACGAGGACGTCGGCAATGCCTTCGAGGTATTGGCCGCGACCGAACGGCTGTGCTTCGACTTCAGCGCCAACACCAACGATCAGGTCTTCGGGCAGGCGTTGCGTTGCGTGGGACCGCAGCGGATGCTCTTCGGCACCGACCTGCCCATCCTACGCATGCGCATGCGGCGCATCGTGCGCGACGGTCGCTATGTCAATGTGGTTCCCAAGGGGCTTTACGGCGACGTGTCCGGCGACCGGAACATGGAGGAGGTTGAGGGGCCCGAGGCAGAGCGCCTGACCCTCTTTCTGTACGAGGAGCTTATGGCCTTCCACCGCGCGGCAGAGCGTGTCGGTCTTACGCGGGCCGACATCGAGGACGTGTTTTGCCACAACGCGCGGCGGCTCCTGGTGGGGGCGGGATGGCTGAAGCTGCAAGCTCCCGGATCAGGCTCAAAATAGGGGTTGCATTTCGACATACGATTCCGCCTTGTCATCTCCAGCGCCTTGGCGAGTTTGCTGTCTGGGGGCGTCCCAATCCGCTCAATCCGCAGAAGTGCATTATGCTGGTGCCGGACGTGTTCGGTAAAATCGATGGTCTGGGCGTCACCCATTGCTCCTACGTCATGTGCTACATGGGCGACTGGGCGGTAATCGAGCCCCAGAAGAGTTGGCCCGACAAGTTCTATCCCGTTGCCGTCAAGGCTGGCAGTTCCGATACGGATTGGAAACTACGGTCGATGTGAAATAGCGCGCGCCAAGCCAAAGAGCAATGAGTGAAGACAATTCGGCGGGTGGCCGGCTTCGGCGGCATAGTTGTGGGAGAGTGTGGACGGGCTGATGCGCATGGCCCTGGCAGACATGCCGGTTCTGCCCTTCTGGTGTTGCAAGAATATACATCAAATTCGCAATACCGTCCATTTGCGAATGAGCCTCGAAAGCCTAACTTCTCCCTATTGAAAGGGAAATGTCAAACGGCAAGGAATCCTGCAGATGCGTGAATATACAGCCAAGGCAGCGGTCTTTGTCAAGGCGGGCGCTGGAGGTTCGTTCCTATCCGGTGAACCCAACCCTGTTCCTCTCGCACCCCACCGACACACGCCGCACCCTTGGCCTGCCGGGCTTGGATTTGTACTTGACGCCGCGCGCCGTTGATGTACGATACGAACAAAGAACAACAAAAAGGAACATTGGATGTGCAGCTCTGGTTCCAGGGCGTTCGTTGCCGAGGCACGGTCGTTGACAGACCTGCTTGAGACAGACGTTGGGTGGCATTGGTTGGGACCAATGCCCTCAGGTTCCCGGCCGCTGCGGAAGGGCGCCTGAGCAGTTGAGTCGTCATTCAAAGTGGAAAGGACAGTGTGTATGCAAAAGACATTGGGAATAGTTCTTCTTACAGTTGTGGCCTTTGCAGCCCAGACACAGGCGGCGACAGTCACCAATTCCTACACGGTCGACAAGGGGTCTGAAGTGTGGCAAGCGTATGGCGGGAATTTCAGGGGCAGTTTTCCTAGGGTGGTGAACGGCGTTGCGGTGGCGCCTAAGTCAATTTTAGCGAAAGGGGGCACACCCTTTCAGTATATAGAATATGCCGGTTTGCTCAACTGGAACGTCGATTGGGCAAGCCTTCTGCAGGGCGGGACCAGGGAAATAGTGAGTGCGACGTACAAGTACTACACATACTCCTACGTCGCTACCACTCCCGCCGACACCATGACCGTCGCCAGGATCGGTACGGCCACGATCACCGCCGGAGGCGTGACAAAGCCGACTTTCGACACCGGCGACTTATTCTACCCGGGCACGGCGGTCTTCACCGCCCTGCAGGCCTCCAGCCAATTCACGGTAACCGGCAATACAGTGGTCTCCACCAAGGGCGTCTTGACGACCATCGATCTTACGAGCTACGTGCAGGCGTGGGCAGCCGATCCCACCAAGGCCCTCGGTATCGTCCTGTATGGTAGCAGTGGTGCCAACTGGGGCTCATGGTGGGACGGGAGTGGCACCATGGTTGCCCCCGCCAACAACATGGCCGCGAATCTGAGCATCGTGCTCCGTGATCTGCCGAGTTCCAAAGGCACGCTGGTCTTGATCCAGTAGGCAGCTCCGCGCGGGGCGCACGCCAATCATGCGCGGTCCGTGGGGGAAACCAGCCCAGGTTTACGCGCAACAATCACAAGGCCGATCCTATCCCCCTGGGATAGGATCGGCGAGTTTCCACGCTTTATGGGGATTCCCCATGTTGAATCGCTTCACGCCAATCGCAATGTTGTGTCTGTGTCTGCCGGGACTTCTGCTGGCGGAGCCACGCAAGCTCGTATTGATCGATTTTGAGACCGACGCCGAGCAGAAACTGTATTCGCAGGGCGGGTACCGGGTGATCAGCACCGAGCACGCCACGAGCGGCAAGCACTCTCTGAAGATCACAACGCCAGGCAATTGGATTGGCGTGGGGCTGAATGATGTGGCCATGTTGAAGAATCTGGCCGACTACCGCACGTTGGTGATCGACATCTACAACCCGTCGCCCTTCCCCATCCAGTACTACTTGACCGTGTTGGACGCGAAGAAGAACCGCTACTCGAAGGGTCATAACTTTATGCCTCCGGGCCAGAGCACCATTCGGCTCAGCTTGCAGGCCTTGGAACTACAGTGGCCGGGCGAGGGGTCGTACGTCATGGACTCCGCATCGCTCCAGCAGATATCGTTCATCGTCGGCCTGAACAGTGGGAAGTGGGATCCGCCGTTCGTCTTCTACGTCGACAATATCCGGGCCGAACACTCCGGCGTGGAATTGCCCAAGGTGGAAGGCCTCAAGGCGTTCAATTTCGGACGCGCCCACCAAACGGGCTCATTCTTCGGATGCACAGCCGTCACGGACAAGACCCCGCCCTATTCGGACAAGACCGAATTCGGCTGGGAGAGAGGTCCATGGCCATACATCTCGTCGTTATGCAATCCGGACCTGTTGGGCAACGCGGTTGCGAATGGCAAATTTGCAGTGAAGCTCAAGCCGGGCCAGTACATCGTACAGACCTGCATCGACCCCATCAATCAGTGGGCCTGGACATGCCAGTTCACCACGCGAAGCCTCAAGCTGTGCGACAAGGAGGTCCTCAGCGAGACGATGGACTACAAGGCATTTCTGAGGGATCGGTACTGCATGTTTGAGGATGACGAGGATACCCCCGCGACCGATCTGTGGAACGACCGCGTCCACCGCATCAGCCCGGTGCGGGAATTTGAGGCCACCGTCGGAGACGACGGCAAACTGACGGTCGAGTATAACGTCGCCGGCGTCAGCGGCATGTCTTTCCTCGTGGTCTATCCCAAGGACAAGGCCGCGGAAGGCGCTGCCTACATGAAGGACATGGACTCCATCCGCAAAGAGGTGTTCGAAGCCAGGATGAACCTGGGCTACCCGGTCGCCGACGGCACGGCCCCAGAGCCGACGGCCGAGGAGAAGGCTCGCGGCTTCATCGCCTTCGGGCGTAATGCGGATGCCAACCTCGACTGCCGATCCGTGCCCGCCGCGCAGGAACGCGGAGCGGCACTGGCGATCCATGCCGCCCAGGGCGAGCGGACCTCGATTCAACTGGGTCTTTACCCCCTGGCCGCCGTCAAGGATCTGTCCGTCGTTTGCGGCGACCTCAAAGGGCCAGGCGATGCGAAGATCCCGGCTGCCGCCATCGACATCAGTAAGGTTCGGCACTATTTCAAGCGGTTCGGCTTCGGTGCCAGCATGCAGCTTCGGCCCCTCGTGCTCCAGAAGTTCCAGACGCTGGAGCTCACGCCGGGCTTCACCCGGCCGCTCTGGATCGCGGTCACAGTCCCCGAGAAGGCAAAGGCCGGGCAGTATACGGGCAGCCTGAAGCTCAAGTTCGGCGACAAGGCGCTCGACATCCCGCTGAGTGTGACGGTCGGCGCGTTCGCACTCGATCCGGCGGATGATATCTCCATCAGCGGCATGGGCACCCGTGCCGGTTTCTGGCGCAAGGCGTACCCTGAGTCCGCCGAACTGTGGTGGGATGTCTGCGACAAGCTCATGGCGATCCAGGCCGAGCACGGCTTCAACGCCCTCACAGGCGGCCCAGGCATGAAGCTCAATGGCATTAAGGACGGCCGCGCCGACATCGACTTCGCCGACGCCGACCGATGGATGGAACTGGCCCGCAAACATGGGTTGACCAAACTCGGCGACAGTTTCACGGAGTTCGACGTAAATCTGGGCTTTGGCGTGGAGGTCTCCGCAAACGCGACGGCCGCGAACGAGCAGAGTGCCCAGAAAGCTTACGGCATGAGTTTTCCAGACGTGCTCAAGACCGTGTACTCGGAGGTCGAGCGGCACGCCAAAGAGAAGAACTGGCCCCCGCGAGCGTATTTCAAGATCAATGAGGTCGGCGGCCAAGCGATCGAGTGGACCCGGCAACTGATCGAACAGCACGTCAAGAGCGCTCCCGGCACCAAGTTCAGCGGATACTACGCGCCGGCCGGTCCCGGCAGCCCGCGGGACCGTTTCTACCCCCTGCTGCAACTGTCGATCATGAACATCGTGACCGAGCCGATCCTCAAGAGCATCCACGATGCCGGCAACCAGGTCTGGCTTTACACGAATCCGGCCTACATCAACTTCTTGAACTTCCGCCATTTGTATGGGCGGTGGTTGTTCATGGCGCGTCAGCGCGGCCTCGATGGCATCACCGGCGGATTCTACTACGTCAATACCGTGCCCTACTACGACATGTCTGATCATGAAGGCTCCTGGGGCGTCGTCTACCCCAGCAAAGATGGCATGAACACGACCGTGTGGCTGGAGAAGATCAGCATGGGGATCAACGACTATCGCTACTTGAAGACGGTCAAATCGCGTCTCGACGCGGCCAGGAAGAAGGGCTCCAACCCCGCCGCCGTGACCGAAGCGGAGGGTTTTCTCTCTGAAATGGACAAGGCATGCTCGCTGGAAGCCGACCCTTATGTGAACTACAAGGCGTTGGCCGAACCGGTGGATTTCGCCTCGCTCCGCGAACGCGCAACACGGTTGATCCATGAACTGTCGAAATAGAAACCTGCCGACTTTCGGTCTGCGATGGCGCAGGCCATCAATCGAACAAGGAAAAAAAGAAATGTCATATCGCGTTCTGGTTACCATCTTGTGCGGACTGTGTCTGCCGGGACTTCTGCTGGCGGAGCCACGCAAGCTCGTATTGGTCGATTTTGAGACCGACGCCGAGCAGAAACTGTATTCGCAGGACGGGTTCAAGACGATCAGCACCGAGCACGTCACCAGCGGCCAGCACTCGCTGAAGATCGCTACGCCGGGCAATTGGATAGGCGTGGGGATGAATGATGCGGCCATGTTGAAGAAGCTGGCCGATTACCGAACGTTGGCGGTCGACGTGTTCAACCCGTCGCCCTTCCCCATCCAGTACTACGTGAACGTGTTGGACGAGAAGAAGAACCGCTACGCGAAGGACTACAACTTCATGCCTCCGGGCCAGAGCACCATTCGGCTCAGCTTGCAGGCACTGGAACTACAGTGGCCGGGCGAGGGGTCGTACGTCCTGGACTCCGCAGCGCTCCAGCAGATATCGTTCTTCGTCGGCCTGAACAGTGGGAAGTGGGATCCGCCGATCGTCTTCTACGTCGACAATATCCGGGCCGAACACTCCGGCGTGGAATTGCCCAAGGTGGAAGGCCTCAAGGCGTTCAATTTCGGACGCGCCCACCAAACGGGCTCATTCTTCGGATGCACAGCCGTCACGGACAAGACCCCGCCCTATTCGGACAAGACCGAATTCGGCTGGGAGAGAGGTCCATGGCCATACATCTCGTCGTTATGCAATCCGGACCTGTTGGGCAACGCGGTTGCGAATGGCAAATTTGCAGTGAAGCTCAAGCCGGGCCAGTACATCGTACAGACCTGCATCGACCCCATCAATCAGTGGGCCTGGACATGCCAGTTCACCACGCGAAGCCTCAAGCTGTGCGACAAGGAGGTCCTCAGCGAGACGATGGACTACAAGGCATTTCTGAGGGATCGGTACTGCATGTTTGAGGATGACGAGGATACCCCCGCGACCGATCTGTGGAACGACCGCGTCCACCGCATCAGCCCGGTGCGGGAATTTGAGGCCACCGTCGGAGACGACGGCAAACTGACGGTCGAGTATAACGTCGCCGGCGTCAGCGGCATGTCTTTCCTCGTGGTCTATCCCAAGGACAAGGCCGCGGAAGGCGCTGCCTACATGAAGGACATGGACTCCATCCGCAAAGAGGTGTTCGAAGCCAGGATGAACCTGGGCTACCCGGTCGCCGACGGCACGGCCCCAGAGCCGACGGCCGAGGAGAAGGCTCGCGGCTTCATCGCCTTCGGGCGTAATGCGGATGCCAACCTCGACTGCCGATCCGTGCCCGCCGCGCAGGAACGCGGAGCGGCACTGGCGATCCATGCCGCCCAGGGCGAGCGGACCTCGATTCAACTGGGTCTTTACCCCCTGGCCGCCGTCAAGGATCTGTCCGTCGTTTGCGGCGACCTCAAAGGGCCGGGCGATGCGAAGATCCCGGCCGCCGCCATCGACATCAGTAAGGTTCGGCACTATTTCAAGCGGTTTGGCTTCGGCTCCGACATGCAGCTTATGCCCCTCGTGCTCCAGAAGTTCCAGACGCTGGAACTCACGCCGGGCTTCACCCGGCCGCTCTGGATCGCGGTCAAAGTCCCCGAGAAGTCAAAGGCCGGGCAGTATACGGGCAGCCTGAAGCTCAAGTTCGGCGACAAGGTGCTCGACATGCCGCTGCGTGTGACGGTAAGCGCGTTCGCACTCGATCCGGTGGATGATATCTCCATCAGCGGCATGGGCACCGGCGCCGGTTTCTGGCGCCAGCCGTATCCTGAGTCCGCGGAACTGTGGTGGGATGTCAGTGACAAGAGCATGGCGATGCAGGCCGAGCACGGGTTCAACGCCCTCACAGGCGGCCCAGGCATGAAGCTCAATGGCATTAAGGACGGCCGCGCCGACATCGACTTCGCCGACGCCGACCGATGGATGGAACTGGCCCGCAAGCATGGGTTGACCGAACTCGGCGACAGTTTCACGGAATTCGACGTAAATATGGGCTTTAACGTGGATCGTGGTGTTTCCGCAGACGCGATGGCCGTAAACGAGCAGAAGGCCAGGAGCGCCTACGGCATGAGCTTCCCAGACGTGCTCAAGACGGTGTACGCGGAGGTCGAGCGGCACGCCAAAGAGAAGAACTGGCCCCCGCGCGCGTATTATAAGGTCAATGAGGTCGGCGGTGAGGCGGTTGAATGGACCCGGCAACTGATCGAACAGCACGTCAAGAGCGCTCCCGGCACCAAGTTCAGCGGATACTACGCGCCGGCCGGTCCCGGCAGCCCGCGGGACCGTTTCTACCCCCTGCTGCAACTGTCGATCATGAACATCGTGACCGAGCCGATCCTCAAGAGCATCCACGATGCCGGCAACCAGGTCTGGCTTTACACGAATCCGGCCTACATCAACTTCTTGAACTTCCGCCATTTGTATGGGCGGTGGTTGTTCATGGCGCGTCAGCGCGGCCTCGATGGCATCACCGGCGGATTCTACTACGTCAATACCGTGCCCTACTACGACATGTCCGACCATGAAGGCTCCTGGGGCGTCGTCTACCCAAGCAAGGATGGCGTCAACACGACGGTGTGGCTGGAGCAGATCAGCATGGGGATCAACGACTATCGCTACCTGCAGACGGTCAGATCGCGCCTCGACGCGGCCAGAAAGAAGGGTGCCAACCCCGCCGCCGTGACCGAAGCGGAGGTTTTTCTCTCTGAGATGGACAAGGCATGCTCGCTGGAAGACGACCCTTATGTGAACTACAAGGCATTGGCCAAACCGGCGGATTTCGCCTCGCTCCGCGAACGCGCAACACGGTTGATCCATGAACTGTCAAAATAGAAACCTGCCGAATCCGGAGAGACAAACATGAAGAACAGTTTTACACAGCCCGCCCGCGTTGTGGCGATGACCTTTGTCGTGGCGTCGTGCCTGGCTGCTGGGGCCGACGCACCCGCCACCGCCGCGCAACCGTCCAAGAACCCGGAGCTTGCCCAGCGCCTGCCCGCGCTGGAGAAGCTGGCCGATCAGGTCGAGGCCGACATCAAGCCGTTTCTGGAGTCCAATGATCCGAAGGTTCAGGACGCCGTTGACGGCGCTCGCCTGAGGATATTGGCCGTGCGATCCGCCAGGCGGCTGATGGACTTCGCCGATGGCCCGGCACCGGCCCAGGAGGACTTCCTCAACCGGGGGATCCACAACACGGCCGTGAGCCACCTGACACGCATGTCGATCCGGATGCGACAGAAGTGCCTCGAGGAGTGGCAGGAGGGTCTGGAGTATTACCTGCGATGCGCCAAGGACGGCACCGACCCCTACAAGGACATGATCTACGGCATGCGCACCGTACGCTCGCCGATCGACGGTCAGCTGCTGTGGTACGAGTACTGGCTGCCGAAGGACTACTTGCCCCAGAAGAAGTACCCCTTGGAAATCCGTCTCCACAGCGGGAACGGGGTGCTGTGGCAGGCGACCGGGGTCGTGGGCCGGCCCGCCCATGCGAAGAACCTGCCCGACCAAGCCGCATCGCTCTACTGGGGGCACGCCAATTACAGCCAGTGGAAGGGCCAGAGCATCTGGGTCCATCCCTGCGGGCGCGGCAACAACGACTACGCCTGGATGGGCGAGGCGGCCGTTATGCAGGTCGTCGAGCACGTCAAGAAGACGTACTCGGTCGATGATGACCTCGTGACCGGCGTTGGCGGGAGCATGGGCGCTGACGGCCTCGGCCGCCTGGCCGCCCTGCACCCGGATGTGTTCGCGTGGGCGGGCCTCAGTGCAGGTGGAGTCTACGCGTGGCCTAAGAAGATCGTCTTCGACCCGGGCCGCCTGGTCGACAACTTCGCCAACGTGCCGCTGGCGATCTCCATCGGCGGCTTGGACGGGTACTTGAAAGTCGTCGGGCCTTTCATGGCCGAACTGGACCGCCTGGCCAGGGAGTTCCCCGGGTACTACCTGAATAAGCAATGGATCGATCCGGGCAAGGGCCATGAAAACCTCGACGAAAAAATCGTACAGGCGAGCAAAGAATGGTTGTCCCAGCAGAAACCCCGCAACCTCTGGCCAAAGCTGGCGGTCTACAAGACCGATTGCCTGCGATATGACGGCGCATATTGGGTTGCGATAGACACCGTGGGTGATCCGGCGACGGCCGCCAAGATCACGGCCGACGCACGCGAGGCCGGGCCGATCAAGGTCGCGTTGCAGAACGTCACGCGATTCCACCTGAACCTGGCCAAAGAACTTGTGGGCGACGCCAAAGACGTAAAGGTCGCCATCGACGGGGGCGCGCCGCTCGTCGTCCCCGCCGGCGGCATCGTTTACTTCGCGCAGGATGCGGGCAAGTGGTCTCGAACTGACAAGCGCTATCCCGATGGGTTGATCAAGAAGCATGGCCTCTCTGGGCCCATCTCGGATGCGTTCATGGAACATCCCGTGCTGATGGTGTACGCCACGCAGAACGCCGACGCAGCCGACGGGGGCAAGCAGATCGACAACTTCGTCCGCTACTACTTCGGCCCCGGTGACGGCTATGAGATCATGCATACGGGTTTCGACCGCAAGGCCGACGCGGACGTCAGCGACGCGGACATCGCCCAGCGGAACCTGGTGATCTTCGGCGACCCGTCGAAGAACAAGCTGCTGGCGCGTCTGGTCGACAAGCTGCCGGTGAAATACACGGGCGAGGGCTTCGAAATTGGCGGCAAGTCGTACAAGAACTCGGCTCAGGGCCTGATGATGATCTACCCCAACCCCCTGAACCCGCAGCGGTACGTGCTGCTGGTGCCCGAAGTCATGGGCAAGTGCGACGCCTTGGGCATCACCCACGTTTCGATCGAGCTGTGCTACTTAGGCGACTGGCTTGTGATCGAGCCCCAGAAACACTGGCCCGAGCGGATCTGGGCGTTCCCGATCGCCAGCGGCAGCTTCGATTCGCAGTGGAATCTGCCCGCCACAGCCACCCAGTCGTCCCCTTAACCAGTGAAAGCACGTATGCCCGAACTCCATGCCAAGATCCGTCCCACGCCGTCCAACGAATACCTCGCCAACCCGCACGAGGGCTGCTGCACGTTCCAGCGGTTCAACGGCGACCCGCTCTATCCCGGCATGACGTGGTCGGAGGAAGGGCCGACGGAGTTTCCGTCGCTCGCGTCCACCAACCCGACCGGCTACGAGTTCCTCCCGGCCGGCAAGCTCGTGACGCCCGGCTACCTGCCGACCACCGTTGCGTACTTGCGATGGTTCTGGCGGCTGATGGAGCCGGAGGATGGCCGGTTTGACTTTTCGGTGCTCGACAAGTCGCTCCAGTTGGCCCAGAGCCGTGGGCAGAGCGTCGCGATCCGCCTGATGCCGTTCGGCCCGGCCCGCCAGCCGCAACTGCCGGACTGGTACGTCGCGAAATACCCGACGCAAAAGAAGATCCACTACAGCGAGATTGACTGCCCGCTGCACAGTTCGAAGGAGTACATCGAGCGGTGGGGCGGGTTCATCCGCGAGGCCGGTCGGCGCTACGACGGTCATCCGCTGATCGACACCATCGACGTCTCCTACGCCGGCCCGTGGGGCGAGGGCGCCGGCGACTGCACCCAGGATCGCCACCACGAGTTCCATCAGTTATGGAGGGATGCCTGGCCGACCACGCCGCGGCTGTGCGCGATCAGCGATGAGCAGATGATCGCCGGCATGGCCGCCGGCACAGGCTGGCGCGTCGACAGCTTCGGCGACCTGGGCAACGGCGGCAACGAGTTCATCCCCAAGCACACTTCGTGGAATCACCACTACAACTGCTATCCGCGATCGATCTGCAAGTTTGCACGCGATGCCTGGCAGAAGGCCCCGGTGCACCTGGAGGTCGGCTGGGTGCCGCTGTACTGGCACGACCAGGGCTACGACATCGACTTCATCCTTGAGCAGGGGCTCAAGTTTCACGCGACGTACTTCATGCCCAAGAGCACCCGGCTGCCGGATGCGTGGATGGACAAGCTGTCGGCCTTCTGCCAGCGCCTGGGCTATCGCTTCGTACTGCGGCAGGCTATATTCAACCTGGACCTCAGGCCGGGCGGTCCCCTGGACATCCAGTTCTGGATCGACAACGTCGGCGTCGCGCCGATCTACCGGCCGTACCAGTTCGCCCTGAGGCTGCGGCACGACGAGCATGTCGCCATCTTCCCGCTGGCCGACGACATCCGCACGTGGTTGCCGGGGGACAACTGGGTGGATGTCCGGCTGAACATCCCACGGGATTTCCCCCGCGGGCGGGCCGACCTGTCGGCGGGCATCATCGACCCCCGCACCCAGCGCATCATCGTCAAGTTCGCAGTCAAGGAACGCTACTCCGACGGATGGACCCCGCTGCAGCCGGTCACTGTTGAGTGAGCCGGCGGTCATCCGGGCGAAGGAACCACTGACACCATGAATAGCCCCGACGGTTCGAGCAGCGTGGCGGCAGGCGAGATCCATCGCGTCGGCAATCTGGTCTACACCAAGCGCGGCCTGTACGCGCTCTTCTTCTGGCTGCTCTGGTTTGATTTCTGCTTCACGCTGATGGAGACCGTGCTGTACCCGATCATCCAGTTCCGGCTCAAGAACGACTTGCGCACCGATTCGCTGTTGTTCACGTTGTTCACGGTCACCGGCCCGAGCATCATCAACTTCATCCTCAATCCGGTCATCAGCATCAAGTCGGACCGCTATCGCAGCCGGTTTGGACGGCGCATTCCCTTCCTCATCTTCGGCGCGCCGCTGGCCTGCGGCTGTCTGGCGGTGATGGGGTTCGGCAACGAGATCGCCGGTTGGGCGCAGCAGGTGTTCGCGCCGGCGCAGACGCTGGATGTGGTCACGATCTGGACCTTCGGCATCCTGTTCCTGATGTTCACGGTTTCGAATATGTTCCTCGGCACCACCTTCTACTACCTGTTCAACGACGTGGTTCCGGAGTCGCACTTCATCAGCTTCTCGGCCTACATGCGCGTGGTCAGCACACTGGCCGGCATGGTGTACAGTTGGTTCATCTTCGGCTACTCCAACAAGTGGGGGCCGCTCAACATCGACTGGGGGTTCATCCACTACCATAATCCGAACTTCTGGTATCCCAAACTGATCCTGGTCGGCGCCGCCGTCTTCTACATGGTTGCCGGCGCCTTCGCCCTGCTGAAGGTCAAGGAACCCGACTATCCGCCGCCACCGCCCCTGGCCGAGGGCGACGGGTTTCTGCAGAAGATGCTGGGGACCATGAAGACGCTGACAAAGGAGTGTTTCAGCCATCGCTTCTATGTCCTCTACTTCGCTGTCTGCGTGACCATGTGGATGAGCTATCAGATGGGGCAGTTTCAGAACCCGATGCGCGTCGACTTGGGCATGGACCTGAAGGTTCTCGGCAAGATCGGGGCGGTGACGGGTTTCGTCAGCCTGATCCTAACCCTGGCAACAGCCAAGTACGGCGATCGTTACAAGCCGCTGCCGCTGATGGTCTTCTCGCTGGTCTTGCTGGTGGCCTCGTCGCCGATCGCCCTGCTTTTCCTGATTCCCGGGTTGTCGCCCAAGACGTACCTCTACATCGAAATCGCCCGCAATCTCATCAACCTGCCGATCCTGGTCATCATGGGCATGGCGGAAGGGCCGCTGGCCATGACCATTCTGCCCCGCGAACGGTACGGCCAGTTCGCGGCCGCACAATCCATGCTGCGGATGATCTTTGCCGGTATCCTTGGGAGCGCGCTGGCTGGATGGCTGATGCGCACGCTGGAACTCCACTTCGGCTCCTACGCCCTGCGCCTCGGCTTCATCTGGGGCATCTCGTTTCAAGCGCTGGGACTGGTCTGCTACTTTGCGCTGTACCGCGAATGGAAACGGCTGGGCGGCAGCGAATCCTTCCGGCCGCCACCCGTTGACGGGGCGGGGCGACAGCAGACGCCGGCATAGTTGCATCCGGCTGCGGATCAAGAGGATCATCACACATGCTCACCTGGGGCACCGGCGCCAGGCTGTTTCTGAACCGGGAACACTACCCGTGAAGATAGAGCAATACACCTGCGCGCCGTACGATGTCGGAGAACTTACCTGCGCGGCCGAGGTCGATGACATCCACCGGCTTTGAAGGCCCGCGCCGACACCGTCTTCCATGCGGGTCAGTTCCTTGACCTCGACACCCGCACTGCCGTCGACTATCCAGTTGACGCCGTCATGCCGTCTGTTGTATATTCCACATTACGGAAGCAATTCCAGGTTATGGATTGTCTGTGGCGATGGCGGAGACGGGCTGCCACCGCGCGCGTCCGGTGAGGAATCCCATGGAAAGGGCGCCGGTTTGAAGAGCAAAGCGAGAGAGGCCGCTGCGGCCAAGACAGTACCGGTGCGTTCGCTCAAGAAGGCGCTCGACATCCTGGACTTGATTATCGAGGCGGACCTTCACGAGGTGGATGCGTCGCTGGCCGGGCTGGCGCAACGGATGGGCATACCGTCCAACACCGCACACAACCTGCTTAAGACCATGGTGGCTTGCGGCTACGTGCGCAAGAACGGCCACGGGCTGTATGTGCAGGGCGTGAAATGCCGGCAGATGGGACGCCTGAACCGCCTCGAGGCCCCCGCGGTTCACGATGCCGTTCAGCGCCGGCTGCAGCAACTTACCGACGAGACCGGCGAAGGCTGCCTGCTGACCGTGTTGATGAACGGCGAACGCGTGGTGGTAGCCCGCGTGGACAGCGCGCAGGCCATTCGGGTGTCGCACGCGACCATCGAGGACCTGCCCTTCTTCTCTCGCGCCACGGGCCGCGCCCTCGCGGCTCACGCGACCGCTGAAGAATTGGAGCAGATCGTCGTCCGGCACGGCATGCCGGGCGTTGCCTGGGACAACATCGCGACTCCGGCGGCCCTGCGGTCGGCGCTGGCCAAGTTGCGCGAGGAGGGCGGCTGCATGGCCACCACGCCCGAGTACGGGTTGATCGGTCTGGCCTGCCCGGTCACAGGCGTCGACGGTTCCGCGTGGGGGGTACTCGGGCTCTACGCGCCCGCCTTCCGCTGTTCGTCCGAAACAATCAAGGCCCTGGCCGCCAAGATGCAGCAGTGTGCGGCCGACTTGTCCGGCTCGTTGTCCGCCAAGAACTAGAACAGACCCGGAGACGCCATGTCGCTGAAAGCGCTCATCAAGACCCGTGCGCACGAACTCGGGGCCGACTTGGTCGGCATTGGCGGCATCGCCCGCTGCCGCCACGCGCCCTTGATGATGAGCCCGCAGGGGCTCTTCCCGCCCACCCGCAGCATTGTCGTCATGGCGCTCCACCATCCTGACGCCTGCATCGAGCTGGGCGGCGAGACGCACCCGCAGGAGATCGGGCCCTACTCGGTGCAGTACCTGATGAACTCGCGGCTCGACGAGATGGCCTACCGGCTGGCCACCTGGATCGAGACGCAGGGCCACCAGGCCATGCCCATCGCCTCCAGCAACATCTGGCGCTACAACCAATACAAGGATCTCACAGCCGTTTTCGCCCCGGACGTCAGCCACATCTACATGGCGGTCGTCGCGGGACTGGCCGAACTCGGCTTCAACGGCCTCGCCCTGACGCCCCAGTACGGCGCCCGCAACCGCTTCATCACGGTCCTGACCGACGCCGAACTCGAGCCGGACCCGCTCATCCCGCCCGGTACTGTCTGCGACCGGTGCATGCTCTGCCGCAAGCATTGCCCTACCGCCGCCCTGACCAAGGAGATCGCCGGCGACAAGGTCGTGCGCATCGACCCCTACGAATACCGCTTCCCCGACAAGAACCTCTGGCGCTGCGCCTGGGGCGAACACTTCGACCTAGACCTGGATCTCCAGATCCCCGAGAAGGTCACCGAAGACGTCATCCTCGAAAATGTCCAGCGGCATGGCATTCGTTCTGGGGAAATGGGCCAGTGCCTGAAATTCTGCGTCCCCAAGCCGCTGCGCACGTTCGACCGCACCTACTCGCGAACCCCCATGCGACGCTACGCCGTTACCGGTTCGTCCGAACCGGCGGACGATGCGACCGTGGACCGTCTGCTCGCGCCGCTTTTCGCGGGAGGCGCCGAACTGGTGCGCGTGACGACAGCCGAGGACCTGCACCAGGCGGGACTCGACGCCGACCGCCTGCTGCCCGGCGCCCGGACGGCGATCACCGCGGCCATCGTCGTGCCCGCCGGCAGCGCGGCGACCGAACCCTTCCATTTCGGCGCCGCCTATCAGATCGATTCGCTCTGCTATGACCTGGCGCGCGCCTGCGAGGGGTTGGGCCACCGCGCCCTGCTGACCGTCCAGCGTAGCGGCTCGCACCCCGATCCGGTGAAGGACGAAAACGCCACCGGCGTCATTGTTGCGAACTTCGCACCGTTCCAAGGCCGCGTCGTCATCGCCAACACCGTGCTGACCCGCGCCGTCATCCCGCCGCAGTCGCGCGAAGCGCCGGCCGGGGACCCCGCTGCCGACCTCACCGCCGATCTCACCGCCTTCGCCAGCGGGCTGGGCGCGGATCTCGTGGGCGTGGCCTCCGCCGCCCGCGTGGACGCACTCGCCGCGCAGTTGCGGCCGGTCTTCGACGGCGAGGAGGTGCTCGACGCCACTGACCGCTCGGTCCGCTTCACCCCCTGGGATCCCGAGGTCACCACCCGCGCCCGGAAGGTGCGCACCTGTGCCGACTGGCTGCCCGGGGCCCGTGCCGTGCTGGTGTGCGGCCTCCGCTACCATGCCGCCGTACCCCGCTGGGCCACCCGACCGCCCGCCGAGGCGGTCGGCCCCTACGCCTTCCAGACCTATGTCACCAACTGGCTGGGGGCGGTCCTGGCCATGCGTCTGGTCAAGCGCCTCGAAGCCCTCGGCTACCAGGCCGTTATCGCCACCGACCTCACCGGCACCGACTCCTGGACCGCCAATCCGCGCGGCCCGCAACCGGACCTGTTCACCAACCGCTTCGCCGGCCTCGCCGCCGGCCTGGGCCAGCTCACCGTCAGCGGCGCTCTGGCCACGCCCGCGTATGGCCTGCGCCAGCGGCTGATCGCCGTCGTCACCGACGCGCCGCTGACTCCGTCGCCGCTGCCGCCCGAGCTGGCGGCCGCCGCCTGCGGCGACTGCGCCCGCCCGTGCCTGGCTGCCTGTCCCTCCAGCGCCTTCAGTATTGCTCCCGTGACTCTGTGCTACGACGGCCGCAGTGTCGTCTTCCATCCGCGCGACGCCCGGCGCTGCGATTGGGTCAAGCGCTACGCCCTCATGGGCGACAGCGGGTTCAAGTACCTGGGCTCCCCTCTCGATGAGCCGGCGCCGGTCGAGCCGACGGCCACCGACCTGGCCGCCGCGTTGCGGCAGCACGACCCGATCAAGAAGTACCGGCCGGTCGTGGCCGAGCCCTGTGTGCTCGCCTGTCCACTGGCCGGCGCTGTCAAGAATCCTATGAAAAGATGAACGGATTGAAAGGAAACACTTAACCCTACACTTCCTCGCCCACTTAGCCGAAACACTTAGTCGGATACGCTTAAACGACTCTCTTGCAACGGCTTGCGCCGCCAGGAGTAAGCAGGTCGGTTAAGGGTATCCGAGTAAGAGTGGCGGTTAAGAAAGCGGTTAAGTGTCTAGAAAAGTGGATTACGGCGATATGAAAACTCTGTTTGTTTCCAGAGCCTAACTATGAGCATTCCTCTCCATCGCGGCATGACCTTCGGCTTCTACGCCCGCAACGGCTATTACGCCAGCGACGAGGCGCGGCGCCAGGTCGACCGCATGCGCGCGCTGAACATCGAGTGGGTCTGCGTGGTGGCCACCGTCCTGCAGGACACCTTTGCCAGCACCCGCCAGTACCGGGATTTCCTGATGACCCCCGCCGATGACGAACTGCGGGACATCATCGATCATATCCACGCGCGGGGGATGAAAGTGCAACTCCGTCCGATGCTCGAATGCTGGGACGGTGCCCAGCGGCTGCAGATCAACTTCCCGGAGGAGCAGACCATCATGCCCGGCAAGCCCATGAACCACTGGACCCGCTGGTTCGAGAGCATGGCCGAGCGGACCTTGCACTATGCACGCGTCGCTCGCCGGGCCGGGTGCGAGGCGTTCGGCCTGGACAGCGAGTTGTGCCGCACCGTGGGGCAGATTGCCCACTGGAAGAAGGTCGTGGCCGCCGCCCGCAGCGAGTTTAGCGGCCACCTGACCACGGGGCACACGCCCGTCGTGGATTTTCTCAAGGAGTTGTCGAACAAGGACCACTGGTTCTACGACCTGGATTCGCTGGGCGTGAGCGTTTACCACCCGGTCGCCGACGCCCCCGGCGCCAGCCTCGAGGCGATGCGCGCGAAGCTCCAGCCCTGGCTTGCACACTACCGCCAGGTCGCCGCGCTCTATGGCAAGCCGTTCTACTTCGCCGAGTGCGGCTGCTGCTCGACCGCCGGCGCCACGGCCAAGCCTTACGGCTGGGACAACGGGGGCGGGTATGACGGCGAGGAGCAGGCCCGCTACCTCGATGCGATCCTCGATACGTTCTGGACCGAACCGTGGTGGATGGGGCTCTACTGGTGGAAGTGGGAAGAGCAGAACGACCGTCCCCATTTCCGCGACGACCCCCGCGGCGACAAGGGCTTTACCCTCGACGGCAAGCCCGCCGCCGATGTCCTGAAGCGCTGGTACGGAAGGACTGACCGATAACGCACAGTAAAGGAGAAAATGTACATGAAACGAACACCGTCTCACACCGAGCGTTCAACTGCCAACAGCAAACCCAAACAGAAAGGAAACTGCATCATGAACCTGCGACGAATCATACTCCTGGGTCTCAGCCTCGCGTTCGCCGTGCCCGCTGCGCAAGCCACAACCCGCAATTGGGATGGCGATACGAGCGTGACTTGGTCCGCCGCCGACAACTGGGACACCCTCCCGGCCGACAACCTGACTTCCGACATCGCCAACTTCAACCTGACCGGACCCTATCAAGCGGCGGCAACGCCGAGGCACCCCTCGTCCGCGGCCGCCAGCAGGAGTATCAACGGCATTACCATCGGCGCCAACAATGGCGCCATGACCCTCACCACAAAAACCACTCCTGGCCTTAGCATCGGCGCCAGCGGGATCACCATCGCCAATGGGGCCGGGGCCTTGACGGTTCCCGCCGCATCGGTCATAACGATCGGCGCGAACCAAAGTTGGGTCAACAGCGACAACGATGCGCCCGCGTTCGGCGTCATTGCCCTTGGAGCCAACAAACTGACGCTCGCGGGCGGCGACTTCATTTTCGGTGGCGCGAATACCGGCACGGCCGGGAGCATCGACCTGAATTCCGGGAACTTGCGCGCCACCGTGGCCGCTGCATTCGGCCCGGCCGCAAACACCTTGAATTTCGGCGGCGGCAACCTTGAGTTGCGCGCTGCGGCCACGACGTTCAGCGGCAAGATCAATATGACCGCTGCCGGCACCACGGTCACCATCAACCCGGCCTCGACCGGCAATGGCGTCACCCACACTATCAGCGGGGCCGCAACTTTGGGTGGCAGCCAGACCATGGTCATGTCCGCCGGGTCACTCACCACCATTGACACCGCCTACGGCCTGACGCTCAGCGGCGCCAAGACGCTCACGGGCGACACCACCTACACCATCAACGGAAATGGCACCGGAGCAGGAACGCTCACGCTTTCCACCGGCACCATCGACACCCAAGGCGCTACCCGCACCCTCACCTTCAACAACGGCACCGGCACGGGGGCGAAAAGAGCCGTGATTTCGGGTGCCTTCACCGGCACGGCGGGCACCCTGGTCCTGGCCGGCAGCGCCCCGGTCACGGTCAACGCGCTGACCACGACCGCCAACGGGGTCAAGGTCACCGGCTCGGCCACCTACACTTTCGCCGGCGCAAGCACCTTCTCCGGCGGCGTGGTGATCAACGACGGGACGGTCCTGGTGGCCGTGGGCAACGTGGGCTCGGTGGGAGCGATCACCTCCAGCGCGCTGGGCACGGGCGGGTTGACGCTCGGCGGTGGCACGCTGTCGTCGGGAGACACCACGGCCCGGACGATCCTGAATGCTGTGACGTTGACCGGCAATCCCACGTTGGGCGACGCCACGGCCAATGGTGCGCTGACCTTCTCGGCGGCGGCGGGCCTGGGGGCGGCAACCCGCACGTTGACCGTGAATAGTGCCGTTAGCATGGACGGGGTCATTAGCGGCGATTCCGCCGTCGGCCTCATCAAGGCCGGTTCCTCCACGCTGACGTTGAAGACGGGCAACACCTATACGGGTGACACGACAATCAACACCGGCACCCTGACGCTGACAGGATCAGGCACTATCGACAGCAGTCCCGTGATCACAGTTGCCTCTGGCGCATTCCTAAACGTATCGGGTGTCACGGGCGGCTATCAGGTGAAGAGCGGGCAGACGTTGGCCGGCATCGGCACGGTGATCGGGAACACAACCTTGAACAGCGGGGCGAGCATCAACCCGGGCGGGGTGGGCACGGTAGGGACGCTGGCCATCACCGGGACGGGCACGTTCAGCAACGGCAGCACGAACGTGGTGGAAATCAGCGGGGCCACGGCCGATCAATTGACGCTGAGTGCGGCCGCCACGATCGCGAGCGGGGCTGTGATCCGCTTCAGTGGCACGCTCACGCCAGGGACGGTATACACGTTGATGACCGCGGCATCGGGCATCGGCGCGGGCACCCCCTTCACCACCGAGGGCTTGCCCGTTGGCTGGGCCTTGCACTACAACGGCACCACGCTGACGCTGCGCGATGACACCGAGATGGACGTGCGCGGCAACGGGGTGTCGATCGCGGACGGCGACAACACGCCCGGCCTGGCCGACCACACCGACTTCGGGGTCGCGTCCCTGGCCGGCACGGTGGTGCGCACGTTCACGATCACCAACATGGGCTCGGCGTCGCTGAACCTCACCGCTACCCCAATCGTGGTGGTCGGGGGAGCTCACGCCAGTGACTTCACGGTCACCGCCTTTCCGGTCAGCCCCGTGGTGGCGTTTGGCTCTACAATCTTCCAAGTGACCTTCGATCCGTCCGCCCTTGGACTGCGAACCGCGACGCTGTCGATCGCCAACGACGATGGCAACGAGAATCCCTATGACTTCGCGATCCAAGGAACGTGCGCGCACTACTGGAATGTTGCCACGGGCACGTGGAACACGGCCGGCAACTGGAACCCGGCGACCGTGCCGTCGGCGAACGATGTCGTGCTGATCACGAACGGCGGCACGAACGATCTGAATGGCGGCACTTCTGTATCGAATCTGACCGTGGGCAGCGGGAGCGTGCTATGCAAGGATGCGACGCCGATCGGCCGCACCCTGACCATCGCCGGCGTGCTCAACAATGCCGGCACCATCGTGCATAATCAAGGGTCCGGCATCCTGACGATAACTCACTCACTCAACACCGGGCATGTGAACGCCGGCACAATCCGCGCCGACGGGCGCCAGCTAAATTTAGCAAGTACCGCCGAGACGGGGGGGGGGGCCAAGCTCAACAATTCGGATGGCGTGATCGAAGCCGTTAACGGCGGCACACTGTCATTCCCTTCAAGCTTCGCCATCTCGGGCGGTAGCTTGAATGCCGATTCCACATCGACGATCTCGTTCGGAAAGCCAAACGGCAAGCATGAGTTGACTAGCGTAACCGTCAACAACGCCGGCACATTCCAGCTGCTCTTGGCCAGCCTCAGCGAGTACGAAACCTTCAATACGTCCGGGGGCTTGATAAACTCGGGAACGGCCAGGCTCTCGCTCAGTGGGAGCGCGGCGAAAGCGTATTGGACTTTCAACAGCGGCACGACGCTGAACAACGCCCCTGGCGGCACCTTCATCATCGAGAACACCAAGTCGAGCGCAACCGCCGAGAACTATGTGGACATCAAGGCCGGCGCCACGTTCGCCAGCAGTGGGACGATTGTGATTGTCTCGACGAACAGTCTGGCGGCCAGCACCAACCAGCTTCGTTCCGCCATCAACCTGATCAGTTCCGGGACCATTACGGTCGATGGCGCGGCTTCTTCCATCAAGATGTCCGGATACACGCTGACGCAGACGGCCGGCAAGCTGGACGTGAAGAACGGCGGTAGTGTCGTGGCGACGTCCGTGGCGATCAACGCCGGGACGCTGGCGGGCAACGGCACGATCACCGGCGATGCGACGCTGGCCGGCGGGGTAACGCGCGCCTGGTCCCATACGGACGGCGTGGCCGGCGCCATGACCGTCAGCGGCACGCTCACTCTCCCCGCCACCGCGACCGTCTCGGTTAGCGGCAGCGGCGCCTTCCCGAGTCCGGCCACGGTGTTCACCGCCGCGTCGTTCGCCGGGGCGGCCAGTCTTTCGGGGTGGACCGTGACCGGCGCGCCCGGCTATGTCGTCAAGAAGGACGGCAACAGTGTCGTCCTGGCCAAGTCCGGAGGAGGCACTATCATTCTGCTGCGGTAGCCTGTCTGTCACGGTGTTCATCGAGTATCTTCCGGGTCACCAATCATGGCGGCGACGCCAGCATCTGCCGCACGGTGCAGGAGTGCCTGCCGCCATGAGTCCGCTCCAAAAGAGAAATACCTTGTCCCGAACCTTATTCCGATTTAAAAATGTGCGGCCAGCCTGAGAACGGCATTGGACAGTGTTCGGGACAGGTCGCGTACTCGATGGAGCACCCTAGGAGCACCCCATGACCTCGCGCGAACGCGTTTTGGCGGCCTTCGCCCACCAGGAAGCCGATATCGTGCCGCGCTGGTGCGGCGCGTCGCCGGATTTCCTTGCCAAGGCGCGCCGGCAACTCAACCTGCCGGATGACGAGAGCTTCTTCGGCCGCATCGGCGATGATTTCCGGCGCGTGTTCGCCCGGAACTCCGCCCCGGCGATCCCGCTTCCGCCGGGCGTCGTCTGTCGCACCGTCTTCGGCATCGACCGCGCCGGGCATGGATACGGCCAGCCGCTGAGCCATCCGCTGGCGAACGCCAGCCTGAAGGAAATCCATGACTATCCATGGCCCGATCCGGACGTGCCGGATGTCTCGCGCATCCGGGCCGACGCGCTGGCTTGGAATCGGCGGTATGCCATCCTCGGCGGCGACTGGTCGCCGTTCTGGCACGATCTGATCGACCTGCTGGGCATGGAGACGTTGTACCTGAAGCTCTACGACGAACCGGAGACGGTGGATGCGATTCTTCAGCATGTCGTGGACTACTATGCCGCTGTCAGCCGTCGTATTTTCGACGCGGCGGCGGACGTGATCGACGTGTTCTTCATCGGCAACGATTTCGGGGGCCAGACTGGCCCGCTGCTCGGGCCGGCGCAGTTCGAGCGGTTCATGCTGCCGCACCTGAGGCGATTGATCGACTTAGGCCACCAATACCGGTTGAAGGTGCAGTTGCACTGCTGCGGCGGCTTTGAGCCCCTGATTCCCGCCATGGTCGCCGCCGGCCTCGATGGCCTGCACGCCGTGCAGCCCTGTTGCGGCGGGATGGACCTGGCGACGCTCAAAGCCCGCTATGGTCGCCAGGTCCTCTTCAACGGTGCGATTGATTCGCACCACGTCCTCATCGACGGCACGCCGGAGTCGGTCCGGCAACGCACCCGGGAGGTTCTCGCGATTATGGCCCCGGGCGGCGGCTATGTGGCCGGGGCCAGTCACGACTACATCCTGGAGGAAACGCCGGTCGAAAACGTCGTCTCCATGTTCGACACGGTCGCGGCCTGGCGGCCGGGGAAGTGATTCTGACAATGACCCAACATCCCCCATCACTCCCCGACCTGGCCCGTCTTCCAGACCGGATTCGGATCGTGTCCGAAGCGGGAAGTTCGGACAACGTAGCCCCGGCCGGCAACGCCGATGCCGAACTGCGGTTTACCCTGACCGATGCCGGCATGGAGCTTGCCGTTCGGCCGCTGCGTCCGCTCTGCTGGGTGCAGTTGCGCTGGACGCATCCGCTGCCCGGTGACCTGCGCGTCCTCGGCGATGCCTGGGAACGGAGCTACGGCGATCTCGAGTGGCGCGGGTATGCGGCGCAGCGCGCGCTGCCGTGGTACTGGGCCGGGTACGACGGCACGACCTGCGCCGCCTATGGTGTCGCCACCGGTGCCGGGGCCATGTGCTGCTGGCAGGTCGACCCCGAGGGCGTCACCCTGCTCCTGGACCTGCGCGCCGGCGGTGCCGGGGTTTTGCCAAGCGGGCGCGAGATCCGCGCCGCCCGCATCGTCAGCCACCACGGTGCGCCCGGAGAGGCTCCGCTGGCCGTGGTCTCGGAGCTTTGCGCCCGGATGTGCCCGCGGCCGCGTCTGCCAGCCGAACCGGTCTTCGGCAGCAACAACTGGTACGCGGCCTATGGCAGGTTCACCGCCGACGAGGTTGCGCGCCACGCCGCCCTCGTCGCGGAACTTTCACCCGCCGGCCCGGTGCGGCCGTGGATGGTGGTGGATGAGGGGTGGCAGGACAACGACGGCCGCTGGGAACGCGGGAACGAACGCGCTGGTGATCCGCAGACGCTGGCGCAGCGCATCCGCGCGGCGGGCTGCCGCCCCGGCCTCTGGGTCCGCATCCTCCAGGCCCCGGCCGACGCCCCGGCGGAGCGGTTGCTGCCGGCCGCCCGCTGCGAGCCGGCCCCCATGTGGGGGACCGTCCCGGCGTGGGACCCGACCATCCCCGAGAACCTGGAGACCATCCGGGCCACCATCCGCCGTCTGCACGGCTGGGGGTACGAGATGATCAAGCACGATTACAGCCATTACGACCTGCTCGGCTACTGGGGCTTCCAGACCGGCTACGCCACGGCGGCCGGCGGCTGGAGTTTCGCCGACCGCACCCGCACCACCGCCGAGGTGATCACCGACCTCTACGCCGCCATCCGCGAGGCCGCCGATGATGCGCTGCTGATCGGGTGCAACACGGTCGGCCACCTGGCCGCGGGGACGCACGAGATCCAGCGCACCGGTTGCGACACCAGCGGCCGCGAATGGGAGCGCACGCGGGCCATGGGCGTCAACCCACTGGCCTTCCGCCTGCCGCAGCACAACCGTTTCTTCGCCTGCGACGCCGATTGCGTCGGCCTCACGCGCGCGGTGCCGTGGGACTTCAACGCGCAGTGGCTGGACCTGGTTGCCCGCAGCGGGACGCCGCTCTTCGTCTCGCTCGAGCAGGCGGCGCTCGGCACGGTGCAGCGCAGCGCCCTGCGCGAGGCCTTCGCCCGGGCGGCCCGGCCGCCCGCCCGAGTGGAGCCCGTCGACTGGATCCACGACCGCTGTCCCCGGCACTGGCGCTTCGACGGCGAGGAGGTGCGCTACTCGTGGTACGAGGACCACGGCCTGCACCTGACCCCCGCCACGCCCCGCGACCGGCGGATCCGAGGGCACTACGAATGATGCCGATGACTTCCAAGGAGCGTATCCTCTGTGCGATGCGGGGCGGCACGCCTGACCGCGTGCCGGTGCAACTCGGGATCTTATCGATCGCGCCGATCTTCTCGAAATCCACCTTTTGGGATGTCTACTACTACGGCAGGTTCGACCTTGCCACGCTGATGGTCGAGATGGTCAAGACCTTCGACTTCGACGGCTATCTCTACACCCGCATGGGCAGCCGCCAGCGAAGCGGGCGGACTACGGTCCAGTCCGAGCTGATCCGCAGCGATGACGAATACCTCGTCCAGCGCACCACGTGGACGACCCCCGACGGCGTCCTCTTGAGCGAGCGCACCTATCCGCGCCACGAAGTGCCGACCACCACCCGCGGCATGGTCAAGACCGCCGAGGATCTCCGCATCTACCTCGACCACATCCTGGGCGATCCGGCGGATATGGAATGGGATCCGGAACCGGTGCGGAGGGGCAAGGCACTCCTCGGCGACCGCGGGGCGGTCGCCGCATCCATGCCCCACCTGCCCGGACTGCACGACCTGATGACCATCTTCGACGGCAAGCTCGAGGGCGCGACCTACTTCATGATGGACCACCCAGACTTGGTCGAGGAGTATCGCGAGCGCCAGGAGCGCCTGCTCCTGGCCTGCCTCGCACGCGCGCTCGACGAGAAGCCGGACTACATCGAGTTCAGCAACTCCGGCCTGCTCACGCTCTCCAACCCGCAGTGGGTCCGCGAACTGGCCATGCCGACCCTCGCCAGGGCGACGCGGTTCTGCCGCGAGGCGGGCATTCCTTCCGAGTTGCACTGCTGCGGCAAGGAACTGCAGGTCATGGAGATGTGCGCGGAGATGACCGAACTCGACAGCATCAACCCGCTGCAGCCGCCGCCCATGGGCGACTGCCGGCTGGAAGAGTGCAAACGCCGCTTCGGCAAACGCTTCTGTCTGAAAGGGAACGTGGGCGTCACCAACCCCATGCTTCTCGACGGCCCGGATGACGTCGAAAAGGATGTCATCCGCTGCCTGGGCGCCGCCAAAGCGGGCGGCGGCTACATCCTTTTCACGGAGGAGGGACTCGGCGCCAATACGCCCTTCGAGAACATTCGCCGGTACGTGCAGGTGGGAAAGGCGCTGGGTGCGTATGACTGAAACCACAGACCAGGACAGGGCGGACAACCGAACGGGGGGGCCGGAAATGCAGAAGGATGAGTCTACCAAGGCGGCGACGCGAACCGGCATGTTCGACACGGCCGGAAAGAGCGGTGGCACGGCCCGCAAGCCGGGTACGTTGGCCAAGCTGGAGCGCATGAACAAGGCGTTGCGGCATGAGGAGCCGGACCGGGTGCCGATCAGCGATTTCTTCTGGGGCGGGTTCATCAAGCGCTGGCGCGAGGAACTCGGTCTGCCGGCGGACGCCAGTCCCTACTACCACTACGATCTCGACTGGATCGTGACCGTGCCGAACATGGATCCCCGGATCATGGGCTTCCAGACACTCAAGGAGGACGCCAGGGAAGTCCTGGTGAAGACCGGTTTCCTGACGACGTTGCGCAAACGCTTCGACCTGCCCATGCCGGAACAGGAAAGCTGGGAGACCGACTCCATCGAGAAGCTCGAAGCGCTCGAATTCGACGACCCGCGCGACCCGCGCCGATTCCACAGCGCGGGAGACAACCAGATCGCCGGCGTCGGCGATGGTTTCTCGCGCAATTCACCGGCGTGGATCGAGACGATCAAGGCGTTGCATCCGGACTTCCCCGTGTATGGAAGCATCATTGAGGCCTCCGAGTGCACCACGCGACTGCTCGGCCAGCTCAATACGATGATGTGGATCGGCGAGTATCCGGAGCGGTTCGGGCAACAACTCCTGCGCATCGGCGAGTTCTACTACAAGTGCGCTGAGGCCGAGATTGAAGCCGGCCGTGGCTGGCTCGACGGCTTCGTGATCTGGGGCGACGTGGCGTACCGCAACGGCATGTTCTTCTCGCCGGACTACTGGCGCGCCTACTTCAAACCCGCCGTCAAGGCGATGATCGAGTTGTGTCACAAGCACAACCTGCCGGTGATCTACCACGGCTGCGGCAACGTGAAGCACATCCTGCCGGACTTCATCGAGATGGGGCTCGACGCCTACAACCCGCTCGAAGCCAAAGCCGACCTCGATGTCTGCGACCTGCGCCGCGAGTATGGCCACCGGCTCGGGTTCTGCGGCAACAGTGACATCCGGGTCTGGGAACGCGGCGACCCGGCGGAAATTCGCCGTGAAGTTGTGCACCGGCTGCGCGCGGCGAAAGGCGGTGGCCTGATCTTCCAATCCGATCACAGCGTCGCCAGCAGCATTTCCGGATCGGCCTACGATCTCATCGTCAAGCTTGTCCGCGAATACGGACGCTACCCGTTGCAGCTCCCGGAGGAATAGCCATGAAACGTTACGGATCGGTCATCGGTGTCCGCAAGTCGAAGCTCGCCGGGTACAAGAAACTGCACGCGGCCGTCTGGCCGGAGGTGTTGCGGAAGATCAAGCAGTGCCGGATCCGCAACTACTCGATCTATCTCCGGCAGATTGCCGGGCGGTATTATTTGTTCAGTTACTTCGAATACACCGGCAGGGATTTCGCCAGGGATATGGCGCAAATGGCCGCCGACCCGACCACGCAAAAGTGGTGGAGCGTTTGTATGCCCTGCCAGCAACCGCTCCGTGACCGCAAACAGGGCGAGTGGTGGGCCGACATGGAAGAAGTGTTCCACCAGGACTGACCCCATGACCACCCGCGTCATCATCGATGGCCTGTTGGTTTCCACCAGAGAGCGTAACAGTCAAAGGGTGACACAAAGATGAAGCTTCTATCTCTGACCTACCGGCACCCGGCGGAAGACTCCGCCTCCGGTTGGGAGCGCGAATCGCTGCCGCTGGGTAACGGCTTCCTCGGCGCGAACGTCTTCGGCGGCGTCACCTGCGAGCGCATCCAGATCACTGAGGGGACGCTCTGGAATCCGCTCGCGGTCGGCGGCCTGAACAATGCCGCCGAGCTATACCTGCGCTTCGACCACGGCGACACGGCGGAAGCCTACGAGCGCAGCCTCTCGCTCGATGATGCCGTCGCCTCGTGCCGCTACGCCATCGGCGGCGTCACCTACACCCGCGAAGTCTTCACATCGTATCCCGACCGGGTGCTGGCGATCCGGCTGACCGCGTCGCGCCCCGGCGCGCTCTCGTTCAGCGTCTCTCCGGAGATCCCGTTCGTGAAGGACTACGCGGTCAAGCCGGGGGACGGCGGCGGCAAGAGTGGCACCGTGACCGCGGCTGGCGACACGCTTCGGCTGTCGGGCCGCCTGCGTGCCTCGAACGTGCGCTTCGAGGGACGGATCCGGGTGCTTGCCGAGGCAGGGCGTCTCTCGGCCGCCAACGGCACGATCATTGTCGCGGATGCGAATGCGGTGGTCATCCTGGTCGCGTTCGCGACAAACTATCGGCTGGAGCCCCGCGTCTTCCTGGAGCCGGATCCGGCGAAGAAGTTGACGAACACCGACCCCGGTCCGTCCGCTGACGCCCATCTGGCGGCTGCCGCTGCCAAGGGGTACGATGCGCTCAAGGCCCGGCATCTGGCCGACCACCGGGCGCTCTTCGGACGGGTCGAGCTCGACCTGGGCGGGCCGGCGGCCGGGGATCTGCCGACCGATGAGCGGTTGCGGCGCTACGCAGCGGGCGCGGCCGACCCGGGCCTCGAAGCCCTCTACTTCCAGTTCGGCCGCTACCTGCTTATCGCCTCCTCGCGGCCGGGCGGGCTGCCGGCGGGTCTGCAGGGGATCTGGAACTGCCACGACCAGCCGCCGTGGGGCGCCGACTATCACTTCAACGTCAACATCCAGATGAACTACTACCCGGCCTTCAGCGCTAATCTGGCCGAGACCTTCCAACCGCTGGCCGACTATCTGGCGGCCATCCGCCCGGCTGCCGAAGTGCTGGCGCCCGCCTACATCCGCGAGCACAATCCGGCGCTGGTCGATGAGCGTCCGGGCGGCTGCGGCTGGACGCTGGGTACGGCCTGCACGGCGCTCGAGATCAGCGCGCCCTCCTGCCATTCGGGGCCCGGCACCGGCGGCTTCACCACCAAGCTGCTCTGGGACTGGTACGACTTCACCCGTGACGAGGCGGTGCTCCGCGACCAGGTCTATCCCGCCCTCGCCGGGATGAGCCGGTTCCTGACCGGGACGGTCCGCGACTACGACGGGAAGGTCCTCACCTCCTGGTCGGCGTCGCCTGAGCAGATGACCGGCGGCAAATGGCCGCGCGTGTTTCCTTACCACACCGTCGGCTGCGCCTTCGACCAGCAGATGATCCACGAGAACGGCGGCGACCTGCTCAAGGCGGCGGCGCTCCTCGGGATCGAGGACGAGACCGTGCGCCTGCAGCGGGAGCAGTATGGACACTACCAGCCCGTGGAGGTAGGCTGGTCTGGCCAGGTGAAGGAGTTCTCCGAGGAGCGGTTTTACGGCGAGATTGGCGAGTACCGGCACCGGCACATCGCCCAACTGACAGGGCTCCACCCCGGCACCTCGATCAGCCGCGACACGCCCGCCTGGCTGGACGCCGCCAAGGTCACGCTGGACGAGCGCGGCGACGACGCCGGGTCGGGCGGTTGGGCGCTGGCGTTGCGCCTCAACTGCCGGGCCCGCACGGGCGAAGGCGACCGCGCGCACCGGCTTCTGCGGAACCTGATCGGCAGCCGGACCTTCCCGAACCTCTGGGACGTGCTGCGCGGCCCCTGGGACGTCAAGACCTTCGCCAGGAAAGAGCCGTATCTCTTCCAGATCGACGGCAACCTCGGCGGCACGGCCGGCGTTGTCGAGATGCTGCTGCAGAGTCACGAGGACTATGTCCGCGTCCTGCCGGCGCTGCCGGCGGCCTGGCCGACCGGCCGCTTCCGCGGGCTGGTGGCGCGTGGAAACTTCGTGTTCGACGCGGAATGGCGCGACGGCGCTGTGACGCGGATCGGCGTCCTGGCCCGCAAGGGCGGCCGCCTCCGGCTTGCCTGCCGCGGCCTCTCGGGTGCGCGTGTCACCGACGGCCAGCGACGCCCGGTTCCGTACGAGGCCGAGGGCGAGGACCGGATCGGCTTCATGACCGAAGCCGGCGGGCAATACTCCATCGAGGGGCTGCGGCCGGACCCGCCGGCGCCCGCCCCGCGCAACCTCACGGCATCACGCCCGGACTTGCGCCTCAGCCGGAGCGATGCAGCGAAGGTGTCGACGCATCACGCCCAACCCACTGAGGCTGAAGGTGGCCCGCGCTCTCCGAGCGCGAGCGGGTCGAGCGCACGACATCTGTTTGTCAGCCCTCGCCCGGATGTCGAGGTCCACCTCTCAAGCAGCGCGTCGGCTGAATCGTCCCGGCTTAGCTGGGAAGGCGCCGAAGGGCGCTGCTACAACGTCTACCGCAGCGTGGACGGCGCGCCGGCGTACGAGATGCTGGCAAAGCACCTGACGGCCTGCGAGTTTCGCGATGCCCGGCTGGATTTCGCCGCCTGCCAGATCGTGACCTACAAGGTGACGGCCTGCCGGCCCGATGGCGACGGCGAGAGCGACGGGCCGACCGTGACACTCAACCACGCCACCACGCTCGATGTCGAACGTTACCGGCACCGGGTCCGGCAGCAGAATCTGGAGGGATAGGAATCTCATGCTGAGCACGCCTCTTTCGCCCGCCTGTCAGGGCCCCGTTCCCAGGGACAGCGGTTTTGCCATGGCCGGTTACTGGGTCTGGTGCGGTTCGGTGATCCGCGCGGAAGACGGCCGGTACCACATGTTTGCCAGCCGCTGGCCCCGCGACATCACCTTCCACCCCGGTTGGATGACCGATAGCGAGGTGGTGCGGGCCGTGAGCGACACGCCGGAGGGGCCGTACACGTTCGCCGAGGTGGTGTTGCCACGCCGAGGTGCGGAATGGTGGGATGGACGCTCCACGCACAACCCGTCCATCACGCGCTGTGGCTCCACATACATCCTGTTCTACACTGGGAGCACGCATCCCCTGGACGATGCCCCGCGCGGGACGATGTTCGCGACCAGCGACCCGCGCTGCATTGCCGCCAGGGCGGGCAAGCGCATCGGGGTGGCCACGGCGCCCGCCGTGACCGGCCCCTGGACGCGGCTCGACCAGCCGGTGCTCGAGACCCGGCCCGCCTCGTTCTACAGCCACCTGACATCCAACCCCGCCCCGGTGGTACATGCCGACGGCTCGGTGACCCTGATTTTCAAGTCGCGCCGCTACGTGGGGAATGGGCATGGTCCCATGACGCTGGGGCTGGCGCGGGCCGATCACTGGCTGGGCCCGTACCGCGTAACGGGGGATGCGCCGCTTTTCGGGCCGGATCGGTTCGCGGAGCTGGAGGACCCCTTCCTCTGGCACAATGGCGAGAACTTCGAACTGGTTGCCAAGGACATGGGGAGCACGCTGACCGGCGAGCACCACGCGGGCATCCACGCCCTGTCGCGCGACGCGGAACACTGGGAACTGGCCCGGCCGGCGCAGGCGTACAGCCGCACCATCACCTGGAGCGATGGCACGGTGCAGACCATGGGACAACTCGAGCGCCCATTTCTCCTGCGCGATCCGGCCTCTGGTCTCCCCACCCACCTGTTTGCGGCCACCATGGACGGCCCGGGCGGGTTCAACAACGCCACCCGCTCCTGGAACCTGTGCGTGCCGCTGTCCCTGCCGTGAAAGGAACGCCAATGACGACGAAGACTCTGACTCTCTCCGACCACACCCGAATCGAACTGCTGGTGTCCGCGGCGGGACTGTTCCGCGGATTCGGCGATATCACGGTGCGCGGTGTGCCGTTGCGGAACGGCGGCGTGCCGCTGCGCTTCCAGCTCGATACACACGACGGCCTCCTCTACACGCAGTTGCGGCTGCGCGAGGTCGCGCCACTCGCCGGCGGCGGGCAGGAACTGCGGCTCGACGCCATCGGGCAGCCCTGGGGGCGCTGCGAGATCCACGACGACTATGCGCAGGCCGAAGTCCGCCTCGACACGAGCGACGCCACCGTGACCGACGACCTGCGGATCGAGCTTCGCCCGGTCAGCCAGCAACTCGGCGGCCGGGAGTGGAGCGGGTTCGCCTACCGGCTGCGCTTCCACAGCGCGATCCGGCAGGTGCACCGCGCGCTGGTGCGCGCCACGTGGGAACTGGGGGGCGCAATCACCGGCAATACGGTTCTGATGCCAGGCCAGTGCAACCAGCCCGTCTGGCGGGGCAGCCGGGAGCGGCATTTCACCTCCGCCTGCCTGAAGACCCTGGATGTCTACGGCCGGCTCCACGGCAACAGCTTTCAGCTCGGGCCGCGCGGCGGCATGTGCCAGGCCTTCGACTTCCAGCACGGTCCCGACGGCGCGCTCATGGGCTACTGGCCGGAGTTCGACGGGCTCTCCAGCCTCATCGAGTCGCGTCCCGGCGACGATGTGCTGCATGTGGTCGACGAGTATCGCCTGCCGCTGGCCAGCGAACTGGTGACGCCGAGCAAGTGGATCCTGTTCACGCCGGGCAGTCTGCCCGAGCACGAGGCGCGCGACCTCTGGTGGGATACCACCCAGGCGGTGCACGGCGGAATCCGCGAGCGCTTCGGCGTGGCCGCGACCCGCATGATCCCGGAAGGGCCCTACCACCACGGGTTCATGCATGTCTACCGGAACCGCGTTGAAAGGGGGCGGGTGCAGCTCGCCCTGCGCGACGGCGTCTGGGTGGACCAGGCCGACGTCCTGGACGCGTATGCCGAGGACATCCTGCCGCGCCTGGCCGCGCTCGGGTTCAAGCGGTTCAAGCCGGAGGTGGTGACAGAGAGCGACGTCACGGCGCACGGGATGATCCGCAAGCTCGACGGTGGGATCCACGGCGGCCTGCTCTGCGCCAGCATCTGCGCAACCCATCGCCACTGGCCGGCCGAGTTCTGGGGCGGGATGGCTGCCTGGCGGCGGATGTACGAGCGCGGTCGCGCTCTGGGCATGGAGATCGGGCATTGGATGGCGCCGCACATGTCGCCGCGCGCCCCGATCTTTGCGGAGCATCCCGAGTACCGCATGATCGATGTCGTCGGGCAGCCGGCCGGCGGCGGCTACGGTCAGAGCCTATGCGTCGCCGATTGGAACAGCGCTTTCGCGGACTGGTCGTTCGAGCATCTCCGACGCTGGAAGGAAGAGGGTGGGCTCGACTACCTCTGGATGGATTCGTTCAGCAACCTCGGGCTGCTGCAGATCAACTATGCCGAGCGTATGCGCCCCCAGTACACGGCCCTGGCGCGGTTCATCGCCCGGCTGCAGCAGGCCGGGATCGGCAGTTTCTGCTTTGAGAGCCTTTCCGCGTTCGGATGCCCGAACTTCGGCATCGTCGATCTCCAGGGCGCGGAGATGGCGCAGCGCAAGGATGTCGCCGGCCAAAACGATTTCGGCTGGTGGGCTGGCGAACCGGACATGATCTGCGACATGCACCTGAGCGTCGGCGGCGCGTCCCGCGGCGCCGCGGAGTCGGCCAGGATCCAGTTCCAGGCGATGGCCAGCCGCGGACTGGTTTTCTACGGCGAGTTGGCCGAGAACGGCGGCTTCGTCACACGCGATCCGGGCATCCCCGACTGGTGGAAGCAGAATCTCGCCCTCTTCAACCGCGCCGAGCCGTTCATGCGCGGCACGCGGCGCCTGCTGCCCAACCGTGCCGGCGTGGTCTGGCACTCGGAGGCCGGACGGTGCGTCTGGGCCTTTGCGGATGTGGAGGTGGCGGTGGCGCCGGGCGCGAGGATCGAGGACCTGCGCAGCGGGAAACACGTGACGGCAAGGGATGGCGTGCTGGCGGCGGAACCGTTCGGGGTGTATCGGACTTGCACTGGAAAATGACATCCTGAGAACTGCGAGATATGAAGAACACAAAGAGAACGGCAAAGCAATGTTAGGCAGACCATCGGGGGCTGGGGTGATGGAACGGCCTATTGCCCTGTTTGTCGGTGCTCAGGAAATGAAGGAGCCTGGATGCAGAAACGACGGCAAATGAAGGCAGCGGCGTCTCCGGCGCAGGTCATCGACGGATTTCTCAACATCAGCACCGGCCAACACGCGAACTGCGACACCGAGGTGTCGCTGCGGCGGGATGGAGGCGACCTGGTCATTCAGGCGCAATGCCGCTGCGACGCCGCCGGCGTCTCGGCGAACGACAGGCTGGTGGTGACGTTCGACCCGGTGGGACGAGATGCGGACACGATCTCGGTCGAGGTGGCGCCGGACGGTACGGTTGTCACAAATCAGCTCGGGACGGCATTTCCCCACACCCGTGCGGCTTGGGGCGCGGAACCCTATCCGATCCCGGCCCGGGTTGAGGCATCCCTGACCCTCGATGGCTGGCGTGTGGCGTTGCGCCTGCCGCTGGCGGCCATGTTCGCGCTGCGCGGCGGCGCGGTCCCGGCATCCTTTCGCCTGAACATCGGCCGCAACTGGGACAACCGCGAGTGGTCCTACTGGCCACTGGCGAACGCCACGTTCGGCGAGTTCGTGCCGGGGTTCGCGAAGGTCAACGTGGAGGGTTCAGGGCTCGGGGTTCAGGCAGCAGAAGAAGCAGGAAGACCCGATTCGCGTAATCGGCAATCGCAAATCCGAAATCTGAAATTCGTTGGCCTGATGTACGACACCAGCCGGGCCGGGAAGATCTACGACGTCGAGACCTTCGTCAAATTCGTCGACTGGCTGGCGGTCTGCGGCTGCACGCATTTCATGCTCTATTTCGAGAACGGGTTCCGCTTCCAGAAGCACCCCGCTTTCGCCGCGCCGCAGGCGCTGGACGCAGCCGGAGTGCGCCGCATCGACGCCGCCTGCCGAGAACGGGGCGTCGAACTTATTCTGTCTCAGACCAGCTTCGGCCACATGCCGGGGATTCTTTCGCATCCCGACTATATCCGACTGGCGGAAGACGGCGACCCCTGGCAGCTCTGCCCCAGCCACCCGGACACCTACGCCTTCCTCGGCGACCTGCTGGACGAACTGATCCCGCTCTCGTCGTCGAACTACTTCAACGTCAACTGCGACGAGTCGCGCGTAATCGGGCGCTGCCCGCGCTGCCGCCAGCGCGGTGCCACGGCGCTCGGCAAGGAACAGATCTTCCTCGACCACCTGCTCTGGCTGCATGAAAAGGTGGGCCGCCACGGCAAGCGCATGATGGTGTGGAGCGACCATCTGCTGCGCATGCCGCTGCTCGTCGAGAAGCTGCCGCGCGACATCGTGGTGCTCGACTGGCAGTACTACAACTGGGCGACCTTCCCGACACTGGCCTATCTGAAGGACCAAGGCTTCGAGGTGATCGGCTGCCCGTTCAATCGCTACGACAACATCCGGCCGATGACCCTGGACTGCCGGCGCCGCGGCATGGTCGGGGTCCTCGATACCATCTGGGAGATGGGCGACGGTGGCTTGGGACTGGCTGCGCCGGGTATTTACCTGATGGGCAAACTGGCCCAAGGCGATCCGGCCGCGAGCGACGAGGTGCTGTTCGCGGAGTGCGAGGAATTGATCTGGCCGGGCAACTCTCCGGGCATCGCCTGGAAAATGTTGATCGATCACAACGGCAGCCTCACGCCCAAACTGCGGGAGAAGCTCAAGGCCGACACAGCCCGCGCGCTGCGACGCGCCGTCCCGGCGCCCCGGTTCGACTGGATCGCGGAGCAATTGCGACGGCTGATGGGCGACGCATGAACAAGGCGGCAACGGGATCGGGATCCGAAAATGGGAGGCGTATCATGGTGAAGCGATTGCACGGGATCGTGGCGGTCTGCTGTCTGGGTGTCGGCGCGGTTACAGCCCATGCCGCTCAACCCATCGAGCCGCTGATCTGCAAGGTGGCCGGGAGCGACCTTGTCCTCAAGCCAGAGGGCGGCACGCTCTCCCTCTCGCTGGCCTTTACAAGGAATCCGAAAGCGACCGTTGCGGGGAACTTCGTCCTGACGCCCAGTTTTGCCGATGGTTGGGGGCGGGTGTTCTGGACGGGGGATGCGGTCTCCATCGTCCCGGGCGATGCGGCGAGTCCGGCGACCGTGGCGTTCACCATCTCCTACCCGCCGCTGCCTGCCGGACGATACCTCTTCCGGGGCCTGGTCCGCGATGCCGGCGGCGCCGAGGTGCAGACCGTCTGGGTGCCGACCGGTCGGATCGAGAAGTTCGATTTCCGTCGCGACCTGGTGTGGCTGTACTGGGCCGGCGGTCCTGTCTCGGATGCCATGGCCAGGACCATCCGGGAAATCGGCATGAACGGCGCGGGCGGCACCGCGCCGGACTACCGGTTTCCCTACGGGTTCTTCCGGGATCATGCCGCCCATGGGCCGATCGAGGGCTATCCTGAGGAGACCGTCCTGCATCCCGACGGGACGGGTCTCGGCGGGTTCCGCAATTGGATCGCACCCGCCATCAGCCATGACGGCGGCATGGTCTTGATCTCGCTGACCGACGAGATGACGGTCAAGTTGGCCGCCCCTGCCATGCGGGCGGTCCGCCTGCGTCTGCTGCGGGCCGATCCCTTCCTGAATGTGCCGACCGTCAGCCGGTTCAACCAGAAGTTCGGGACCGACATCCTGAGCTGGGATGAGACGCTGCGCGACGGCTTCCCGCAGGCCAAGGGAGCGTTTAAGTCCGCTGATCGCGAGTTCAGCGATGTCGAGATGCCTGCGCAGCGCATGGCCGTGATGCGCCAGATGCAGACGCCGGCCGCCTTCACGCCGGGGGCGACCCATTGCCTCTACAACAGACGCTACGACTCTTTCAGTCCGCGGTCGGGCATCAACAAGACGACCTTGGATATCGCCTCAGTGTTCGTTCAGGCGCAGGCGCACTATGACCTGCGTCCAGGGAACATGATGGTCAAGCTCAGGACCGGATTCTACCGGGGCAGTGAACTGCTCGGGGTGATCGGCCAGCAGGAGCACCTCTACTGGGCCTCGCTGGCCTGCAATTACCGGCTGTTCACCGTGTACGGGGCCGGCGACATGTACGGGTCGGTGCCGGTGTCGTCCGATGGCACGGTCACGGCCGACGGCAGGAACTTCCAGGCGATCCGCCAGGCCATCCATGGACTGCGCCCCGTCATCCTGGAGACGCGCACGCGGGTGGATCCAGCCGTGCTCCTGCTCGTGAACCACTACAACGGCGGCGAGCAGAACTTCGTCGAGGGGTTGCTCGCCTGCGGCATCATGCCGCGCGGCGGCCTGCGGCCCGACGAGGCCACCCGGCTCATCCTCGCCATCAAGGCCCCGCTGGACACGGCATTGCCCACACGCGCCCCCGGCGGACTGGCCGAGCTGCAGGACGCGGTGCGGCGCGGCGCCGGCCTGGTGCTGCAGGGGAACTACGCCAAGGAGCTCACCCGCCTGGGCATCATGGTGACGGCCTCGGCGGAAGGCGCCGCTCCCCAGGAGGCCGAGGCGAAGCAGCGCGACGACGGTTCCGAGGTGCTGACGCCGGAAGGCACGCTGCCCGAGGGTGCCGAGGCGATCGACCTCAGCCCGCTGGCGGCGTCCTTCCCCGGCCTCGCCGGCGTCACCGTGGTCGGCAAGTGGGGCCCCGGTGCCACGGCCACGCCGGAATCCGGGCTCCAGCCGGTCCGCGCCGGAGGCAAGCTGCTCGCGCTCACCGGTCCGATGGGCAAGGGCTGGGTGCTGTACCTCAATTTCGAACTGCTGGGCATGTTCCGGGACAACGGCCTGTCGGGCGGCTTCAGCGAGGGCCAGCTCTCCCTGCTGGTCGACTCCAGCATTCCGGATCGCAACGCCGCCTTCATGCGCGCGCTGCTCGCCCGGGCCGGGGTGCCGCAGCGGCTCGCCTGCACCGACGCCAAGGGGCGCATCCAGCCCTACCTGCGGGCGTTCCGCGCCGAAACGTACGATGCGCGGCAGGAGTACCTCTATATCGTGTCCGAAGCGGCCGGCAAGCTCGCAGCCGATCCCGCCGACGCCAAGAAGCAGGTGGTGAAACTGGCCAGCGAACCGCAGGTGGCGGGCCGTCTGCGCATCCTCGATCCGGCGGTCAAGGCCGTCCGCGATTTGCGTGCAAATAAACTGCTGCCGCTGCAGGCGGACGCCCAGGGCGTCAGCGTGGACCTCGCGCTGGAAGCCGGGCAGGGCACCATCCTGTCCCTGTTGACGGCGGAACCCACCGGCACGCTGGCGCTCCGTCTCTCCCAAAACGACGTGGCCGGCACCGAGCAGGTCCAGGTCGAACTGAGACGCGTGGTCGCCACGGGCAAATTGCTGGAACTGCCTGGACACTCCTGCTGCGTCCGTTTCCTGGATCCGCAGGGCAAGGAGGTCGAGGCGCTGACCCGCTGGGCGACCGGCGGCGGCCCGCACGTATTTACGGCTGCGTTCGCCCTCAACGATCCAGCCGGCGAATGGACGGTGGAAGCGGAAGATATGACGGACGGCACCCGCACGCAGGCGAAGCTGCAGCGCCAGGCCAAGCCTGCCGGCCCGCGCACGGCCTTTGTGCCGAGCGGCCCGCCGGCGCGCTCGCCCTTTACGGTCACGCTTGAAGCCACGCCGTACCTTGACGGCGACCTCATCCTGACTGAAATCCGCGGCACGCTGAAGTGCGTGGCGGCGGGGCCCACCCCGGTCACCATCCGCCTGCCGGCCGGCCCGGCGGGCGCGGCCCGGGAGGTCACGGTGACCAGTCCCAAGGCGGATGCCGGCGTGCCGTTCGCGATCCCGCTCGTTCTATCCCGCACCCAGGCCCAGGCCTTGTGCGGCCTCCGACAGGAGGGAGTGAATCTGTCAATCGAGGCTGCAGGCCTGCCGGACGGCAGCGTCAACTGGACGCCCAACATCCTTCCGCTGGCGCGCGCTCCTCAGCGCCTTGGACTCGTAACCGGCGGCACGCTGGCTGCCCGCGTCAGCAACTTCACCAAGACCGAGCAACGCGTCGCCATCAAGGTTGCGACGCTGCCGGGGTCGTCAAGCCAACCGTGGCAGGAAGCCGCCGTCGTGCCGTCGGGCTCCTCGGCCGCGCTCTCGCGTTCTTTCGCCAGACTGGACCCGGCAACCGACCCCGGCCTCCATGAGGTCGCGTGCGAATGGACGGTTGGCGGGGTCCCGCAGCCGGCCGCAGCGCTTCCGGTCGAGTTGGTTTACGAGCAGGAGTGGTGGGTTAAGACGGTCAACCCGCTCGACAAGGTCAAGGCAGGCGCCATGACTGACAGCCTTGCGCCCGCCGGCAGGCAGGGTGATCTCGATCTCGACGGCAGGGGCGAGGCCGCCCCTGTGTTTCCGGCCGTTGCAGCTGAACGGGAAAGGGCCGGTTGGCAACGAGTGGTGACCGAGGGGGTGGTCCGGTGGCCGGAAGGGGTGCCGCCGAAGTTCGCCGCCGGACGGGTCTATGTTGCCACGCAGGTTGCGGCCCCCAAGGCCATGGACGTGCGTGTCGCGTTCCCCGGGCCCTCCAAGCCCACGGTGGCCTGGGTGAACGGCGCGCCCCTGGCGAAGGCTGCGGCTTCATCCCAGAAGCCCAAGGACAACAGCGCAGCGGCAGCGCCGCAGCCCGGCGTTCCGGCGGCACTGAAGGCGGGGATGAACGCCGTGGTCCTCCTGTTCGATGTGACGCCGAAAGACAAGGACAAACCGGTCGGATGCTCCCTGGCCCTGTTGGATCCGGCCACCGGCAAGCGTGACCGCTCCCTGCAGATCGGGATACCCGTGCCGCATGCGATTCCGACAGGAGGCAAGTGATGACCGACCTTGGAAGAGTGGGCCGGGGAACGATGGTCAGTGGAATTGTGAAACATGTCGGACCGACTACAGGAGACGCAACAATGCATCGGAGAGAAACCATGAGCCACCAACGCCTTTTCACCCCGCTGATGGCCGTGAGTCTGGCCGCCGCCAGTCTGCTGGCCGGAGCCCGCGACGCCTATGGCTACGCCGCGACTGTCAACAAGGCCGACTACACCGAAATCCATGTCGTGCCGGCACCCGGCAAGATCGTGATCGACGGCGATCTCGGTGAATGGGATCTCTCGGGGGCGATCGTCATGTTCATTGACGAAGCGAGCCGGGAAACCCATTCGGCTCGCGTGGTGATGATGTATGACAAGGAGTTCCTCCATATCGGCGGCGTGTTCCGTGATCCGACGCCGCTGCGCAACGCCTATGCCTTCTCCGGCGAACCGTCGATGTCCTGGAACGCCGATGCGCTCCAGGTGCGACTCCTCGCAAATCCGGAACTGAAATCCTCCGCCTCGCTCCAGACCGGCTCGCGGATGTCGCCGGAGGATCAGCATTTCATCAACCACATTACGCTCTGGTACTCGACGCAGGACCAGAAGCCGGGCTACTTCGCCATGTACACGCTCGGCTTCAAGGATCACACGCTCAATCCAGCCGGCGTCGAAGGCGCCTACAAACCGGAAGCTGACGGCAAGGGGTACACCTTCGAATACCGCGTGCCTTGGAGTGTGTTGCGCGCGCCGCGGCCGTTGCAGGGTGGCGACGAGATTCAGGCCCAGTTCCAGGTGAACTGGGGCAACGAACTGGGCACCTCGGTGCGAACCACCATGACCGACCTCCGCAACCCGGGAAGCACCGACCTCGGCTACATGGGCCCGAGCTCCTGGGGCAAGGCGGTGTTCGAGAGCAAGGGGAACCTGACGATGGCGAAGAAGGCGACCGCGGACGGGCGCGCCGAGGGGCATATTCCCATCGCTTTTGCCCTGGAGAAGGCGAGCAAGGTCAGCCTGGCCATCATCAACGGCGACGGCAAGCTCGTCCGCACCTGTCTGGGCGCACAACCCTACCCGACCGGCAAGCACACCTACCTCTGGGATGGTCTCGACGACTGTGACCGGCCCTTGCCGACCGGAGCCTACCAGGCCATCATCCTCACCCACGACGGCATTGGCCAGAAGCTCGTCTGCGACATCGGGGTGAGCGGCACGCCGCCGCATCAGACCGAGGACGGCACCGGCGGCTGGGCCGGCGATTACCGCTTTCCGCAGACCATGGGCATCGAGGGCGACTCCGTCATCCTGGGCACTGCGAATGCCGAGGCGACGGCGCCGACGATCTGCACCGACCTGGAGGGGCGCAAGCGCTATGGCGCCGCGGCCGTAGGGCACGCCGTTGCCCTGCACCAGGGCTTCGGCTACATGCTAGGGGCAGGCACGGCCAGGCTCACCAAGTTCGCCCTCGCCACCGGCCACCTCGCGCCCTTCACCACCGGGCGCTCCGAAGCGATTGTCGCCGCCCAGAAGCCCGACGAGAGCAAGCCGGATTGGGACACCCGGCGCTGGTCTCTCCACGCCGTCGCCGCCGCGGGCGACCGGCTGGTGGTCAGCAGCCTCGCCGACGGGCGCCTGCTGCTCTTCGATCTCGCCTCGGGCGAAGCGCGTGGCGAGGCGCCAGTCGACAAACCCCGCGGGCTGGCCGTGGGGCCCAAGGGCGAGCTGTATATGCTGAGCGACAAGCGCTTGGGCCGGTATGACCTCGCGGCCAACCGCTTCGAGCCGATCACCGAGGAGCTCGTCGCGCCGCAGCATGTCGCCTGCGATGCGGATGGGAACCTCTACGTGTCGCTGCAGGGCCAGGCGATGCAGGTGTGGAAGCTTTCTCCGAAAGGAAAGGTGCTGCAGAAGTTCGGCAAGGCCGGCGGCCGTCCGCTGTTGGGCACGTTCGATCCGGCTGGCATGCTCAACCCCTACGGCATCGCGGTCGACAAGAACGGCCGGCTCTGGGTGGCCGAGGCGGATCCGAAGCCGAAACGGTATTCGGTCTGGAATCCGGACGGCGAACTCTGGAAGGAGTTCTTCGGCTCGATCGACTATTCGACCCGTGCGGTCTGCGACCCGGAGAAACCGGAGGTCGTTTACATGCAGGGCGTCCGCTATCTCGTCGACTACGAGCAGGGGTCGTGGAAGGTCGACGCCACCCTGATCCGCGGCGGCGAAGAGGACGGAGTGGAGCTTGAGGGTCAGGGCAATCACAGCGGCGGCTATGTGGTGGTCGTCAAGGGGCGCAGGTTTCTCTGGACCGGGAGCACCCTCTATGAACTGGATGCTTCCCGGGCCGTGCCCCGGATGTCCCTGTTTCTCTCCAAGCGGCTCGAGACCCCGATCGGCAAGAACGGCAAGCCGGGCAAGCCCAAGGAGGTCAAGGTCAAGCAGGTCTGGATCGACACCAACAACGACGGCCGCGTCCAGGCCGGGGAAAAACGCGACGCCGTTACGGTCCCGGGTTACTTCCTGGGTTTGCCGATGGACCGGCATCTGAATCTGTATTGGGCCACGGGGAACGGCTGGGCGGCTCAGGGCGGAGCGAAGACCACCGCCCCGTACTCGGTCGTGCGCTGGAAGTTCCTCGGCTTCAACGAGCAGGGCGGCGTGACCTACGGCGATCCGGGCCAACCGGAATTGATCGCGACGGATGCCGATGGCGGCGCGTATACGCCGCCAAGTCCCGCCAACGACGGCAGCACCTATGTCCTCGTCTCCGGCGGTTCGCTCGACCGCGGGGTCCGGGCCCAAGGCTCCGGCCATCGCTTGGTCAAGTTTTCGCCGCAGGGGAAGAAGCTCTGGGAATACCAGAACGTGCACTGCGCCTTTGCCTGGACGAGCGAGCCTTACACCCCGGGTTACATCGTCTCCGCCTTCGCCATGCAGCCCTCGCTCGAGGATCTCGTACTGGTGACCGGGTACTACGGGCAGTACTTCCTGCTCGACGCCAAGGACGGCCTCTTCCTCGACGCCCTCGGCCAGGACCAGCGCAGCCCCTACAAGCTGGACCAGACCATGGTGTTGACCGAGACCTTCAACGGCACTCTCTTCCGGCATCCGAAGACCGGCAAGACCTACGTGTTCGGCGGCGACTGCGACCAGCGGGTCTGGGAATTGACCGGGCTCGACAGCATCAAGCGGTCAAGCACCAAGGTCAAGGTGACCGAGGCGATGGTTGCCCAGGCGCAGACGAACGCGGAGCAGAACCGGCTGGCGCAAACCGCGGTCCTGGCCCGCAACAGCGGGCGGAATGCGGCGACGCTTCAGCGTCTGGCCAACGCCGCGGCCGACGGCAAGGACGGCGAATGGGGCGGCGTGGCCGTGCTGCCGATCAGCGCTGCGAAAGAAAGGCCTGCTCAGGTGCAGATCGGCTTCGACGACCAGAATCTCTATGCCCGGTTCGAGGTCAAGGCGGCTGTGCCTTTCCTGAACACGCCGACCGACTACCGGCTGCTCTTCAAGAGCGGCAGCGCCCTGGAGCTGTGCCTGACGCCGCACCTGGGCGCGCGCCCGGTCACGGCGGGCAACCGCCACCCGATGCAGATCGGCGACCTGCGCGTCCTGGTCGCCCGCACCAAGGACGGCAAGCTGATCGCTACGCGTTACCGCCCGAAGACCGCCGAGAAGCAGAAGCCGTTCGCGCACTTCGTCGAGACGCCCGCTTCCGGCCGCGAGGACTTCGACGAGATCGCCGAGTGGAACGATCTGCCGATGGCTTACCGCGAGATCCCGGGTGGCTACGTGGTTGAGGTGGCCGTGCCGTGGAGTGCCACGGCGATAAAACTGCAGTCCGGGTTGAAATTCCTCTTCGATGCCGGCGTGATCACCGGCAACGAGGGCGGCACGCGCAACGCCGTGCGCGCCCTGTGGTCCGACCGCACCCCGGAGGTGGGCGTGAACAACGACATCCCGACCGAGAGCCGCCTGCACCCGAACGGCTGGGGACTGGTGGTGGTGGAATGATGGGATTCGTCGCGATTGCATGGCTCGTTCTTGTCGCGTCGGCGGCCGTGGCCGCCGAACCGGCCCCCGCGCTGCGGGAGGTGGACCTCGCCACCGTAGCGTTCGTGAACACGGCGTCACGGCCGAGTGGTTCCGCGGGCCGCACAAGCAGTTGCCCGCGGTGGCCTTCACTACCGACATGATCCACCTCGCCGACCACGGCGCGGTGGAATACGCCGCCAACCTCGCCCCGGTGCTGGCCCGGGTTCTGGCCGGCGCCGCCACGGACGGCGGCCCCGGACGGAGCGATGCTCGCGCAGGCGGCAAAGAACAGTAACAAAAACAAGTTGTCTCACCACGAAGTTGAAGCACATCTTCGTGAACTTCGGTGGGGCATTTTCGGCTATCAGTGGAGCCCACATTCGAGAAAGGACGCTTGGCTATGTACCAGATAAGAACACCAAATGTGAGCATCATGGCGGCTCTGCTGGCTGTCCTGTTGGTGAGCGGCTCATTAGTTCATGCCTCCGACCCCATGGCCGCCCCAGATTTGATGCCGGTGAAGATGCTGCGAGCGCCAAAGCATGCGCCGGTCGAACTGGTGCGAGAGGGCGAACCGCGTGCGGTGATCTACCTTGGCGAGGTGCCGTTGAGCAACAACTTGCGCACGCTGGTTCTGGAAATGGTCGAGAGCATCCGCTTGAGTACAGGCGCCACACTGCCGATCGTGTTGGCCGCGCCGCCAGCCGACCAGCCCGTGATCGTCATCGGCGAATGTGATGAAACTCGCAAGGCCCGCATCGACGCCGCGAAGATTCCGGTCGATGGCTTCGTCGTCAAGACCGCGTCCAACCGGGTCTACCTCGTGGGCAGCTCGCAGCCGCTGCCCGCCGGCAGCGACCTATGGGCGTACTGGGCCAACGACGGCACGGCCTGGGCCGTGGCCGACTTCCTGGAGCGCTTCGTGGGCGTTCGCTGGTATTGGCCACTGGAGGCGGGCGGCCGGAGCGTCGTGAAGAACCCCACCCTCGCTATACCCCCATCCTACTACACCGACGCGCCCGTGTTCCGGATGCGGACGCACTGGCCGCCGGATGGTTACGGCTCCCCCTGGCAGTCCGTCTGGTTCGATCCTGCCGAGAAACAGCCGCCGTTCCCGGTGCCCGCGGGCACAAAGACACTCGCTATGCAGCCGCTACTCGCCTGCCTGCGGAGCGGCAACAGTTGGCCATATATGGTGAAGTGCCACGCACCGCAGCAACTATGGAAGAAGGACGGTGGCAAATGGGCCGTGGCGAACAAGGAGATGTTCGCCCTCAACGGCAACGGCAGCCGCAACTACAGCCTGCTCTGCTACTCCGCCCCCGAGACGCTGAAATATCTTCTCGATGGCTGCGAGGCCCAATGGGACAAGAAAGATAATGGGGTCTTTGCTTCCTGGGTCACCTCGACCTGCGTCACGGTGTCGCCGTTCGACATGCCAGTGAACTGCTTCTGTCCTGCCTGCCGCGCCAAGCTCGCAGAAGGCCGCGCGGCCCACATGGACGCCTCGCTGTTACTGGCCGAATTTGTCGAAAAATTGGCCAAGGAGGTGCAGCGTCGCTGGCCCGACAAGAAGGTAATCTACCTGCCGTATTGGAATTATGCTACCTGCCCGCCGAACCAGAAGTTGCCGTCGAATGTGATGGTGATGTACTGTAACAACAACGGCCAAGGCATGGCGGCGATGCGTCACGAGAGCATCCGCGCGGTCGCCGACCGGGACATCCAGGGTTGGTCGGCGGCCATCGGTGCGCCGATCACCACGTGGGAATACTCGCTCGTCACGGTCGGCTGGACGCACGCGCCGATGCAGTTTCCCCACGTCGTGCAGAACCACTACCGACGGAATCGCGGGCAACTCACCGGCTCGTTTATCAACGGCGGAATGGTCTGCGAATGGAGCAAGATTGCGCCGACGATGTACGTTTGGATGCGGGTGCTCTGGAACCCGGACATCGACGTGGAGGTGACACTCGACGAACTCTGCCGCCGGCAGTTTGGCCCTGCCGGCAAGACGGCGCGTGAACTGCTGACCCTGATGACCGACCGCTGGGAGAACGCCCGCTGGACCGACCAACTGGGCGGCTCCGGCCATCTGGCCGACAGCATCTTCCTCGAAACCTGGCCGCCGGAAGTCGTCGCGAGGATGGCGGCCTTGTGGGACAAGGCCCGCCTTGAGGTGCGAGACGACCCAGAGGCCCGTGCGCGGCTCGACTACTGGCTGTGGACCGTTGACGCCTTCATCGCGGAAGCCAAGGCAAGAGCGGCGAAGCAGTAAACAGAGAGACAGGAATCATGACGCGCAAGTACGACGTGGCGGCCTACATCTGGCCGTCGTATCACTACGAACCCCGGGTCGAGCATTTCTGGCCGGAGAAAGACGGCGAATGGTACGCCGGACGCCTTCGAGGCGTGCCTGTGGAGGGCCAAAGCCTGGCTCGACGCGCGACAGCAACAGACGCCGCTGGTCACGATCAACAGTTGGAACGAATGGACCGAGGGCAGCTATCTGCTGCCCGACATGCGCTGGGGCTACGGGTACCTGCGCGCCGTGCGCAATGTCTTCGGCGCGGGCGACCTCCATGCCGTTGCGAGCAAGACTTGATTGCCAGTCGGTCATCGGCAAGGAGAATACTGTGCGACAGATGAAGTGGAAGACGCACGCGGACCTGGCCATCCGGAAGACCCCGTCCGTCGGGCGTTCCGAATATCTGGACTACATGACGTTCCAGAGAAACGAGAGGCCGCTGTTCACGGAGATCTTCGGCCCCATCCTGGGCCTGAAAGAGGAGTGGGAGGAACAAGGGGCAACCCCGGAGGAGCTGGATCTTTCTGCCTTTGCCTACCGCTGTGAGGCGCGAGGCTTTCTGCCGATCAACACCGGCAGGAACGGCGGCTATCCTGAGCAGCTGATCGAGGAGACGGACGAACGCCGGATCTGGCGGGATGGACTGGGGCGGACCATGAGCCTGCCCAAGACGGTGGCGACGATTGGACTGCCACTCGACTACCCCGTCAGGACGATGGACGACTGGCTGAAGATCAAGCCGTGGTACGAGTTTTCGGAAGACCGACTGGGCGGCGAATGGCAGGTCGCGGGACGGCGACTGCTGAAGGAGGACAAGGTCGTCTGCGTCGGAATCCCTGGCGGCTTCGACGAACCGCGCCAGCTTCTCGGCGAAGAGGGGCTGTGCGTCGCCTTCTATGAACAGCCGGAACTCATTCACGATATTCTGAAAACCATCGGGGACACGGCCTTCCGGGTGCTGGACCGCGTATCCAGGCAAGCGGAAATCGACCTGCTGTTCGTGCACGAGGACATGGCGGGGAAGTCAGGCCCGCTTGCCGGACCGGTTCAGATTCAGGAGTTCATCGCCCCCTACTACCGGAAGATATGGGGGCTTCTGCGAGACCGAGGCGCCCGACTCTTCGACCAGGATAGCGACGGCGACATGAATCCGGTCATCGACGCCTTCCTGGGCGCCGGCGTGAACTGCATGCACCCCATGGAGCCCGCTTCCAACATGGACATCGTCAAAGTGCGGGAAAGGTTCGGCAAGAAGCTGGCATTCTATGGGGGGATCGACAAGCATGTTCTTCGGCGGTCCACGGGGGAGATTCTTCAGGAGTTGGAGTACAAGATCCCCCCGATGGTCAAGTCTGGAGGATGCGTTCTGGCCCTGGATCACCGAATCACCAACGGCACACCGCTTGAGAACTACCGGTTCTACGTCCAGAAGGCATGGGAGATCATGACACGGGAATCCGGCCGATGAACGAATGCAACACGAAAAACTTCAACCCCAAGCTCGGGGAGTGGCAGACAATGCCTGATCGATGTGCAGCACAGAGCAAGCAGCAGAAAGAAGCGATGCGATGAATGTGCAACCGACGCGAATACCGGTAAGACTCGCCGGTGAGCCTGGCGTGCGCTACGGTCGCGAATCGCTGACTTTCGGCGTGCCGTTCGCCGAAGGGGCGTTTCCCTCCGGTTCGAAGCTGCGCTGTGTCGCGGCCGATGGCCGCGAACTGCCGGTGCAGACGGCGGTGATGACCACCTGGAAACCGGACCTCCAGCACGTCAAGTGGCTGCTAGCCGATCTCCAAGCCGACCCGACGCGCGACGGGGAGACGGTGTGGCTGGAAGTCCGGGAGTCTTCGTCTTCCGTCTCAATCTCCGATCTTAATCTCTCCGGAAGAGACGAAGACGCGAGATTAAGGGGGAAGATTAAGATCGCAGTCGCCGCCGCCGACGGTCTCCTCACGCTCGACACCGGTGCGCTGCGCCTGACGCTGCGCACCGAGTTCCCTCGCTGGAAAAAGCGAGAGTGGGAGTCGGCGTTCGTCAGTTGCTCGGTAAGGGTTGGGGAGGAATGGCGCGAGACGCTGCAGGGGCCGGAGTTGCTGCTCTACATGAAGGACCAGCACGACAACCTCTACACTTCTCTCGGCGGCTGCCCCGCGCCGCGGGTGACGATCGAGGAGCAGGGCCCGCTGCGGGTCTGCGTGCTGATCACTGGTCACCTGATGTCCGCACAGGGCGTGCGCTTCTGTCCGTACCGCCTGCGTGTCCACCTCTACGCCGGCAAAGCCGACCTGCGCCTTTTCCACACCTTCATCTTTGACCAAGATCCGACCCGAATCGAACTCAAAGCCATTGGGCTGAAGGTGCGGGTAAACCCCGGCGACGGTCCGGTCGCGGCGGTGGGCGGGGTGTCGGACAGGTCGGACGTTCCCTCTCTCCTCCAGTCTGACGACTTGCACTATACCGCCACGCATGATGGTGCGCCCGAGGGCGCGGGTGAGAAGGCGCCCGGCTGGGCATCCCTGGGCGGTGCCAACTCCGGCGTGGTGGCGGCGGTGCGCGACTTCTGGCAGGAGTATCCCAAGGGGTTCGCGGTCTCGCCCGGCGAACTCGACGTGCGCATCTGGCCGGAGGACGCGCCGGAGCCGCTGCGCTTCGTCACGCCCTTCGACGAACCGGCGATCTTCTTCCACGGCACCCGTGACGAAGCCGAGATCAAGCGGCTGCTGGCCGAGCGGCCCACCGCGCCCCTGGACCTGCAGAGCTTTGTCATCAAGAGCATGGACGACCTGCGCTGGGTCGAGGAGGTCATGGAACGCCTGGCCCCCGACCGCGCCAGGAGCTACTGCGACTTCATGGGGCAGGGCACGGGGATCGGCGCGGCCAAGACCACCGAGATCGTCCTGCGCTTCTCAGCCGGCCCGGTGGCGCCGGCTGAGGCGGCGGACTTTGCCGCGGCGGTGCAGGAACCGCTGGTTGGCATCGTCGATCCCGGCTACCTTTGTGGCACGGGCGCGCTCGGGCATTTCCTACCGACCGGCGAGCCGCGGTTTGCCGAACTCGACCGCTTCCTGACGGCCCTGTTCGAGCGTTCCATGATCGAGCCGTTGGAACGCTGCCGGCGCTACGGCATGATGCTCTACGGGCAGATGGTCAATGCCCACACCGGCCGGTATGGCGCGGTGACGGCTGACCTGGTGTACCAACTCTACAAGGACACAGCCCCGGACAAGGCCCTGCGCCACGTCGGCCCCTACGGCAACGAGGCGTTGGACATCGTCATGGGGCCCTGGGGCCAGTTCCTGCGCACCGGCGAGCGCCGCTACCTGCGCCAGGCCCAGGTCACCGCGCGCGCCGTCGCCGACGTCAGCTTTGTCCATGCCTATCCCGGCGACGAGGACAACATCGGCTGTATCCACTATCACGGTGCCCACGTCTGGAGCAACAGCCTCAACCGGTCGCATTCCGTTGTCGGTTCATTCATGGCCGACTACTATCTCACGGGCAACCGGCGGTCGCGCGAGGTGGCGCTGGAGGCGGCCGACGGGATTGTCAACAACAAGCTCGAACCCTGCGGCATCGTCAACTGCTTCGCGGCGCTGCACCGCGAGTTCACGGGGCCGCTCTCCGTCCTCATGGAAGCCTACCAGCTCACCTGGCACGAGAAGTACGGCGACCCGGCCCGGCGCTCCCTGGCCTGGCTGTTGCGCGCGGTGCGCACGCCGGGGTGCCTGCCGCGGAGCATCTACACTGGCGGGCAGCGTGGAGCCGAAGCGGTGGTGGAGCCGGAGACGGGGCTCGGCGACGGCGCGTGCAACACCTACTACATCTTCGAGCCGGCCATGCGCCTCTTCCCCTCCCAGCGCCTGCAGGAGTGTCTCTGCGCCTTCGCCGAGCACTGCTGCCTGGTGCCGTCCTGGACCTATGGCATCGCCAACCTCTGCCTGGCCTACGACCTGACGAAGAAGCGGGAGTATGCCGCCGCCGCCTTTGCCATCGTCGCCGCGCGTCGCGTCAAGCCCCTGGCGCCGGAGGAAAGCCTCAGCTTCTACACGCCCGCCGAGCTGGATTGGGTGCCGCGGCTTATGCGGACCGCCGTGCAGGCGGCCGCCGCCGACCCCGGCTTCTGGGGATACGCCCGCCGCTGGAGGGAAGAGCGGGCCGCGAACCCGGTCCGGCCGCCGGATCCCGCCGTCGGCCAGCAGTCGCTCACCAGTCTCGGCGTGTTGAGCACGGAGGCGTTCTGAAGAGCAGGGAGTGGGCGTTCCCGCCGTCAGCGGTTTCGACATCTCTTCGGGCTTTGAGCGCCGGGGCGCGCAGGAAGCGGCTGGAACAGCCGATGTTCTGATTCCGTGGAAGGTCTGGGCAAACTCGCTCCCAGTGTGTGGCTGGCTACGCCCGCATAGCAAAGGGACCATGCGGCCATGCGCGAGGATATGTTCTTCGGGGAGGAGCCCGCGTTCGACGTGATTATGCGCGCGGTTGGGGAATTTGAAAAGTCCTTCAACGCGGGCTGAGGCACCGCAGGCCCTGCCGACACCGACCCGCACAGTGGTCTTTGACAACGGGCCGCCCTTGTGGACAATAGGAACACCTATGAAACGTAACGTGTCATCTGGATGCGGCCGGACCATACGTCTGCAGGAGATCGCCGACTACTGCGGGCTGAGCCGGATTACTGTATCGTGTGCACTGCGTGGCGACCGGAAGAACGTCAGCCAGCAGACGATGAAGCGGGTACTGGCCGCCGCGCGCAAACTGGGTTATGACCCGGCGCAGGCGCATGCCGCGCGGCGGCTGCGCTACCAGCATGCGCCCGGGCAGGTGGTGAATCATCTGGCGGCGGTTTTCTTCCCCTACACCAACATCCATGAACGCTACTGGGCGCTGATCCTCGAAGGCATTCAGGATGGCTTCCTGGCGAGCCGCTTCGGCGTGCTTTCCTGTGCGGTCCGACCGGATGCGGGCAACATCTGCGAACAACTTCCGATGTTGTTTCACCGCGGCGACGTCGACGGGGCGGTAATCTTCGCCACCGAGAACTACCGGGACAACCTGATCGCCGCACTGCGGGAGGATCCAGGGTTCGGAGAGCGGCCGATCGTCACGCTGCCCGAGACATTTCCTGGCTGCTCCTCGGTGGTGGTGAATGACTTCGAGGCTGGGCGTCTGGCCGCCGGCCATCTGCTCGACCTCGGCCACCGGCACCTCATGAACTTTGCCAGCCGGCGGTTCCAGTCGCCCATCACGGAGCAACGACTCGCCGGCCATCGCCGGGCGTACGAGGAACGAGGGCTGGATCCGTCGCGCTGGCTGCACACGGTCGGCTTTCTGTGGGAACCGGATCCGGGTTTGCGCCCAGCGCTCGAGGCCGCCCTCACAAAGTTTCCCATGGTGACCGGTATCCTCTGTCCGAACGACCTGCTCGGGCTTCAGATCGTCCCACTCCTGCGCCAACTGGGGCGGCGCGTGCCCTACGACATCAGCTTGGTGGGTGTCGACGACATCGAGGCGTTGTCCGACGCCGCAGGCGAGAACACTTGGACTACCGTGCGGCTGCCACTTCGCGACTTGGGCCGCACGGCGGCCGAGACGCTCCTGGCCCTCGTCGGAGATGACGCCGGCAAGTCCGAGAGCCGGGTGTTGCCCGTCGAACTGGTGGTCCGCGGCAGTACCCGGCCGCCCAGACAAGGCTAACCGGAAATAGTGTTTGACGCCGCCGGAAGAAAACGACATCCTTACCCGTAACGATACGGGTCATTATTGTGCATGCCCCGGTAGTGTGTCCTGATTCCCGCAAGAGGAAGGCAGACCCGTGAAGGCAACGTTCGATGCGAGCAAATCCAGGCTGGTCGCGCGGCTTGACAGCGCCCGCAACACCGCCGTGATCGGCAACGAGTGGATCGAACTCGAGCTTCGAACCGACGGCGTGATGCAACTTCAACGACTGCTGACACCAGCCACCGGTACGGAGTGGGTGCCGGCACCTGCGACCTACCTCTGGGGAACGGACTCTTTCCACCCCGCCTTGGTCACAAAGGACAGGCGTGACATCTGGCCTGAATTGGCGCCGCCGTCGACTGAGTTCACGTTGCGCCTGTCGCGTCCCGGGGCAGAGACATCCCTGACTTCGGTGGCTGCAGAGGCGGGAGGGGCGCAGCGCGTTGCCACGGTCACCGGACTCACACCGGGGCGACTGGTGTACGAGAACTGCAACGCCACGGCGGACGGCGGTATCGCGCGACTGGCCGTTGCCATGGCCTACCCCGAGCAGGGGGTCGAGGTCACCGTACATGTCGAGGTGCGCGACGGCGTTCCCGCCATCCGGCGCTGGTGCGAGGTGCGCAACACGACCGACACGGTGCTGCGCCTGCATGGCCTGTCCAGCTTGCAGCTTGCGCTGCGCCCAAGCTCGGCCGACCTCGACCTGCTCTGGTTCGAGGGGTTCAACCACCCATGCCACGACAAGGCGGCTTCACGCTGGCGACTGGCGCAGCCGCGACGTGAGCGCCTGGGCGCCGGCCTGCGCCGCACGTTGCGCTACAGCGTCTACCCCCGCGAACACGATGGTTCCTTCGGGTGCCTCGGCTGGGCTGCACTGCGCGATCCCGTGTTGGATGAGGGTCTGTTTTTCGGCTGGGAGTGGTCGGGCGACTTCGACTTCCAAGCCGGGGACTTCCGCGATGGCGCCGGTGTCTTCGGCGTGCAGGCCGGTTTCAGCGACGCCGGCGACTACTACCGCGACCTGGCGCCCGGTGAGAGCTTCGCCGCGCCCAAGGCCCTACTCGGACATTTCCGCGGCGGGCTTGAGGACGCGGGACGTGCCACCCGTGCGACGGCCGAGACGCTCTACGGCCTGCCGTGGCCCGAGGGCCAGGCGCCGATGTTCACCGGCTACGACACCTGGTCCAATTGGCAGGACTTCAAGACGAACCGGAATCATCTCCTACCCGAGCGACTCGACCTTGAGATCGATGTAGCCCGCGACCTCGGCTGCGAACTGTTCATCATCGACTACGACTGGTTCCCGCAACTCGGCGACTTCCGCTCTGACCCCGCCCGGTTTCCCGAGGGTCTGGAGGCGTACACCCGCCGGATCAAGGCCGCCGGCATGAAGGTCGGCCTGTGGTCCGGCTTTGGCCAGGCGCACGCCGACTCACCCGTGGCGCGCGAGCACCCCGAATGGCTGGTCACACGCAACGGCCGCGCCGTCTCGGGCGGTTGGGGCATGGTACAACTCTGCCTCGGGTATCCCCCCTGCCGCGACTGGGTGCTCGAGCAGGTCAGCCGCGTGGTGCGCGATTTTGGCGTGGACTGGATCAAGCACGATTTCGACCTCATTCCGGTTTCCGACGCACACCATCACGCGCCGCACGCCCGCGACTCACGCATCGAGAGCGTGCTGGGTTACTACCACATTATGGAGCAATTGCACGTCCGGTTCCCCAGACTCTATTTGGACAACTGGACGCCGGCCAACGGCGGATCGGACTTCGGCGCCTTCCAGCGACATCACTCGATGCTGATGTGCGACTGGTATGCGCCGGTGGGCGTGCGGTCGATGCATGCGGGCCTCACCCATCTCGTACCTCCGCCCCGCACGCACACCTACATTCGCGGCTTCAGCGTGTCGGACGAACGCAGCCCCTACACCTACCGTTCCGCCGCGTTCGGCAATGGCGTGTATTTGCTGAATGATATCCTCCAATGGGATGACACCACACGCGCCGCCGTGCGCCGTGAACTGGCACTGTTCAAGCAGGACCGAGAGTTGTTCCACCGCGGCGAGGTCTACGATCTGCTGGGCCAGACACCCGGGCACTACGGTTGGGATGCGCGTTTCGTCTACGACGCGCACATCGGCCGCGGCATGGCCCAGGTGTTTCGCAACCACGATCCCCGAACCGCCCTGCCCATTCGTCTCCGGGGGCTGGAGGCGGATGTGCCATACCGCGTCGAACAGGTCGATGCCGGCACGTCGACGCGGGCCAACGGCGCCGCACTCATGACCGCGGGAGTCACCGTGAATCTGCCGAATGCGTTCTCGGCGGAGATCCTGCGCATCGCCCGCGAGGGAGATCGTCCGTGACCAGCAAACAGCGCGTGCATGCCGCCCTTGAGGGCAGACCTGTGGACCGTCACCCGGTGACCGCGCTGTACAGCTTTCTCTACCACCAGGATCATTTTGCCGAACTCACCCAATTGCCCCCCTGGCAACTTCATCGCTGGCTGGCCATGCCGCCCGACGATCACGCGGCGGTTTTCGCGCGAATGCAGGCCGCCGCGCCCTTCGAGACGCTGCAGCCGCAGCACACCGCGCTACCGCGCGAATGGCGACTGCGTCAGGAGTTCATCGAAAGGGACGGCCACGCCTTCCGCCATGACCGCGGAACCGGCGAATGGGCGCAACTGGATTCTGCTGTGCCCGGCAGTCACGCCGGAAGCGAGCACGCCAACGAGCGGCAGTACGTTTTCTCTGAAGTCGACATCGATGCGCGAGTACCCATCGTTCCCGCCGCCCGGCAGATTGTCGAGGGCGCCAACGACTACGTCGGGGCCGTCGTCATGCGGTTTGGAGAAGGCGCGTTCATCATCTCCGGCGGAGTGGTTGGCACACTCTACGAGTGCCACCGGCATGTCGGTCTGTGCAATCTGTTTTCGATGCTCCTGGAGGCGCCAGCCCTGATCGAGGCCCTGTCCGCGAGAATTCTGCTGCAGAACCTCGAGAATATCCGGCGCTTTGCGACTGCCGGCGGCGACGCGATCTACATCGATGACGCCACGGCCACCAGCGACATGATCTCACCGGCCATGTACGAACGCTTCAGCCTCCCCTATGTGAAGGCGATGGTGGAGGAGATCCATCGACTCGGCCACAAGGCCATCGTCATCTACTATGGCGGCGTCATGGACCGGCTCGAACTCATCGCCGCCACAGGTGCCGACGGGTTCTTGTACGAGGCAAGCATGAAGGGGTTCGTCAACGATACGGCCGAGATCGCCAGCCGCATTGGCAGCCGCATGACGCTGTTCGCCAACATCGACCCGGTGGGCATCCTGCAGAACGGCTCCGATGCCGACCTGACGGCCGAAATCCGTCGCCAGGTCGAGGCCGGCCGTGCCGCTCGCGGTTTCATCATCAGCACCGCCAGTCCCATCACCCCTGCGACACCGCTCGCGCGGGTTCGGCGCTTTCTGGAGATGGGGAGGGGGGTGCTCGAATGAATTCGGCACTACCTGTCAGCTTTTACTTCTCACCGGAGTGGTGGGATCGGCACTACCATGTCAGCCGACCAAGGCCCGATGTATCGTCCGACGTGGCGCTTGAGGCCATCTATCTCGGCCGCCTGCGCTATTTGTTCAAAGAGTTTGGCCGCTGGGGGCTTGGTGCAGAGCATCCGGAACTGGGTCCGGGGCAGATCGCCACCGTGATCCGCTACGGTTTCGACCTGGTTCCGGTACTGCTGGGCACGCGACTCGACTTTGCCGATGCATGGGGGTTCTATCCTCGCTTCCGCTCACTGGACGAGATGCGCGATCTGCGTCCGGTGGACATTGCGCACACCCCGGAAGCGGATTGGTTAACGGCCGAAAAGGAGCGTCTGGTCCGTCGCTATGGTGGTTGCACGCACTGCCTGGACCTGGGGAGCGTCACCAACAATGCCTTTCGCATGCTCGGGCAGGATGTGTATGCCGAGGTGCTCGCCGATCCGGAAGGGTTGTCTTTGTTGTTTGAGGTGATTCTCGAGACGGAACGGCATACCCATCGCTTTTTCACGGAGTTGTTCGGGCAACAGGACCCCGTTCCCGTGAGCAACTGCAACGTCAGTCTGATGGGGCCGTCCACCTACGAACGGATGGTATTGCCATTCGACATCCGGCAGGGACGGTTCGCGGCCGATATTTCGGGGGCTCCGGCGCGATGCGCCCTTCACCACTGCGATGTGAAGGCGGATCTCTTCCTATCCGCCTACGCGCAAATCCCGGGCCTGGCCTCGCTGCAAGCCTCCTTCTCGTCCGACATCGTCGCGGCGCGTGCGGCCCTGCCGGGCACAACCTTCAGCGCCCTCGTCTCGCCCATGGCGTTGGACGGCGACTTCAACGACCTGCGGGCGACGTGCGAACACGCCTTGGCGGCCGGCGTGACGGACTTCGCGCTCTGGAATGTGGGTGCCGACACGTCGCCGTCGCGTCTTTGTGAAGTTCTGGGTATGCTGGAGCATGTGGCCAGCACGCACGGCCGCGACGCCACTCCCTCGGCCATGCCCCTGTGCTGGGAAGAACTGGAGTGGGCGCACGCGCGGTACCATGAGGCCGGGTGCCGAGAAGGGACACATCCGTGAAACTGCCACCACGATCGAGAACCTTAATCACCCGGCCAGCCGCCATGGAACTGGTTCTCGCCCTGGGCCTGCTCGCGCATACTGCGGCCGTCGCGGCGCGGCCGGCCGGGGACCTGTTCCCTGTGACGATGAAACCGGCCCCCGAACACTCCCCCGTGATGCTGGTCGCCGGCGGTCAGGCGAAGGCGACCATCTGCGTCATGGCGGTGCCACACGCGCGTGAGTTCCAGGCTGCGCTCGAGGAATTGCAGGCTTGCATCGAGCAGGCCACGGGCGCGCGGTTGCCCGAGGCGAAGGGGAAACTCGTGGACGGGCCGGCAATTGTGCTTGGCGCCTGCCCGGAGGCGGCGGCGCTGGGTCTGGACGGCGGTAAGATGCCGGTCGAGGGCTTCGCCATCAAGACGGCGCCGAACCGCGTGTTCATTGTGGGACATGACGATTCGAGCCTGAACTCGCCGGGCACGGCGTGGGGCATCCATGAGTTTCTGGAGCGGGTCGTGGACGCGCGGTTCTACTGGCCTTCCGAGCAGGGCGGACGGGCGGTGACCAAGACGGCGGAGCTTTCCGTGGCGCCGCTCTGGATCGAGGATGCGCCGGTATTCCGCAAACGCGAGATTGGCACCATGGGCCCGCTGATACGGCACCACGCCGCCCTGCGGGCGGGCAACTCCTGGCCGGTGAACCTTGCCGTCCACGCGCCGCATGGCTGGGGGGCGCTTTACGGTAAGCAGCACCCCGAGGTCATGCAGAAACGGAAGGACGGCTCGCGCGATGACAAGATGCTTTGCTACGGCAACCCGAAGACGCTCGCCCTGCATCTGGAGATCCTCTCGCGGGTGTTCGACCGGGGGGAACAACTCGCCAACGGCGACCTGGGCATCATCGGCAGCGCCATCACCGTTTCGCCCTGGGACGCCGGCATTGCCTGTTATTGTGACGACTGCCGGAGGCTCTGGGAGCCCGCGGCCGGCGGCTATGGCGAGGCCTCGCGCGTGCTGGGAGAATTCGTCGCCAAACTCGGCCGCGAGGTGAAGACGCGCTGGCCGGACAAGACGGTCATCTACCTGCCCTACGTCAACTACACCCTCGCCCCCGAGGGCGTCACGTTCCCGGACAACGTCGAAGTGCAGCTCTGCGGCATGCCGGGCCTGGCCCTGTACAAGGAACCGGCCATCTGGAAGATCTTCCAGGACAACATCGTCACGTGGCACAGACTCACCCACCGCCGAGTCCAGACCTGGGACTACTCCTGTTGGCCACTGGAGAGCACCAAGTCACCCTACCAGTATCCGCATGTGGTGAAGGCCTACTACCAAGCCAACCGGAACACGCTTGTCGGAACCTTCATCAACGGCACCTCAGAGGACGCCCACTGGCCCCGCAGCCATCTCTCGCTCTACTGCTGGTTGAAGTGCCTGTGGAATCCGGACTTTGATGTCGACGCGGCGATGGACGAGTTCGCCGTGCGCATATTCGGTTCGGCGGCGGCGCCCATGCACGAACTTGTGCGCCTGCAGTGCGACGGCTGGGAGACGAGCCGCTGGCCGGACGCCGTGTTCTCGGCCAAGGCTGTTTACACGGACAGTTTTCCCAAGCCGGTCCTGGAAAAGATGAAGAGCCTGCTGGCCGAGGCGCGCCGGAAGATCGGTGACGATCCGGTCTTGAAGCAGCGGCTCGATTACTACGAGCGTCCGTTCGCCGACTTCTTCCGGGAATACGAGGTCGTGATCGAGGGAAAAGGCGTGCGGCCGCTGGTCGCGAAAAAGGTGTCGGAGAATCCCACGGTGGACGGCAAACTCGACGACAAAGTTTGGGGAAAGGCCGCCGAAACCACCTATCGCCGGCACGTGAAAGACGGCGAGGATGCCGAGCCGCGGCATCCAACCTGGGTCAAGGCGGTGTGGACCGGCGACGGCATCACCTTCGGCATCCGCTGCAGCGAGGCGAACCCCGGCAAACTGAAGATGGACAACGCCAGCCGCGACGATGGCGGACTTTGGGGGCAGGACTGTCTGGAGATCTTTCTCGATCCTAGCGGCAAGGGGGGCGGAAAAGTCGTGCAGTTGCTGATCTCGGCCGGCGGCGGGCTACTCGACTCCCTGGGCGGCGACACGGCGTGGACCTGCGAAGGGCTGCAGTTTGCCAAGGCTCTGAGCGCCGACTCTTGGAGCATGGAAGTGTATGTGCCCCTTCGGTCCTTGCCGGGCGCCATGGCGCCTGCCACGGGCGTGGCGTGGAGCGGGCAGTTCACCCGTTTTCGCGCCGGCGAAGGCAAGGCGGACAAGGACTCGGAAGCGCAGAAATTGAATGCCAGGTACGGTGGCTTCAACTCGAACACCGCCGACTTCGCGCCAATCCGGTTTGAGGAGTAGGATCGCAGGCCAACGATGCCACACACGAGCAACAGCATGCGCACCCCGGTAGTTTGGCCGGGGGCCGGGAGCCGCGGAGGCGCTATCCGGGGTATCCTGCCGCCTGGCCGGCCGGCCTTGGCGGCTGTGCTTGCGGTCCTGTCCATGGCGTCGAGCATGTCGGCGGCAACATGGACTGGGGTAGACTTCACGTGGAGTCAACCGGACGCCGACAGCTTCGATGTGCCGTTCGGCCCTGGCGATGCGGTGGTTTTCGGCGGGGCCGGCTCCGGCACGGTCGCCGTTGCCGCTGGCGGCGTGTCCCCGGGAAGCATTGCGATCAAGGACGGTACCCATACATTCATGGTCAAGGGGGACGATGCCCTAGGAAAGGCCCCGGTCACCACCGACTATGCCAAGTCCGCCTCGTTCGTGCACGCACTTGGCCGCGAGGTCACGCTGGCCAACTCGTTTTTTCAGCCCAACGGGGCCAACCTGACCTTTGCGGGGGGGGATTTCCGGCTCACGGGCACCGTGCACGGCGGAGCGAACTTCGGGCCGAACCTCGTGCCCGCTGCCGGCGTCACGCTCACACTCGCGCACGGGGTCTCCGGTCCGGGCGAGTTCTCGATCGGCTCGGAGGCGGAGCGGGCGACCGTTCGGATTCTCGGCGCCAGTTCGGCGCGGCTCACCCGCGTCCAATCGAAAGGGGTCAGGATCGAGATCGGCGCCGACGACGCCCTCGGCCCAGCCGGCACGGAGGCGTCGATCTCCGGCACCCGGCCGATACTCGTGGCCCACGGAGGCCCGCGTTCGATTGCCAGCGGCATCTACTCCCGTGGCTTCGCCGTTACGGGCGAGCACGACCTCACGATCGCCGGCCCCATCCGCAACTCCGAGGGCTACTATGTCGACAAGTCGGGCCCGGCGGCGCTCGTCCTCGCCGCCGCCAATCCCGACTGGGGCAACGTGGTCCGGATCCGCGAGGGCGTAGTCCGGCTCGGACACACGAATGCACTTGGAACGTCTGCCGTGCATTTCTCGGGTGGCGTGCTGGAACTGGCTGCCAGCGATTTCTCACGCGGCCTGTCGCGTGCTTCCGGTGCCGGTTCCAGCACGGTGGGTTGGGTCGCCGACGGCGCCTCTGGCGCCGGCGGGGGCTTCAGCGCCCGCGGCGGCCACCGCCGGGTGAATATCGGCGGCCAAACTGCCAAACTGACGTGGGGCACAGACGGGTTCGTGGCCACGGGTCAGTCCCTGGTCTTCGGATCCAAATCGGCCGATTTCCCGATCGAGGTCCTGAACCCGATCGAACTCGGCGGCAGCGGCGTGCAGGAGATGCAGCCCGCCGTACAGACGGTTGTGTTCGGATCGAAGTCGCCCGGGTCGCTCCTGGACTTGCCCCCTCCCGCCCGGCGCGGCGGCCCGGCGCGGACGATCCGTGTGGATGACAACCCGGCGTCCGACGTCGACCGCGCCGAACTGTCGGGCGTGCTTTCGGGCGCGGCGGATATAGGGCTCGATAAGACGGGGGATGGCACGCTCTACTTCACCGCCGCCAACACATACACGGGCGATACCACGGTTCGCGCCGGCTCGATTGGCGGCAGCGGCCGGATCGCCGGCAATCTGTTCTTCAGTCCCGGCAGCGGATTCGTCTTTGACGCCGGAGCGTCGGGTGGACCGTTCCTGGTGGCCGGCGCCGTGGACCTTGGCGACGCCGCCATCCTCAACGTACTGGGGGCGCCACGGACGGACACGCGTCTGGCGGTCCTGCGGGGTCTGGCCGGCATCCGGGGGCGCTTCGGACGTGTGACCGGCCTGCCCGCAGGCTGGATGCTCGACTATTCGGTTGCCGGTGAAGTGGCCATTGTGCCGCAGAGGAGAGGGTTATGACGGCAGGACAACGACTGACATGGATCACGGCCCGGACTTGTTTCATTCTTTCGGCAGCATGTGTGTGGCCGGGCAGCGGGGCTCGCGCGGCCGGAGAAACGCTGATGATCGTTACGCCCAACGAGTTTGACGGATCGGACGTGGAGCGGATCAACAAGGCCATCGCTGCCGCGTCGGGGCGACGGGTCGTGATTCCGCGCGAGAATGTTCGAGGCGGGTCACGTCGCGATGTCTGGCTTCTCGACTCGGCGATCCTGTTGAAGAGCGACACGACGCTCGAACTGGACAACTGCCGGATCAAACTGTCCGACCGTTGCCGCGACAACTTCATGCGGAGCGCGAACTGTGGCATGGGCATCACCGACATCAAACCCATGCGGAACGTGCACATCCGCGGCATTGGCCGCGCGGTCCTGGAAGGAGCCGACCGGCCCCGGGCCACGGGCGATGGCAACAAGACGCTCGGCGCGCACACCTACGGCACGGATGCGAAGGTGGCGGGCGAGAGTCCGATCGGGGATTGGCGCAACATCGGCATCCTGCTGGCCTTTGTCGAGGGTTTCAGCGTCCAGAACATCGCCATACACGACTCGCACGGTTGGGCGATCTCGCTGGAGCGGTGCAGCCACGGCACGGTGCGTGACATCGATTTTGCGTCATCCGGATTCAAGATGATCGATGGGGGCCAACAGACAATCGTCAACCAGGACGGACTCGACCTGCGCATGGGATGCAATGACATCCTCATTGAGAATATCACGGGGTACGCGGGCGACGACCTCGTGGCCCTGACCGCGATCCCCTTTGCCGACCACGCGGCTGGAGCCGTCGCCACCCACATGGTGAGCAACGCGAGGAACCGCGGCGAAGGGCTGGATGACATCCGGAACGTCATCATCCGCAACGTCCGCGGCTACTCCCGCGGCGGCCACCATATCGTCCGGTTCCTTAATGCGCCCGGGGTGCGTATGTATGGCATCCTGCTCGACGGTTTGATCGACACTTCCCCAAAGGAGGTGACCTGCCGGGTCGCGGTCAAGATCGGCGACCCCGACTGGGGCAGCGGCGGAGCCGCGCTGGGTGATACCTCCCGGATCATCATTCAGAACGTGATCTCGCGCGCGGCCCACGGGATCCGGATCGCCGGCTCGCTCACCGATTCGGCCATCAGCAACGTCCTGCAGGAGAACGATCGCGGGCAGGCCTTGACGGTGGATTCGACCCCGGCGCAGATCCGTGATGTCACAACCACGAACGTTCGCACCGTGGGTACCGGGAAATAGCGACGTCAAACGACACCAGGAAAGGACGGAACGGAGATGACCAAGATCAATCGAGAGTACTCCATGACCGGCGCCATACTCCCGGGCAACAGCACGGTGGAGTTCCGGCAGTACGAGATCCCAGTTCCTGGCCATGGAGAAGTCATCCTCAAGACCAAGTCCTCGACCATCTGCGGTAGCGACATCCGAGCGATCTACCACGAGCATCTCGGCAAAGGCCCCGAGGGGTATCAGCCCGGAATGATTGCCGGGCACGAGCCCTGCGGCCAGGTGGTCGAGACCGGGCCTGGCTGCCGCCGCTTCAAGGAGGGCGACAGGGTGGTGGTCTATCACATCTCCGGGTGCGGCGTGTGCAACGACTGCCGACGCGGCTATATGATCAGTTGCACCAGCGACCGGTACCGCAAGGCCTACGGTTGGCAGCGCCACGGCGGCATGGCCCCCTACATCCTGGCCGAAGAGAAGGATCTGGTGGCTTTGCCGGATGGGTTGTCCTACACGGACGGCGCGCAGATCGCCTGCGGCTTCGGCACGGTCTACGAGGGTCTGGAGAAGATCGGCATCTCCGGGAACGACGCGGTCCTGGTCACCGGCCTTGGCCCCGTCGGCCTGGCCAGTCTGATGCTGGCCAAGGCCATGGGTGCCAACCTGACCATCGGCACGGACGTGGTCAAGGAACGTATGGACCTGGCGACCAAACTGGGGTTGGCCGATGAGGTCTTGCCCGCGGACGGGGACGCACTGAAAAAGGTCCTTGGCCTCACGGGCGGTGTCGGCGTGGAGAAGGCCGTGGACTGTTCCGGCAACGACCCGGCCCGCCAGCTCGCAATCCGGGCCACCCGCAAGTGGGGGAAGATCGTCTTCATCGGCGAGGGCGGCACGGTCAGCTTCAATCCGAGCCCGGACATCATCCATGACCAGAAGACCATCTATGGTTCCTGGGTCACCAATATCTGGCGCATGGAGGAGTTGGTCGAGCGGATCGTGCGCTGGAAGATACGGCCGGAAGCGATTGTGACGCACCGCTTCGCGCTCGAGAAGGCGCCGGAGGCCTACGCCCTCATGGCCGCGGGCAGATGCGGCAAGGTGGCCGTCGTCTTCGACGAAGAGCTCAAGGAGAGCCAGGGATGCCGGCCATGAGCCCGAACAAGACCGTCGTGTTTTCCATCGCCCCCGACGGCGTCAATCCATCCCTCGTGCCCTTCCAGCAACTGCCGGACGGCTCGCGGATCCCGGTTCTGGGTCTCGGGACCTTCGCCTCCGACAACCACGACGGGGTGACCGTCGCCGAGGCCGTCAAAGGGGCCATTTCCGTAGGCTACCGGCACATCGACTGCGCGTCCGTCTACGGGAACGAGCGTGAGATCGGCGCAGTGCTCCGTGAGGTTCTTGCCAGCGGAGCCGTGCGGCGCGAGGAACTCTGGATCACCTCCAAGGTCTGGAACGACAGGCATGGCGACGGCGATGTCCTCGTTTCCTGCGCCACGAGTCTGCGCGACCTCGGGCTCGACTATCTGGACCTCTTCCTCGTGCACTGGCCCTTCCCGAACCATCACCCGCAGGGCTGCACGGTTGCGTCGCGCAGCCCGGACGCGCGGCCCTACATTCACGGCGAGTTCATGCGGGTGTGGCGCCAGATGGAGCGTTTGGTGGATATGGGCTTGGTCCGGCACATCGGCACCTCCAACGTGACGATCCCCAAGCTGAAACTCATTCTCCGCGACGCCCGGATCAAGCCCGCCTGCAACGAGATGGAGCTGCATCCGCACCTGCAACAGCAGGAACTGTTCGACTTCGTACGGAGCTGCGGGATCGTACCCATCGGTTTCTGCCCCGTCGGTTCTCCGAAACGTCCCGAGCGCGACCGCACGCCCGAGGATACGTGCGACACCGAGGACCAGGTCATTGTCGCCGCAGCACAGAGACTCGGCGTGCACCCGGCCGTTGTCTGCCTGAAGTGGGCGATCCAGCGCGGACAGATACCGATTCCCTTTTCAGTCACGCGTGCCAACTATCTGGCCAACCTGCGGGCGACGGTGGGCAATCCCCTCACCGCGGGGGAGATGGACGCCATCGCGAAGATCGACCGCAACTGCCGCTTGGTCAAAGGGCAGGTTTTCCTCTGGAGGGGGGCCAAGGGCTGGGAACAACTCTGGGATCTCGACGGCACGATCCCGGGCTGGAGTGAACATGACCGCTGGAACTAACGCTGGTTTTCTTCGAAATGCACTCGTGTCTCTGGCGCTCGGTTGCGCGTGTGCCCCCGTCTGGGCGGTGGACCTCGTGACGGTCAAGAACCTGGCCATCCAGAACCCGGGTTTTGAAGCGCCGGTGGTCGGGGCGGACCAGGACTTCGTGGCCAGTCCTGGCACGGGCTGGACCTCCGCGGGCAGCCCGGCCCTGCATCGCAAGGCCGCCTACAAGTTGCCACCCGAGCAATCGGCGGCGGTGGAGGGCGGGCAGTTTCTGAATGCGCGCGGGGCCACCGTCAGTCAGACGCTGGCGGTGACCTACACGGCCGGCCAGCAGTACACGTTGACCTGCCTGGTGGGCAAGACCGCCCCCAACATGTGGCCTTGCACCGGATACGCCGTGCAACTCAAACGCGGCGACGTCATCATGGCGGAGGTCGCGACGAAGACGATGAGCGCGACGGGAACCGCACCACCGCCTTCAGACACCATGCTCGATCTGGTCACCGTCAAGTATGCGGCGGTAGCGGCGGACCAGGGGCAACCGATCACGATTGCCTTGTCGGGGCAAGGGGCCGCCTTGTTCGACGATGTCAAGCTGGCCGAACGGAAAGCTTCCGGCGAAGCGACCGTCTCGATTCCCATCGCGGCGAATGGGCATGTCGAACAGGCGTACGTCCTCCGGCGGTATCTGCTCGAGAGCACACCCTGCGACGTGAACGTCGTCGAGACCTCGGCGGAGCTCCCGGCGAGCGGCCTGGGCATTGTCCTGAACATCCAGGACGAGATTCCGGGGTTGAGCGCACGCCCGACCGCCTTGCAAGGCTACCGCATCGTCGCCCGCGGCAATCGCGTGACCCTCTCCGCCCGCACGGCGCGCGGGCTGACCTATGCCGTGTCTGGCCTGCTGGAGGATCACCTCGGCGTGCGCTTCTTCGCGCCGGATTGTCAGGTGGTCCAGAAGCGGGCCACGTTCGCGCTGCCCGATTTCGAGGAGGTGCGGGAGCCGGCCATCCAGGTCCGCTCGATGTTCGGCTTCGGCGGCACTTGGGAAATCCGTAACCGCGGCGGCGGCTTGCCCGCGGATATCCTGGTCGCGAGCCACAACTTCTACGCGTATGCGCCTCCAGACAAGTATCTCCAGTCGCATCCCGAGTGGTATCTGCTGCTCGATGGCAAACGCCAGCAGCACTGGCTGCACGGCCTCTGCTACAGCAACCCGGACCTGGCCCGGCAGATGGCCTCCAACATCGTGGCGGAGATTCGCGCGTACAAACTCCCCTCCGAGGTGCCGATTAAGATTGGACAGGGCGACGGGTTCATCGCGTGCGGTTGCGAGGTGTGTCGCAAAGTGGCGAACGACAACGCCAGCGAGGCGGGGCCGGTGATCCTGCTGCTCAACCGCGTGCTCGATGCGATGCATGCGGAGTTCCCGCAGCACCAGCTCATCACCTTTGCCTACGGCGACACCATCCGCATGCCCAAGGCCATCAAGCCGAATGCGAACCTGTGGATCAACATCGTCTCGAGCAGCATTGGCGGCGGTGGCTGGGGGATTGGCCAGGGCGGCGACATGGTCGGTACGATCCGCCGCAATCGGCATAATGCCGTGTACCAGGAGGCCATCGAGCAGTGGACGAAGGCGGCGCCAGGGCGGGTCGCCATCTGGAACTGGTCGACCGGTTTCATCGATCACAGTGTGGAGTGGCCGAACCTGTTCACGATGGTGGACAACATCCGCTTCTGGCGGGAGCAGGGAGTCGCGGCCGTGGCGCTGCAGACCACCGGCGGCGAGGGCAACTGGGGCTGGCTCAAGCACTGGGTGTGGCTCAAACTCATGTGGAACCCCGATGCCGATGTCAACGCCCTGGTCCGCGAGTTCCTGGTCGGCTACTACGGGCCGAAGGCCGCGCCGATCCTGTGGGAGTATCTCCAGTATGTGGAGCAGGTCCGGAGCAAGAGTGATTTTACCGCCAATGCCTGCGACGGGGGACAAGCCAACGCCATGGCCATGCTCAAGGGGCTGTTCCCCACGCCGACGCTCGACCGCATGGACGCGCTGCTCGAGCAGGCGACCCTGGTTGCGGCCGCGGAGAAGGACCCGGTCTACGCCCAACGGGTGCAGCACGCCCGCGCCTACTCGGTGGACCAACTCAAGATCGTGGCGACAGCCGGCGTGCAACCACACCCGGGCGGACACTTCTATCCGCCGGAGAAGGTTGCCTTGTTCCGTGTCCAGGACCCCCGCGACGGCAGCTTCTGGATGGTGCCCGGCACCACGCCTGACATGCCCGCGCGCGTGGAGCGCCGGGATGAGTCGCTGAAGTTTGGCGGGGATCGGGAATGGGGCGCTGGGTTCATCAATCGCTTCTGGTACCAGCGCGGAGTTGGCGGCCGGCTGACCCGCATCGAGAGTCGCGATCTGGCTGTGGAAGTCTGCCCAAACCTGGTGGGCACGATCACCAGCCTGATCCACAAGCCGACGGGCAAGGAACTTCTCGCGGGGCGATTTCCGCTGTACGAGTGGCACGTTGGCATGCAGTCGATGGAATGCTTCCTGCCCGAGATCGCGCCGCGTCGTCTTGTGATGGAGCAATGGATCCAGACAGACGTCTGGTACTACCAGGAAAACCGACTGCGCTATCGGCGGACCCTTGAGCTGGGCGCGGATGACGCCACGCTGCACATCGGCCGCGCGTTTACCGACGACCGCCCCGGAAATGCCGGCGGCATGCCGGATCCGGCGGTTTTCCCGAGCATCTGGACCTTCCAGGTGCCGGAACTGGCCGCCGCGAGCATGACCGTCACCGTGCGCGGAGAGCGTAAGGTGATCCCGGTGCGTGAAAAGGGCGTGACGGAGTTGCCCGTGACCCGGCCCGGTGACGCGCCCTCCGGGGACACGGCTGGCGATGTGATCGTCGAACTGGACCGGGGCGACGGACTGCTCGTCACGCTGACCACGCCGGCGGCGGGATGGGCTGGCGTCAAGTTGACGTCAGACCCGGACAACAAGGCCGTCTCCGTCGCCCTGAGCGGCATCTCTCTGAAGATGACCCGTGAAGGTAACCGCTACAACTTGCCAGGCGTAGTACTGAAGATCCGAAAAATCACAAAAGGGGAAGAATGAAAGTAGGCATTCTGGGCGCGGGCGGCATGGGGTGCACCGTAATCGGGCAACTCAAGACATGTCCGGAAGTGGATGGAATCGTCGCGTACGACGTTGACGCGGCGCGGGTGCGGCATGCCGTCGAGGCGCAGGGCGTGACGGGTGCCGCGCGGCTGGAGGATGTTCTCGGCGACCCCGCTGTCCGGCTCGTCTTTATCACGGCAGCGAACCACGCTCACAAGGAACTGGCGATCCGTTCGATGGAGGCCGGCAAGGCCGTGCTGTGCGAGAAGCCGATGGCTGTCACGCTCGACGACGCCCGCGCCATGGTCGAGACCGGCGAGCGGCTCGGCGCCTTCTTCCAGGTTGGTTTCGAACTCCGCTACTCGAAACTCTATGCCAAGGTGAAGGAGTGGGTCGACGCGGGGCTGCTCGGCCGCGTGGTCAACACCCACTGTCTCTACTGTGCCAGCGCCTACGACAAGGCGCAGTGGCGCAACACGGCAGAGCACGGCGGCAATACCTTTGGCGAGCGGTTGAGCCACTACGTGGACCTGACCCGCTGGTGGATCGGCGAACCGGTCGAGACGGTCTATTCGGTCTGCGCTCCGAATGTCGTGCCCTACACCGAGGTTCATGACAACTACCACACCACCTATCGCTTCCGGGGCGGGGCAGTCAGTCACATCTCATACTACATGAACTACCCCGCCACTTTCCGCGGCGACCCGCTGGCCGACAGCATCACCGACCTCCAGCTCGGCGACGGCCACAAACTGCGCTACATCGTCGTCGGCACCGAGGGCGCGGCCGAGACGGACGTGTTCTACCGCCGCATCAAGCGCTGGCGCTTTACGGACACCCCCGAGCGTATGGCGAGCGACTGGGTGGAAAACCTGTCGTGGACCTTCAAGGAGGACCATTTCTACTATCACAACACGACCGACCAGACGTTGGACGTGGTTCGGCGCGTGGCGGGTGGCCTGCCGCCCATGACCCCGGCCCGCGATGCCCTTGAGACAATGAAACTCTGTTTCGCGGCGGAGGAGTCGGCCGCGAACAACCGTGAGCTGCGTCTGTGAATATCAGGAAGTTCTGCTGCATCGGGTTGATTGCCCTTGTCGCCGGTGCGCCATTCCAGGCGAACGCCTTGTGGTTTACCAACTACACCGACGCGGTCCATTGCCGCTTCGAGTCGGAAGCGGCCTACCTGAACATATGGTCGAAGGTGCCGGCGCCCAATACCAATGTGGTGTTCAACGGGTACGGGTATGACTGGTCCGGCGTGGGCTTTGATCCGTGGAATCTGCGGACCGCCAACGCGATGATCAGTCCGATGCACACGGTCTCGGCGTGGCACCATATCCTGGGCGACATGTGGACCCTGTCGCCCTCCGGTACGCTCATCTTAAGCAAGTTCACCCGGCAATCGGGCCTCATTCCCTGGCAAGGCGATCTCTGGATCCGGACCATCCGGCAGGCGATTCCGCGCTCCGCCGGGGTTAGCTACTATCCGCTGTTGGATCTCGGCCATTACACTAACCTGAATAACCGGCCGATGTTCCAGTATGGATGGAATGCCGAAGTGGGGACCAATATCGTGGTCGTTTGGGCGGCCCTGACGGACGAACAACTGAATAACACCGTTGGCGGTCCCGACGGTCGCGGGGCACAAAGGCACTCGTTTTACTCGTGGCTTAGCGCATTTGACGGGTTCGGCATCGGGAATATAGAAGGAGGGGATTCGAGCAGCCCGAATTTTGTGCCGTTCGTGGATCCGTTGACCGGATCGAAAGTGTTGACCGTCCTCGGCGCGAATCGGGGCGGTCCCCACCCGCTGTTGCAGGGATACGAGAGGTATGTCAACGCCTACCTGGCGGAGGACGGGTATTCGCTGCACTGGGTGGCGCCGACGAACCAGGCGTGGACCGGGGGCGTGAGCAGCGATTACAGTGCGGATGGCAACTGGTCCTCCGCGGTGCCCGGCCCGCGCGACGCCGTGGTGTTTGACGGCTCGGCCACCACGCGGCTGGTGGATCTCAACGGCGATCGGTGGCTGAACGGTCTGCTCTTCAAGGCGGGTGGGGGCGGATTCACCTTCACCAACGGCACGCTGGCGCTGGATCGCGTGGGTCTCGCCAACGCGGACACGAATCGCCAGGTATTCCACTGCAACCTGACCACCAGCACAAATATGTATTCGCCCGATTGGGGCGGCGGATCGGGCGTGGAACTGGGGGTGTCCGAACCCGTGCGATACCCATATCCGCTCAACTGGAACGGTGGGCCGGGTGGAATCCTGGTGAGCGGCAACGTGGATAACCGCGGCCAGTTGCTGTACGTGGAGGGGGCGGGCTCGAACAGGATCGACGGGGTCATTTCCGGTGCCGGCGGCGTAGCCAAGGATGGAGGGGGGCAACTGGTGCTCGGGGGAGCCAACACCTTCAGCGGCAGCATGTTCGTGCATGACGGCACCCTGATCCTGAACCACCCCATGGCCCTCTCAAACGCGAGCGCCCTGGTGATGCAGAACGCCGCGACTGTCGTTCCAGCAGCCGGCGGGCTAACGCTGGGGAGCGGCCGGAGTCTGAAGGGCCGCGGCACCATCGACGGCGATCTGACGCTTGCTGCCGGCGCAGCCGTTCACGTCAGCCTGGGCTATGGGGTCAGGGACTTGATCGCGATTGACGGCTCGCTGAATCTGAACAGCAACACGTTGTATGTCCTGGCGCCGCAAGTCCTGGAGACGAACTGCCTGGTGCTGACCGTCACCGGTGCGATCTCGGGAAGCTTCAACACCACTCCGGCCTGGGATGGACCGGCGCCCGAAAACGGGGCCACGTTCACTGTCGTGACGGATCCTGTGGCCAAGACCGTGCGCCTGGTCGGCGCGCTGGCGCGGGTCAAGGGGGCAACCCGAACCTGGGACGGCTCGTCGGACCTGACGTGGTCCCAGACGGACAGCACCAGTTGGAGCGGCTCGATCTACAGCAACGGCGACGAGACGGTGTTTGGCGGGCTCGGCACAGGCACCATCTCGATTGCCGCCGGCGGTGTGAGCCCGGGAAGCATCGCCATCAAGCAGGCCGGCTATACCTTCATGATCGAAGAGGACAATGCGTTGGGAACGGCCAACCCGCTCGAGCGCGGCATGATCACGTCCGACTACGTGAAGCACTCCACCTACGCCAGCACGCTCGGCCCCGAAGTGACGCTCGGCAACGATTTTGCGTCGCCGGTGGGCGGGAATGCGCTGAACTTCGTCGGTGGCGATTTCCGGCTGACGGGCACGTTGAAAGGGGGCGTTAACGGGGGCGGCAATATCAGTCCCGGCCCCGGCCGCAAGGTCACGCTGGAGAACGGTGTTTCCGGCTCCGCCTCCGAGGCGTTCAGCATCGCGCCGGCCGCCGCCGGCGGCACGGTGCGGATTAACGGCGCCAGCATGGCCTACCTGGCCAGTGCGTATGCCGATGTGACCATCCAGGTGGGCGCGGACAATGCCCTCGGAGGCGCCGCGGCTGCGGGCACGAAAGAAGCGGATGTCAGGGGGTATACGAAGCTTGAGGCTGTCGGCGGCCCCCGGACGCTGAGTAACAATTTCGGCAACCGGGGTATGAGCGTGCTCGGCGCTTATGACCTGACGCTCAACGGATATTTCGGCGTCAACGAAAGCCGGTACAACCTGACCAAGATGGGGACTGCGACGCTTATCCTTGGCGGCGACAACGTCGCTGCTGGCTGGGCACAGACGATCAAGGTTTGTGAAGGCGCCGTCCGACTCGCCCACGCCAATGCGCGCGGCGCGTGCGGCGTCCAGTTCTCCGGCGGTGTGCTGGAACTCGGCGCCGGCGACTTCGCGCTGGCCACCAGCAGTTCGCCCCAGTCCAGCGCATCGGTGGGTTGGGTCACAGACGGTGCCTATGGCGGCAGCGGCGGCTTCAGCGCCTACGGCGCCAACCGCAGCGTGAACCTCGGCGGTGCCGGCGCGCCGATGACGTGGGGCGCGGGCGGGTTCGTCCCCGCCGGCCAGGCGCTGATCTTCGGCTCGACGAAGTCCGACGCGCGGCTCGATTTCCGGAACCCGATCAACCTGGGCGGTGCGGTGCGGACCATCCGGGTGGATGACAACCCGAATTCAAGCGCTGACCGGGCCGTGCTTTCGGGCGCGCTCTCGGGCACCACCGGCAGCGGACTCATGAAGACCGGGGTGGGGCTTCTGCTGCTCAATGCCACGAATCCCTATTCCGGCGTCACCACCGTCACCGCGGGTTCACTGGGTGGCACCGGCAGTCTGGCCGGGGGTCTCGTGTTCGAGTCCGCGGCGGCCTATCACGCCGATCTTGGCGCTTCGGTGGCTGCCACGGAGAAGCTGACGGTTGGCGGCGCGCTGACGCTGAACGACAACACGCTCATGGTTCAAGCCCCGGCGGTTCTGGAAACCGGTGCGGACTACGTGGTGATGGCGGTCAGCGGGACGGTTTCGGGCAGCTTCTACCCCACGCCGACCTGGGTTGGGCCCGTCCCCGAGCACGGAAGGAACTTCACCGTCGTCACGGACGCCGGGGCGAAACAGATCAAGCTCCACTACGCCCCGGGCGGTCCGATGGTCGTGCGCGTGACCTTTGACGCGCAGGGCGGCACGGCCCTGAGTCCAGTGGCGACGTTCAGGGCGGTTGGTGCTCCTTACGGCAGCCTGGCGACGACCACCCGTGCGGGCCATATGTTCGCGGGTTGGTGGACCGCCGCCAGCGGTGGTACGGAGGTGACCTCCGCCACTGCGGTTACCACCACCATCGATCACGCCCTCTACGCCCGGTGGACGCCCCACACCTATACGGTCACTTACGCCGCCAACGGCGCCACTTCGGGCACCGCGCCCGAGACACAGGTGAAGACCTATGGGTTCAGTCTGCCTGTGGAAATGAATTTCGGCAATCTCGCCAAGACCGGCTACACCTTCACCGGATGGAATACGGCCGCGAACGGATCCGGCACCGACTACCCGGTCGGTCGCTTGTATGCGGTCGATGCCAACGTGACGCTCTACGCCAAATGGACGCCCCTGACTTTTGCGGTGACGTACGACGCCAACGGCGCAACGTCGGGCGCCGTGCCGGCGGCGCAGGTGAAGACTTACGGGGTTGGCCTAACCCTGGCGGCGAACGCCGGCAACCTCGGCAAGACCGGCTGGGTCTTCGGGGGTTGGAGTACGGCCGCCGACGGGTCGGGCGCGTACTACGCGGCCGGCGGAACCTACAGTGCCGACGCGGCCGTGACCCTCTATGTCAAGTGGATGGACACCACCATCACCCTGGACAATGGCGCGGGAGCGTTGGCACGGTCCCGATCGGCTTGGCTGCAGGGGAATCTGACGATCAGCACCGGTTCGACGGCGGCGACGCGCATCTACTGGGGGCCGACGGATGGCGGCACGGGCATGCCATCCTGGAGCAGCGTGATCGACTTGGGCGTGCTCCCCGCGGGGTTGTTTTCCAACCGCGTGAACGGACTGACGGCGAACACAACGTACCACTACCGCTGCTACGCAACGAGCACCGCAACGGACGCGTGGGCGGCGTACTCGACGAACTTCATCACGCTCCCGGACGAACCGATGTTGGCCATCGCGACGGCGGGATCTCCCGCGACGGCGTTCTCCTTCTCATGGGATGGCGAAACGGGCTGGACATACTCGGCTCAGTATTCGACGAACCTGCTGAACCCGAACGGATGGACCGCCCTGATTCCCTACACGAACATGCCCGGTCTGGACCGTCTGATGGAGGCGACGGATACGAACGCCGGCGGAAAGGCAGCCGCCTTCTATCGCGTCCAGGTGAGCATTCGCGACTACCTGTGCGTGGACCTCTCGGGCGGAACGGGTGCGGTATCCTATCCGGTGACCTGCTATGGCCGGCTTGACGATGTGCCCGGCGGCCCCAACAGCGCCGCCTACAAGACAACCAACCTCTTGCTGCGCCTGATCCCCCAAGGCCGCTTCATCATGGGTAGTCCATCGAACGAGCTGGGGCGTGTTCCCGAAGAGACGCAGCACGCGGTGACGCTGACCCGCGACTTCTACATGGGCGTCTTCGAAGTGACGCAGCGACAGTGGGAACTGGTGATGGGCAACCGGCCCAGTTACTTCACCAATACGGACTATTATGCCAGCCGTCCGGTGGAAAAGGTGAGCTACTACGACATACGCGAGAATCCGGACAACAGCGACGATCCGGCGGTGAACTGGCCGTCGAACAGCGCCGTGAATGCCGCCTCGTTCATGGGCAAGTTGCGGACGAAGACGGGGATTGCGACCTTCGACCTGCCGACGGAGTCGCAATGGGAATACGCCTGCCGCGCGAACACCGCGACGGCACTGAACAGCGGCAAAAACCTGACGACGAACGACGCCAATAGCTGCCCGAACATGGCGGAAGTAGGGCGGTATCTGGGCAACGGCGGCTCGGACAACAGGCGGGGGGGCGCGCCAACGGGGGGCACGGCGGAAGTTGGTTCCTACCTGCCGAATGCCTGGGGCCTCTACGACATGCACGGCAATGTGGGCGAGTGGTGCCTGGATTGGTACGGGACCTACCCGGGCACGGTGACCGACCCGCGCGGCGCAGGCGCAGCACCATACTTCATGCGCGTTTTCCGGGGCGGCTACCGGTCCCGCGAAGCGGCCGCCTGTCGCTCCGCGGCCCGCAACTCATACGATCCGGACTACCGCTCTGCCTATTTCGGGTTCCGGGCTTGCTGCGTGCCGCCCCCGGGTCAACCGTGAGCGGCCGCGGCGCATCTGCGATTCGTTGCACGGGACACAGGCAAGGATGCCTGTGTCACGACAGATGCAGCGTCGCTCACCGTGGCACAGGCTTCCAGCCTGTGTCCCACGCCGGGAGGTCGATGAAGCGCAGATGCGCCGAGCTGCTGTCGGTCGATTCGGTCGATTCGGGTATTGACAACCACGCGGCCAAGCGGTATTCTTTCCCGTAACGATACGGGTCTTTTGTCTTTCTTGGTAGCCCGGCACCGTCGTGCGGGGGCGGAGAGACAGTTGGAGGATGAAGCCATGACGAGCAAGCAATTCACCAAATGCGCTCGCGGTATCGCGAGCATCGGACCGGCCGCCGCGGCAGCACTGACTGCACTGGCACTGGTCGTTGCCGCGCAGGCGGGAACGGTCACCTGGACTGGCGGGAATATGACGTGGAGCCAGCCGGACTCGGACAGCTTCAACGCCACCTACAACAGCGGCGACACGGCCGTATTCGACGGAATCGGTCAAACGGCCACAGACATCACGATCGACGCCGGCGGCGTGACGCCGGGCGCCATTAATGTGGCTTGGTACAATTGGCCCAGGTTCAACATCGGTATGGACAACGGGCTTGGAACCGGCCTGATCACCATCAACTACTCCTGTGCATACACCTTCAAGAACACCAAGGGCAGCGAACTCACCCTTCCGAACAACATCAACATACCCAGCGGCGGTTGGTTGTGGATGGATGGCGGATCCTTCAGGTTTACGGGCACGGTGACTGGCGGCGCAAACCCCACCACTTTCACCTGCGGTGCCGGTTACATGGCAACGCTCGAGCACGGGGTCGCCGGGGCGGGGACGCTGTTTGACCTCGGCTACTACACCGGAGGTTACCGGATCAACGGCGCGAGTTCGGCGAGTTGCCGCAATATTCGCTACGGCATCAAGGTTCAGATCGGTGCCGACAACGTGCTGGGGCCGGCGGGCACCTTGGTCGGCGTCCGGGAAAACTCCATCCTGGAGACGGTGGGCGCCGCGCGCTCGCTGGCCAACAACTTCGACGCCTACTACATGACCTTAACCGGGGCCTACGATCTGGTCATCAACGGCACCATGCAGAACAGCGGCACGGTGGACAAGAAGGGAACCGGTACGCTCGTCCTCAACGGGAACAACGCCGCCTGGGGAAGCTACGTGGATATCTACGACGGCGCGCTCCGCGCCGGTCACACCAACGCCCTCGGCACGACCGGCATCAACTTCTGGGGTGGCGTGCTCGAGTTGGGCGCTGCCGACCTGAGTCGCACGCTGGCGAGCGACGCGGGAGGGAACTCGGGCAAGATCAGTTGGCGGCAGCAGAGCCCGGGACCCTGCGACGGCGGCTTTAGTGCCTACGGCGGCGATCGCTCCGTCACGCTCGACGCGGGCGCCACGCTGACGTGGGGCAGCACACCCGGCTTCGTGTCCTCCGGCAAGATCATTATCTTCGGCTCGACCCAGTCCAACGGCAAGCTGACGTTCCAGAACCCGATCAACCTGAACAACGCGGTTCGGACCATCCGGGTCAACGACAACCCGAACTCGACTGCCGACCGCGCCGTCATGGCGGGCGTGCTCTCGGGCACCGGCAGCAGCGGCATCACGAAGACCGGCGACGGCACGCTCTTCTTCGACAATGACAACACCTACACCGGGGCCACGACGGTCAGCACGGGCGCGGTGGGCGGCAACGGCAGCCTCGGCGGGAATCTTGTTCTCAGCGCCAGCAGCGGATTCTGTGTCGATTGGGCGGCCTTGACCGACCCGCTGGACGTGGCTGGCGCCGTGGACCTCAGCAATGCGGACACCCTGACCGTGCTGGGCACGCCTTCGACCCAAACGCGCACCGTCATCTTGAAGGCGACCGGTGGCATCAACGGGACCTTCGACACGGTGACCGGCCTGGACTCCAGTTGGAAGGTGGATTACTCGGTAGCCGGCGAGGTCGCCCTGAAGCCGTCGGCTGGCGGCACGGTTGTCAGTGTCCAGTAGCCCACCCCATGTCGCGGCCGATGCTGTCGATCCAGCCCGAGGAAGTTCTGTCCTTTCAGCATGACCGACTCCAACCGCAAGGACGTGTTCGCCGGGATCGCGGCACGAGGGACCGGCGACCGCCATGCCGTCCTGGTCGAGCCGGCGCCGTCCGCACTGCCGCGCCGGCATCTGCCCGGGCGGCGATCCGACCCGTCTGCTGCATTCCGGCCGACCGCCAAACTGGATACGGCCGCCAAACTAGGACGTGCACTGGCGCGCGAACGGAGGCGCATGGCTCCGTTCCTGCGCGATCTGGCGCCGCTGCCTGCCTCGTCGCGCATCACCACCTTGATCGAGTCCGCCGACTGGCGCCTGGAGACGGAAGTAGACCGGCGCGACTTTGCCGCCACGCTGGCGGGAGCGGGGAGTTGGCAGCGCGTGCGCCTGCCGCATTACGGTGGTCCCATCGGCCGGGCTGTGGTCTACTACCGGACGAGCTTCGTTGTGACCAAGCCCATGCTCGACCGGGGCGCGCTGTTTCTCTGCTTTCGGGGCGTGGATTACCAGGCCCACGTCTTTGTGAACGGGACGTTTGTCGGTTCGCACGAGGGTTTCTTTGCGCCGTTCGATTTCGACTTCACGGCACATGCCCGAGCCGGCACGAACACCCTCCTGGTCAAGGTGAGCAACGATGCCGTCCCGATCTCGGGCGATGGCTCGTGGGGCATGAAAGTCGACGGTGACAAACTCTATGCCGCCACCGGACCTGGCTGGGACGACCCCGAACTCGGCTGGCACCACTGCCCGCCCGGCATGGGCATCTACCAACCGCTGACCGTCGAAGCGCGCCCCCGACTGCATCTCGCGGATGTCTTCGTCCGCCCGTTTCCGGACGAAGAACGCGCCGAGGCCTGGATCGAGGTCTTCAACACCACATCCGAACGGTTGCCGGTCGGACTCCGAGTCTCCCTCTTCGGCCAGAACTTCGCGGCCACCGTGTTTCGTGATTGCGTCTTCGAGCCGGCACAGCCGGCCGGGCCGGGCACCAACCGCTATCGCCTGGCGTTCAAGGTACCAAGGCCAAGGGTCTGGGACCTCGACTCGCCCTGGCTTTACCAGTTGCAGGTGTCCCTGCCGGACCACCACGACACGCGGGTCCGTTCGTTCGGCATGCGCTCCTTCCGCATGGACACGTCGCGCAAGCCGTACGGCCGGTTTCTCCTCAACGACCGCGAGATCCGCCTGCGCGGCGCCAACACCATGGGCTTCGAGCAACAGGACGTGATCAACGGCGACCTCGACCAACTGCGCGACGACATCCTGCTGGCCCGAATTTGCCATCTGAACTTCTGGCGCCTGACCCAACGCCCCGTGCAGACCGAAGTTTACGACCTCTGCAACCGGCTCGGACTGATGACGCAGACCGACCTGCCGCTCTTCGGCTACCTGCCGCGCCGCCAGTTCTGCGAGGCCGTGCGGCAGGCCGAGGAGATGGAGCGCCTGGTGCGCAACCACCCCTGCAACATCCTTGTCAGCTACATCAACGAACCGTACTCTGCCGCCTGGGGCGACCAGACTCACCGGCACTGCACCCGCACGGAGTTGGAGTCGTTCTTCCTGGCTGCCGACCAAGCCGTGCGGCTCGCCAACCCCGAGCGTGTGATCAAACCGGTGGACGGCGACTATGCTCCTCCGGCCCCCGGCCTGCCGGACAACCACTGCTACACCTGCTGGTACAACGGCCACGGCGTCGAACTGGGCAAATTGCACAAGGGGTTCTGGCAACCGGTGAAGCCCGGCTGGCTCTATGGCTGCGGCGAGTTTGGCGCCGAGGGGCTTGACCCCGTCGCCCTCATGCGCCGACGCTACCCGCCGGCATGGCTGCCGCAGATGCCGGCGGAGGAGGCCGGGTGGTCGCCCGACCGCATCAAAGAGTCGCAGACGGGCAAGTTTCATTACTGCTTCTTCGACACGCCGCGGGCACTCACGAAGTGGGTCGAAGCCAGCCAGCGGCATCAAGCCTGGGCCACGCGCACCATGACCGAGGCTTTCCGCCGTGACAATCGCATGAACAGTTTCGCGATCCACCTGTTCATCGACGCGTGGCCGTCCGGCTGGATGAAAGCGATCATGGATGTCGAGCGGACGCCGAAACCGGCCTACTTCGCCTATCGCGAGGCGCTAACGCCGCTCATGGCCAACATCCGGACCGACCGCTCGGCCTACACCGCGGGCGAGACTATGAACTTCGAGTTTTGGGTCTGCAACGACGCGTCTACCGCGCCGACAGGCGCCCGATTGCGGTACCAACTTGAATTGGGTGGCGAGGTCGTCTTTGCGCAACAGTCCGGCGCCCGGGTCGGCCGGTGCTGTAGCGAGTTCCAGGGACACCTGAGACTGCGCGTGCCCGCCGTGTCGGTGCGCACGGCGGCCGTGCTGCGCCTGGCACTCGCCACGCCGTCCGGCAAGGTTCTCCACGACACGGCAGTTCCACTGACTTTGTTTCCGCCGCTGCCAACCTTACCGCCGCACCTGCGCGTGGCGGTGGTCGGTTCCCGCCGGGGGGCGGCGGCCCGTCTGGTTCGCGAACTCGGACTCACGCCGACGTTTGCCGTGGGTCATGACGCCGATCCCCGATCGCTGCGTATCGTGGTCGACGACCTCCCGGCGTTCCGCTGCGTCGAGAAAACGATCTCGGGACTGGTCCGCAGGGGCGCGACGGTGCTGTTCCTCAATCTTCCCGCCGGCAGGCACAGGTTTGGCGCAGATCGCATCGATGTAAGCGCCTGCGGCATGGGTGCGCGCCACTTCGTTTCGCGTGACACGGGGCATCCCCTCGTCGCAGGCTTCCATCCGGATGACTTCCGCCTGTGGTACGACCCGGCGGTCGACCGCATCGCGCCGCTGCTTGAGACCTGCTTTCATGCGGACGGCTGGGCACCGATTCTGACTACCGGCAGCGGCGGGCTGACGCTGGAGGATGCGCGCCCCTGGGGGCCGGCACTGGCCGCCGCGGAAAGGGCCGACGGCGCGGGCTGCTGGCGCGTCTGCCAGGTCGGACTGCCCGGTCGCATCGCGACCAATCCCGTGGCGGAACTCTTTGCACGCGGCCTTGTTGGGCTAGCCTGCAACGGGATCGAACAGGCAGGAGCGGCCCGCGAGAACGCCGCCTCACGTGTGCCGCCAGCGGCAAGAAAGGGCCGTCAATGAATGAACTGATCTCCGAACACCCCGCCAACGCCGACGAGAGATGGAAACGCCTGAAATTCGGGTTGATGATGCACTGGGGGCTCTACTCGGTCGCCGGCGGCGTCTGGCAAGGCCGCCAGATCGAGGGTTACAACGAGCAAATCATGCATCGGGCGAAGATCCCGTGGCCGGACTACCTGACACTCCGGGATGGCTTCACTGCGGAGAAGTGGGATCCTGACGCCATCGCTGCCTTGGCCCGCGACGCCGGCATGCGCTACGTCTTGATCACCACCAAGCATCATGACGGCTTCAACCTCTGGCACACCCGACTGACGGACTTCAACACCGTGGATGCCACACCGGCGCGTCGGGACGTGCTCAAGGAACTGTCGGACGCCTGTGCGCGCCAACGCACAAACTTCGGCATCTACTACTCCCTCATCGACTGGCACTATCCCGGCGCCGCGCCGATGAGCGATACGAACTCCGATCCGATCACACCGGCGCTGGAACTCTTCACCGTCGGGCAACTGCGCGAGTTGCTGACCGGGTACGGGCCGTTGTGCGAGATCTGGTTCGATATGGGGCTACCAACACCGGAACAGAGCCGCCGTTTTGCCGACCTGGTTCACCGGATACAGCCCGACTGCCGCATCAGCGGACGGATCTGGAACGGTCGTGATGACTTCATGGAGTGCAGCGACAACGAAGTCCCGGACTTCTGGTTCGACGGGTGCTGGGAGTCGTCCGTCACCATGTTCCACGAAACGTGGGGCTACCGCTCCTGGCAGGACCGGGGCAATGTGGCGGCGAAGGTCCGCGAGAAGATCCGCGAGGTGGCGTTCGTGATCGCGCGCGGCGGCAACTACCTGCTGAACATCGGCCCGCGCGGCGATGGCTCGCTCGTCGAGTTCGACGCGCAGGTACTGCAGGGTATCGGCCGCTGGATGAAGGTGCACGGCGAGGCCGTCTTCGAGGCTGAACCCGAACCGCACCTGCCACTCGACTTTGGTTACGCCACGGGGCGCCCCGGGCGGCTCTATCTCTACGTGGTCACGCCGCCGGAGGATGGTATGCTGCGCGTGCCGGGATGGCTCGCGCCATCGCCTTCCGCCGCGCTGCTGGCGCCGGGCGCCGCGCGTCCGCTGGCGTGCACATGCAGGGGAGGGGCCCTTGAGATCGTGCTGCCTGCAGAAGGTCTCGACCCCAACCTGCCTGTCGTCGCCGTCGACTACCAGGGAACCACGCCGTACTGCCCTTTGGACGCCGTGAACATCGGCGGTAGCGGCCCCGTCGCACTTGCGCCATCGACCGCGCTGACGTGGCATCGGATGCTTGGCCAGGATTACTACAGTCTCAAGAGGTTTGTCACGGGTCGGGAGTGGGTGCTCTGGCCGCGGGTGTCCGGAAGACGCACGCTGATGGCCCAGCGCCCACAAGGAGGATTGGCGGCAGGCTTCCTTCTGCGTGCGGGCGTTCAACAGGCCCAGTTCATCTTCGCCGAGAGCACGGTGCCGCAGGCACAGGCATGCATGGAGCTCACATTGCAGGCGGGCTGCCCGCAGATCGTGAAACTGGAGTCCATCACGCCGCGCCTCAACCTGGACGATCAGGGCATGGCGCTGGAGCTGACATGAACTCACCAACCGGAGGGTAGGATGCCTGTTTCCTTGCACGTCGCCGGCAACGGCAACGACGGCAACCCCGGAACGACGGAACGACCTCTGGCCACGTTGTGCGCTGCGCGCGACCGCGTGCGATCGGCGCGGCGCGCCGGTTGTCTGCCGGCGGACGGCGCAGTTGTCACGCTGCATGAGGGGACGTATGGCCTGAAGTCGTCCTTCGTGCTCGCCGCAGAGGACAGCGGCACGGCCGAAGGTCCAGTCGTGTTCCGCGTCGCCGAGGGGGAGTCCGCGACCCTGAACGGAGGTGTAGACCTTCCCGCCGCCGCCGTTCAACCGGTCACTGACGCGGGCATGTATGCCCGCCTGCCCGAAGCCTCCCGTGAACGTGTCCGCATGGTCGATCTGGCGGCACTGGGCATCACCGTGCCCGCTGTGCCCTGCGCGCCGGAACTGACCTTCCGCGGCGTACCCATGACCCTGGCCCGCTGGCCAAACGCCGGTTACGCCCGCCTGGCCGGTCCGCCGGAAGTCGCCAATCCCGACGGCACGCCGCGGGCGGCGACGGCCGAGGATGGCTTCCTCTACACGGGCGACCGTCCGCAGGGCTGGCGCGAACCGCGCGAGGCTTGGGTCCATGTCTGGGGAAACTCCTGGTACACCGATCGCTTCAAGATCGGCAGCATCGACACGCATCGGCGGCACATCAAAGCCGCGCCCCCTGGCGGCAGCCGGTATGGGTTTCCGAAGGGCGCCCGCTACTTCTGCTTCAACATCCTCGAGGAACTCGACGAACCCGGCGAGTACTACATCGACCGGCAGCGCGGACGGCTCTATCTCTGGACGTCGGCAACCGTGCGCGATGGCGATCTGTGGTTTTCGCTACCGGACGCGCCGCTCATCGTGCTGAACGGCGCCGCGCATGTCCACGTGGAGAACCTTGCGCTGCGTCAAGGACGGGGCGACGGTCTGGTCGTTCGTGGCGGTGCCGACGTGACGGTGAAGGGCTGCCTCGTGGCAGACTTCGGCGGCAGCGGCATCGTGGTGGAAGGGGGGCGCAGGCATACGGTGTGCGACTGTGAAGTACGGCACGTGGGGCATTCCGGGATTTGGCTCAGCGGCGGCGACCGCCGCACCCTCGAACGGGCCGATCATGTGGCGGAGAACAATCACGTTCACCACTACGCCCTGTGGACCTACTGTTACCAACCCGGCATCCTGGTCGGCGGCGGAAACTACGAATCGCTGCTGGGCTCGGTCGGCATCCGCATCGCCCACAACCGCATCCACGATGGCCCGCACAACGGCATCCTTTACTGGGGCAACGATCTCGAGATTGAGTTCAACGACATCTATCGCGTGGTGATGGATAGCACAGACGCCGGCGCGATCTACACCGGCCGCGATTTTGCGAGGCGCGGCTCCGTCATCCGCCACAACTACATTCATCACAACGGCGCGGGCGGCCCCTTCGGCACCATGGGCGTGTACCTGGACGATTGCGCCGGCGGCGAACAGGTGGTTGGCAACATCCTGCAGGGGCTCAAGCAGGCGGTCTACATGGGCGGCGGTACTGACACCGTCTGTGAAAACAATCTGTTCGTCGACTGCGATCCGGCGGTCCATCTCGACATGCGCGGCATGGGGGACCAAGGGATCGTGAAGGACCGCTTCTATGAGGTCAAGGCACACCAACCGCCCTATGTCGATCGCTACCCCGAGCTCGCCAAGATCCACGCGCATTACCAGAAGGCCGAAGGCATTCCGCCTGAAGGCACGCGCCTGTGCCGCAACATCGTGACGGGCGACGGCGAACTCTGGTCCTACGCGTCGAGCAGCGTCGACCGGCGGTGCTTTGTCGAGGAGCACAACCTTGTGGGCGTGCCTGCGAGTCAGATCGACCTCGGACGAGGCGGCCTGATTGCGACCTTGGCCGACCGGGAGCGCGCGATCGGCTTCGAACGCATCCCGGTGGACCTGATCGGATTGGTGCGGGACGTGTCGCGGGGGGATGTGCCGCCGATGGCCCTGCTGGATTACCGACTGGTCGTTGAGACGCCATGGGTCTGGCGTGACAACGTGACAACCAATCCCGTCCTGCGCCTCGAGATCCGCAACCTCGGTGCCACGCGCGAGGTTGGCGTGGCCGAGGTCTTTGTGTCACCCACCGAGGATGCGCGCATCGAGGGCGGGTCACGCCTGGCCTTCGATCTTCCTCCGGGGGCGTCCGTTCGCTCGGTGCCGCTGGCCCTCACTCCCGACGCCCGGGCAGCGCATCTGGAGGTCGGCGTTCGCCGTCCGGGCACTACTGATCCGCTGTCCTGGCATTGGCTCTACTTGCAGCATAGTCTGACCGCGCTTCGCTTGGGTGTGGTCGACACACCGGCACAGGTACTTGCGGCCCTGGATGCAGCGGCACCCATCCGCACCGCCACCTGGGACGGTGGCCGCGGCGACGTGCGCATCGGCCTGACCGACACCGCGCTCGCCATCACCTTTGACTTGCTGGAATGCGACTTGCGCCCGCGCCTTGACGACGGCTGGTGGCTGGAGTCCTGTGTCGAACTCTTTGGTTTCGGACCGGGCCATCCGGTGACCGAGCAACTTGGACTGGTTCCCGCCGGCGGGGATTCGCCCGCCCGCGTGCTCTGGTTCCACGATGGCATCCGTCAGGCCGAGGCGCCGGGAGCGCTGGTGGCATGCGCGCGCCTGGCAAACGGCTACCGCATGACGGCGCTGATCCCCGACCATTTGTTGGGGTGGGACCGAACCCGGGCTGACCCGACCTTGGAGATCTCCATCTGCATCAAGCCGGAGCCCAACGAGCCGCGCGAGCGCATCCGCGTCTTCGGTGTCGAAATCTGGCAAAACGAGCGCCACCGTTTTGCGAGACTGTGCAGCGCTCGAACGGCCGTTCTGCGTGGAGGAGTGGCGTGAGCCGCATGTGCCGTCTATTGCTGTTGGCCGTCCTGATTGCACTGCCCGCACTGGGGGCCGCGTCCGCACCGACCGTGAGTCCGGCGGCACACCCGACCGCACTCACGGCCGTTGACGGTTCCACCACCAGTGGCCCGCCGGCCGCGCGACAAGTCCTATGTGCCCCCCGTTCACCAATTCCGGCTGCGCCAGTTACCCCCGCATCCGGATGTCGATGGCGCGATGATCTGGATCGCCTACTACCTCTGGTGGAGCCCGAATCCGCGGTATGCCCAGTACTGTGCCATCGCACTCGTAGGCAACGTGCTGATGTTCCTGGCTTATCTGCGATTCGTGAAATACATGGAACGGCCCTGACCTGGATGCAGGCGCAGCACCATCAGGCATCGACAAAGGAGTGACCACCGTGCATAACCATTTTGGACATTTCGACGATGCGACGCGCGAGTACGTGATCACCGATCCGTTGCCGCCGCAACCTTGGATCAACTACCTCGGCAACACGCGGCTGTCGGCCTTTATCAGCCAGCAGGCGGGAGGATTGGTTTGGCACATGGAGCCGCAGAACCGGCGGCTGACGCGCTATCATTGGTTGCCTGCGCCACAGGACCGGCCGGGTTTCTATCTGTACGTCCGCGACCGCGCCACCGGCGATCTGTGGAACCCGCACTTCGCGCCCACCTGCCAACCGCTGGAACACTATGAATGCCGGCATGGGTTGGGATACTCGCAGTTCACGGCTGAGCACGGCGGGGTCCGCGTCAGCGTGCGTTACTTCATCCCGCCGGGCGACGACGTGATGGTTTGGGATGTCACGGTCTGGAACACGGGAGCCGACGCGAAATCCCTCACGCTGGCCAGCTATGTCGAGTTCGGCATTCTCGAATTCATGCGCGAGATGTTCTGGTGCTACCTCAAGAACCACATCGGGTTCACCTTTGATCGCTCCGAGAACTGGATCCAGTACGATTACCACGCGTTCGAGGCTCCGTTCACCCCGGCCATCTTCATGTCCTGCACCCGCCCCGTGGACGGGTTCGAGTGCTCGCGCGAGGCGTTTTGCGGCCGGGGTGGCTCGCTGGAGCGGCCAGCCCTCGCGATGGGAGGATCGGAACTGCCCGCAGGCGGGCACGGGTGCGGCACGCTGGGAGTCAACCTGGAACTTGCCCCCGGAAGTCGTGAACGCTTCGCCTTTCTCCTGGGTGTGGCCCCGGACTGGGATCGGGCCAGGGCCCTGAGGCGTGAGTTTGTCGCCGTCGAAGCCGTGGACCGAGCCTTTGCCGAACTCGGCGGGTACTGGGGGCGCAAGACGCGGGTCTTCCAGGTGAACAGCGGGGACGCGCATTTCGACCGCATGGTCAACACTTGGGCCCCACTGAACTGCCAGATCACGCTCGAGCGCACCCGGGATCTGTCCACCGATCACATCGGCGTGGACGGCATGCGCTTCCGCGACACCATGCAGGACGCATTGGCCGTGGCGACCTTTGATCCCGATCTTGCGCGGGAACGGATCAGGCTCATCCTCGCCTCGCAGTCTCGTGACGGAAGCGGCAATTTCGCCTTCTACCCCTTCGCGCCGAAAGTGAAGGTCAACCTGGAGCCGCTCCGGTGTGACAACACGGTCTGGCCCATCATGACGGTCGCTAACCTGGTCAAGGAGACCGGGGATCTTGCGTTCTTCGGGGAACGTATTCCCTTCCGTGATGGTGGCGATGCCACCGTGTACGAGCACGTGCGCCTCGGCCTGGAACTGATCTGGAACCGACGCGGGCCGCGCGGTTTGCCAACCCTCTTCGACGCGGACTGGAACGACGGACTGGCCGTGTTCCGCGACCCCAAGGCCGAAAGCGTGATGCTGGGCATGCAACTCGTCTATGCGGCCAAACTGCTCCGCGAGTTCGCAGACCGGCTCGGTCATGCGGGTGATGTAGCCTGGTGCGACCAGGTGGCGGGTGAGTTGACCGCCATCCTGAACTCCGACAAGGTCTGGGACGGGGGCTGGTACCGCCGGTTGCTGCTGTCGAACGGCCAGTCCGTCGGCACCGCCGCGCGGCCCGAAGGCCAGATCTATCTTGAACCACAGGCCTGGGCCGTGATGAGTGGCGTCGGTGACTTCGAGCAGCGCGGGCGGCGGGCGATGGACGCCGTGCACGAGCGGCTGAACACGTCCCGGGGCCTCATGATCTGCACGCCACCCTATACCGGCATTCCCACCCCAGCCGATCCACTTGTGGGCAACGCGCCCGGGACGGGTGAGAACGGCAGCATCTTCTGCCACGCCAACACCTGGGCGGTCATCGCCGAATGTCTGTTGGGCCGTGGCGACCGGGCGGGTGAGTACTTCCGCAAGCTACTGCCTTCCGTGGCGGCGGAGGACGTTGGGCAGGACCACTGGGGTCGCGAACCCTACGTGTTCACCTCGACCGTCGTGGGCCCGGCGCAAGGGAAGGATTTTGGGAAGGCCGGCATCAGTTGGCTCACCGGAACGGCCAGTTGGGCCTACATCGCGGCGACGCAGTATCTGCTGGGCATCCGGCCGACCCTCGAAGAACTGCAGGTGCGGCCCTGCCTGCCGCCGGACTGGAGCACCGTACGGGTGACCCGCAGATTCCGGGGGAAGGCCTACCGGATCGACATCGCGCATGGACGGTCGACCTGTGTTCCAGAAGCAGACAGTGCGGGGGATTTGCCACTATGAAGCCTCGTGAACGAATCGCCGCCGCCATGAAACTCCAGACGCCGGACCGTGTGCCATACTGGTGTCAACTGAGCACGGAGCACATTTATCGGAACACACTGCCCGAACATCAGTCGGGTCCCGAGACGATCGAGCAACACGTTGAATGTGAGTGCGCGATGGCGCGGCGATACGGTTTTGACGCCATGCTGCTTCACTATTCGGGAGGGGTCAAGAATCAGCGTCTGGATGTCGCGCCGCCGCCTGCGGCAGAGGAACAACGCGTGGCATTTGAAACCGTTGATCCTGAAAAATGGATTCGCCATCCCAAGCGCGCTACAACGGATGAGATGGTTCCGGCGTTGTTGGCACGGCAGATTCTCGGGGAGGACATGCATATCGGGGGTTGGGTGCCGGACGCCTTCAATTGCGCGCTGAATTGGTGCGGCGGCGTGGAACCGGGAATGCTGGCCTTGATCGACGACGCGCCGCGCTTCCTGGCGCTGGTGAACTACTTCTGCCAGGATGCCATTGACTGCGCGCTGGACCAGATTCTCGTTGGCGGGATGGAAAGCATTCACATTTCCAGTCCCTTTGCCGGATCGTCATTCATCTCGAGAAAAATGTACGCGCAGTTCGTACTGGAGCCGATGAAACGGCTGGTGGCCGCCATCGAACCGACCCCCGCCTTCTCCTACATTCACAACTGCGGGTTTCTCGGCGACCGCCTCGAATTGCTCGCCGACAGCGGCGCGGACGGGATCGAATGCATGGATCCTCCCCCGCTGGGAGACGTGGAACTTGCCGAGGCCAAACGCCGAGTAGGAAGTCGAGTGTTCCTCAAGGGAAACTTGGATTCCGTAAACGTCTTGTTGCGCGGAAGCGACGAAGAGGTGGAGCGAACGGTCCGTTCCTGTCTCCGTGCCGGGATGCCGCACGGCGGGTACATTCTGAGCACCGCCTGCTCGACAGCCCGCGATGTTCCCCCGGCACGGATGGTGCGCATCCGGGAGTTGGTCGAGATCTACGGCCAATACGAGTCGTCCGCACCGTCGCCGGAAAGGCAGTGAGATCGTCGGCGGGCCCTCACCACCCGCCTGACCTGCGGGGGCGCACTGGTGCAGAAGGTGGGAGATGCGGTATGGTGCTGACCGGCAAACGGATGCGCTCCGGAACAAGCGGTGATAGGATGGACGAGAAACTCAACATGTTCTGTGAATGGCGGTACGGTCTATTCATCCACTATGGACTGTACAGCCTTCTGGAGCGGGCCGAGTGGGTCTGGAATCGCGAGGAACTCCCGACGGCGGACTACGTGGCGCTGGCGAACCGGTTCACCGCGGAGAAGTTTGATGCGGAGGCTTTGTGCGATCTCGCCGTGCGGGCCGGGATGCGGTATGTCGTGCTGACGACGATGCATCACGAGGGGTTCCGGCTCTATGACACCGCCTTGAGCGATTTCAACACCGTGAAGACAGCCGCCCGGCGCGACCTGGTGGCGGAAGTCGTGGTGGCGGCCCGCAAGCGCGGCCTGCGTATCGGGCTCTACCACAGTCTTAACAACTGGCATGACCAGCCGGACGCGGTGGCCGCACTGGAAGACAAGGTTGCGTACGCGACGTTCATGGATGCGACGTTTGGCCGACTCCGCGAACTGGTGACCACCTTCAACCCCATTGATGTACTCTGGTACGACGGCTGGTGGCCGTTCAATGCCGAGGGCTGGCAGGCGGAGCGCATGAATGCCACGGTCCGCGAGATCCAACCGCACATCCTGTTCAATGGGCGCAACGGGCTGGCGGGCGACTTTGCGACGCCCGAGGGCCATATGGGCTCGCCCAATCCGTGGCGGCCGTGGGAAGCCTGTATGACCCTGAACAACAGTTGGAGCTTCCATAGGGGCGACCACGATTGGAAATCCCCCGGCCAAGTGGTGGATCTGCTGGCCTCGGCGGCACAAGGCTGCGGCAACCTCCTGCTGAATATCGGGCCGCGTGGCGATGGTTCCGTGCCGGAGGAATCCGTGCGCGTCTTGGAGACGGTCGGGGCCTGGTTGTCGCGATGTGGCGCCGAAGCCATCTACAACACCGAACGGTTCACGTTCGATCTGCAACAGCGTGGCGAACAACGGGGCGACTGGTCATTCCACGGTCCGTTCACGGCGCGGGAAAACTGCCTGTATTGGCTCATCCGCCGCTGGCCAGGCAGTGAAATCACCCTTGGCGGGTTGCAGGCCAACGTGCGAACTGTCAAACTCTTGGGCGAACCTGGCGGGCCGGTAACCTTTCGGCAGGAAGGCACAAGGGTGAGGTTGACCGGCTTGCCCGACACACCGCCCGATCCGCTCTGCCCAGTTTTCCGGATCGAGTGCGACCGCCCGCCGTCGCTGTACCAATGCGGGGGGTTGCGGATCCCCAAGGTTCCCCATCCGCACTACGACCCCTGTCCGTCGGACATCAGGCACTGAACATGACTAGAGAAAGAGGACATTCCGCAAAACCGGCCTGCAACCCCCGATCTCCGATAGTGTTGGCCGCGGCGGCGGCCTTCTCGCGTGGCATGGCGAACTTCACCACCGACCCGCCGCAACCCGCTTGGGACGCCCCTGTGACGCTCTACCACGCCCTGCCGCATGGCTTGCGGGACGGCCTTGCGATGCGCGTTCCGCCCGACCTCTTCGTCAACACTGGGTCGGTTCTGGCGCGCAAGCGAGCCCTGCTGGCCTGCCACCGCAGCCAAAAGGAATGGCTCGACGCAAGCCAGAGCATGGGCGCTTACCTGGACGAGATGGAGCGTATGTGTGCCGAGGTCGGACGCCTGTCCGGACGCTTCACGTACGCCGAGGGATGGCGCCGCCACAATCCCCTCGGCTTCTGCCCCGATGGATCCAACCCGATGAAGGACCTGTTACAAGGAGACTGCCATGTCGCGAACGCTCAGTAAACTCGCACCCGCCTGGTGGGACTACACGACCCTGGAGAAGGACATTCTGGAGGACGCTGCCCGACTCAAACCTAGAGACCTGATGCAACTATCCCGCCCCGGCTTCACCGTACGGATCTACGACACCGTGGAGGCGTTCTACACCGCCGAGGCGCTGGAGTACATTGAGGCGTGGAGGCAGGCAACACCCGACAACCCCGCAGGTATCTGCGGCCCGATTGGCCCCACCGAGCAACTGCCACTCGTGGCGCGTATTGTCAACGCCATCGGCCTGAAACTGACGCACGCGCACTTCTGGGGCATGGACGAATGGGTAATCGGCGGTAAGGCCGTCGACGAGTCGCATCCGCTTTCATTCGCCCGCTGCGATCGAGCCCTGTGCTTCAGCCGGATCGACAGAGCTCTGCGTATGCCTGCCGCGAATATGCACTTTCCGACAACCAACCCCGCCGCCTACACCCGCAGTTACGACGCCGTCCGTTGCGTCTTGATGCAGGGAGGGCAGGGCGAGATCAAACACTGGGCCTTCAACGACCCGTTGCCACGCGAGGGGAAGTACCGGAACCAACCGCCCTCCCCGGCGGAGTACCGACAACTCAAAACCCGCAAGGTTCGACTGCATCCCGTCACGATCACACAGAACGCCCGCACGTCTGGTGGTGGCAACGTGACGCTCGTGCCCACCGAGGCCATGACCGTAGGCCCGCAGGAAACATGGAAGGCAGAGAAGGTCTCGATCTGGCATCCCGGCCACCATGACAACCCGTTTGGAATGCGTCTGACAGCACTGATGATCTCGAAGCGCCTGCCGGATAGCTGCGTGCCGATGTCGCTGCTGGCGGACCATCCGAACGTCGTCTTCAATTATCTTCGGAAGGGAATAGGAGTGGTTTCGGTGGAGATGCATTGACATGATTCAAGCTTCCGACCACGTCCTTTTTCAGGGCGACTCGATCACCAACGCCTTCCGCAAACCGGAGGAAACCTGCAACGCCTACCAACTCGGATCCGGCTACGCGATGATCGTCGCGGCGCAACTGCTCGCCGCGCGACCGCGCGACAACCTGCGGTTCACGAACCGCGGTGTCTGCGGCGACGGGATCGACGGATTGGTGAACCGCTGGCAGGTTGATTGCCTGGACCTGCGCCCCGATGTATTGAGCATCTTGGCCGGCGTCAACGATGCTGCTCCAGCCCGTCCGGAGCCGGCCACCTCACTTGTGGAATAAGAGCGGCGTTACCGCGAACTGCTGATCCAGACCCGTGCCGCCTTGCCGTCCGTGCGGTTGGTGCTTTGCGAGCCGTTCGTGCTGCGTGTCGGCGACGTTCAGCAATGGGCCGTGGCGGACGTGGCCGCGCGTGCGGCAATCGTGCGCCGCTTGGCGACGGAGACCCAGGCGGTCCTCGTGCCGCTCCAATCGGTATTCGCGGCGGCGCTGCAGGAGGCGCCGCCACAGGATTGGGCCTTCGACGGCATGGAACTGAACGGACAGGCAAGCGTGCTGCCGCAACTGGCGTTTCCCGAGACGGAACCGTTGCGGCTGGCATCCGCCGTGGGGAAGGGGTCCAAGAAGTACACCGAATCCTTCCGCTTCGGCCATGTGCGGCTCCGCAAGCGTGCCGACTCCGGTCTCTGGCAGGGCGTCTATGTCCACCCTCGCACCGGCAAGATGACGCAGAGGTCGCTGGGCACGACCCTGAAGACGGAAGCCAGAACCTACGCCGAACAGTGGAGCGCCCAACTCACCAACAACAAGTTGGGGGTCTCCGACGGCTCGGCTCCGATCAAGATGCTGTTCGATGAGTATCTGCGTGGAACCAGGGGGCGGAATGCCGCCGAGACGCTGAAGCGGATCACATCCTCATGGCACATGTTCGAGCGTTGGCTTGCCAGGTTCCACAAGCAGGCGAGACTCGTGCGGCACATCACGCCATCCATCGTCCGGGACTTCCAGGAGCACCGGGTGACCGAGAATGGCGTCGCCAAGAGGACGGCCGACAACGATGTGGCGAACCTGCATACCGTTTTCCGCTGGGGCGAGCGTGAAGGGCTGGTATCGAAGAGCCCGTTCGATTACTCGAAGCACGGCACGGTGCTGCTCTACGACGAGCCGCCGCCCGAACCTGATGTCTACTCCATTGCGGAATACAGCATGTTGGTCAACGAAGCCGAGCGGGTCGGCGACCTGCTGATCCGTGACATGATCGTCGTGCTCGCCGGCACGGGGATGCGGTTCGGCGAGTTGGCACATCTCACGCCCGAGGCGTTGCATTGGGAGGCCACGCCGCCGCACATCGACATCCGGGCACGCAACGGCTGGAAGCCGAAAGAACCCAAGGAGAAGAAGCGGGTTCCGATGGCCGCCGCCGTCGCCGAGGTGCTCAAGCGGCGTGCCGACACATCGGACGGCGGACTCCTGTTTCGGAACGGGGCAGGGAACCTTATTGCCGAGAACCACACGAGGGAGAGGCTCCAGACCTTGTTTCCCGCCGTGGGCATCAAGGCAGGTCGGCGGTTGCACTGGCATTCGTGGCAAAACTACTTCGTGCTGCGGTGTCTCGACACAGGCTACCGTGCCCACCACATCATGCAATGGACGGGGCACGATTCGGTCGCAATGGTCATGCACTACGCCAACGCCAGAGAGAGCGATCAGGCGGGCTTCGCCGAGTTCGCCAAGGGGCAAGCAAGAATCGAGGGCGCTTCCGGGTTTAGCGTGGGATGTTTCATTGAGCGGGATAGAGGTCGAG
>CAYQJG010000002.1:93492-136701 GCA_964417715.1 uncultured Lentisphaerales bacterium | reverse complement strand
CAGCACGACCTATTATTACCGCACCTTCGCGTCGAACGACTATGGCGTGGCGTGGTCCGCGACCGCGGCCTCCTTCACGACGGCCGCCACCAGCGCCGAGACGTTCATCTGGAACGGCGCCAGCGGCAACAACTGGAACGACGCCAGCAAGTGGTTGCCGAACTACGGCATCTACCCGCAGGCTCTGGACATTGCCGTCCTCTCCAACCATGTGGCGGGCGGGACGATCAACCTGAACGGCGACCAGGCCGTTCACCGGCTTGACGTCGGCACTCAGGGGACGGCGGATAGCACTCCCGACTACATCCTTGCCGGCAACACACTGAAGCTCGGGGCGGGCGGCATCCACTTCTACGGACGTTGGGGTGAGAATACGCGCATTAACAGCGCGGTCGAACTGACGACCGATTCCATCATCTGGGAACACAGCGTGGTCGAGCGCGACAAGTACGTCGGTGGCGCGATCAATAACGCCGGCCACGAGCTGACGCTCCAGTGCGACGGCCGGAGGCTGTATATCAATGGGCCCATCTCCGGTGCGGGCACGGTGCGGACCGGCGGTGGAAGCACCGTCGCCTTCACGGCCGCCAACTCCTTCACGGGCGCGCTCGTGGGCAGCGGCGGCTACACGATGCTCATGAGTGGCGGGACGATTCTCACGGCCAGCGACGTGCTGGTCGCGCCCGGGGCGACGCTGACCTTGGGCGATACCGCGTCGACGGTTCCGGATAACGGCTCGACCACGCTCGGGCGCATCGCCAACGATCAGGACCTCGTGCTGTCGGGCGCGGGGTTGAACATGCAGGGCCAGAGTGACGCCACCATCGAGCGGTTGGGCGAGATCCAGTTGATCGGAAACCGCTCATGGATCGACGTGCAGCGGGCGACCCTGTTCCCGGCCGCGCTGACGCGTGACGCGGCCAGCCGGCCGGTAGCCGTGACCATGAGCAGCGACTACAACCTCGGCACCGGCAGTTATCTCAAGCCAGGCGATGGCGGAGCCAGCCTGTCGAAGATCGGCGGGGATGGGGCGCGGACCACGAACAAGAACGTCATTCCGTACCTCGTCGGGCGGACCAGCGGCAGCACATTCGAGGGCAACCCGAATACATTCATCACCTACGATGCGGTCAACGGGCTGGTTCAGATGAACCCGGCCAGTGACTTCGTGCAGGGGGCCAGCACGACGGTGTTCCCGGCCGTCGATGCCGACGGCAACGACAACGTCCGGCTTCCGTACACCGTGGTCCGTCCCACCAGTGCCGATACCACGGTCACACTGAGCGGCAACACGACCATCAACTCGCTGGTCTTCGATGGCGACTATACAACCGATCCAGGCGGTAGCAAGCTGGTGACGCTCGCTGGTCCGGCCGGCAGCACGCTCACCGTCAAGAGCGGGGCATTGATGTGTACGCCGTCGGGAGGCAACAACAACGCGGCGCGTGGCACCAAGGCTACGGTCAGCGTGCCGACGCTGGCGTTCGGGTCGGCCGAAGGCGTCATCAACTGCTATGCGCGGGACTACGTTACGTTTAAGATCAACAGCGCGATCACGGGCAACAACGGACTGACGACGTCCTGTACGGCGGGCGGCTCGGGAGAAACGTTCATCTCGCTGGCGGGCGACAACAGCGGACTGACCGGGCAGATCACGATCTCTGGCGTTGGCGCGTGGGGCGGGCCGACGAAGATCGAGAGCAGCGTGACGGCGCTGGGTAGCGGAGGGAACGACCTGTTTCTGAATGGGACGCTCTATAATTACGTTAACGTGACCGGCGGCCAGAGCGTGACAGTGAAGACGCTGAAAGGGTTCGGCGCGCTGGTCCGTCCTCAGTACAACAGCGCGAGCCTCAACGTTGGCGGCACGGGCACCGGCGGTGCGACCGACACGGTGACGCTGCTCGCGGGCGGGGCTGTACAGCCGGGCACCGCGACGCGCGCCGGGACGCTTACCGCGCAGGATTTCAGCGCGGTGAAACTATCGGGCGGAACGCTCGAACTGGATCTGTTCGCGGCGACCGACCACGACCGCCTGTCGTTGACGGGGACGCCAACTCTGACCCTCAACGGGGCGTCGATCCTGCCCGTGCCGCGGGCGCTGCCGACGGTGGGCGAACAGTACCTGGTCGTGACGGTTGCGGGCTCGACCGCCATCACGGGCAAGTTCGTCGAGCAAGACTCGGTCGATGTCGTGTACGGCACAAAGAAGGTCACCTTCGACATTCTCTACAACAGCAGCCTGGCCGGCGGCACGGGCAACGACATCGTGCTGCGCGTGTCGGACGTGCGTCCGACGAATGCCGGCACGATGATACAGGTGTTGTAGCGAATGACCATTCACGTCATCTTCAGCGCGCACCTGGACCCGGTCTGGATGTGGCCGTGGACTGGCGGCCTCGACGAGTCGCTGGCTACGGCGCGCAGTGCGTGCGACCGGCTGGCGGCCAACCCCGACCTGTTCTACACGCAGGGCGAGGGTTGGACGCTGGCCATGGTCCAGCGCGCCGACCCGGCGCTCTGGCGGCGGATCTGCGGCTTTGTGGAGGCGGGGCGGTGGGAGATCGTCAACGGCTGGTGGACGCAACCGGACTGCAATTTCCCGTCGGCCGACGGGCTGCGGCGGCATATTGAGACCTCGCTGGCCTGGACACAGGCCACGTTCGGGGTCACGCCGCGGTGCGGCTTCAACCCCGACAGCTTCGGCCATTGCGCCATCCTGCCCGAGATTCTGCGTGCCTGCGGGCAGGACCGCTATGTCTTCATGCGGCCGCAGGAGCATGAATGCGCGCTGCCGGCGCGCCTGTTCACGTGGCGGACTCGGCCGGGGGGCGCCGGCGTGACGGCTTTCCGCATTGCCGACAGTTACCTCAACGGCCTGGACGGTGGCGTCTGGAATAATCCGCTGAAAAGGGCCGTGCAGGCGCTGCCTCAGGGCGTGGCCCACACGATGACCTTCATGGGAGTCGGCGATCACGGCGGCGGGCCGACTGAGCGGCTTGTGCGCTGGGTGCGTGAGAACCGCGACTTCGTTCCAGGCGCACGCCTGGAGTTCTCAACGATCACGCGCTTCTTTGACGCGGTCGCGGCCGAAGGCGCGCCGCTGCCGGAAGTGACGGGCGAGTTGCAGATGCACGCCGTCGGCTGCTACAGCGTCGTGCGCTCGGTCAAGAACGCGGTGCGGCGCGCGGAGCATGCACTGGTGCGCGCCGAAGCGGCGGCGCCGGAGGCCGAACGCGCCGCACTGGAGGCAGCCTGGCTGCGCGTGGCCGCGCACCAGTTTCACGACACGCTCGGAGGCACGTGCCTGCCGGAGGCCTACGAGGCCGTCGAGGACCAGTTGCGGGGCGCGACGGCGCTGGCGGATGAAACACTGGTGTATGCCGTGCGACGGCAGATGGCGACGCTGCCCGATGATCACCTGCCACGCATCGTGCTGGCCAATCCCGGCGCCGTGGCGTTTGACGGCTGGTGCGAGGCGAATGTGTATCTGGAGGGCCCCTGGAAGAGCGGCTGGCGTCTGGTCGATGTGGCAGGTGTCGAGATCGCGTTCCAGTCGATGCATTCGGGCGCGGGCAACGACCCGACGTGGTTATGGGACGTGCGGCGCGTGCTGGTGCGGCGGCGGATCGAGGCCGGCGCGCTGGATGTGCTGCGGCTGGACCCCACACAAGCGCAGCGTGCGGTGCCGCCGGCTGTGAGTGCGACGCCGGATCGACTCTCTCAGTGCGACGGACTGAGCGTCCGGAGCGGCGCGGAGGCAACCGTGCTGTCGATGCCCCGGCACGCCGACCTCGCCCTGACGCTGCATCTCATCGACGACCCGAGCGACACGTGGAGCCATGGCGTGACGGGCTACGGCGAGACGCCGCTGGCAACGGCGTGTTGGGGCGCGACGCAGATTGTGGACGCGGGACCGCTCATGGCGTCGTGGCGCCAGACGGGGCGGATCGGCGCGAGCACGCTCGTGGCCGAGTGGCGCGTGTATGAAGGGTCGCCCGCGGCCGATCTGCTTCTCGACGTGCACTGGTGCGAAACCCGCAAGCTGCTCAAACTGATCGTGCCGCAGGCCGGCGGCACGCAGCGCACGGACGGCACGCCGGGGATGGCGCTCGTGCGCGCGAACGACGGGTGTGAGCGGCCGCTGCAGGACTGGACGCAGCTCGACGCGGTCGGCGTCGTCTGTCCCGACGTGTACGCGCTCGACGCCACGCCGGAACGCGCGCGGCTCACGCTGCTGCGCAGCCCCTTCATGGCGCATCACGATCCATGCCCGGTTGGCGGCAGCCGCATGCCGCGGGCCGTAGTCGCCGATCAGGGGACGCACCGGTTTCGCTTTCGGTTCATTCTTGGCGGCACAGGCCCTGAGGCCCTGGCCGCCGCGGCGCTCGACTGGCAGCGGCCGCTGTTGACAGCTGAACTCACGCGTGGCATGCCAGCGCGCTTCACCGAATACAACGCAGTGGACATGAAGGGACGATGATCCAATGGCAAGCAAGACAGGGTGGGGATGGGTGGCAATCTGTTTGATGAGCGGAGGGTGGCTGGCGGCGACGGAGACCGAGAACCTTGACATGCAGGTGTTGCCGACGCCGGGTCCGATGGTGATCGACGGCACGTGTGACGACTGGGACCTGACCGGCGGCATCTTCGCCTGTTCCGATGTTGAGAACCAGCGCGAGAAGTACGGTGTCTGGGTGCATACGATGTGGGATGCCGATACGCTCTACATTCTCGCGCGTTGGCAGGACCTGACGCCGATGAACAACCCGGGCAGCATCAAGGGCGACTACGGGTTCAACGGTGACTGTCTGCAATTCCGCGTGATCACCGCACCTGCGGACAAACTCGAGGATGCCGCCGGCAGGCGCGACCTGCGCGGCGAGGATGATCTGCCCGCGACGCGCGTCAGTCACATCAGTGCCTGGCGTGACCGCGAGGGGTTGGACACGGTCAAGATCGATTGGGGGCACCGCTTCAACGAGGGGTCGGTCGACGCCAAGGCCAAGGGCGCCAAACAGGCCTTCGTGGAGCACGCCGACAAGCGCGGGTATGATCAGGAGATCGCCATTCCGTGGAGCCTGGTCTCGCGCGATGGATGGAAACCGTCTGCCGGCACGAGAATCGTCATCACCGTGGAGCCCAATTTCCTGACGGGCGCCGGCAGCCGGCTGACCATCAAGGACATCTTCCGCGCCAATGTCGGCATTGATCGCGTCTTCACCTTCGGCAGCCAGGGCGTATGGGGCTTCGCCACACTGGAGGCCAGGGGCAAGCTGACGCCGCGCCCGTTGCGCCTGTCCGATGGCCGCACGTTTGCGGTCCAGATGGTGGCCGGTCTGCCTGCGGTGGACTGGACCGGCCTGGTCAAGAGCCGCGAGCCCGAAGGCTTCAAGCCGATCCGGTTCATGCTCGACGAGGACGGCTATGTGTCGCTGAACCTGTTCCGTGCCGACGGCACCGTGGCTCGCCAGTTGCTTGCCAGCGCCTTCTACACCAAGGGCGAGCACGAGGTGAAGTGGGACGGACTCACGACGATGTCGGTTCGCGTGCCCGGCCAGCCGCTCGAGGCCGGCGACTACACGTGGGGCGGCATCTGGCAGCCCGGCGTCTCGCTCGCGTTGCGCGGCTGGAGCGGCAGTTCGTCGGCCACGCCGTGGGGCAACACGTGGGGTGCCGACCATGGCGATCCCTGCGCGGTCGCGGCTGACGGCGAGAATGTTTACATTGGATGGGCCGGCGGCGAGGGCGGCAAGCCGCTGCAGGCCTGCAACCAGAACGGCGACATTCTGTGGAAGCAGATCCGCGGCGGCATCGCCTCCGCCAGTTTGATTGCCGCTGCCGACGGCACCGTCTACATCTGGAACGAGATGGGGCAGTACGCCCCGCGCAGCCTCTACCGCGTCAATGCCAAGGATGGGAACTACACCACCTGGGAGGCGTCGAAGGGTACCGACCTGACCCTGGCCGAACTGTTCGCGGGCGCAACCAATGCGCCCAACTCGCCGAGCAGCCTGTGTGCCGGCAAGGGCATGGTGTTCATGGGATTCAGCGGCATCGGCAAGGTGTTTGTCGTGGACGCGAAGACCGGCAAACTGCTGCGCAAGCTCGACGTTCCCACGGTGGGCGACATCGAGCTCGGCCCCGACGGCATGCTCTATGCGGTTTCCTACCTCGCCAAGGGGTGCAACATTCTTGCCGTCGACCCGCAGAGCGGAGCCGTCAAGACAGTTGGCCCGGTTCCACTGGAAGGCAAGGACTGGGTGCGCGCGATCGCCGTGGACAAGGACGGCGAGATCTACTGCGGCATCACGGGTGACCGCCACTACGTGCAGGTGATGGACAGGAACGGGAAGGCGACTCGTCTCGTCGGGCGCAGGGAGGGGCGCCGCCTGGTCGGCGCCTGGCAGCAGGACGGGTTCCTGCAGATCAGCGCACTGGCGATCGATGGCCAGGGCCAGCTCTGGGCTACCGAGGCCGATGGCTCGCCCAAGCGTGTCAGCGTCTGGAATGCCAAGACCGGCGCCTTTGCGAAGGAGTTCTTCGGCGCGTCCACCTACGGCGCGATGGGTGCCTGCATCGATCCGGCCGATCCCTATCGCATGGTGGGTCAGGGCTGCGAGTGGCGTCTCGACCCCAAAACCGGTCAGGCAACGTGCCTCGGCGTGATCACGCGCGACGGCATGATGAATGCGCGCTACGGTTTCGGACCAACGGGGCGGCAGTACCTGGCCGTGTCCGCCAGTGGCGGCTGCGGCGGCGCCGCGCCGATCCGGTTCTATGAGCGGCTGGGCGATGCCAACTGGAAGCTGCGCACCGTCATCACCCCGATCGAGCAGGACAAGAAGAAGAAGGTGGAGTCCTGGTCCGATGCGAACGACGATCAGCAGCGGCAGCCGGAAGAGGTCACGATGTATGATATTGACCTGGGCGGCTGGATCCAGGGCTGGTACATGGCCATCACGCCCGACCTTACCGGCTACGGCAGCATGAAGCAGGTCAGGGTCACCAGCTGGACCCCGTGCGGCGCACCGGTCTACGACTTCGCGCAGGCCAAGGACTTGCCTGCTCCCGCTGCCGGCATTCACCGTGGCGGCATGGGCGCCCAGCACAACGCCGGTTCGGCGGACAACAAGTACGTGTTGTGGAACGGGACCTATGGCGACGATCACTCGACCATCGAGTGCTTCGACATCGCGTCGGGCAAGCGGATGTGGACCTACCCGAGCAACTTCACCGGCGTCCATGGTTCGCATCGCGCCTGCGCTCCCGAAGTGGGCATGATCCGCGGCGCGTACGACATCTGCGGGGCCGTGACGCTGCCGCAGCCCATCGGCAATGTCTGGTTCATCCCGACGAACAAGGGCGAATGGCATGCGCTCACCGAGAAGGGCTACTACCTGACCAAGTTCTGGGAGGGCGACGTGATGAAGGCCGAGTACCCGGACAAGGCCCTGCCGGGCGCGGATTGCACGCGGTGTCCGCCCGGTGCCGCCGAGGAGGCGTTCGGCGGGTCGGTCACGCTCGATCAGAAGGGCGGGCTCTCGCTGCAGGGCGGCCACACCAGCTTCTGGAATGTCGAGGTGCTCGGACTGGACAAGGCCAAGGCGCTGGCCGGCGGCAAAGTCAGCCTGAGCGCCGACGACGTCGAGAGCGCCAAGAGCTTCCGTCAGCGCTACCTGAACGCCCAGGCCGGCGACCTCAAGCGGGTCGCGGCCCGGGCGACGCCCGCCTTCACGGGGAGTCTCGAGAAGGATTTCGGCGCCCGGGCGATCACGTCTTTTGCCCGACAGGACAGCGCCAAGGTCAAGAGCGCGCTGGCCTGGGATGACCAGAACCTCTATGCCGCGTGGGATATCATGGACGACACGCCCTGGGTGAACGGCGCCGACGCGCCGGAGTTTATGTACGCCCGTGGCGATACCGTTGATCTCCAACTGGGCATCGACCCCAAGGCGAACCCCAGTCGCGACAAGGCCGAGATTGGCGACCTGCGCCTTTCGATCGGGCCGTTCCGGGGCCAGTCGGCGGCGGTCATCTATCGCCGCGTCGTGGCCCAGGAGTCCGACAAGAAGCCCATGGCGTTCAACTCGGGCGTCTACAAGAACTACATCATGGAGAGCGTGACCTTCCCGAAGGACATCAAGGTCGAGGTCACGTATGCGAACGACCGGAAGAGCTACGTGGTTGAGGCGGTCATTCCGTGGGCGACGCTCGGCGTCAAGCCGCAGGACGGGCTCACCGTGCGCGGCGACGTCGGCGTGACGCACGGGAACAAGCCCGGCACCGACACCGTGCTGCGCTCCTACTGGGCGGCGTTCAGCACCGGCCTGGTGAGCGATGAAGTCGGCGAACTGATGATCGCGCCCGCAACCTGGGGTGAGATCACGCTTGGTAAGTAACCGTCGGCAGACAATTGAGGAAGATGACATGACAAACGAGCTGATACGTAGGATCTGGAGTCTGGGCGTGACGGCCGGAGCCGTCTTGTGCCTGGCGGGGCTGACGCCGGCGACGGCGGATGAGGCGCAGAAGACGGAAGCCGAGCGGACGGCCGCAGCGGCCACGCATCTGGAGGCTTTCGGCACCTTCAGGCCGGCGTTCACCGAGGAGGCGATCGACTTCACGAAGTGCCTCCAGTACCGCGACGGGAAGCCTTCGCCCGCCGATGCCTGGTGCGTGCGCCGGACTTTCGGCCTCATACCCCGCAATGCCAACTGGCAGCACCATGTGTGGGAAATGCCGGCGGTTGCAACCCCGGAGGGTTGGGATGCCTCTGCCGGCGCGGCGGCCAGACAGACCACCATCGGCTTTCTGGTCACGCTCAAACAGCCCGTGGAGATCGGCACGCTGTCGGTGAGCCCGGCCGACCTTGAAGAGCCTCATGGCTCACTCAACGGTGGCGAGCTGTATTACCTGGCGGGCGATGTGGCGGGCACGGCGGACCCTGCCAAGCTGGATGCCTGGACCCGCGTCGCATTCGCGGCACCGGCCCAGCATCTGCGTTTCGGCACGCTGCCGAAGGGCACCCTGGTCAAGGCCCTCTACTATCAGGACGTGCGCAAGGCCGGTGTCGCACAGCTCGTGTATCTCAATGCGTACAAACTCCGTCTGAAGGACGTGACGGCCGAGGCGACCGGCTCCTGCGAGCCGATGGCCGGCGTCAGGGACGCTGCGGCGCTGCCCAAAGGCAGGGGCTGGTCCATGGACGGCGAAGACAACCCGCCCAGCGACAAGGCTCCGGTCACCTACACGCTGACGTGGAAGCAGGCACAGAAGTTGGCCGGTGTCTTCTTCTATAGTAACGCCGACCAGTTCCGCTTCCTCGCGGGTGAGAAGACCATCCCGTTCACGGCCGACTGGGACAATATGCACGCATGGGAAGGCTGGCACTACAACTACCGATGGCTCTCGTTCCCTGCGCTCGAAACCAGCACGCTGCGCGTCGAGATCACAGCCGTCGATGGCAAGGTGCCGTGGATCACGGGACTGGCGGCCATGACGATCATCGGTGACTGAGAAGGGTACCCACATGGCACTCCCACGCGAGCACACGGCGTCCCGCCGGGGCGCCCGGCGGCTGCGCGCCGTGTGCGCGTGTCTGGCACTGGTCCTCGCAGGCACCAACACACGCGCCGAGCCGCTGTCCGAGATCGCGCTGTTTCCCGAGGCAGCCGGCACGTCTTCCATCTTCGTCCATCTTCCGGGACCGGAGCGGCGCACGGGCGCGGCGGTGGTTATCTGCCCCGGCGGCGGCTACGGCAGTCTGAGCATCGACTGTGAGGGCCACGACGCGGCCCGCTGGTTTGCCGAACAGGGGGTGGTGGGGATCGTGCTCAAGTACCGGTTGCCGAACCAGCCCGGTAACACACCTGGCATGCCGCTTCAGGATGCGCAGGCTGCCATCCGGATGGTGCGCGCGCGCGCCGGCGAGTGGGGCATTGATCCGCGCCGTGTCGGCATCATGGGCTTTTCGGCCGGCGGGCACGTCGCTTCGACGGCCGGCACCCATTTCGATGCGGCCACCCGCCCCGACTTCATGCTGCTGGTCTACCCGGTGATCTCGATGGGGCCGTTTGTCCACGAAGGTTCGCGCCGCAACCTGCTCGGGCCGACGCCCGACCCGGCGCTGGTTAAGTTCTACTCCGCCGAGGAACAGGTCACGCGCGAGACGCCGCCCACCTTCCTCGCGCACGCAAGCGACGATACCGTCGTGCGGCCCGAGAACAGCGTCAACCTGTATCTGGCGCTGCAGCGGGCAGGTGTGCCGGCGGAACTCCACGTCTACGAGCGGGGCACCCACGGCCTCAAAGGCGGGGGCGGGTGGGGCATCGGCGGCGAGAGCCGGACGGTGTCCGGCACGTGGCCCCAGCGCGCGCTCGAATGGATGCGGCAGCGCGGACTGCTCGACAAGCCGACAGGTTCAACTCCCTGAGGACGGACATGCACAAGACCATGCGTTTGACGGTTGTGGCGGGGGTGTTCCTGATCGCCGGGGCGTGTCTCGCGCAGGATGCGGCGTTTGCGCCGGCGTTCGACGAAGCGACGCTCGACCTGGCGCAATGCCGTCAGTTCGTAAACGGCCGGTCATCGCCCGCCGATCCGGTGCGCGTCAAGCGCGCATTCGGCTTCGGCCCCGCGACCGGCAACTGGGAGGACAACGTCTGGGAGATCGCGGGTGGCGTGGATGGCGAGGCGACCGAATACGCGTTTCTCGCTGTGTTCAGGCAACCGGTGGCGATCGGAGCCCTGTCGGTCACGCCGGCCGATACGGGAGCCAAGGGATCGTCGACGGGCGGGACGCTCTTCTACCTGAAGGCCGATGCTTCTGGAACGCCTGATCCGGCGCAGCCCCAGACCTGGGCGCAGGTGTCGTTCGCGTCGCCCGAGCAGCATCTGCGTTTCGCGACCCTGGCGCCCGGCACGCGGACGCGCGCGTTGCTGTTCAAGGACGTGCGTGTCCGCGGGCCGGCACGCCTGCTCTACCTTAACACCTACCGCCAGCGTCTGCAGTGCGTTACCGCCGCCGCAGAGGGCTCGTGCGAGCCCGGCGAGGGCGCCGGTGACCCTGGCGGGTTGCTGCTCGGGAAGGGGTGGTCGTCGAGTCCCCAGCGCAACATCACGGACAAGGAGCCCGCGCGTTACACGCTCACGTGGGGCCAGGGGCAGAAGCTGAGCGGCATCTTCTTCTACAGCAGCGCCGAGGCGTTCCGGTTCCTGACGTGCGATGCGTCGGAACGCGACCCCCTGACCGCTCCGGCATCGGCATGGAAGCCGCTGACGCCGACCGCCGTTCAGGACAACAAACACACTTTCCCATTTTGGGCCTACTCGTATCACTGGTACTCCTTTCCTCCCGTCGAGACCGCCGCCCTGCGCGTCGAGGTCACCCGTGTGGACCGCGGCGGCGCGGCCGTGTGGCTGAACATCGCGGCCATGACGGCTCTGGGCGATCGACCGCCTCAGGTGCTCACACTCAAGGAGAAGGGGCCTCCGTTCCGTCTCGCCGTGAAGCATCCGCTGAGCGGCGACACCGCAATGGTCATTGACGATGCCAGGGGACGGCGCGTCCGCAATCTGTTCGCGCAGTCGTTTCGCGCGGAGGGCGCAGCCGAGGAGGCCTGGGATCTGCGCGACGACGCCGGCACGCTGGTGCCGGCCGGCGACTACGCCTGGAAGACGATCACCGGTCCGCAGTTGGCGGTGGAGTATGGACTGACGCCGTACCCCAACATCCAGAACTTCTTCCCCGAGCGCATGCCGTGGCTGGTGGGACACGGCGGCGAGCACGGGTGGCTGTCCGACCACTCCGCCAACTGGGCCTGCGCCACCGTGGGCAACCGCGTCTTCTTCGCCGCGAGCATGGCCGAGGGCGGCGTGACGCTGATCGAATGCGACCTCGACGGGCGTCGCCTCTGGGGCCAGCATGACTTTGGCGCCTGGATTGGCGTGAACCAGATGACGGCGGATGCCGAGAATCTTTACGTGCTGGCGGGCGACGAGACGGTCCACCGGATCGAGATGGGGACCCGCCAGGACCTGAACCGGTTCAAGCCGGTGCAGGGCCCGCACCGGCGCGGCTGGCGTTCGGCCATGGCGGCGCGCGACGGCAAAGTGGCGTTTGCGTACACCGGCGAACAGGTGTTCGACGATGCGGCGACGGCGGACCTGCTTGACCACGCTAACTGCGTACCACGCGCCGACCGCGAGATGGCCCGCCTGCTGCGGATCGACGGCCAGCCGCCGGGAGGCGACGGCGTCAACCCGCAGAACACCAAGCCGCAGGGCAACGGAAAACTCTTCCTCGAATCGCAACCCATCGGCGACCGGAACGTCTCGGTGTTGTCATTCAAACAGCCCGTGGCCCTCGGCAGCGTGGTGTTCCCCTGGCCGGACGGCGAGGGCAACCTGCAGATAGCGGCGCTGAAGGCTGATGCGCCGTACCCACCGCGCGCGGACAGGAGCGAGGACTGGATTCCGTTCGAATCGTCCGGCGGCCCCGGCTGGAACTGCGTCGTCGCGCCGCCGCGCTTGATGACGCGGGCTGTCCGGCTCGTGTTCAACCCACAGGGCAAACCGAATGGCGCCTGGCGGCTCGATGGCCTGCGCCTGCTGAACCGCCGTTTCGCCAACGTCGCGGCGGCGGCCACCGTGCGGGTCAATTCCGGCCAGGTGACGCGCACGGGTGAATGGGATGCCGAGCGGACCACCGCGGTGGCGGCGGATCGGCCCGGCGTCTACGTGATGCAGTGGAAGGCGGCGCAGAAGCTCGCCGGATTGGCCATCAAGGAGATGGACGGCGCCACGGCGGTGATCGATGTCTGGCAGGGCGCCGCGGGCGACGCCCCGCTCGACGGCGTGGCGCACGACGCCAAGAGTGCCGAACCCGGTTGGCGGAATGTGGCCACATACCGGCAGAAGCGGCGCGTGTCGGACTACGTCGGCGAGTACAACCGGTATGCGCGCTATCTCGACGGTTACGTGGACTTCAACGGCATGATCGAGACGCGCGCGGTCCGCATCCGGATCACCGAGCAATGGATGGACAACGGCCCGGAGGGGAACAATTGCCGACGGCACGACGGACGGGACGACGGGCATGGCGCACACCGCAAGAACACCTACTGCATGGCGCTCGATTCCCGGCTCTGCAAGATCATGGGCGTGGCGGCGCTGTCGCCTGTGGGCGACGACCCGCCGCGCGATCCGATGGCTTACGAACGCATCGAGTTCTGGGACGGCAAGACCGGCGCCTTCCTCAAGGAACTCCCGGTCCGCCCCGGCTGGCACGGCCTGAGTTTCGCGCCGGACGGCGGCCTGTACGTAATCGAGAAGAGCCATGACCTCATCTCGAAGGTCGACCAGAACACGGGCAAGCTGACGCCGTTCCTCAAGAACGCGGAGCCAAGCCTCTTCACAATCGGCCCCGACGGGTCGTTCTACGTTTTCCCCTGGACGCGTGATTCCAGCGCGCCGATTGCCGTGTATGACGCCAAGGGGACGAAGGTTCGCGACATCGGCAAACCCGGCGGAGTCCAGGCCGGACTGTGGGACCCGCAGCGCTTCTTCAGGCCGCACCGGATGTGTGTCGACGGGAACGGCAGCCTGTGGGTGGTGGAGTCGCAGGACAATCCGCGCCGGATCGTGCAGTACAAGACGGACGGCACGTTCGTGAAGGAGATCACGGGCAACCCGCACTACGGTGGCGGCGGAACCATCGACCGGTCCAATTCGGCGCGCGTGTTTCACGGCAATGTCGAGTTCGAACTCGACTGGGCCAGGCACATGACCCGCATCCGGGCCTACTTCGGCGATGCGTTCATCGGCGGCGAGCCCGTCACGCGGCAGGTAAACGGACGCACCTACATCGCGACGGCGCCGCTGACCCTGAACGACCGGCAGGGCGTCGCGACGGTTTACCTCTACAATGAGAAAGAGGGCACCGTGAAACTGGCCGCCGCCATGGGTGGGGCGGCGGGGTTCCAGCCGCTGTACCGTTCGGACGTCATCTCGCTCCTGCCGAACGGCGAGGTTTTCCGTGACTACGAGTTCCTGTGGTCCGACCGGAATGGCAACGGCCAGGTTGACGCACCGGAAGTGGCGTTCCAGCGCAAGAAGGATCGGATGGGTTTGGGCCCGGCCGATGAGAAACTGGGGTTCTGCGGCAAGGACGTGTATTACGAGGTCGACACGTTTCTGGCGAACGGCGTACCCGTCTACAAGCGCACCCCGGCTCCCGGCTGGCCGCACCTGCGGCTGAGCGATGGCAGCTGGCTGACGTTGCATGGTGAGCCCGTGCCGGGTGCGCGCACCGAGAATTTCGTTGTGTCGCCCACGGGCGAAAAGCGCTGGGGCTATCCCGCCGGCGGCGGCGTGAGCGGGTTGAGTGTGCCGGGATGGAACCCCGGCGAGGTGGCCAACCAGCTCTGCCTTATCGGGCACGAGACGGCGGCCGGTGATCTCGGCGAGTTCTTCGTCGTCAACGACAACTCCGGCCAGTGGCGCGTCTGGACCGCCGACGGGTTGCTGGCGGGAAACCTGGTCTTCCACAAGGACGACTCGCGGGCGCGCTTTCTGGGTCCCCCGAACGCGACATTCGGGTCGCGTCTGGATCCCGTCGCCGGTCGCCAGGAGCAGTTCCACGGGTTCTTCACGAAGACCGATCCCGACAACCGATATCTCATGGAGATCGGCTTCACGCACACATCCGTACTTGAGGTGAAGGGGCTCGACAGTTTCCGCCGCGCATCAGGCAAGTTCCAGGTCACCACAGACGACATCGGTCGCATGGGACAGTGGGAAGCCGAGCGCGCCAGACGCAGGGGGCTGGTGAAGCAGGCCATTCTCGTCGTCCCGCGCATGAAGTCCCCGGCCATCGACGGCAAACTCGCCAGGGACGAATGGCCCGATGCGATGCCGTTGCCCGGCAACCCGGCCGTCACATTCCGGGCGGCTTACGATGCGACCACGCTCTACCTGTGCTGGACCGGGAAGGGCGTCGGCCCGCTTTCGAACGATGGACAGGATATGAAGCGCCTGTTTAAGACCGGCGCGTGCCTGGACTTCCAGATCGGCGTCGACGGCCAGGCCGACCCGAAGCGCGCGCTCCCCGTGGCAGGTGATCAGCGCGTGTTGATTTCGTTCGTCCAGAACAAGCCCCGCCTGGTGCTCTACCAGCCCGTATCACCCGGGGCCAGTCCGGCGGCCGCGTGGTCGACCCAGTCGAAGGCCGGCGGCGTCGCGAAGTTCGACCGCGTCGTAATGCTGGACACGGGGACGGCGGCCCTGTCGGGCGACAAGGACTTCGTTGTCGAAGCCGCGATCCCGCTCAAGGCGTTGGGGCTGGTTCCCAGCGCGGGCCTGCGCCTGAAGGGCGACTGGGGCATTCTGACAAGCGACGACGGGCACCAGGTCAAGATGCGCGCATATTGGTCGAACCTGGGCGCCACGGGCACGTCGGACGAGCCGACGGAAGCCCGCCTTGAGCCCCAGCACTGGGGCATAGTTGAGTTTCGGTAACGACTCGCCGACGGGTCGCGCCGGGCCGGATGCGGCGGATGGGGAGTCGTGATGAAGCCAAGCTATGACGTGTTGCCCGATGGGAGTACGTTTGCATTCTGGGACTGCGCGACGATGTTCGCGAAGGTCTACCACGTGGCGCAGGGTCATCCCCGCGCCAGTGACGACGGGCCGGGCACGGAGGAGGTCCCGTTCCGTACGATCAACCGTGCCGCCCAGGTGCTCCAGCCCGGCCAGCGCGTGTTGATCGGCGCGGGCGTCTACCGCGAGTGCGTCCGGCCGGCGCGCGGCGGTGCCGGAGCTGAGCAGATGATCAGCTACGAGGCCGCACCCGGCGCGCAGCCCGTGATCAGCGCGGCGGAAGTATGGCAGGGGCCGTGGGAGCCGTCCGAGGGATGGCGGTTCTTTCCCTGGGTCGCGCGTGGGCAACCCTCGCCGCATCCCCGCGTCTGGCGCGGCCACCTGCCGCCCGCCAGCCTCCCGGGCTACAATCCGTTTGGCATGTGCAATGCGCCGAGCACTCCGTGGTCCGGCGACCAGCCGTTCTTCACCGGGCTCTCGCCCTGGGCATCGAAGGAGGAATTCCTGATGCGCCGCGGCATGCTGTTCGTGGACGGCAAGCCGATGCGGCAAGTGGGCTTTCCCTGCGAGAAGGGGCTTCCGGCCGGCGCGTTCTGGGTCGAGGACAGCGGGTTGATCGTGCACTTCCGGTTGAGTGACGACAGCGATCCGAAAGACCACGTGATCGAGTTCACTGCGCGCGAACAGTGTTTCTCCCCGGCGGTGCCGTATCAGGGTTACATCCGCGTCAAGGGACTCGCGTTCGAGAAGGCCGGCAACGGGTTGCCCGCGCCGCAGCGGGGCGCGCTGTCCACCTTTTGCGGCCACCACTGGATCGTCGAGGACAACGCCGTGCGCTGGGCCAACAGCCTGGGCATCGATGTCGGGCACCAGGCACCGCAACGCGCTTCGGATCAGCTTCAGGGGCACCATGTCATCCGCCGAAACGCGATCATCGAGTGCGGCGTCTGCGGCCTGGCGGGCGTCGGTGCCGCGCGGCTGCCCGAGGCCGAAGTGCCCGATCCGCTCGGCTATCCCATCCAGATCAGCCGCACGCTGATTGAGCACAACCGCTTCGAGCGCAATTGCTGGCACAACGTCGAGTGTCTGTTTGAGTCCGGCGCCATCAAGTTGCACTCCATGCACGACTGCCTGGTGCGCCACAACGTCATTCTGGACAACAAGCACGGCTCCGGCATCTGGGCCGACTGGCAGAACGTCAACACCCGTATCTGCGCCAATGTCATCGCGGACACCGAGTATGCTCAGGCCGGCGCGATCTTCGTCGAGGCATCCAAACATCCCAATCTAGTGGATAACAACGTGATCTGGAATGTAGGCACGTGTCCGTCCGTGGGCGGCGACCCCGTACTCGGCGGCAACGGCATCTACGAGCACGACTGCGACCAGCTGACCGTCCGCCACAACTTCGTGCATGGCGCGTCCCGCGCCGCCATCATGATGAACCTGGGTGATCGCAACCGCATGGTCTACGGGCGCGGCTCCACCGGCCGCCGCAACCGTGTGTTGGGCAATCTGCTCGACGCGTGCCGCTTGGCCATCGTGATGCCGAACCCCGACAACACCGCCGACGGGAACCTGTTCGGCGCGTTCTCCCATGAGGCGCCGCTGCGGGTCCAGAACCCGGAGGAGAAACTTAGTCTGCCCGCGTGGCAGGAGTTCCACGGGTGGGACAGGAATGGGAAGAACGGTCGCGTGCGAGCGACTCTGGATCGCGTGCGGCTGATCCTGTCGCTTCAGCTCGACGACGGCGTACAGGTGCGCGAACGGGAGATCGACCTCACGCAGGCGTTCTGCCTGGAGGGTTTCCTGTGAAGCAGGAAGACACGGTGGCCGGAAAGCTCGTCTTGCGGAATGGCTTTGCACTGCTCTCACCGAAGGTGGTCGCTTGACACGTGATCCGGTACTCGGGCGCTCGATTGCGACGATGCTGATCGTCGCGTTCGCGGAAGTGCGTGCCGACCAGGAGACCGCCTTTCTGAAGGCCGGCGACGCATGGGTATGCGTGGGCGACTCCATCACGCACCAGAACGCGTATCAGACCTACATCCAGAATACGCTGGACGTCCTGTATCCCGAGGCCGACATCCGACTGACGGACCAAGGCGTGAACGGCGCCAAGGCCGCCGACCGCGTGGGCGCGGTGAAGACGTACGTGGCTGCGAACCGCACCACACTGGCCACGGTCATGTTCGGCGTTAACGACACCGGTTGGAGCGCGGCGGATGTGGACGGCAAGAAGTTGCGGTTCGCCGTGGGCATCAGCCAATATGTCGACCTGTGCGCCGACCGCGCGCTCCCGGTGGTGTTCCTTCGCGAGACGCACTGGTCCCACACACGGCAGGTGGGTGCGTGGGAAGGCGGACTGAACCGTGCGCTGGATGCGCTTCAGGCCGGCGAGGCTGACCTGCTGCGTGCACGCGGCGTGCCCTTTGTCGATGTGCGGGGGGCGTATGAACGCGCGCTGGACGTGGCCTGGGCGGTTGACCCCGCGTACGAGCTCACGCCCGACATCATTCACCCGAACGCGATTGGGCATATTCCCGTGGCCATCGAGATTCTGCGCGCATTTGGCGCGGGCCTGCCGCTGTCAACCGGCGACACGCGCGGCAAAGTCCGTGTGGCGCACGATGGACAGGTTGACCTCGCCGTTGCTCCGACGCACGGGCTGTTGTCGCCCGGGGGCGAACTGGCCGTTGCCGTGTGCATCACCAACCGCAGCGACAAACCGGTGTCGGGTCTCCTACAGGCGGTGGTTGGAACGAAGCTCTATTCGGCGAGGACAACGGTTCCGGCCCGGACCGCGAAGGTCGTTCGCTTCACGGTAGCTGAATCGGCGCTGCCGGGCCGCTGGCAGATGTCCCCGCTATACGTGGCCTTCAGCAGCGGCGAGGCGTTCGCCGCGACAGGGGCTCCGTTCTGGCACGCGCGCAGCAGTGTCAGCGAGAAGGCCCCGTTGGCATTGGGGGCGGACGACGCCACGCGCCTGACCCACCCCCTCGGTACCGTGTCGAATCTCGTTGTTCGGCGCTCGGCGACGGTGATACGCGCCGAGTTCGATTGGGCAGACGCAACCCCCGTCGCGGCCAAGGCAGGATTCAAGAACCGCTTCGGTGCGGTCATTCCCTTTCCGCTGGATCTGCGCATCCGCGGGTGTCAGGCCAGCGACGCCGTGGAACTGCTGTTCGACGTGCGGCCACCGGAGAGCATCGGACGCTACACGTCGGACACCGACAGCAATCCCGCCGGGGTTGTGCGCGTGGGGTTGTATCGCGAGTTGGACGGCGATATGTGGCGAATCAGGATGATATCCCTGCCGGAACAGGCGTCGGAGGCGTTGAATCTCACGGCGAAAGGCACGAGAATGGCCGTCGAGTTCGCTCCCGGGACGACCACGCCGGTAGGGTTCTCCATGCGTGTCACGGACCGCATGCGATGGTCTCAGGACGAAGGCCAGCCGGCTTGTCTGACCCTGAACCCGACGACCGGCTTCGAGTACCTGGCGTTCGTTCAACTGGGGTTGGGCGCAGAGGGCGTCCTGTACCGCATCGGCTACTAGCGGCGTGGTGGCCGTGATCGACGGAGTGTTCCAACAGGGATGGTCATGAAACTCGCAACGCAGGATCAGGACACGGTTTGCTTCATCGGCGACAGCATCACGCACAACGGGCTGTATCACAAGATCATCGCGGATGTCTGTACGCTGCGCTGGCCGGAGCGGCGCGTCCGATGGGTGAATGCCGGGATCAGCGGCGACAGTGCCGGTGGCGCCCTGGCACGGTTTGACAGCGACATCGCATCGCACCGTCCCACGCAGGCCTTCGTCCTCTTCGGCATGAACGACGGCAACCGCGGACTCTACACGCGAAGCGCGGCTGCAACGGCTGACAACGCGGCGGCGCGCGCGCGCGCGATCCAGGCGCATGCCGACAACACGGCCGCCCTGCTGTCGCGGCTGATGCGTCTGGGCACGCGCGAGGTGTGTGTCCTCAGTCCGACGGCCTACGACCAGTACTCCAGTCTGGATGGAACCGAGGAGCCGTGCGGCTACGACGACGCGCTGGCCGGGATGGGCGCGAATGCGCGCGTGCTGGCCGAGCAGACCGGGGCGACGTTCATCGATCTGCACGGCCCATTTCTCGCCGCACTGCGTGCCGAGTTGGCGCCCGGGCAGCGGACGGCGTTCATCCGGGACGACCGTGTGCACCCCGTGCCTGCCGGGCATCTGCTGATGGCTGCGATCATCCTCGAGTCGCTGGGCGTGAAGGCGGGCGTCGGGCGCACGGAGATCGGCGTCGACGGAAGCGTCGCCGACGATGCCACGATTCACGGCTGGCTTGCCTGTGGCGGACGCATGGCGTGGTCGTGCCTGGCACGATCGCTGCCGTGTGGCGCGCCGGCCGAGGCGTGGGCCGGGGCGCCGGAGGCGCTGAAGGCGCGGTGGCGTCGGCTGAACTGCGATCTGCTGTGCATCCGCGGGTTGGCGCCCGGCAGACACGCTCTCTCGATTGATGGCCACCGTGTCGTCACGGCGGAGGCGGGCGCCTGGGCGGCTGGGGTGGACCTGGCTGCGATTCCAGAGGCACCGCAGGCAGCGCAGGCGGCCGAGGTGAGCCGCCTCTCGGACGTGCGCCACGCCTTCATCGTCACGCGCGTCCGCAACCCCACGGCGGCGCGCATGTTTCTCGGGTGGGATCGCTATGCGCTGCGCCAGCGCGGGATCGCGATCTCCGACGACGACACGGTCGCGGCGCAGCAGCTGGTTGCGGCCGGCGAAGGCAATCCCTACGTGATCGGGCTCTACCGGGACATGCTCGCGTACGGCAGCGCGGAGGCGTTGGCCGAGGCGGCGGCTTCGATCACCGGAATGGACGAAGCGATTCACGCGGCCGCGCGGATTCCTGAGCGCCGTTACACCATTGAGAGGATCAGTTGACATGTCTGCCGTGTGCGAACGAGCGAGACCGTTTCCTTTTGCGCCGTATGTGTTTGTGACCGAGACCACCACGGTCGACGAGTTGCGCCGCTACCTGCGCGACATTGAAGCCTGCGGGTTTGACTGCATTCGCTTCGGCGGCGGCGAGGGCGGCTGTGGCGCGAAGTACCTGGGCGAGGACCGGTACGACTTTGCACACATGGACCTGATCTTCGATCTGGTCGAGGAGACCAGGCTGCGGATCATGCCGAACCTGCGCGTGGGGTACGCGGACTGGATGGCAGGGCCGCCGCATGACGTCCCGCGCGCCACGCACTTGATTGAGGATGAGTACCACCGGTTGATCGCGAAGTATGCAGCGGCGGCGGCGGATCGCTATCGGCACCGGAGCTGCCTGCTCGCCTACGAAGGCGTGGGCGAACCCGGCGGGTTCCCGCCCGAACTCGAAAGCGACCCGCGCTTCTGCGATCTGTTTCGCGCCTGGCTGCAGAAACAGTACGGGACGCTTGAGAATCTGAGCCGCGCCTGGGGCTACGGCGGGCCGCTGCTGGCGCCGCTCGACTCGTGGGACACCTGGCGGACGATGCGCGGCATGCACTTCGAGAAGTACCGGCATCGGCGCGACCTGACGCGCTTCAAGACGGAGTTCCTGGCCGAACGCATGACGCGCATCGAACGGGTCTGGCAGCAGCGCGATCCTGACCATCCGGTGCTGACCGGCGTCCACCAGTTGCTCGGCAACGTCACACAGCAGAAATGGGATTTCGAACTCCAGGCCGCCGGGGCCGACGGCTTCTTCAGCTCGATCCACGGCGGCTGGCATTTCTGGATCCTGCCGCAGGAGTTCCTGCTGCCGCTGTATGTCCAGGCGCGGCTCACGCGCGACTTCGCCAAGGGCAAGTGGGCGTTGCCCTACGAAACCACCGGCGGCCCCAATTTCCGCTCGGCCATCCGCCAGCACAACATGCATCCGGCCGAACACTGGCAGATGATGATGTGCTATCTCGGCGCCGGTCTGCAGGGCATCGGCCTGTGGGCGTGGAACTGCCGGCTCAGCGGCCCCGAGGCCGGCGAGTACGGTATGACGACGCTGCAGGGCGCGCCATCGCGCCGCGCCACGCTGCTCGGCGCGTTCTGCCGCCGTGCGCAGCAGCACCGCGCCGAGCTCTACGATGCACGCGCCGACGCGTGCGTGGCCGTCCTCACCAGTTGGGAGGCGGAGATGTTCTCCGGCGAACGCGAGATGGGCCGTCTGGACGGCGCGAGCGGCGACGAGAATTCGCGCAACCGTATCGGTGTGGCGCGCGCGCTGATGAACGGAAATGTTCCGTTTGAGTTCGTCACCGACAACGAGTTGCTCGCCGGCCGCGTGAACGACTATCCGGTCCTCGTCGTCCCCGGCATGCCGGTAGTTCGGGGCGAGGTGATGGCGGCGCTCGGGCGCTATGCGGCACGCGGGGGCCGCGTCGTGGCCGATGCGCCGTTTGCCACTTTCGACGAGTACGGGCGCGTGCGGACCGAAGGTGCCGGTGGTGCGTTCGACCGGCTCGCGGGGGCGTATCCGCTCAACCACTACAACGCCCAGTTCGAGCCGCGGTCGGTTGACGGCCAGAGCGTGACGGGGCAGTTCAGCGAGGTCGAGCCCACGACCGGAACGGTCACGGCGCGATTCGACGACGGTCGCCCGGCGGCGATCCGCAACAGCGTCGGCGCGGGGCAGGTGCGGTACTTCGCGTACGAGGTTGCAAGTCGCTGCTTCAGCGCGGGGAACCGCGCTTACGAGTCAGTGCTGATCGCCGCCGTGCTCGACGAGCGACCGCGGCCGCCCTGGACATGCGAAGGCGCGTTCGTCTTCCGGCGCCGGCAGGCCGGCGTAGACCACTGGTTCGCGATCAACCGTGACGCCGCGCACGGCGCCGCACTCCACGTGGCCGACGCACACTACCGTCGCGTGACGGACGTGATGAGCGGGCAGGAGATCGCGGTCGGACCGGCGGACACGATCCAGATGCCGGCCGGCCACGGCTGCTGGCTGCGGGCTGAGCGCTGACCGAGAATCTGAGTCTACAGGTCCTGCCGGTGCCCAATGCGTGCAAGGCTGTTGCGCGTGATCGCCAGGTGAACCTACCAGGGGAACCATGCGTAAGGGTCATCGCCAAAACGGACCGGATCGCGGTAGAGCAGGTCGGCGCCGGCGGGGCCGAGACGCACGTCCGGCGCGTCCTGCACCGCCGCCTGGATCTCGGTGCGGCCGCATCGGATCAGCAGCTCGTTGCGCCCCGGCTTCAGCGTCACGACGGACTCGGTCGCCAACCGGGGACACCAGCGGTTCGGTCCCAGGTCGGCCAGCCGCCGGCCGTTGAACCACACGGTGGCCGACGTGTGGAACGACGCCTTGTATCGTACCGGAACCTCGACCTCATGGTCCAGACTCGAGGTCATGATCGTACGCGCGTAGTAGGCGCAGCCGAAGTCATCGTCGCGGTACGGAATGCTCGGCGTCCAGCCGCCCGGCGCCTCCTGCCAGGCCACCGTCGACAGTTCGTTGGTGTGCGCGGCGCGCCATTCCGGTTCGGGGTCGACGGGTCGGTCGCTGCAGCGAATCGGTCCCGACACCTGCCACGCGGCGGGCGGGCGCAGTTCCGGATCAGCCACACACGTCATCATCCGGCGCACGAGGGCCGGGGAGGAGTCCACGCCCAGGTTCGCGATGAGCTGCGCATACAGCCGATCGATCCGCTGGCGCGTCAGGCGCAGCCACGGCTTGGGCAGGTCGGCCTTGCGCGATCCGTCGTTGCTGTAGCCTGGCTCCGGCCATTCTGCGAGCAGCGAAACCGTGCCCGCGACGGCGTCCTCGAACGGTTGCGGGTCAACCTGGCTCAGCAGCCATCGGCCCTTGCCCTGCGGAACCTGGAGGAAGAAGCCCTGGCCCAGCACTCGCGCCCCGGGCGGCTGGCCGGCCGCGGTGAACAGGTCGAACGTGCCGAAGTCGCGCCAGTGCAAGTCAGCCGGCCCGAGACCGTCGCCGATCGTCGCGATCACGGACGCGGCGTCATCGACGCGGTGGGCGCTTCGTCGCTGCGTGCCCACGGTGAAGGGGAGCAGCGCGTCGAGCGCTGTCTGCGTCTTGGGTAAAGACAGCACGCAGCCGCCGCTTTCCACAAAGCGATCCAAGGCCCGCCGCGTGGTCCGCGCGTCGGTCGCTGCGACTTCGCCCAGGATCACCACGGCATCGAGCGGCAGCCGCCGGACCGAGCCTTTCAGGTCGACATCCAGTTGCAGGCGCGCGACGAACGCCTGACCCTGCGGACCGCCGATGTAGACCGCCTGCCGGTTGGCGGGTCGCGTGGGTGTGCGCGCAATGTCGACGAGGTTGTGCGCCAACGTGCTGGCGACAGGATCCGTGCCCACGCGCGCGGTCAGATCGAACTGGGAGAAGAGCACGCGTCCTGCGCCGCAGCGCCACTCCAGCAACGGCGTGTAGCGCAGGTCGAACTCGCCATCCACGATCGGCGTGAAGGCGCCGTGATGCGGTGTCTCGATGAGCACCGATGCAACGGCGCCGTAGTTGCCCCAGTGCATGCAGCGCGGCCGGGCCGGGTTCAGGTCCAGCGGCGTCACGTCCGGAACGAGTGTGGCTGATCCGCGCCAGTCGGCCAGGTCGGCCGGTTCGAGTCCGCGCAGCAGCGGATGGTTCGGGCGCCTTGCGAACAGTCGCCGCGAGACCGTCTCCTCCGCGCGGAAGCCAAACCGGCGCAGGGCGTCGCGTTGCTGTTCCAGCACGATCACCGTCAGTCCGCGGTTCAAGTCATCGGCCGTGAACGGAAGGGTCGGCACGCCGGAAAGCGCGTTCCGGCCGATGATCAGGAGATCCGTGGCGTTCAGCGGCTGGCCGGGTTGCCAGACGGCGGCCGTGACGCCGCACGCACGAACCCAGTCTGAATCGCCGGCGGGGTCCCACAGTAGCACCGTGCGCGCGGCCGCCTGCGTCGGGCGCGGGATCACCTGAAACCGGAACAGGTCCGTGCTGAACTCCCGGCCGTCCTGCGTGACCTTCAGCCGGATCTCGCCGTTGGCGCGCTGATCGAGCGCCGGCAGGGCGAACGTGATCGGCACCTTGCGGATTTCGGCTGGCGTCAGCGACAGGAGCAGCGTGCCGCCGGCGATGCGAGCACCGCTCAGTGTGGCCTCCCACTCCACCGTCACTGCGGTCGGCCAACCCGCGTCCCATACGGCGACGACCTGTTTCTCCATCGTCTCGCCGGGGAAGAAGGCATGGTCCTTCGCCGTGAAGCGTGCGGCGGGTCCGCCGAGGTAGACGAGCAGCGGCTGCTGTGTCTCGCGGTACACGTCGTAGTAGGGGTTGGCCCATGGCGGCCGGCGGCGCAGTTCGTCATCCGAACCTGTCAGGTGCGTGTAGAAGAAGCACCCCATAGGACCGCTGGGCTCGCCGCCGAAACCGACGTTCCACATCCAGGGGTGGTTACCGCCATTCTGCCCCCACGTGCGCCACGCGCGTGTGGTGCGGCGCACAAACGCCGTCACCACCGGGAAGAAGGCGGTGTCGCGGCCGGCGATGCCATGGTTGCCGCCGTGTCCCGACGGGTTGCTGAGGGTCATCTGCGCCACCTGCGCGACGTAGTTGCTGCCTTCCATGCGATAGGCCTCGTCGCCCAGGAAAACGGCGCTGTACTCCGTGTACTGCGGGTCGGGTGCGCCCTTGTGCCAGAAGTTGGCGAAGTAGGGCGGGCCGAACTCGACGGCGCTGAAGGGCTTCTTGCCGCTGGTGCCCCACGCGCTGAGCCACTCCTCGCGCTCCTGCAGCGGAATGAGGTTCAGGTACACATTGGCCGTGGCGATGGGGGTCGTGTTGCCGTCGGCGTGCGACAGCACCGACCGCGTGGGGTCGAGCTTCTGCACGATCCCGGCGGCGCGGCCCAGAAGCGTGTAGACAGGCACCTTCTCCTCTTCCGGTGTGAGCGCCTGTCCGATGGACGGCGGCATCCAGTGGTCCCTTGGAACGCAGATGTTCATCCCCAGGTTCCACACGAAGAGCGACGGGTGTTTCTTGTAGCGCGAGATCTCCATCCGGCAGGCCCGCGTGTAGTAGGGCTCGGTCCGCGGGTCCGGCCAGGCGGGATCGAAGCCCTCGACCGATTTGAGCGGCGCGATCAGCGCCATGCCGTGATGGTCGAGCACGTCGGCCAGGGCGTCGATCTCGTCGTGGCGGCCCCACACCGAGAACCACGGCCGGTTGCGCGGCTGGATCTCGATCGCGTTCATGCCGATGCCCTGGAAGAACGCGACGTTGTTGTCGCCCACGCCCCAGTGCCAGAGCAGGCGGAAGCGGCAGGGATGACCGTTGAGCATCATCTCGCGACCGTCAACCCAGAACTCGCGGAAGCCGAACGACTCGGGTCCCCACGTGTCGAGCACCGCGCCGTCCTTCGCCGTGGCCGTCATCCGGATCGTATAGAGGTAAGGGCGATCAAGTTCCCAGAGCACGGGATCGTCCCATGGGAAACGCACAGCCTGCGTCGACTCGCCGGCCGGCACGGTGGCGACGGTGGTGCTGAACGTGTGAACCGGCTGGCCGTCCTGACCGGCCACGTGGGCACTCAGCGTCACATCGGTCCTGTCCGCGACGGCGTGGAAGTCGACGCGGGCATGGAGCACCTTCTGTCGCACCGACGGCATCAGGAACGCATCGACCACGGCCAGTTGCGGCGCCAGGGCGTCGAGGCGCAGCGACCCGGTGACGCCGAGCGAACCGGAGCCGGCCCACTCAAACACGCCGCGCAATCGCGGCTGCGCATCGCGCGCCACGAACAGCCGGATCGTCTGCCGCGCCCCAGGTCTGATCCCGGCCGTCAGGTCGAGCGCGTCGCCGGGCGGCTCGAAGACCCCGACGCGGACGCCGTCGACGAACACGGTCGCCGGCTGTTCGAGCAACTCGCACCGCAGGACCCAGCGCGAGCCGGCCCAGGCGGCCGGGGTTTCCAACTCGCGTTCGATCCAGATGGCGGACAGATCGCCGGGGGCCTGTCCGGGCAGGTTCATCGGCTGCCAGCCGTCGGCCGCGGGTGCCGCGTCGACCGACTTCGCAGCCTGCAGGCGCCAGGCCCCGTTCAGGTCGACCGAACGCGGCGTCTGCGCGGGAGGGAACGCGAACGCCCCGAGCGCGAGCAACATCGCCAGCAGGGCGACGGATGCAACCTGCGTCGCGGTCGTGCGTGTGGCCATAGGTGTTTGGATTCTAGCGTTGGAACATCTCGGCCAGGACGCCAAGGACGCGCTCGCCGGTCATTGGCGAGAGTTGTCCGAGCTTCTTGACCAACCGATCCTTGTCCACGGTCCTGAGTTGGTCGAGAACGACTTGCCCTTCAACGCCCTGAAAGGTGCAATCTACGCGCGTCGGATAGCGCCGGCCTTTGGTGGTCATCGGAGCGATGATGATCGTACCGATGTTGTGGTTCATCTCATCAGGCGAGACGACCACGCACGGCCGGGTCTTCCTGATTTCACGGCCAATCGTGGGATCAAGGGTGACCAGGAAGACATCGAAGCGGCTCACTTCCATTCCCAGTCCTCCTTGTCCCACCGTGTCGAAACAGGCTGGGGGTCCAGCAACATATCGTCACCCGTCCGGGCCATCTGTTTGAAGGCCACGGCCCATCCTGCGCGGGCATGACGGGGAGAATGGATCACGATTGCACGGCCTCGCACATCCATCTGGATCTCCTCCGTGAGACCGCATTGTTCGATGAGCGGCTTCGGGATGCGAATTCCGCGTGAATTGCCAATTGGGATCAACGTCGTCTTCATGCCCGTACCGTACACACAGTGTGGCCACCAGTCAACTCGCAGCGTGCGTGGACCGAAGTCCGGGAGAAGGGCGACCGTCCCGAACGCAACGGCAGAGCCATTGTCCGGTTCGGAATAGGCGCGCTGTTTCTCCAACGCAACCCCGCCATCAACCACGAGCCGTTATCTCCCTATGTGCGCTGTGAATGCTGAATGACGGAGGTGACGAGGCGTGAATGTCATATGTCGAAATACGCCCCTATGGCGCGCCCCCTATGGTGCTCGCGGGATCGCCATTGCCATCGGCTCACGGTTTCCTATACTGAAGAACCGCGGGCAGTAATATGAAAATGAACGGCAGTATACGACCGATAGCGCGAATGGAAGGAGTGGACCAGTGGACATCCGGATTGACAGGACGGCGGTTGCTGCCCTTACGGCGGTGGGAACGCAGCAGATGATGGCTGACAATGCCACATCAGGTGTCGAACGGTATAATGTTGTCTGGGACTCACCCAGCATCGACTCATTGGACTCGATGCCGCTTTCGGGGCGTTTCGGGGCCGGTGCAAATGTCTGGGTTCAGGACGGGTCGATCTGGTTGTATCTGGCCCACAACGGCGCGTATGACGAGCAGGGGCGTCTGTTAAAGCTTGGATGCGTGCGCATAACGCCGGTGGACACACAACTGGGAGCCAGTCCCGATTTCCGGCAGACTCTTGATCTCGCCAGTGGCGCGATAACCATCAAGCAGGGCAGTTTCAATGCTTCATTGTGGTTTGCCGGCGAGACGCTGATCATTGAAGCCGAATCGGCCAAAGCGCAGTCCTTTGACGTAGCGTTCGGCAGTTGGCGCGATCAGAACCGAAACGGCATCCGCTGCGACATGATGGGTGGAAAGGGGGATTTCAAGGCGGACTGCATGCAGGCCGATGCCGAGGGGATTACGTGGTTCCACAGGAATTCCGATTACGCAACCAGCGTGATCGAAAAGTCGGCGAATCAGGGCATAGAGGTGGAGGCCGTTTGCGATGCCACCACGAAACGCATCTTCGGAGGTGTGCTGCTCGTTGACGGTGGCATTTCTGTGCCGGTGGAATCGATCATTCAGCGGCAGTTTTGGGAAGGCAAGGCATGGACCAGCCGCACGACGGCACGCAGTAACCATGTCATCGCGATACGTCTTGGCGCGAAACTGGACGCCGACCCCGGGCAGTGGCGAAAGGATGCCAGGTCCGCGCTTTCCCCAACGGTGCGCAAAGCCGCCAAAGCCGACGAGTTGAAGAGATGGTCAGAGTTCTGGTCCAGGTCGCACATCGCGATCAATCAGTCCGCCAAGCCGGACGACGCCGGCTGGCTCATCGGGTGCAATTATCAGCGGTTCCGATACATGCTCGCCTGCAACCGGGATGGCGAACTGCCTCTGCTCTTCAACGGCGGCATCTTCACGACGGACAACAAGCCGGGGCGTATTACGGGCAACAATAACGAAGAGCTTCCGATTGCCGAAGGAAGTCCCATCACACCGGACTTCCGCCGCTGGATGGGGTGCAGTTTCATGTCTCAGAACCAGCGCTGGCTCGGTTGGCCCAGCCTGGCCAACGGTGACGAGGACATGCTCTGGCCGTCGCTCAGATTCTACCGCGACCGCTCCGCCGTCGCCGCCTCACGCGCGAAGAAGAACGGCGCGGAGGGGGTGGTATATCCGGAACCGCTGGACGTGTGGGGGTTGTGCTGCGTGGGGCCTCGGTCCAACGGGCTCTGCGGTTTGGACCATCTGCTTCAGCACTTCTCTATGATGCTTGAACATGCGTGGATGGCACTGCAGGCGCGCGACGTGCTGGGCATCAATCTGCAGAAGGATATGGCGTGGATTGAGGGCACGGTGCTTTTCTACGATAGCTATTACCGCGCGCAGTGCAAGAAGAGTACGGGCAAGGAACTCGGGGATGACGGCAAGTTGCTCATCTACCCTGGCTGCGCACTTGAGTACGGTGGCGGGGCCACCGACCCGCTTGATGCTGTGTGCGGCCTTACGAGAGTCACCGCTGGACTGCTTGCGCTGCCGGATCTGCCAACGGCCACGCGAAGCAGGCTGGAGCAGATCCAGGCGCGCCTGCCGGGACTTCCAACCGGTATGCGTGAGAGGCGTCTATCGCTGCTTCCGGCTAGGTCCGTGGAGCGCGAGTACAACAAGTGGGAACCGGTCGAGATGTATGCCTGCTGGCCGTATCGGCTGGCAGGTGTGACGAAGCCCGAGACGTTGCAGCTCGCCCGCGACACATGGGATACAGTGCCGGCGGACCGTGCGCGCCTGTGCAAGCAGGACTACTCATGGATGGCGAATGTTGCCAACATGGCCGCTCTGGCGTTGCCGGAAGAGGCAAAACAGCGCGCCATATACAAGTTGGCGAACAACACCGCGCCACAAGCTCGCTTCTCCGCGTTCTTCGGTCCGGGGCACGACTGGCTACCCGATCACAACTGGGGTGGGGCGGGGTGCACGGGGCTTCAAGAGATGATCCTCGCGCCCGAACCCGGTCCGCACGGCAAGCTTTACCTGTTCCCGGCATGGCCGGTGGAGTGGGATGTGGATTTCACACTGCACGCGCCTGGGCAGACAGTGATTGAAGGAATCTTGCGCGGCGGCAAACTGATTTCACTTAACGTCACGCCCAAGTCGCGCGCCAAGGATGTGGTGAACATGCTGGTCAATCCGCCTGGCGCCGCGCCTGCACCATCCAAGTAGAGCGGCCAGTAACAGTGCGGCCATAGGGGGATGGTTATCATGTATGGACAGGCGCTTCCGAGATTGGCGTGGAATTCCTTGTTGATGAACCGTCCAAGGGGGTGCCCCCAGGCGGGACCGCTTAAGCAGTTCGGTTAAGGGTATCCGAGTAAGGGGACGTTTAAGTGTGCGCGTAAGTGAGTCGGTTAAGTGTCCGAGGAAGTGCAGGGAAGGCGAGAAGCGCACCCCTAATCGCCACCCTTAACCGCCGTTCTTAACCGGATACCCTTCGACCCACTTAACCGGTCTCCGGCGTGTGAACGTGCGCGAACGCCAATGAACAATCCCACGGGAAAGCCGGAAGCGCCTATGGACAAGACAAATGGGCAAGGCCGTGACGCGACTGGATGCGCGCTTGAAAGGCGACACGGGTCTGCAGCGTCCTCGCGAGCCGCCAGGGGAAGACCGAGGACAGGCTTAAGCAAGCGCCATAGGGCGGCGGTCAAGCATGAGGCCGCCCCTACTTCGCGGCGCGTGCCATTTCTTCTGCGATCCGCTGTCGGAACCACGCGCTGTTCGGGATGGTTTGCTTGCCCAGTCCCGGCGCCTGCCAGGATACGTTCAGCGACTCGCCATCCGAATACTCGAGGAACGTCACCGTGCAGGCGTGGAGGCCGCTCTTGAGGGCGATCTGTCCGGAGCGTTCCTGTGTGCCGTGGACGCCGTCGTTGTTCACGACCTCCTCGTCCCCGATGCAGAGTTTGCTGCCATCGTCCGACTTTGTATAGAAGGTGAACATGCCGTTCGTCGGTACGCGCAGGTAGCCGCTGAAGCGCAGGGCAAAATGGTCCTTCGTGGTCCGCACATCGAGGGTGAGCCCGGCCACCGTTCCGTTGGTGTGCGGCGTGAGCGTGCTGAAATCCGGCAGGGCGTTCCACGGGCCCAGGTATTCCGCGTACGCCAGACCGTTCGTGCACCCCGCCGGGTTCTCCGGGTCGCGAAGCCCCAGCACGGCGATGCTCACCGTGGCGGCGGCGCCGTTCGTCAGCCCGTCGTTCGCGCAGAACGTGAAGCGATCGGGCCCCGCGTAGCCGGCGGCCGGCGCGTAGGTCAGCGCGGGCGGCGTGCCGGACAGGACGCCATGCTCCGGCCCGGCGACGATGCCGTACGTCAGCGGGGCGGCTTCGGTGTCCGTCGCGCGCAGCGTCAGCGCGATCCGGTCATCCTGGGCGACCTTCACCTGCTGCGCTTCGGACGCCGGCGGATCGTTCACGGGTGTGACGGTGAGCGCGACCGTGGCCAACGCGCTCGCCAGCCGTCCGTCGCTGGCCTGGAAACTGAAACGGTCGGGGCCGAAGTAGTTCGTTGCCGGCGTGTAAACCGCGTTGGGCAACTTCCCGGTCACGGTGCCGTGCTGAGGGCGCTGCGCGAGCGTGGTGGTGAGCGCCTCGCCGTCCGGGTCGCGCGCGGTGAGGGTCAATGCGAGCGCGCCGTCCTCGGCCACGGTCGCCGTCTGGCCGTCCGCGATCGGCAGCCGGTTGGGGCGGCTGCCAACCGTCGCGAAGACGCCCTGGCCGATGTTCCAGTAACTGCCGCTGGAGCTGACTTCGAGTTTCACGGGACGGACCATGTAGACCGCGTCGTCGGCGGGCGCTGCTTTGTCGGTGTAGGTCGGGTCGGCGACAGGCGCGCTCGTCAGGCGCGCATAGGGGCCCATGGGCTGGCTGGCCCGGTACACATGGTAGCCGCTGACGCCGGCGTCCGGCGACGGTGCCCATCGGAGCGTCACGCGGCGACGCGTCTTCTCGCCGTTGAGGCCGGAGACCGGGGCCACCACGTGCAGGCGCAGCGAGGGATCTCCCATCAGGGCCAGATGCACCATGGCGCGGCGCGGCTCCTCCTCGCGCGACGCGTCGTCGACCGCCTCCTTGTCGCGGGGCTTGCGGCGACGGTCGGCGGGACGATTCTGCGTCTGCCGCATGCTTTCGCCCAGGGTTTCGCCGAGGGCCATCGGGTGGTAGAGGTTGTCGGGGCGTCCACCCCACGAGCAACTCAGTGTGTACGTGGGCATGCCGAGCGGGGCGCGCAGGATGACGTTGGGCTGATCCCAGTCGCCGAAGAAGCTGCCGAAGAGCATCGTGAAGATGACCTTCGAGTCGGCCGCGGCGAAGTCCGCGCTGCGCCCGACGCCGCCGCACAGTTCCACATCGCCGCCGCCGCAGGCATAGCCCCACAGGTACTCATCCTTCGCCAGCGTGCCGAACCAACCGGCCTCCACCACGTTCGATGCGCCGAACATGCCGCCGAAATTGCGCCATCCATTGGCCGCGAAGGCTTCGCCGCCGAAATCGCCGAAGTGGTCATCGATCAGGCCCCGCTCTTGCGCGGTCACCCACTTCATGCGGTAGTGGTGGTCCTTGTCCAGGTACTGCCTGACCAGGTCCGTTTCGTTCTTCCCGGCGAAACAGGGCATGTCGTGGAAATCCACCCGGCCCACCTGTAGGCGGACACTGGCCGGGATGACGGACTGGTCGAACTTGCCGTCGCCGGGGACGTTCTGTTGGCGGGCACGGTCGCACGTCCACGTCGTGTTCGTGTCGGTCCACGTGCCATCCATGTCGCCGTAATACACGTCGGCCGGCCATGCGCCCTGATGGTTCTCATGCCCGTCGGGAGCGAGCTTTCCGGAGTAGGGGACCGGGATGTGGCCGAGAAGGAAGACGGCCTTCACCGTCGCTGGGTCGGCGCGGTAGTCGGCCTGGATCGTGGCCTTCACATTCGTGACGGCCTCCTTCCAGCCCGGGTCGCTCCAGTGCCTGCCTGCCACGTCGTGGCGCCGCACGGTCCAGCCGTCGCCGAGCAGGTCCATCTGCAGCCGGACCAACTCATTGCTGAGTGGCGCCGACAGTTCGTTGTCCACAATCAGGATCAGCGTGCCGCGCGCATCCATCAGCGGCCGTTCGATGGCCGAGAGGGCGAACCCCGACGCCGCGCGTGCGGTTCCGGCCGCACGCCGGACACGGTATTCGTAGACGGTCGCGGGCCTGGCCGTCGCATCCGTCCAGCCGGCCACCGTGCCGGCGGCCGCTTCGATATTCGTCACGGGCGCCCACTCTTCGTCAGCCGACGTCCGCCGGCTGATCTGGACCTGCGTCGCGGCGGCATGGGGCGGCCAGTGCAGTTCGATCCGCGGAGGCGTCTTCTGGACCGCCGCCGTGACCATGACGCAGGCGTCTTTCGGGTTGGCCTGAGCCGTCCAGGCTGTTGCCGTCAGTGCCGCCGCACATCCAACCCATGTTCTGCAAATTGTGATTGCCATGCCAGAGATCTTACTATATGGTATGCGCATAGTGAATAGGAAACTCAGGAACATGAAAACGGCGAAGACCGACACCGTGACACCGGGAATCAGGCTCTTGGCGGACCTGCGCAAGCAGATCTTCGACGGTCGGCTGAAGCCGGGGAGCCGCATGCCCGTTCGGACCGTGTTCGAAGAAAGGTACGACACAACGCCGGTCACGGTCCAGAAAGTCTTCAGCAAGCTGGCGCGCGAAGGGCTGATCGTCACGCACGGTTCGCGCGGCACGTTCGTCAGCGAGGCGCCGCCGCACCTGACGCGTTTCGCCCTGGTCTTCCCGTATCGCGATCTGCCCCACCGTCCCTGGCCCCAGTTCTGGCGCTCGCTGCGCGATGAAACTACGGCGGTGGCTGCTTCGAACGGCTACGAACTCGTCTTCTCTTATGGCAACGAGACGCATCAGGACGTGGAAGCCTACCAGCAACTGGTGGACGACGTGCAGAACCGGCGGTTTGCCGGCCTGATCTTCGCCAGCACGCCGTTCTATCTGTACGGGTCGCCCGTGCTCGAAGCGCCGAACATGCCGCGCGTGGCCATCATGCCCGAGCCCATGTCGCCGAATGTGCAGGCGGTGGACATGGACCCCAGCCTGCTGGACCGCATGGTCGAGTACCTGATCCAGAATGGACGCCGCCGCATCGCGGCCATCTCCGTGCCGTTGATGCGGCCGCACGTGCAGGCGATGCTGAAACAGCGCCATCTCGACATGCCGTCCTATTGGCTGCAGACGGCCATGCCCGGCGACGACGCCGGCACGCGCGCCGTCGTGCAGTTGCTCATGGCGCTGGAGCCGAAGCGTCGGCCGAACGGTCTGCTGGTCGTGGACGACAACCTCATGACGGCGGTTGCCGATGGGCTGGTCGACGCCGGCGTGCGCGTGCCCGAGCAGGTGCTCGTGGTGGGACATGCCAACTTCCCGCACCCGACGCCATCGGCCGTGCCGGCCTGTCGCATCGGCTACGACGTCGGTGATGTGCTGCGGGCGTGCCTCGATTCGCTCGAAGCGCAGCGCAACGGGATGGCGGGACCCGACCGGATCGTGGTCCCACTGAACAAACGTGACATGTGAAGGGGACGAACATGCGAATTGCGAAGAGTCTGTGTCTGGCCGGCTGGGTGTGTGGCGTCGGCGCGGCTGCAGCCGGCGAACCCTCGTTCGCGGCGTTCGATCATCGTGCGGCCGCGGGCGAACGCCTGACGGTCGTCTTCTTTGGGGCGTCGCTGACCTGGGGCGCGAACGCCTCCGATCAGGGCCTGACCTCCTGTCGCGCGCTTCTGGGGCAGCGGCTCGAGGCGGCCTACCCGAAGGCCCATTTCACCTTCCGCGACGCCGCGATCGGCGGCACCGGCTCGCAGTTGGGCGTGTTCCGGCTCGAGCGTGACGTGCTGCGCCACAAACCCGACCTGGTGTTTCTCGACTTCACCGCCAACGACGGCATCGAATGGGCCACACCCGAGACCCTGGCCTCCTATGAGGCCCTCGTGCGCCGGATCGTGCAGGCCGGCGCGCCGGTCGTGCAGGTGATCTTCCCCTTCAAGTGGAACATCGAGGGGCGCACCAGCATCGACGACTTCCAGCGCCGCGCCAAACACATCGAATTGTCGCGGGCCTACCACACCGGACTGGGCGACGCCGTGGCGCTGATCTTTGAACGCGTGAAGGCGGGTACCGTCAAACTGAACGACCTCTGGCCGCTCGACGGCGTCCATCCCGGCGACGCCGGCTACGTTCAGTTCGCCGACGCGGCCTGGGATGGGTTCCAGCAGGCGGTCCGCGAGGGGCGCGTCTGCACGCTGCCCTCCAAGATGCTGACGGCCGACACTTACCAGCACAGCGCACGCGTGCGGCTCTCAACGCTGACGCCGCTGCCTGCGGGTTGGGTGCCCGCCCGTGCCAGCGTGACATCCCCGGTCTTTGACATGCAGATGTCGCGCTGGCTCGACGACGTCACCGTGGCGACACCCGCCGCCGCAGGTGTGCCGTTCGAGGTGCGCTTCCGTGGCAGCATGGCCATGCTGTTCGGCGAATCGACGCCCAAGAGCTGCCCGTACCGGGTCATTCTCGACGGCCAGCCGCTCAAACGCGCCAATGCCAAGCCGGATGATCCGGCGCCCGAACTGTTCGATGCCGGCGCACTCGGCAAGATCATGGGCGGCACCGTGCATCTGTCGGACGTGCTGGCGACCGGGCTGAACCCGGCCGTTGAGCATGTGCTGCGCATCGAGCCGGTCCACGTGGCCGGTGGCGGCCAGGAGATGCGCGTCGAGAGCATCGGCGTGGCAGGTGGTGAAAACCCGGGCGTCTGGCGTGTGACGGCACCGATGGCGGATAAGTAAGGGAAGAAAAACGTGAAACTGAACGAGACGGTGCGCATTGCCCTGCTGGGTCTGTTGATGGTCGCCTGGGCCCAGGCGACCGAAACCGAGCATCAGAACGTCCGCGTCCTGCCTGCGCCAGGCAAGGTGACGGTCGACGCCAAGACCGACGACTGGGATCTGTCGGGCGGTGTCTTCGCCTGTGGCGACGTGGAGAACCAGCGCGACAAGTATGGCGTCTGGTTCCACGTCATGTGGGATGCCGACAACCTGCACGTGCTGGCGCGCTGGCAGGACCTGACGCCGATGAACCACCCCGGGAGCATCCGGGGCGACTACGGCTTCAACGGCGACTGTCTGCAGGTGCGCGTGCTGACCGCGCCCGCCGACAAACTGGCCGCGGCCGCCACGCGCGGCAGCGAACTGCAGGATACCGCTCCTGATCGGCCCGGCAGCCGCACCAGCCATATTACGGCCTGGCGTGATCGCGATGGACTCGACACGATCCAGCTCAGTTGGGGCTGGAAGTTCAACGAAGGCGGAGCCGATGCCAAGGAGAAGGGCGCCGCGCAGGCGTTCCGAATGTGGGAGGATAAGCGCGGCTACACGCAGGAACTCGCCATCCCGTGGGCGCTGCTCTCCCGTGACGGCTGGAAACCGGAGGCCGGAAACAAGATCGTCCTGACCGTCGAGCCCAACTTCCTCACGGGCGCCGGCTCCCGCCTGACCATCAAGGACATCTTCCGCCCCGGCGTCGGCATCGACCGCGTGTTTACCTTCCAGTCGCCCAACGCCTGGGGATTTGCCACGCTCGAACCCAGGGGCCACGTCGATCTGCGGACGGTGCGGCTGCGTGACGGCCGTGAGTTTGCCGTCAAGATGGCGGACGGCGCGCCCAGCGTGGATTGGACCGGGTTGGTTAAGAGCCGCGAACCCGAGGGGTTCAAGCCGATCCGTTTCACCGTCGAGGAAGACGGCTACGTGTCGCTCAACGTCTTCCGCGCCGACGGGACCGTGGCGCGCCAGCTCCTGGCCAGCGCCTTCTACCCGAAGGGAACGCACGAGGTGCGCTGGGATGGCCTCGGCACCATGTCGATCCGCGTGCCCGGCCAGCCGCTCGACGCCGGCGCCTACACGTGGGCCGGCATCTGGCATCCGGGTGCGACGCTGACGCTGCGGGGCTGGGCCGGCAGCACATCCGACACTCCGTGGGGCAACGTGTGGGGCGCCGACCACGGCGATCCGTGTGCGGCCGCCGCCGATGGCGAGCGCGTGTATCTGGGCTGGGCCGGCGGTGAAGGCGCCAAGCCGCTGCTGGCCTGCACCCCCGACGGCAAGATCCTGTGGAAGCAGATCCGCGGCGGCATCGCCACGGCGAGTCTGGCGGCGGCCGATGCCGGAACGGTGTATGTCTGGAATGAGCACGGCCAGTATGCGCCGCGCAGCCTGTACCGCGTCGACGCCAGGACCGGTGGGTACACTGTCTGGGAGGGAACGGAGGCCACCGATCTGTCGATGGCACAGGTCTTCGCAGGTGATACGAATGTACCTGAACGTCCGGACAGCCTGACGGCCGGCCGCGGGCTGGTATGCATGGGGTTTGGCGACCGCGAGCTGGTGGTCGTCGTGGACGCGAAGAGCGGCAAGACGCTGCGCAAACTGGCCGTGCCCAAGGTGGGCGACATCGAGTTCGGCGCCGACGGCATGTTGTACGCGGTGTCCGCCGCGAGGAAGGTGCTGGCCGTCGACCCGCAGACCGGCGCGACGCGCGAAGTCGGCAGCGTCCCGCTCGAGGGCAAGGACTGGGTCGGTTCGATCGCCGTCGACAAGGACGGCGACGTCTACTGCGGTGTCAGAGGCGACCGCCACTACGTGCAGGTGTTGAGCAAGGACGGCCAGCCGACCCGGATGATCGGCGTGAAGGCGGGGCGCCGGCTCACCGGCCTCTGGCAGCAGGACGGGATGCTCCAGATCAGCGCCCTCGCGGTGGACGCGCAGGGACAGCTCTGGGCAACTGAGCAGGACGGCCAGCCGCGCCGGGTCAGCGTCTGGAACGCCAAGACCGGCGCGTTCGCACGCGAGTTCTTCGGCTCCTCGACCTACGGTGCGTTGGGCGCGGCCATCAACCCGCTCGATCCCAACCTCATGGTCGGCCAGGGCTGCGAATGGCGCATCGATCCGAAGACGGGGATCGCATCCATTCTCGGCACGATTGACCGCAACGGCATGATGGCGTCGCGCTTCGGCTTCAGCCCCGATGGCCGCCTCTTCGTGGCCGTCACGCCGAACTTCCTGCACGGCGTCGGCCCGATCCGGTTCTTCGAGAAGATCCGCGACGGCGAGTGGAAACTTCGCAGCCGCATTGGGAAGGATGAGAAGGCCAAACGCATCGTGACCTGGGCCGACGCCAACGACGACGGCCAGGAGCAGCCGGCCGAATTGAAGGACTACCCCGACGATCTCAACGGCTGGATCCAGGGATGGTACATGGCGATCACGCCCGACCTCACCTGTTATGGCAGCATGAAGCAGGTCCGGGTCACGGGGTGGACCGCCTGCGGCGCGCCGATCTACGACTTCTCGCAGGCGAAGCCCCTGCCGGCACCGCAGAACGCCAACCGCGGCGGCATGGGCGCGCAGAAGAATGCAGGCTCGGCCGACAACCGGTTTGTGCTGTGGAACGGCGGCTACGGTGAGGACCACGGCACGGTTGACTGCTACGAGATCGCCAGCGGCAAGCTGATGTGGACCTACCCGAGCAATTTCACCGGTGTACACGGCTCGCACCGCGCCTGCCCGCCCGAGGTGGGGATGGTGCGCGGCGCCTACGACATCTGTGGTTCCGTGACCCTGCCGCAACCCATCGGCAACATCTGGGTCATCCCGACCAACAAGGGTGAGTGGCATGCGCTAACCGAAAAGGGGTACTACCTTGCCCGGTTCTGGGAAGGCGACCCCATGAAGGTCGAGTTCCCCGACAAGGCCGTGCCCGGCAACGACTGCACGCGCTGCCCCCCGGGCGCTGGCGAAGAGGCGTTTGGCGGCTCGATCACCCTCGGCAAGGACGGCACGTTCTCGCTTCAGGGCGGTCACACGAGCTTCTGGAATGTCAAAGTGAATGGTCTGGAGCGTGCGAAAGCGCTGGCGGGCGGCGCCCTCGCGCTGAGCACGGCGGATGTCGAGACCGCGAAGCAGTATCGCCAGCGCTACATCGCGCTTGAGGAAGGCGGACGCAAGCTGACGGTCGCGAAGGCCACGCCGGCGTTCTCGGGTAACCTGGAGAAGGACTTCGGCGCCCCGGCGATCAAGGACTACTCGCGCCAGGACAATGCCAAGGTCCGCAGCGCGCTGGCGTGGGATGACGCCAACCTGTACGTCGCGTGGCAGGTGATGGACGACACGCCGTGGGTCAACGGCGCCGACGCCCCCGAGTTCCTTTACGCCCGCGGCGACACCGTCGACCTGCAACTCGCGACCAACCCGAAAGCCGACGCCAACCGCGACAAGGCTGAACTCGGCGATTTGCGCCTGTCGATCGGACCGTTCCAGGGCAAGCCGACGGCCGCGCTCTACCGCCGCGTGGTGGCGCAGGAATCGGAGAAGAAGCCGATGAAGTTCAGCTCGGGTGTCTACCGCGACGGCGTCTGGATGGACAGCGTGACCTTCCCGCAGGAGATCAAGGTTACCGTCAAGGTGGCCGACGACAAGAAGGGGTACGTCGTGGAAGCTGTCGTGCCATGGGTCACACTGGGCGGCCAGCCGGCCGCCGGCGCCGCCTGGCGCGGCGATGTCGGCGTGACGCACGGCAACAAGGCCGGCAACGACACCGTGCTGCGATCCTACTGGGCCAACCTCAGCACGGGTCTGGTCAGCGACGAGGTCGAGGAGTTGATGATGGTGCCCCGCAACTGGGGCGAGTTGGAGTTCAAGTAACCCGCCATGCCCATGCCAATCGACCAACGCATCCGTCAGCACCGCACCGGCCGCCTGCGGCTCACCGTCCGGAAGCCGGATGGCCGGCCGCTGGCGGACACGCCTGTCGCCGTGCGCCAGACGCGGCACCGGTTCCTGTTCGGCTGCAACCTGTTTCGCCTAGACACCTATACCGACGCCGCACGCGAGGCCGCCTACCAGCGGCGCTTTGCCGATCTGCTCAACTTCGCCACGCTGCCCTTCTACTGGAGCGGCTACGAGCCGCGCGAGGGCGAGACGCAGGCCGAGCGGCAGATGAAGCTCGCGCACTGGTGCGCAGAGCACGGCATCACGGCCAAGGGGCACCCGCTCTGCTACCACATGACGGTGCCCGAATGGGCCAGGGCGCTGCCCTATGCCGCCTTCAAGGCACGGCAGTTTGAGCGCATCACGCGCGAAGTGGCCGGTTTCGCGGGATGGGTCGATGTCTGGGACGTAATCAACGAGACCGTCTGGACGCCCGGCCACGAGGGCGGCAAGCACCCGCTGGCGCGCGTCGGGCGCCGCCTCGGACGCGTGGGCCTTGTGAAGGAGGTATTCGCACGCGCGCGCGCGGCGAACCCGCACGCGACGCTGCTGATCAACGACTGCGACCCCATCCCCGCCTACGCGCGACTCGTGCGCGACAGCCTGGCGGCCGGCGCGGCCATCGACGTGGTCGGCATCCAGTCGCATATGCACAAGGGCTACTGGGGGCCGGAGAAGGCGTGGCAGGTGTGCGAGGAATACGCCCGCTTCGGCAAACCGCTGCACTTCAGCGAACTGACGATCCTGTCGGGCATCATCCAGCCCGAGCATAGCTGGAGCAAAACCCGCGACGACTGGCACACTACGGCCGAAGGCGAAGCGCAGCAGGCCGAACAGGTGGTCGAGTTGTACCGGTTGCTGTTCTCGCACCCCGCCGTGCAGGCGATCACCTGGTGGGATCTGGCCGACGACCATGCCTGGCTGGGCGCGCCCGCCGGCCTGTTGCGCAGGGATCTCTCGCCCAAACCCGCCTATGACGCCCTGATGAAGCTGGTGAAGGGCGCGTGGTGGACGGGCGAACAGGTTCTTCGGACCGACGCGCAGGGATGCCTGGAGTTCGACGGGTTCCTGGGCGACTACGCGGTGACCGTGGCCGGAGCCGGCGCCGAGGTCGCGCTGGCGTCCCCAGGTGCATCGTGCCAGACTGTGATGCTGGCGGGCAATGGGTCAGTGAAGTAGGGCGGCCCCGGCGAGCTTGCCTCGCCGGACCGCAAGGTGTGAGGGGAGATGCGCCGCAGCGGCGCATCTCCCCTCACACCTCCTTCACCGGCGGCACAAGGCCGCCGGGGTCGGGTGCCCCTACGTCATTACGCTGGCGGCAAGAGGAAGGTTGACGGGCTATGAGAGTCAAACAGGTCATCATCACCGGCCAGAACCAGGTGGAGTTGCGGGACGCAGCCCTTGACGAAACGCTTCGGCCGGACGAACTGCTCGTCGAGAGCGAGTGGACGTTCATCAGCGCCGGAACCGAGCTGGCGAACTACACCGGCCGTGAGCCGGATGTCTTCGTGTCGGGCGCCTGGTGTGCCTATCCGTGGAACTCGGGGTATGCCAACGTGGGCGTGGTGAAAGCGGTCGGGAGCGGGGTCACGCGCTTCAAGCCCGGCGAGCGCGTCTACTCGACCGGCTCGCACTCGGCGCTGGTGAAAGTGAACCAGAACGGACTCGTCGTGGCCGTGCCGCCCGGGCTGGACTCCTGCGTGGCGGTCGCCACGCGCATGGCGGCGGTGAGCGTGTCGGCGGTGGTCATGTCCGATCCGCGGCTGCACCCCTGGGTGGTCGTCTTCGGGCTCGGCCTGGTGGGGAACCTTGCCGCGCAGGCATTCCGGATTCTGGGCGGGCGCGTGATTGGCGTCGATCCGGTTGCCAGTCGCCGCGAACTGGCGACGCGTTGCGGGATCCGCTGGACCGCCGGCGGCACGCCCGAGGAGACGCAGGACGCGATCCGCGCGATCACCGGCGGCGCCATGGCCGACATCTCGGTTGAGGCCTCGGGCCTGACGCCGGTGGTGCTGCAGGCGATCAAGGCCACGGCCGACGTGGGGCAGGTTGTGCTGCTGGGCAGTCCGCGCGCGCCGTACCAGGGCGATCTCACGCCGGCCTTCAAGGATATCCACCTGCGCTACCTGACCGTGCGCGGGGCGCTCGAGTGGTGTCCACCGACCTACACGCCGCGCAGCTCGCAGAACGGGCGCACGTTCGCGATTCCGTCGCTGCACGACAAGCAGATGATGATCTTCGACTGGGTGTTGTCCGGCCAGATGCAGGTGGCGCCGCTGATCAGCCACCGGCTTCCGCCCGCGCGCGTCAAGGAAGCCTACGAAGGGTTGCTGCGGCAGCCGGAGACGTATGTCGGCGTGGCGCTGGACTGGGGCGCCCAGTGAGCACGGCGACCGTCACGCGCGCCCTGGCGCTGCTGCTGACCACGCTCCTCACCGCGTCGGCCGAGCAGTCCGAGAACCACGTGCTGCAAGCCGTGCCGTCTCCGTCGGCCGTCGTTGTCGACGGCGATCTCGCGGAGTGGGACCGCTCGGGTGCCATCGTCGTCTGTCGCGATGTGGCCAATCAGTTGGGACGCTACAGCGCCGATGTGGCCATGATGTACGATGCCGACGCGCTGTACGTCGGCGTCGAGTGGCGCGACCCGACCCCGATGGTCAACAACTACGACCCGCGTTTCGATGTCGATCTACGCTACTGTTTCCACTCGGACTCGATCCAACTGCACTTCCGCACGGATCAGGAACGCAAGGTGATCGGCTGGTACTACACGCGTGGCGGCGTGCCGGGCGTGAACGTGCTCGACGGCTGGTTCCCCTGGGACGGCAAGCCGATCGGATACATCGACGGCATCGCGAAACTCGGCATCACGCAGGCCTTCCGTCCGGCTGCCGACGGCCGCGGCTATACGCAGGAACTGCGCATTCCGTGGCGCGCCATCGTCGCCAGCGGCAAACCGTATACGGCCGGATCATCCTTTGAGTGCATGCTCGATTTGGTCTGGGGACCCGACAGCGGCAAGGGCTGGCCCGTCAACCACATGATGGACTTGGTGGCGCCCGGCGCCGCGCACGCGGGATGGTTCTGGGAGGTGAACCGGATCTATGGGCAGGTGCATCTCGCGCCCGCGGGCAAACTGAACCTGCCCGAACCTGACTTCCTCGTCCGGGGACGCCAGTCCCGCGCGCACCTGCAGCCCACGGAAGGTCCGATGAAGCTCGGGTACACCATGCCCTTTGACGGCTACGCCACGCTGGTGATCGAGGACGCCGACGGGGGGCGCGTGCGCAACCTGATCGGCATGGCGCCGCGCGGCAAGGGCCGGCAGGAGGATTGCTGGGACGGACTCGACGACCGCGGCACGCTGGTGACGCCCGGGCGCTACCGTTACCGCGGCCTGCTGCATGCGGGCATCAAGCCGGTGTACGAGGCCACCTACGGCACGCCGGGCGTTCCCCCGTGGGAGAC
>CAYQJG010000002.1:0-93392 GCA_964417715.1 uncultured Lentisphaerales bacterium | reverse complement strand
TCAAGCCGGTGTACGAGGCCACCTACGGCACGCCGGGCGTTCCCCCGTGGGAGACGGCCGACGGCACCGGCGCCTGGATGAGCGACCACTGCCCGCCGCGCGCCGTGGCCGCCGGCGGATCGACGATCGTGATGGGCGCCGAACGCGCCGAAGCCGGCAGCTCGCTGATCGCCGTGGGGATCGATGGGCGCAAGCGCTGGGGCGACTCCGGCCTCGCGGGTGTGCACGCCCTGGCTGCGGACGCGACCCATGCGTATGTCTGCCTGCGCGCGTGGGACATCGAGCCGGCGCTTGCGCGGGTCGACCTGGTCACCGGCCAGTACGCGCCGTTCGCGACGGCGGCAGGGCCGCGGCTGAAGGTTTCGCTCGAGACACCGGGGCGCCCGACGCCGTGGATCAGCGGGTTCGCCGCGGGACCGGATCGTCTGGCGATCACGCTGACCGACACCAACGGTCTCAGCGTGGTGCGCTTCTATGACAAGCAGAGCGCCGCCGTGCTGGACGAGAAGCCGCTGCCCAAGCCGGGATGCCTCGCGTATGACAGCCAGGGGCGTCTGTACGCTTGGTCGAATGGAACCGTGGTGCGGCTTGACGCGACCTGGACGGTGCACGTCAAGGACGCGCCGCCGTGGGCGACCGGCATGGCGTTCGACGCGACCGGCCGGCTGTTCGTCATCGACCGCGGCAATCATCAGGTGCGGGTCTACGATGCAACCGGCGCCTATGTGAGGAGCATCGGCCGGCCCGGCGGCCGTCCGGCGCGCGGCGCCTGGCAGGCCGACGGCATGCTGAATCCGGCGGCCGTTGCGGTGGATGCCGATGGCCGCGTGTGGGTGGCCGAGGAGAGCAGCACGCCCAAGCGCGTCAGCGTGTGGCAGGTGGACGGCACGCTCGTGTGCGATTTTCTGGGACCCACCGGCTACGGCGGCACTGGCGCAAACGCCGATCCCGGCGACAAGACGCGCGTCTTTGGCAGCGGCTGCGAGTACACACTCGATTACGCGGCCAACCGCAGCCGGATCGTCGCCGCACTGGGCGACGTCTCCGGGCGGCTGATCGCGTTCAAGGGCCGCGAGTACATCATGAACAAGGGCGGTCGCCTCTACCTGCGCAGCGGCGATGGTCTCAGGCCCGTGGCGGCCATCGGCAACCCGTACGTCAAGGACCTGGGCGACTGGAAGGACATCCCGTTGCCGCCTGCGCCGGGCGGCACGCACGGCTACGCCTCGCTCTCGTTTGTCTGGAGCGACCGCAATGACGATGGCGTGGCGCAGACCAACGAGGTCGCCGTGGGTTCGGGCTGGACCGGATGGACCGCGTTGAAGTACCCCGTCGGCACATCGGGGTACTTCGGCAGCCCGTGGCTGGACGAAGCCTGCGCCATTCGCAGCATCGCGGGCGAGAGTTACGGCGCGCACGGCGGGCGCCCGCCCATGATCACCCGGACGCCGCTCAAGGGATGGACCGCCGGGGGCGCGCCGATCTGGGACCTGTCGCAGCAGCGCCTGGTGAGCGAGGGGCGTGTGCAGGGGTGTCTGTATGCGGCCGCCGAGGGTATCACGGTGGCCGGCGCGCCGCTCAGCGGCGTGGCGGATGATGGCCGCATCCTGTGGACGTATCCCGACGCCTGGTCGGGCGTGCACGCGTCCCACCACGCCCTGTTGCCTGATCGCGATGATGTGCTGGTCGGCACGTTGGGCAGCATCGGTCAGGTGCAGACGCCGGTAGGCACCGTCTTCGGCCTGCATGCCAACATGGGGCGCTTCTACCTGATGACTCTGGATGGCCTGTTTCTGGCGAGCGTGTTTCAGGATTGCCGCCTCGGTGGCGACGCCTGGCCGACCGAGGCGCGTCCGGGCGCGCCGCTCGATGGCGTCACCATGGGCAGCGAATGGTTCGGCGGTCACTTCTTCAAGACCACCCGCAAGAACGAATACTTTCTGATCGCCGGATTTACGGCCTACAACATGATCAGGCTGAACGGGTTCGATTCGTTGCGCGCCATCCGCGGCGGCGAACTGCGCGTGTCGGCGGCCGACCTGGCTGCGGCGCAGGCACTGGCGGAGCGCCGCGCCGCACCGCGCGCGGAGCGCCGCGAGTGGCCGATCGCGCGCGCCACCGTCAGTCCCAACGTCGATGGTGTGCTCGACGATTACCGCAAGGACAGTTTCGTCGAATGGTCGTCCGGTCCCCAGCGCGTGCGGGCCGCACTCGCATGCGATGCCACGCGCCTGTTTCTGGCCTATGACGTCTCCGGCGACGACAATCCGATGGTGAACAAGGGCAGGGACATCAACCAACTCTTCGCCACCGGCGATTCGGTGGATCTCCAGCTTGGCGCCGACCCGAAGGCCGACACGAACCGCACGGCGGCGGCCCTCGGCGATTTGCGGCTCCTGATCTCGGTCTTCGAGGAGCGCCCCGTGGCCGTGCTGTATCGCTGGCGTACCGAAGGCGACAAGCGTCCGGTCACGTTCGCGTGTCCGTGGCGGTCGCACACGGTGGATCGTGTGGATGTCATCGACGACGCCTCCGTGAAGATTGTCCGGCGTGCCGGCGGCTACACGCTCGAGGCATCGGTGCCATTGGCCAGCCTCGCATGGGCAGCCGCACCGGGGCAGGTGTATGCGCTCGACGCGGGCGTGATCTTCTCGGATGCCAAAGGCGACAATCGGGCCAGCCGCGTCTACTGGTCCAACAAGGCGACCGGTCTCGTCGCGGACATTCCCGGCGAGATTATGCCGGCGCCGCAGTTGTGGGGAAAGGGAAGGGTGGACCCATGAGAGCGATGTTCCGCATCGGACCGGCGGCGTGTGCCGGTCTGTTTCTGGCGCACGCGGCCGTTGCAGCGCCGAAGGAAGCGCGTAGCGTCCCTCCCAGCGCCAAGCCGGCGCCGCTTGTCCGTTCCGCGGAGGTCAACCGCGCGGCGGTCATCCGTGAACTGTCCGACTTCAGCCGTGAGGGCATGAGCCGGCGGCTGGGGCCAGACTACGCGTTCTACCACCGCGCCGCTGCGGCGGAGAAGCCCTTCCCCGAGATCTGGCTGGCTCCAACCAAGCAGGACGCGAACGGTCGGCGCTACCAGATCGGCGGGCCCTGGTCCACTAGCGGGGGCGATTTCAGCAGCACGCAGGGACAGATCCTCTATGTGCCGGATGATGCCCAGGCACTGGGCATCGACCGTGTCACGATTCTCGAAATGACCAACGCCACGTATTCCGAGCGGCCCGAGCCGCCGTGGCACGGCGGGTTCCGTCCCGAGCCCATGTCGTCAGGCTGGCACCCCGAGGGCGGCGCCAGACTCAGCGTGGCCGTCGCGGCGGCCCGCGGCATGGGGTGTTGGGCCAACTGCGGCATCATCGCGTTTCCGTCGGGGTTTGTCTGTTCGGCGGGCACCTGCACGGCGCGTGGCAGCAATCCGACTTTGCAGTTGCCGGCGGGCAAGGTGCCGACGGCGGTGGCGGTCTCGCCCAAGAACGAGTTTGCGTTCATCACCGTGTTCGATGCCCAGGCCAGGCGCGGACAGGTGGCGGTGATTGCGATCACCAGCGGGGGTACGGGGTTCGCGCACGACTGGAAGACGGCGCGCGCGGGACTGTGCAGCGTGGCCCTGATCACGGGGCTCAAGCTGCTGGGGTTCATTGATCTGCCCGGCATCGAGTTCCCCACCTCGATCTGCGCGGTGGGCGACACGACCCAGCCGCGCGTGAACGGACCCGATGGCCATGCGGGCACGCTGAGCACCTTCGACCTGGCGCGCCAATCCGACCGCGACGGATTCCTCAAGGGCAACAACGCGAGTTACGTGACGCGCGCGGGGTTTGCGGTGGTGGCAGGCAAGTATGAGCAGAAGGTGGCGTTCATCGATCTGCAGCCGCTGTTCCAGCGGACGCGCGAGATGTACCTGACGACCGAGGCGAACTACCGCAAGACGCTCGATGCCGGGCCCGATCCCAAGCAATGGCCGTACACGTTCGATGCTGATCCGGTCTGGAAGCCGGTGGTCGTCAGGGTCGTGCCACATCCGGAACCCACGGCGGTCATCGCCAGCATGGACGGCGGCGACCGGGCCCGCGTGCTGGTCGCCTCGCTGGACGGCAAGGTGGGCCTGTACGGCGTCGGCGGACTCGCGAACGAGGCTCCGGCGCTGCCGAAGGACATCGCGTACTACGGCGCCGTGCAGGTGGGACGCAATCCGGTGTGCCTGACCTACCAGAAGTACACGCGCGATACGGTCATCGCGGTGTCGCGCGGCGACCGTGAGATTGCCTGGATCAAGTACACCGACCGCGATGCGACCGTGGTGCGGCGTCTGCGCGATGCGCGGCTGCTCGATCCGGTCTTCGCCGAGATGGGCGACACGCATGGGACGGATACGGGCATCATCACCGTGGCCGACTTCAAGGGGCGCCAGATCATCAACTACCGCTTCGACGACATCGTCTTCGCAACCAACGGCGGGGCGCGCTTCGGGATGGGGGCCGACGGGAAAGCCGAATTCGAGTGCGGCGGCGTGATGACCTTCCCCGGTGCGCCCTATGGCATCAGCGCGACGAATGTGAACTAGGATTCAGAGTTCAGAACACAGGAGGCAGAATCCAGGATCATGGTTGACGAACGCTCCATATTCGGCGAATATGGAGCCTATGGACTACACACATAGGGGGGTCGAAACCGCCATCGGCCATGCTCTGGCGCGCGGCCGCAGCCTCTTTCTGTTTGGTGCCCGGCAGACCGGAAAGACCACGCTGACGGGCCGCCTTCCGGCTGCCCTGCGCATTTCGCTGGCCCAGCCGGACGTCCGGCTGCGCTACGAAAAGACGCCCGGCGTATTGCGCGGGGAGATCGAGGCGCTGCCCGCAGCAGGAGCGTTTCCGCCCCTTGTCGTGCTGGATGAGGTGCAGAAAGTCCCCGTCCTGCTCGATTCCATTCAGGATCTGATCGACCGCGGCGTCGCCCGCTTCGTGCTGACCGGATCGAGCGCGCGCAAGTTGTGTCGCGGGGCATCCGCCAATCTGCTGCCCGGTCGTGTCTCGGTGTTTCATCTCGATCCGTTCTCGCTCACTGAACGCGCCCCCGCCCGGATCGAGGACGTCTTGCTCGACGGTTCCTTGCCGGGAATCGTCTCGGTCCCCGGCGCCGACGACCGGGAATCGGATCTATCAGCCTACGTGACCACGTATCTGGAAGAGGAGATACGCGCCGAGGCCGCCGTTCGCAACCTCGGAGCTTTTGCCCGGTTTCTTGAACTCGCGGCCGCGGAGGCCGGCGGTATCGTGAACCTGCGTGCGCTGGCGGGGGATGTCGGGGTCGCCCACACCACGATCGCCGCGTACTACCAGATCCTGGAGGATTGCCTCATCGCGGACCGTGTGGAGCCCCTGACCACCAGCGCCACACGCAAGAAGCTGACCCGGTCGGACAAGTATCTGTTGTTCGACATGGGCGTCCGTCGGTTGGCTGCGCACGAGGGACGCCGGGTTCTGCCCACACGCGCGGGACAGCTCTTCGAACAATGGGTGGGGTTGGAGTTGCTGCGGTGGTCCAGGAGCGCGTTGCCGTCCACACGCATTCGCTTCTGGCGCGATCCGGATGGTCCCGAGGTCGACTGGATCATCGACAGGGACGGCGCCTACACGCCGATTGAGGTCAAATGGACGGAGACCCCCAATGCCCGGGACGCGCGACATGTGGACTGCTTCCTGAGCGAGTATCCGACGGCCGACCGCGGCTATGTTGTCTGCCGCACGCCACGAAAGGTGAAACTCGGCCCGCGCATCACAGCTCTGCCGTGGCAGGATCTGCCGCTAGTCTGTGATCGCCCTTAGCCGGTCACGGAACCGGCCATGGAAGTCGGCCTTGGCCCCATCCGATAGGAACGAGCGTTCGACCAGGCTGACGACGGCCGTCTTGTTGTCGGCGAACTGGCGCAGGCATCGCTCGGCTCGGGCCATGTTCATGCCGTAGAACTCGGCCAGCTTCAGGAAGTCCGTCTGTTTGTAGAAAGCGTTCTGACTGAAACTCTCGGTCTCGAACGAATCAAACAGGTCGAGCGCCGTCCGTGCCTCTTCCGGGAAATGCAGCGACGTACAGATCACGTCATAGGCGGGCGTCAGGATGTAGTCGCCGAATTCGCTCTCGAAGAGCGAGAAGTTCTTGAGGTGGGCATCCCCATTCGAGAAGACGTAGTTGAAGACGATTCGGGCGAAGAGCTTCTCGATCTCCACGGGATACGCTTTGCAGAACCGCTTCAAGATACGGCCGACCTCCTCGTAGCTTCCGTTGTACTTGTAGTTCCTGCCCGCCGTCTCTTCCGTCCGGTTGGAAAGCTGGCAGAAGTCTTCCTGACCGATCTTCAGCCCGTTGCGCCGGTCGAACCGCCGGGTGATGTAGGCGAGTTCCCCATCGGCAAAGCGGATCACGGCGTTGACCGCCGTGGCGATGCCAAAAACCTGCGAAGCCAACTGCATCGAGAGGTGTTCGTTGGCCGGGATGTCGTTCTTGAACCGGGGGATGTCGGCTGTGGGGATGGGCTTCAGGATGTACTCGCCGTCCTTCTCCGTCGGCGTGAGTTTCCCGCGGACCAGCTTCAGCGAAATCTTGTCCTGGATCCCCGAGATGGACATGTGTTCCGCAGCTTGCATGCGGAATTCGACCACATCGGCGCGGCTGAACGTCAGTCGATGAGGAAACAGCCGGTTGCTCCCGGCCAATTGGCGCGCCGCGGCGGCGCTGTAGCCCTCGTTCGGAATGTCGCTCAGGGTTGACATGCAGCGGTGCATCTACGCCTCCGGCTCCTCGACCACGGTGATGTCGCCGATGGTATCGCTGTTTGCGGTCTTGAGCAGGCGGCCGAAGTGGTCGTTCTCGTCGAGTTTCAGTTTCCGGCACTGCGTGTCCTTGAGGATGCCCTCTGCCAGCAACCCATAGAAGAACGGGAACAGGCATGTCGACCGCAAGGGCTCGCTCTGCTTGGGCATAGTCAGGCTGATCGGCCTCGTGCCAGCCGACGCCAGGTACTGGGGGTCGTAGGCGAAGCTGTAACCATCCGACACCTGCTGGATGCGTCCGGCCAACACTCCCCGGCAATAGACGTTTCCACTTCGGCTCACGACTTACTCCTACGGCTTCAACTGAATGCGAAGCTCCATTCCCAACGCGCTCAACACCCGATCCAACGTTGCCACGGTGGGGTTGCCCCTCCCTGCCTCGATGTTGCTCAACGTGTGGACGGCGACCCCTGAGATCCCGCTCAGCGTACGCTGGTCGATCCCCAACGAAGCCCGCCGCTTCCTGATAGTGTCACCCGCTTCTTTGGTATTCATCAGAATGAATATTACGCCATTGAATCAGTGTCTTCAATCCGAAACAACGTCAAACATTCACTATAATGAACGGTGCTGATCGCTTTGTTCCGCTGTCGGCCGGCGTGTCTCCGTAGTCCCGCCTCCGAGCGGGACCCGGCCCGAATCGGAGTTCAGCCCCATGGGGGTGCTCCCCTCTGCCCTGCTATGTGCGCCCACGACGGTGCCTGTTCGGACGACACCACTTTTCGGGTGGACAATGCGCCCGGAACATGCTTCCATATGGCGGTGGCTAGTTCCACAATAAGGAAGTCCATGAATACGGTCGTTCCCGTTCGGTCGGTCAAGAAGGCCCTCGATCTGTTGTCGCTGCTGGCGTTCGATGATCTCGAACGCGCGGGGATTCCGCTGACTGTTCTGGCCGCGCGGATGCAGATGCCGGTCAACACGGCGCACAACCTGCTGAAGACGATGGTTGCCTGCGGCTACGTCGCGCGGACCGCGTCGGGCGAGTATACCGTGGGATCGCGGTGCAACGAGATGGGGCGGCTCAACACGGTCCTGTCCGCGGCCGCCGCGCGGGTTGTGCAGGAACGGATGGAAGCGCTGGGCGGCGCGCTGGGTGAGAGCGTGACCTTCGCTGTCCTGGCCGACGGTCAGCGGAAGCTGCTGCTGAAAGCCGACGCGGGCCATGCCATCCGCGTCGACTCGTCAGCGCTGGAGCAGGCCGACCTCTTCGCCGTGCCGACGGGTCGCGTGCTGGCCGCTTTCGCGACGCCGGATGCGCTTGACCGCATCCTCGAGCGCGCCGGCTTGCCGGGGGCGGCCTGGCACGGCATCCAGTCGCGCGCCGCGTTGGATCGCGCGCTGGACACGATCCGGAAGCAGGGCTTCGAGAAGATCGCGCCGGATATTCACGCCCTCGTTTCATTCGCCGTGCCCGTGCTGTCGCGGAGCAGCGACCTGCTTGGCGCCCTGGGCTGCTACGCGCCGGCATTCCGTTGCGGCCCGGCCAAACACGCGCCCGTGCTGGCGCAGTTGCGCGAGACAGCCGCGGCCATCGCCGCTGCATTGTGAGATAACAAGCGTAATCCAGGAGTCGGCTATGTCAAATCGTGTGTTGACGGAAGAGATCCGGGCGGAAGCCCTGAGCATGGGAATGGACCTCGTCGGTTTCGGCCCGGTGGAGCGCTGGAAGAACGCGCCCTACCTGCTGAGTCCACCGGCCATCCTGCCGGAGGCGAAGACCGTTGTCGTGTGCGGCTTCCACATCACGGACACCTGGACCGAGATGGGTGGCGAGCCGGAGCCGCAGGACCACAGCCCCGGGGGGTGGATGGACCAGAACAGCCTGCTGGACCGGGTCGCCTATCGTCTCGCGCGGCGCCTGCATGATCGCGGTCAGCAGGCCATTGCCGTGGCCAGTTCCAACATTTGGCGCTACCGGCAGTACGAAGGCATTCCCAGCATCTTCGCGCCCGACCTGTCACACATGCACGCCGCCGCCGCCGCGGGCCTGGCCGAGATTGGCTGGAGCGGCCTCGCCATCACGCCCGAGTTTGGCCCGCGCGTGCGCTTCATCTCGATCGTCACGGATGCCGAACTGACCCCCACGCCGATGTACAACGGGCCCAAGCTCTGCGACATGTGCGGCGAGTGCATTCACCACTGCCCGTCGGGCGCCATGTTTAAGGATCTGAACAGTGCGAAGCCGCATGTTGTCGAGATCGGCGGCCGGACATTCAAGTACGCCAACAAGAACATCTGGCGCTGCGCCTGGGCCGAGCACTTCAACCTGAACCTTCGTTCGGACACGCTCACCAAGGACCTGCACGTCGACGAGAAGGTCATCCTGTCCGAGTTGCACAGCCGCGGCGTGCGTGGTCACGAGCGTGGCGTGTGTCAGAAGGTCTGCATCCCGCCGCACTTGCGCACGATGAAGCCGAGTTTCGGGCGCGATCGCCGGATCGCGCAGAACCGCATCAATCCGCGCTACCCGGCGTCCATGCCCACGTTGCGCAAACTGCGGGACGACCTGATCGCCGACGCCGTCGCAATGGGAGCCGATCTGGCCGCCGTGGCGCCGATCCAGTCGGGCAGTGCGGCCGCCGATCTGGCGGCGCGCGAGGCGCCGGGGGTGCGCACGGTGCTGGCGCTGGCCATCCAGGTGCCGCCCGAGTTCACCGCGCGGCGCGATCTGCCGCAGCGCGCCGGCGAGGCGTATGACATCGCCCACCAGAAGATGCATCACATCCTGCTGCGCATGGCCCGCAAGATTGAGGACTGCGGCTACTGCGCCGCCTCGCACACGGATTCGGAAACCGCGGCCGCACTGGCCGCGATGACCGACCTGGGCAAGATCGAGGGCGGCGCATTCCGGACCGCGGAGTTCGGCCGCGACCAGATTGTCGGCGCAATTACCACGGATGCGCCGCTGGATGCCACCGCCCAGTCCGACGGCGCCGCCATGCCGCCGCGTCTCCACCCGAAATTGACCGGTCCGGCATTGCGCCGCCGGCTGGAGAACCTTGCGGAGCGGAACATGGTCACGCTGTTCGGCGTCGCGCCGGCCGAGCGCCTGGTCCCGGTGGCTGCGCAACTGAGGGGCGTCGTCGACGAGAAGACGCTGGGCGAGGCCATCATCGACTACAACAAGGGGTTGACCTTCCACGGCGCCTTTATCCCGAAGGTGGTTCGGGAGAACATTGCGATCCGCGATCCCGGCGATTACGTTTCGGGCGCCAAGTCGGTCGTTGTTCTCGGCATGCACTACCCCGAGGATGTCGTCGGCAATGCCGGCCTGGAACAGAGCCGGCAGGTCGGGTGCTACAACTTCCACCAGTACCAGACCACGAACGAACTGCGCTTCGCGGCCCTGGCCCTGGCGACCGAACTGACCCGGATGGGGTACCGCTCCATGATCGTCGAGAACCTGCTGGGGGTCGGGTCGTACACCGATTCGCCGCGCGGTAAACTCGCCGACATGCGGTGTGGCGCGTTGGAGGCGGTCGCGGCCGGTCTGGGTGAGATCGGAACCAGCGGCGCGCTGTTGACACCCGCCTACGGCCCGCGCCAGCGGGTGCTCTGTCTCGTCACCGATGCCGAGCTGAACGCCGATGCGCCCTTTGCGCCCGCGGGCGTGTGCAAACGCTGCGCGGCATGTGTGGAGGCGTGTCCGATGGGCGCGTTGGGCGGAAAGAGCGTGCCGTTGGACGTGGGGGGCGTGACGGTCACCTATCCGCTCGTGCCGCGGCACCGCTGCGACTGGTCCAAGCGCTACAGCCTGTGTTCCCGTGAAGGGCCGGCGCTGATCGGTAGCACGACGAATGTGGTCGCACCTGCGGGTGACGTCACCATCGAGCAAGTCGCCGAGGCCTGCAAGGCCAAGGACCCGGTCATGAAGACCCGCACCTGCATCCTCGAGGCCTGTCTCAAGCGTTGTCCCGCCGGCCCCGCGGTCGCCCGGGCAGGGTAGCCACGCCGGAAGGCACTTCGACAATCGACAATCGGCAATCGACACTCGTCAATCCGCGGTTCCCCCTGCCGGTCCAACTGGCCGCCCCGAGGACCGGGGATAGTCCACGTCCTATCCGGTTGACGTGCCGTGGGTTGGCTGTGTAGTATAGTTGAATCATTCACCAACCATGAGGCTGACCGGATGGCACAGGTCGCGCGCAAGATGGCCGAGCATGTCCTGAACGGCATGCGGCAACGCATTGAGGATGGGACCTGGCGGCCCGACCAGATGCTGCCCGGCCGACGCGCGCTGGCGGCTGAATACGGAGTGGCGCTCGCCACGCTGGAGCGCGCCGTGGCCGTCCTGATGTCCGAGGGGCTGTTGCGCGCCGACAAGCGGCGTGGCACCTTTGTGGCCACGCCTGCGCCAACCAGTAAGGACCCGGTCATTCCGGCCAACGCGCGTACGCCCCACGCTCCTCTGATCGCGACGGTGGCCGTGGTGGCATCGGTCGTGCAGGGCCTGTCGGACGACGAGACGCAGTGGCCGCTGAACATCCTGCGGGCCTGCGAAGACCAACTCGGAACCGTGTCGGGAATAACGGTGCGTTTTGTGAACGCGAAAGCACCTGACGGCAACCGGCGTTCACCGTCCGACCTGTTCGAGGAAGTCCGGCAGGTCGCGCCTGACGGCATCGTGGCCATCGACTGCTTCCCGCTGCAGGAGCTGCTTTCGTCCCTGCCCGCCGTGTCGGCCGTGCATGTCCTCTTCGAGCCCGATGACGCCGCTTCGCGCCAGGTGACGATGGACGACCCCTACGGCGGCATGCAGGCGGCGCGCCATCTGCTCGATCAAGGGTACTGGCGCCTGCTCTACTTCCAGCCCTTTGTCGCCGGTTGGGCCGCGCGGCGTCTGGCCGGCGTGCGCACTGCGGTTGCGGGATCGCCCGCAGTTGTGCTCGATGTCTGGCCCCGGGTTCAGGCGTCGCTGCTGGAGCGCGGCTACTCTCTCAGGCAGCAGGCGCTGGCCCACGAAGCAGCCCAGGCGTTGATGCGCGACGGGTTGGTGGCGGGTGTCGGCGTGATCGCCGCCAATGATGCAGCCGCGATGGGCTTCATGCAGGCGGCCACCGAACAGGGGCTCAAGGCCGGCGTCGACTACGGCATCATCGGCTTCGACGACTACGAGCGGCGGGCCGACCTGTCCACCATGCGGCCGCCGCTGGAGCAGATGGGGGCTGAGGCCGCGCGCCTGATGGAACGCGTGCTGCGCGGCCAGGCGGGACCGAGCCGCGTGATGGTGCATCACCGGCTCATCTCGCGCGGCTCCTCGCGGCGGCGCGAAGCTGGACCGGGCGGAGCAACGAGCAACGATTTCGGGGGTACGGTGTGCAGCTAACAAACAGGGGGACGGCGATGGACCTGAAACAGATGCGCCTGCTGGCGGCTATTGCGTGCACGGCGCTGGTTGCGGCACTCGCTCAGGCGCAGCAGTCGGACAACAACGCGCTTCACGCGGTGCCGCCGCCGGGCGCCGTGGTCGTGGACGGCAAACTCGACGACTGGGATCTGAGTGGACAGATCGAGGTCTTCGCCAACTACCGGACGCGCGGCACGTATTCGGCCAAGGTCGCGGCGATGTACGACCGCGATGCCTTCTACCTGTCGATCCAGTGGCGCGACCCGACGCCGCTGCAGAACCGCGTGGACGCCAACTTCGAAATCGGCTCCGGCTGGAAGAGCGACTGCGTGCAGTTGCGGCTCAAGACGGATGTGCCGATGCATCTGGATTGCTGGTACTCCACCGCCGCCGGGAAGCCCGTGATCAACATCCAGTATGGCATGCATGAGAGCAAGCATCCGTTCTACATGCCGCGGCTGGAGCCGTTTGCCGCCGCCAACGCGGTGGATGTCGGCGCGCAGGAAGCTTTCCGTCCGGGCGACGACGGCAAGAGCTACACGCAGGAACTGGCCGTGCCGTGGAAACTCATCACCGGGGGCAACATCCGCTGGAAAGCAGATGGCAAAGCCGTCTCCGAACGCACACGGTACGTGGCCGGCGAGCAGTTCAACATGGGCATGGAGTTCCTGTGGGGCGGTCCGGACGGGCGCACCTTCCCGATCCACCGCTATGCCGACCTGGTGAAGCCGGGCGCGGCCAGCCGTGAGTTCTTCTGGACGGCCGAGAGCAACTGGGGCCCCGTGATCCTGGAGCCCAAGGGAAGGCTGAACCTGCCGGCACCCGACTACACGGTCCGGGCGGGCTCGATCCTGCAGAAGACCGAGGGCACGATCAAGCTGGCCTACACGATGCCGTTTGACGGCTTTGCGACGCTGGTGATCGAGGACGACCAGGGGCGGCGGGTGAGGAACCTGATCGGCATGGCGCCGCGCCCGAAAGGTGCGCAGGTCGACTACTGGGACGGCACGGATGAGACCGGGAAGCTGGCGGCGCCGGGCGCGTACCGGTTCCGTGGACTCGTGCACCAGGGCATCGACCCGGTCTATGAGGCGACCTATGGGACGCCGGGCGTGCCGCCGTGGGACACCGGCGACGGCACGGGGGCCTGGCTGAGCGATCACTGCGCGCCGCGCGCCGTCGCCGCCGGCGGCGACATGCTGGTGCTTGGCGCCGAACGCGGCGAATCCGGCTACTCCATCATCGGCGTCGATCTCGACGGCCGCAAACGCTGGGGCGATCGCACGCTGGCCGGCGTGCACTCCCTGGCAGCGGATGCCGAGTACGCCTACGTGTACCTGAGCTCGTGGGATGTCAAACCGATGCTGGCGCGATTGGATCTCAAGACCGGAAAGTATGCGCCGTTCGCGACGGCGGGCGGGCCGCAGCTGAAGGTGCCGCTCTTCAAGGAGGGCGAGCCGGCGGTGTGGATTCCGTGCATCGCAGCCGGCCCCGACCGGTTGGCCGTGCCGATGCCCAGTACGAATCTCCCGAGCGTGGTGCGCTTCTACGACAAGCAGACGGCGGCCGTGGTCGGCGAACTGCCCGTCCCCAAGGTCGGGTGTATCGCCTATGACCCCGCCGGCGTGCTGCACGTGTGGTCGGACGGCAAGGTGCTGAAGGTCGTCGACGGGAAGCTTCAGCCGGTTGTCAGCGCGGCCTTGCCCGACTGGGCCGACGGCATGGCCGTCGACGCCGAGGGACGCGTCTTCCTGGTTGACCGCAAGACACAGCAGGTCCGCGTCTACGACCGTGCCGGCGTGTTCGTGAAGGCCATCGGCCGGCCGGGCGGCCGCCCGCGCACGGGCCTCTGGCAGCCTGACGGCTTGCTGGATCCGATCAGCCCGGCGGTTGATGCCCGCGGCCGGCTGTGGGTTGCCGAGGAGGACGGCTCGCCCAAACGGATCAGCGTCTGGACCGCGGACGGCAAACTCGCGAAGGACTTCATCGGCCCGGCGGGCTACGGCGGGACGGGCGCCAACGCCGATCCCGACGACAAGATGCGCGTCTTCGGCAGCGGCTGCGAGTTCAGCCTGGACTACGCCACGAACCGCGCACACGTCGTGGCCGCGCTCGGCGATGTCTCGGGCCAACTGATGAAGATCCAGGGCCGCGAGTACATGATGAGCAAGACCGGTCGGCTCTACCTGCGCACGGGCGACACGCTGCGCGCCGTCGCGGCGATGGGGACGCCCTTCGTGAAGGACCTGGGCGGGTTCAAGGGTCTCCCGTTGCCGGCGGTGCCCCCGGGCGTGCACGGGTACGCGAGCTATACGTTCGTGTGGTCCGACCTGAACGACGACGGCGCCGCGCAGGCCGATGAGGTGACGACCGGATCGCGGTGGACGGGGTGGGAGAAGATAAAGTACCCGGTGGGCACGTCCGGCTACTTCGGCAGCCACTGGTTGGACGCCGACTTCAGCATCGTGAGCATCGCGACGGAGAGTTTTGGCCCGCAGGGCGGCGACCCGCGCGGACCGTTCCTGACGAAGACGCCGGTGAAGGGCTGGACGAAGGGCGGGGCGCCGATCTGGGACCTCGCGAATCAGAAGCTCGTGAGCCAGGACGCGCGCCTGCCGGGGCCCTTCTACGTTGCGGCCGACGGCATTAGCGTGACCGGTATGACCGGCGTGCGTGACGACGGCACGCTGCTCTGGACCTACCAGGACAACTGGTCGGGCGTGCACGGATCGCACAACGCGCCGATTCCGGACCGCGACGATACGCTGGTGGGCACGCTCGGCTGCGTGGGTCGGGCGAAGACGCCCGTGGGCACCGTGTTCGGCATGCATTCGAACATGGGGCGCCTCTACCTGATGACCATGGACGGGTTGTTCGTGGCCAGCGTCTTCCAGGACTGCCGGTTGGGCAGCGACCCGTGGCCGAATGAAGCCCGGCGCGGCACGCCGCTCGGCGGCGTCACGATGGGCAGTGAATGGTTCGGCGGCCACTTCTTCAAGGCCGAGAAGAGCAACGAGTACTACCTTATCGCCGGTTTCACGGCCTATAACCTGATCAAACTGAATGGTGTTGAGAGCCTCAAGGCCCTGCCAGGCGCCCCGCTGAAGGTGACCGCGAAGGACGTGCAGGCCGCCGAAAGCCTGTTGCAGCAACGTGTGGCGAAGGCCGCGGCGCAGAACGCACTGGTCATTGCCAAAGCCGTTGCGCCGCCGGCGCTCGACGGCAAGCTGACCGGGTTCGCGACGAACCGTTTCGTCGCCTGGGCGTCCGGGCCCTACCGGGTGCGGGCCGCGCTGGCCGCTGATGCCGCGAACCTGTACCTGGCGTACGACGTGAGTGGCGACAGCAACCCGATGGTGAATGGCGGCAAGGACGTCAACCAGCTGTTCATCACCGGCGACTCGGTTGACCTTCAGCTCGCGACCGATGCCGGGGCCGATGCCAAACGCACGGAGGCAGCGACGGGCGACCTGCGTCTGCTGATGTCGGTTTTCGAGGGCAAGCCCGTGGCGGTGCTGTATCGCTGGAAGGTCAAGGGCGACAAGGCTCCGGTCACGTTCACCTGTCCGTGGCGCTCGCACACGGTCGATCGCGTGGACGTGCTGAACGACGCAAAGGTTGTCATCACGCGTCGCAGTGGCGGCTACACGGTTGAGGCGGCCGTGCCGCTGGCGATGCTGGGCTTCACTCCGGTGGGTGGGAAGACCTACAGGGCCGACCTGGGCGTCATCTTCTCCGATGCCAAGGGCGACAACCGCGCGGCGCGCGTCTACTGGGCGAACAAGGCCACGGGCCTGGTGGCCGATGTTCCGGGCGAGATCATGGCCACGCCTCACATGTGGGGGACCGCGAAGCCGGAGTGAGGAATGTCCAGTCTCGCCCACACACCCCTCCTTCTCCTGTCGCTCGCGGCGTCTGCATCCGCCGCGAGTTTCCAGGCCAGCGTCCTTTCGTCGCGCCTGGGTCACGCCTTCACCGACGCCGAGAAGCCGGACCTTGCCATCGCCGTCACCAACGCCCCCGGCCACGCCATCGCCCAGTATGTCATCCAGGAAACCGACGGCCCCTGGAAGGACGAGGGCACCCTCCGCATTCCTGTCGTCGCCGGGCGTGGTCAAGCCGCCTTTGCCCCCCCGTTCCCCGGCCGTGGGCACTACCGCCTGACCGCCGTCGTCGTCGCCGACGGCGTTGAAAGCAAGATTGACACCTCCATTGGCATCGTCTTCCCGCCCGCCAGGGCCGACCCCTCCTCCCCATGGGGCGTCATGTACACGCCACCCATCTGGTTCAAGCGCGGCGATCACGCCCAGGCCGCAACCGACGCCGCCGACAGCCTCCGCCTGCTCGGCGCTTCCTGGGTCCGCCTGAACTTCTACGCCTACGATTTCGGGGAGATCAGGGTTTCCCGGCGCGACGGCTCGCTCGCCGTCACCTGCGACCCCGCGCTTGCCAGGACCTATGTCGGAGCCCTGCGCAGGCAGGGCCTGTCCATCATGGGCGAGATCTGCCAGATGCCCACGGCGCTCTCCTCGCGTCCCCAGGAAACCGGCACGATCCGCGATGCCGGCGAACTCCGCAACCGCGTCAAGCCGCGCGACTACGCCGAGTGGAACGCCCTCATCAGCAACCTGGCCGCCACTTTCCGCAGCGACATCTCCGCCTGGGAGATTTGGAACGAGCCCAACCAACCCGAGCTCGGCTATTGGCCCGGTACCCCCGACGAGTTTCTCGAACTCGTCGTCAACACCAGTCAGGCCATCAAGGCCGGCAACCCCGACGCCAGGGTTCTCGGATGCGGTTTCGTTCACGTCAACGCCCTTGTCGACGGCCTCTTCGCCAAGGGCCTCGCCAGGCACCTCGATGCGGTCTCGGTTCACTACGTCAACGACTTGCCGGAAATCCGGAACTGGCAGGAACTCCTGAGGAAGCACAACATCTCCCTCCCCATCTGGGACACCGAAGAGAGGGCCGAAGTCCCCTCCATCGCCCTGGCCAACGGCATCCAGCGCAGTTTTCTCTTCATGCACGTCAGCCTGCCTGGTCCCGCCGGCGAAGGGGAGTACGGCGGCCTGTGCAGGACCGATTTCACCCTTCGCCCCGCCGGCGTCGGGTTCTCCGTCGGCGCCCACTGCATCGGCCCCGGCCGGTTCGCCGCCGCAGTCACACTCGGGAAGGACGACTACCTTGCCAGCCACTTCGCTCGCGGCAAGGAGGACGTCCTCGTTCTCACGCGGCTCAAGAGCAACCCCCAACTCAGAGCCATCACCCTCGCCATCAGGCCGCTGGATGCCAGCAAGCCGGTTACGGTTACCGATCACATGGGCCGTGCCGCCGATCTGCGGCTTAAGGATGGCCGCGCGGAGCTTCTCCTTGAGAATCGCCCGCTCCTCTACATCAACAATGCCGCCGCAATAGAGACAAATCCGGATGAACCAACCCCTCAAAATCGCATGTGACGAACGCACCGGGCTGGTGCGTTCAGTCAGGCTCTACGATGCTGAACTGCTCGATGCGCAGTGTCCCTGCGCCGCCGAGTTGCTGGTCAACGGCCTGCCCCTGAAAACGCGCCTGCACCAGCCCGCCGACGCGTCCGAGTCGCTGGCCCGTTGGGCGCGCCTCAAGGGCGAGCGGTTCGTCGATCACTTCGCGGGCTGGGGCCTGGTCATTGCGCGTTCGATGGGTGTGCGCACGAACCTCGAACATCCGTGCCTGGGCATCCAGTATGTCATCCGCCGCGAGCAGGCCGACCTGTGCGACCTGCCGTGTCCCGGGCCGGGTGGTCCGGTGATTGAGGCCCCGCTGTATGTCGACACGTTCGCGCTGCTGAACTGGAACTGGGGTTTCTGGGGCGACGACACCCGGATGATCTTCCCGTCGGCGCATTCCAGCGGACCTTCCGACGAGTTCGGCCACGTCGGCTACGAGCATGATACGCCCGAGACCTGCAAACGCTTCCTGCAGAATGTCTGGCGCCGCATCTACCCCGGCGTGATGGTGATCCACGGCGGCGTCTTCTACAACCAGCGCACGGGACACTGGCTGGCCATCACCTGCCGCCGCCCGCATGTGGGGTACATCCTGAACATCGCCTCGGCCGGCCGCGGCGTGGCCTACGACTTTACCCTGCACGCGCCTTTCGGCCTGGGCGACAGCCTGACGCTGCCCGAGATCAAGATCTACTACGGTCCCGATCACGAGACCATGATGCGGTTCATGGCCGACTATGTGACGTTTCACTATGAGGAGCCGCCGGCGTGGGTCTTCAAGACGCTCTGGCGCGAGGGATTGGCGTGGGACAATCAGCCCACGTGGGCGGCGCAGGCCGATGCGTGGGAGCGGCAGCTCGCAACGGGCGAGGCGAGCGCAATCAGCTACTCGCTCGTCACCAACCGGCCGGTGCTGAGCGGTACCACGCCGACCGGCTATGAGCCGGATCCGAACCATGGCACCGTGGATGACTTCCGCCGGATGTGCCGCCGCCTGACGGACAAGGGCGTGCCGCTGCTGATTTGGATGAGTCACAGCGGTCTCATGTATCGCGGCGGCGCAGACATTGATGACGACTGGTTCATCCGGGGCATCGACGGCCGCATCTGTGCGGCCTGGGGCAACGCCGACAAGCCCGAACTGGCGCACATCAACCCCGGCCACCCCGGCTACATCGAATACACCAAGAAATGGATTCGCTTCTACATGCGCGAGTGCGGTGCGAAGGGGATCTTCTTCGATTGCCTGGGGTGGGCCTTCCCGCCCGACTTCAGGCCGCGCGCCTTCATGCGTTACCCCGGCGACACGAATCGCATGGCCATCCGGTTCATCGAGGAGATATTCGCGTGCGTCAAGGCGTGCGACCCCGAGGGGCTCTGCTTCGGCGAGGGCACGACCTTCGATGCGCCGGTGAACGCGGTCAGCCTGAACCACAACCCCGTGCGCGCGATCGATGGTTGGGGCCCGCGCGATTTCCTGCTGCAGCTCAACCGCTCGTCGCGCAAACGGATCGTACTCGACCAGGGGCCGGCGTTCGCGGCCGCGGCCGGCATGGTGCGCGCCGTGGCCCGGCCCGGTTTCGAGGCCAGGAACCGGTGCCTAGCGAAGCTGCTGGCCGAGCACGGCGGCCGCGATGCCTTCACGCATGTGCCGGGCGACGTGTCCGTGCTGGCCGCCGCCAAACTCGTCGTCGTTCCCGACACGAACGCCACCGGCCGTTGCCCGCTCTTCCGGCTGCCTGCACCGTGGCATGAGACGACGGTCCTCATCGAGGAAACGGACGGCAGCAGGATCGCTGCCGGACCCGACGGAGCCTTCCGCGACGCGCCCACCGGCATTTACAGGATAAGTTGACAAGACCGTATCATGAACGAAGCAGCAGGCCTTACGTTGAGCCCGGACGGTTACTTCATGCGTGGCGCGGTGCGCATCGTGCCTGTCGGCGTGAACTACTGGCCGGCGTCGTGCGGCGTGGAGATGTGGCAGGTGTGGCCCGAGGACGAGATCCGGCGGGACCTCGACATCGTGCGGGACCTCGGCCTGAACTGCGTGCGCTTCTTTCTCCGGTGGCAGGAGTTCGAGCCGGTCGCAGGCCAGTATGACGAGACGGCCTTCGCGCGCCTCGACCGGATGCTGGGCTGGTTTCGGGAGCGCGACCTGCTGGCCCAGCCGTCGCTGGTTGTCGGGGGCATGAGTGGCGGCCACTTCTGGCCGGCGTGGAAGGAAGGTCGTAACGTATTCAGCGATTCGTTCATGGTCGAGCGGGCGGCGGCGCTGGCCGGGCGCGCGGCGGCCGTGCTGGCACCCTATCATCCCTGGCTGGCGGGCATCGACTACGGTAACGAGTTGGACGGACTGGAACCGGCTGAGCCGTCGCAGGTGCGGCACTGGTGTCAGTCCGTGGCGCGCGCGGTGCGCGCCGCCTATCCGCAGGCGCTGCTGGTCTCGGGCGTCAGCGGCGGACCCGTGACGAACGACTGCGGCTGGCGCTACGAAGACGATCTGGGCACTGACTTTCACAGCTTTCACTGCTACCCGGTGCCGCACTGGCAAGGTCTCAGGTTCGACGGTCTCGGCGACCCTCTGGCGCACGCTCTCCTGCCGCATGGCGTGTCGGCGATTCGCCCGCACGGCGCCGTCATGGTTCAGGAATTCGGAACGCTCATCACGGGTGGGGCGGCACCACAGGAAGCCTACCTGCGGGCGGTGTTGCCGTCCGCGTGGCAGGCGGGGGCCAATGGGTTCCTGTGGTGGTGCCTGAGGGATATCCGGTCTCGTGCGTACAATTACATCCGGGCATCGATGGAGGGGACGCTGGGTTTGGTGGACGAAGAGAGCCGCGTGAAGCCCGGCCTTCAGCCGTTCATCGATTTCGCCCGCGATGTGCAGCAGGCCCCCGCACCCGATCTCAAGCGCCCGGTGGCGCTCTACTGGCCAAAGCAGTATTACAACCGGGAGAACCCGTCCAGTGTTGGCAACGATCCGCGTTCTGTTCACAACCGGAAGTTGGCGGCGTTCCACGCCATGGCTCAAAGCGGGATCCAGTGCGGCCATGTTCGCGGCGGCCAGCCGTTCCCGGCTCACGTGCGTACGATTGTTGTGGCGGGTTGCCATCTTGATGCCAACGAGGCTGTCGCACTGACCGACTGGGTGGAGCGTGGCGGGCGGCTGGTGTGGCATGCTCCGTTCTGGAACGAGTGGGGGCCGGACCAGGCGCGACTGCTGGGGGCACGGCCCGCCGACTTCCGGATGCAGCGGAAGTGCCAGATGCAGGCGTTTGGCGCGGCATGGGACTTTGAGTCCTGGCACACGCCCGAGGAGTGCCGGCTTGAACTCAACCCGAATGGCGCGGTAGCGGTGGCAGCGGACGACACGGGTTTCCCGATGCTCTGGCGGCACGATCTCGGCGCGGGGCGCGTCGTCTTCTGCCTGGCCTCGGTCGAGGAGGCGATGCTCAACGCGCTGATGGAGCCGGTGGCACGCGACCGCTGGTCGCGGTGGTACGCGGGGGTGCTCGCCCTGCTGGAAGGACGGTGCCTGACATGATCGCGCGGTTGAACAGCTATCGCCCGTCGGTCGCAGGTTGCGACGTCGTCCGCGCATGGTCCGGCCGACGCTGTCGTTCACGAATCACGAATGTGACTGACCGGCCGATCCGCCTGCGCGAGGTCGTTCTCTTCGACGTCGCCCACGGTTGCCCGCCAGACACGCCCGTTTATGCCGAAGGTTTCCAGATGCTCGCGCAGACAGTCGGCACGCTGGCTGCGCCCGAGGACCTGGGGCCGTATCCGGATCGCACGCACTACCGGATTCCCGAGCCGCCCGGTTTTCGCGCCGCGGCCGGCCTGATCGCGCTTGCACCACCGGGAGCGGACCGCATCCTGATGGGGTTCACGTCGTGCCGGAAATTCAGCGGGCGCTTCCACTTCAACGCCGAGCGACTCCAGGTTGCGGTGGACACGGAGGACCTGGAACTGCCGCCCGGGGCGTCGTGGGATCTGGAGGAATTGCTGGTTGCCACGGGGCCGGATCTCGACCCGCTGTTGGATGCGCTGGCGACGGCCATCGAGGAACATCATCCCCGGCTTCGTCACGACCCGCCGCCGACCGGTTGGTGTTCGTGGTACTGCTTCGGTCCGGAAGTCACCGCAGCGGACATCACCGCCAACCTGGACGTCATCGCCCGGCAGGTGCCTGAACTCCGCTACATCCAGATCGACGACGGTTACCAGACGCGCATGGGGGACTGGTTGGAATCGGGGCCGGCCTTTGGCGGCGGCGTGCAACAGGTGCTGCGCGAGATCCGGCAGCGCGGCTTCGAACCCGCTCTGTGGGTCGCCCCATTTGTTGCGGAGGCGCAGTCGCAGATATTCCAGAAGCACCCCGACTGGTTCATCCGTGATGCGGCCGGCCGACCTCTCGACTCCAGCACCGTTGGTTTTGGCGGCTGGCGTCGCGGTCCGTGGTACTGTCTGGACGGCACGCATCCGGCCGTGCAGGAGCACTTCGAATCCCTGTTCCGGCGTCTCCGGCAGGAATGGGGCTGCACGTACTTCAAACTCGACGCGAACTACTGGGGCGCCATCCATGGCGGGCGTCATGCGGACCCGACCGCCACGCGCGTCGAGGCGTACCGACGCGGCATGGAGGCGATCGTGCGCGGCGCGGGCGACGCCTACATCCTCGGCTGCAACGCGCCGCTGTGGCCGTCGCTCGGTTTGGTGCACGGGCAGCGGACCTCGGGTGATATCCAGCGCACCTGGGCGAGCATCGCCTGCACCGGCCGCGAGAACCTGCGGCGCGCCTGGCAGAACGGGCGCCTCTGGTGGAACGATCCCGATTGCGCGCTGCTGACGGGCAACCTGCCCGAGAACGAAGTCATCTTCCACGCCACCGTGGTTCTTGCCACAGGCGGGATGCTGTTCAGCGGCGACGACCTGACGCGGATCACGCCGGAGCGACTCGCGACATTACGCCGGCTGCTGGCACCGTCCGGTGGCCGCATGCGGTTTGCCGACGACACGTTCGGCATGGGGACCGACGGCCGCCGCATCGCCATTCTCAACTGGACCGACCAGCCGATCGACCGGACCATCCCGCTTCCCGGGCGGGTGCGCCTTGTGGATCTCTGGACCGGCGTCGATATCGGAGAACACGATGCGGCGTTCCGTTTGAAGGACATCCCGGGACGATCAGCCCGACTGCTGGAAATGAGATGAACCGCGAACGCGCGCTAACGATACGGATGAACCGATTCTCTGGATGGCGCATCTGCCTGAGTCTGATGCTCATGGCACGCGTGGGGTGCCTCCTCGCGGCCACGACCGCCGTGACCCGGCCGGAACTCGCACTTGACGCGGGGTGGATGCTTCGCAGCGCGGAGGGGCTTGCGGATGACGGCGCCGCGATTTCCCGACCCGGATATGCGGCCCGCGGGTGGATGCCGGCCGTGGTTCCGGGCACGCTGCTGACGACGTACGTCGCGGACGGCCGTTATCCCGATCCCTACTACGGCCTCAACAACAAGAAGGAGCGGGGTCTCATCCCGGATGCCTCGATGCCCGGGACGGTGTTCACGTTTCCGCACTGGTACAGAAACTCCTTTGTTGCAGGTTCCGAATACCGGGGCCAGACGGTCTGGCTTGAACTCAAAGGGATCAACTGGAAAGCCGACGTGTGGGTCAATGGCGTCGAAGTCGGCAGGATGGCTGGAATGTTCAAGCGGGGTCTGTTCGATATCACGGGTGCGGCGACGGTCGGGACCAATGGTCTCGCGGTCAAGGTGTACCCGCTCGACCACCCCGGGGATGCCCGGAACCCGCGGGCGATCGGCCGCAACGCCGCCACGATGATCCAGACAGTGGGGTGGGACTTCACGTTCATCGACGGAGTGCGCGACCGCAACATCGGCATTCACCGTGCTGTACGCGTCTTTGCCGGCGGCCCCGTTCTGGTTCGCGACCCGTTCGTCGCGACGACCAGCATCCCCGGCGCGACAGCCGAACTCACGCTGCGGACGGTTCTGGTCAACGCGACGGACCAGGCGCAGTCCGGTACGCTCGTCGCCGAGTTCGCCGGAGGCGGTGTTACCGAACCGGTTGCCCTTGGCGCGCGTGAGACACGCGAGATCGTTCTCGCCGCGCGCGACCATCCCGGGTTGGTGGTTCGCAACCCGCGCCTCTGGTGGCCGGTCGGGAGGGGGAAGCCGGAGCTGTGCGACCTTCGCGTCGCCTTTGTGGCGGCCGATGGAACCGTGTCGCACGAGCAGCGGACGACCTTCGGGATTCGCCATCTGCAGACCGACACCTCGTTCAATCACCAACTCACCTTCCACGTGAACGGGCAGCGTCTCTTCATCACCGGCGGCAACTGGGTTCAGGACGCCATGCTGCGCAACACGCCCAAGCGCTACGAGGCGCAAGTCCGCTATCTGGCCCAGGCGGGCGTCAACCTGCTGCGGTGTTGGAGCGGGAGCGGCCTGGAGGACGATGCCTTCTTCGAGGCCTGCGACCGGTATGGCATCCTCGTCTGGGTCGAGTCGGGTCTCGCATCCCAGGTGCAGCCGCCCGACGATCAGCCCCTCCACCTGGCGAACTGGCGTGACGCGGTTCTGCGGGTGCGGGGACACCCCTGCGTGGCCTACTACTGCGGCGCCAACGAGGGCGGTGACATCGCGGGGATGCGCGAAGTCACGATGGCGGCTGACAACACGCGCGGCTACATGCCGAATTCCCAGAACTTCGGCGAGCGGGGCAACCCGTACCGCTACCTCGGCGTCAACGGGGTCTACGATCACACGATTTCGGACATCTGGGGACCCGGGCCGCAAGGACCCCTGGCCGGCTTCAATAACGAAAGCGGCGCCCCGTGCCTGCCGCCCTTCGACTGTCTTCGGGAACAAATGCCCGCGGATCTGCTGTGGCCGTTGAACAAGGAGGTCTTCCGGTACCAGGACGGGGGCGGATTCCACCGGATGGTGGAGTTCGTCCAGGAGGGGTGTGCCAGCTACGGCGACTTCTCGCAGCCTGATCGTGCGGGGCGCGTTGGCGCGGAGAACTATGCGTTCAAGGGCCAGATGCTCGGCGCGATGCTCTACCGCTCCCTGGCCGAGGTCTGGAAGCGGAACAAGTGGGATTTTGGCGAGCGCAAGTCCGGCGGGTATGCCTTCTGGACGATCAACACCACCCAGCCCCAGGTCTGCTCCCGGATCTACACGTATTCCCTGGAGCCCAACGCCGCGCTGTACTACCTGGGACATGGCAACAAACCGCTGCATGTCCAGTACGACTACTGGAAAAACGACGTGTCGGTCGTGAACGACCTGCCGCAACCCGCAACCCGTCTCGATGTCCGCGCGGAGATACGGAACCTCGATGGCCGCGTGGTGTGGCATGAAGTCGCGACCACCGATGTCGGGCCGGAGGCGAACGCGATCGGCGTGCTCAAGGTCCCGCCGAAAGACGAGGCCGGCCTGGACGATGTTCACTTCATCCAGGTGGAACTCCGCGGGACCGCCGGCGACCTGCTCGACTCGCAACTCTACTGGCGCGCCAGGAAGGACCCGAAGTACGGAGCGGACGGACCGTTCACCGCGCTCGGAGACATGCCGGCGGCACAACTGCGGGCGACCACCGCGCTGCAGGCCCGCGGCGGGCAGCATGAAATGACCGTCGGGCTCACGAATCTGACATCCCATCTGGCGTTCTTCGTACGGCTCAAAGTCGGCGGCAGGAACTTGGGGCGACCGGTTCGCCCGTGCTTCTACGGCGACAACGCCTTCTCCATCCTGCCGGGCGCGTCCCGCCAGGTGACGGTGGAATACGCAGCGGGCGATCTGGCTGGCGACGAGCCGGTCCTCACGGTCGACGGTTGGAACGTTGGCACCTGCACGGTTGACGTGCCGGGGACCGGCGTGACGCCCGACCTTCCGCCGGCAGTCAAGCCGCGCACGAATCTGGCGCTCGGCAAGCCGATAACCGTGTCGTCGACGCATGCTTCCCAATCCCCGGGAACCGCCGCGGCGGTCGTGGACGGCGACCGCGCCACCCGCTGGTCAAGCGCGTTCCGCGATCCCCAGTGGGCCGCGGTTGACCTCGGCGACCGGAGGGAGATCCATCGCGTCCTGCTGCGGTGGGACCCCGCCTATGCCAGAGCCTTTGCGGTGCAGGTTGCCGACTCCCCCGATGGCCCGTGGACCACGGTGCGCGAGGTGACGGATGGCGAAGGAGGCGTGGATGATCTTCCGAATCTCAATGCCACGGGACGTTACGTGCGGCTGGACCTCAGGGAGCGCGGGAGTCCCTGGGGGTACTCGTTGTGGGAATTCGAGATCTACGACTAGCCGGAAACCTGATTACGGACCATGAAATGAACCCAGAGATGCACACCCACACGCGCGAACGGCTGTTGATGGACGCCGGCTGGAAATTCCACTACTACCAGGCCTGGTGGAGCAACCGCACGGTGTTGCACCTGTTTCCGCACTGGAACTGGCCCGGCCGCGACGGCGACGTGATCGCGGTCTGGGTGCATTCGAACTGCGACGAGGTCGAGCTGTTCCTCAACGGCACGACGCTGGGGCGGCAGACGGTCCAGAAGGCGCGCCACCTCGAATGGCGCGTTCCCTATCACCCCGGCGCACTGACCGCCCGGGGCTGGAAGCAGGGGCAACACGTGGCGACGGCGTGTGTTGAGACCAGCGGACCCCCCGCCGGCATCCGTCTCACGTCAGAGTCCACGATGGCCGGAGGTATGGGATGAACACACACGAGAGCGAATTGGCGCGCGCGCTGTCCTATGCCGAACGGCTTGCCTGGTTCCACGAGGCCCGCTTCGGGATGTTCATCCACTGGGGGCTCTATTCTCTTCTGGGTCGCGGTGAATGGGTGCAGTTCAACGAGCGCATCCGACCGGCGGATTACGCCAAGCTGGCGCGGCGGTTCACGGCCCGCAAGTTCGATGCCCGGGCGTGGGCCGGCCTGGCGGCCGAGGCGGGGATGAAGTACGCCGTGCTGACGGCGCGGCACCACGACGGGTTCTGCCTGTTCGACAGCCAGGTGTCGGACTTCACCTCCGTGAAAACGGCCGCCCGACGCGACTTTGTGGCCGAATACGTGGCGGCGCTGCGCGAAGCCGGGCTGCGCGTCGGCATCTACTACTCGCTGCTGGACTGGCGCTTTCCCGGCTACTTCGAGCCCGAACGCCATCCCGACAGCGCGGCTGCGCTGGTCAGCCAGGCGCATGCACAGGTGCGCGAGTTGATGACGAACTACGGCAAGATCGACGTGCTATGGTACGATGGCGACTGGGTTGCCCATGGCATGAAGAAGGTCGATATCGCCGCATTCTGGCGCGCGCGCGAGCTGAATGCGATGGTGCGTGGTCTTCAGCCGCAGATCCTGATCAACAACCGCTGCGGCGTGCCGGAGGACCTTGACACCCCTGAGCAACATGTGACCGCAAGCGCGGCCGGCCGCGGCTGGGAATCCTGCATGACCATCGGCGATGCATCGGGGTGGGGGTACACCCGCCACAACCCCAACATGAAGAGCAGGCCCCAACTCGTGCAGAATCTGGTTAGCGCGGCCGTTGGCGAGGGCAATCTGCTGTTGAACGTCGGGCCGCGGCCGGACGGCACCATCCGACCCGAAGAGGTCGGCCGCCTGAAGGCGATCGGGCGCTGGATGCGCGCCAATGGCGAGTCCATCTACGGTTCGCAACGGCTGGTGTTCCATAACCAATTCACCCAGGCGGCCTGGCATCTGGGGCCGTGGACGCGCAAGGGGACGACCGGTTATCTGCACGTCTTCCGCTGGCCGGGAAGCGAGGCGGTGATTCCGTGCGTGGCCACCCCCGTGCGGCGGGCTTCGCTGCTCGCAACCGGCGCGGCGGTGACGGTCCGGCAGGACCCTTACTGTGGCCGGCTGATTCTGTCCGGTCTGCCGGTGCGTCCACCCGACGCGGCCGATACGGTGATTAAGGTCGAGTTCGAGACCGAACCGCAGAGCGTGCAGGAGCCGGACCTGGCGGCGTGGTTGAAGGCCTGGACACCCGTTTGATTGGAGTATATCGCATGGACTTCACGTGGACCTTGACCGGTGGCATTGAGCGCGACGATGCGCCGGCTCCGCTGGCGGGCGCGCGTTGGCATGTCGCGGCGTCCGAGGGCGACGGGCTTGCGTGCACGTTCCCCGCCGGTACACTGGCGGCGTTCGGGTATCTGACCGCCGACTTCCTGCTCGATGGCACCGCGACCGCCATGTTCCAGCTCGAACTTGCCGAAGGCGAGGCCGGTCCGACCTTCGGCGTCTGGTTCGGCTTCCTCAATCAGTGCCAGGCCCGCATGCGCCTGCCGCTCAATCTGGTCGACCAGCACACGCGCGGCTACCCGCGCGAAGGCGCCTGGAAGAACATTATCTGCTGTCGGGATCGCGTCGACCTGCGTCGCGTCGACCGCTGCCGCCTGTTCGTGCTGCGGAAGCCGCCGGAGGCCGTGCGCTGGTGCATGACGCCGATCGCCGCAACGGTCGAGGCGCCGGAGCTGCTGTCCGCGCCGTTCCTGCCCAAGGGTATGCTGGTGGATGCGCTCGGTCAGAATGCCCTCAAGACCTGGCCGGGCAAGACGCGCGACGAGGCGGCGATGGTGATACGGCTGCGGCGACAGCACGCCGAGGCGCCGCACGCGTGCTGGCCGGTCGCCTTCTCGCGCTGGGGCGGCGACGCCGGCGTGCGGTTCGATGCGACGGGCGTCTTCCGCACCGAGCACGACGGCCGGCGCTGGTGGCTGGTCGACCCGGAGGGCCACCCGTTCTGGTCGACCGGGCCCGACTGCGCCGGCATTGGCGGACAAGCCGCGTACGAGGGGATCGAATGCGCGCATGCGTGGCTGCCCGCGCCGGACGGCGAATTCGCCGAGGCGTTCAGCCGCATGGGTGAGTTCGGCGGGTTCAAGCGCCAGTTCAGTTTCATGCAGGCCAACCTGATGCGCGCCTTCGGCCCCGACTACCGCGCCAAGTGGGAGGTGGCGGCGATCGCCGAGATGCGGCGCATCGGCTTCAACACGTTCGGCAACTGGTCCGATTGGCAGGTGGCCAGTCGGCACAGCTTCCCCTATGTGCGGCAGCTTGAGCCCGACTTCCCCCGGACCCCCGCCGTCTTCCGCGACATGCCCGACGTGTTCCATCCGGCATTTGACGATGACTGCGCGGCGTATGCCGAGCCGCTGCGTCAATCGGCGGCCGATCCGGCCCTGATCGGCTATTTCCTGATGAACGAGCCGCAGTGGGGGTTTGTCGACGAGCCACTGATGCAGGGCATCCTCGCGAATGGCGCACCCAGTCACACGCGGCGCGCGTTTGCGCAGGCGCTGGCCGGACAGTACAGCGACGCGGCGGCGTTGGCCACCGCCTGGGCGTGTCCCGGGCTGACCTTCGAAACCGTCGCCGAGGGGCCGTGGCCGTTCCGTCCGACGGCCGGCGCCCGCGCGGACCTGGAAACGTTCAGCACGGTTGTGGTCGCACGGTTCTTCGATGGACTGAGCGCGGCCTGCCGGGCGGTCGACCCCAGGCACCTGAACCTGGGCGGCCGCTACTACACCTCGCCGCCCCTGTGGGCGCAGCGTGGCATGACCTCGTTTGACGTGATCGGCGTGAACGGGTACAGCCAGCGTGTGCGGCGCGAACTGGAGCCGTTCAGCCGCAACACGGGCAAGCCCGTGATCATCGGCGAGTGGCACTTCGGCGCGCTGGACGCCGGCCTGCCCGCGAGCGGCATTGGCCATGTGCGCAACCAGGCCGACCGTGGCCGCGCCTACCGGCTGTATCTGGAAGACGCGGCGGCTCTGCCGTGGTGCGTCGGCGCGCACTGGTTCACACTGTATGATGAGCCGGTGCAGGGGCGTTTCGACGGCGAAAACTACAACATCGGGTTTCTCGACGTCTGCCACCGGCCCTACGAGGCGCTGGCGTCGGCCGCACGACAGACGCACGAGCGTCTCTACGCCGTGGCCGCCGGGCAGGTTCCACCCTGCACCGAGACGCCAACGTATTTGCCTCTCTTGTTCTAGCGACGAATGGAGCGCGTCATGAGTGATCAGATTGTCAGGGGGTCGCTTCGTATCGCCGCCCTCGTGCTGCTGACGGCGGGGGTTGCGTACGGCTTCACGCCCGCCTTTGAGCCCGATGCCATCGACAGCGAGCACTGCCGACAATGGCGCGATGGCGTCGCCTCCAACGTGGCGCCCGAGACCGTGCGCCACGTGCTCGGATTCCACGACGCCCGCGCCAACGGCGAAGCCGTGCGGTGGGTGGGCGGCAAGGCCGCGGAGGGCGGCGAGACGCGCTTCGACTATCTTGTGACCTTGATGCAACCCGTGGCGGTCGGGGCCTTGTGCGTGGATGTAGCCGACGAGAAGTTCGCCGGTTCGCGGAACAACGGCGCAGTCTGGTACGCGCGGCCCGATGCCCCTGTGCCGCCCGACCCTGCCAAGCCCGAGCAGTGGCTGCCGGTTGTCTTTGGACCCAGCGAACCGGTTACGCGCTTCGCCGTCCTGCCGCCGGGGACGCAGACGCGGGCGTTCCTGTATCGCGATGTGCGTGTGGCAGGTGTCTCGCGCGTGGACCACTGGCGCTTCTTCCGTCAGCGCCTGGCCAACATCACGCCTGTTGCCCAGGCCGTGGCGTCCGGCGGTTTCGCCGGCGGCGATCCGATGGCCATCGTGGCGGGCAAGGGATGGGAGACGCGCGTCGGCGCCAGGGGCGGCGCCATTTCGGCCAAGGACCCCGCGTGGTTCGTGCTGTCCTGGCCGGAACCGCGGCGTGTCGACGGACTGTTCCTGCGCTCAAATGCAACTGCGCTGGAGGTGGAGTACCTGCCCGCCGCCGTCGATGCGGGCGCGACCGCGCTGGCGGAGGATGCGGGCTGGCGACCGTGGCCGCCGACGCGCGAGGCCGTGACACGCCACGACTACCGCTACTGGGCCTGCTCGTACCGCTGGCTCACGCTGCCGGCGACGGATGTGCGCGCGGTGCGCGTGCGCATCGGACAACTGGAGAAGGAGAGCGCCAGCCTGTGGTTCAATGGGCTCGCCGCGTTCTCCGACCTGCAGCAGGCCGAGGCCCCGAAACTGTCCGCGCAGGAAGATCGCTCGCCTTTTCGGTTCCGCTACACCGTTCCCGTGGACGGCCAGGTGGCGCTGGTGCTTGAGGACGCAACAGGCCGGCGCATCAAGAACATCGTGGCGCAGGTCGAACGCCCGGCCGGACCGGCGGAAGAACCGTGGGACTTGAAGGATGCCGCGGGCAACCGCGTGCCCCCGGGCACGTACCGTCTGCGCGGCATTGCCGGCCCTGCGCCGCAGCTCCTCTACGGCATGACGCCCTATCCGAACGTCGACCAGCTCTGGCCGGACCGGACGCCTTGGCTGCAGGGCCACTCGGGTGCGCACGGCTGGCTCTCGGATCACAGCCAGAACTGGGCCGTGGCCACCGTCGGCGACCGCGTCTATTTCGGCGCCCCCATGGCTGAGGCCGGCGTCTGCCTGATCGAGTGCGATCTGGACGGCAGGAAACAGTGGGGCAAACATGACTTCGGCGCCTGGCTGGGCGTCGGGCAGATGGCGGGCGATGACCGCGCACTCTACGTGGCGTCGAGCGACGACGTGCTCTACCGGCTCGAGCCTGCCACACGCGAGGTGAAGCGCCTCGCACCCGTGCGCATCAACCCGGAACGGCGTGGGCACTTCTCCTGCATGGCGGCGGCAGCCGGCAAGATCTACCTGGGATTCACCGGCGAGGAGTTCCTGGACAATGCCTTCAACGAGGGACAGGTCGACCTCGCGGCCTGCCTGCCCAGGCCGGCCTCCGACGACTTCCTGCGGGCGCTGCGCGTGAAGGGCCAGCCGCCCGGCCAGATTGAGAATCCGAACGCCGCAGACCCCAAGGGCAACGGCCGCATCGACCTGGAGAGCACCGCCGGCGACGGCCCCACGCAGTACCTGGTCATCGCCTTCAAGGAGCCCGTGCCGATCGGCAGCGTGGTCTTCCCGCATCCGGGCGGCAAGGATGAAGTCCGGCTGAGCGTGCTGTCGGCGCGGGCGCCGTACCCGCCGCAACCCGCCCGCGAACAGGACTGGGTCGCCTTCGCGGCGCCGCCCCGGCCGGGTGTGTGGAACTGCCTGCCGGCGCCGCCCGACACCCGCACGCGCGCCCTGCGCATCAGCTTCACGCGTCCCGGCATCACGCGTCCGGGACTGGCCGAGCCCGACGACGTGAGCGATCTGCTCGAGGGGGCGCTGAAGACGCCCGACGAACTCGAGGCCGGGAAGCGGCGCGCGGCCACCGGCAAACTCGAGCGCAACCAATGGTACGCACGTATCGAGGGCCTGCGCGTGCTGCGCCGGCGCTTCAGCAACGCCGTGGCGGCCGGCGGAAACGTGCGCGTGAACGGCGGCGAGATCACGGCCGCCGGCGAATGGGATGCGCAGCGGCGCGAGGCCCTGGGGGCCGAGAACCCCGGCATCTACGTGATGGAATGGCCCGACAGCCGCAAACTCACGGGGCTGGCCGTCAAGGAGATCGACGGCGCGGTGACCGAAGTCGACGTGTGGCAGGGCGAGGCCACGGGCGCATTGCCGCTCGAAGGGCCCGCGCTGGACAGCAAGAGCCGTCAGACCGGCTGGCGTCATGTGGCGACGTACCGCCAGCGCCGGCGCTCGGCCTACTACCCGTCGGACGACATGAACAAGTACGCGCGTTACATGGACGGCATGGTCGACTTCAACGAGGAGATCACCACCCGGGGCGTGCGGCTGCGCGTGGTGCAGCAGTGGATGGACCATGGCGAGAAGGGGGCCGAGTGCCGCAAACACGACGGCCGGTCCGAGCACGGCATGCACTACACGCAATCGTACGCGGCCCAGCTCGACACACGGCTGTGCCGTGTGCTGGGCGTGGCGCCGCTGCAGTACGAGGGCGGCGAGCCGGCCGTGGACAAACTCGTCTACCAGCGCATCGAGGTGCGCGACGGCCAGACCGGCGCGCTCGAACGCGAGATTCCGGCGGCGATCGGCTGGCACGGACTCAGCTGCGGCCCCGACGGCAAGATCTACGCAATCAACCGGCCGCACACCGACATCGTGCGCATCGACCCGGCCAGCGGCGACGTTGCGACCGTCGTGGCCGACTGCAACCCGAACACCATGACTGTCGGGCCGGACGGATCCATCTACGTAAACGGGTGGAGCGACGGCGTGCCGCCGCCGTTGCGCGTGTTCGCCCCGGACGGCCGCCTGCTGCGCACCGTCGGCAAAGGCGGCGGCCGCCAGGCGGGGCCATGGGACCCCGAGCGTTTCAACAGTGTGCACCGCATGACGGTCGACCGGCAGGGCAGTCTCTGGGTGCTGGAGAACCAGAACTACCCGCGGCGCATCGTGCAGTATGATGGCAAGGGCGCGCTCGTGAAGGAGATCTTCGGCAACACGATGTACGGCGGCGGCGGTGGCGGGAACATCAACCGCTACGATGCCACGCGCATGTGGTACGGCGGTGTTGAATTCGGACTCGACTGGCAGAAGCACCGTTCGTTCGTTCGCGGGCTCATGGCGACCGATCTGGGCGGCGACCTGGTCGCGCTGCGCGTGAAGGAGCGCCCCGAGACGTACCTGACGACGGCGCCGCTGTCGTTGAACGACCGGCAGTCGCATGGCGTGGTCTACATCTACGACAATGCGAAGGGGACCGTCCGCATGGTCGCTGCGATGGGCAGTGCGGAGTTCTTCGAGCCGTTGCGCCGGTCGCAGATTGTCTCGATGCTGGCTGGCGCGGTGCCGCGCGAGTTCGTCTTCGCGTGGTCTGATCGCAATGCGAACGAAACCGTCGAGCCCGACGAGGTACAGTTTGCGCCGCGACCGAAACGTTTTGAGGGTGTGGGGCGGTTTGACTACAGCCTGGGGTGCACGGGGCCCGGCATCCACTACCGCGTGAAGGCGTTTCTGCCGAATGGTGTGCCGGTCTACGAGCCGCGGGCCATACCCGGCGCGCCGCACCTGCGCCTGACAGATGGCAGCTTCTTCACGCTGGGCGGAACCCCCGCCGACATGGAGGGCAGTTACAACTTCGTGACGGCGCCCGATGGCGCCTTGCGCTGGAGTTATCCTGCCGGCGCGGGCATGTCCGGACTCTACATCCCGTCCTGGGAGCCCGGCCGCGTGGACAACCAGTTCGCCATCATCGGACACGAAGTCGCCCCGCAGGGCGAACTCGGCGAGTTCGTTGTCATTCACGCCAACACCGGCGAATGGAACCTCTGGACAGCCGATGGTCTTCCGGCCGCACAGGTGCTGTTGCACAAGAACAACGGTGTGTCGCGCTTCATCGGCCCGGCGGTCGCCCAACCCGGCATGCGGCTCGATCCGATGTCGGCCAACCAGGAGCACTTCCACGGGTTCTTCACTCGTACCGAACCCGACAACCGCTACTTCATCGTGGCGGGGTTCTCGCACATGAGCGTGATCGAGGTGAAGGGGCTCGAGCGTTTCCGCCGCTTCCAGTCCGAGTTGCAGGTGACGGCCGCGGACCTGAAGTCCGTGCAGGTATGGGAGGGCGCGCGCGCGCAGCGCCAGCTCACAAGCCGCGCGCTCGTGATCAACGCGCGTTCGGTCGACGTGCCGCCTCGCATCGACGGCGACCCGGCGCCGCACGAGTGGCCATCGTCCGAGGCCATCGATGCCGACGGCACCGTGGTGTTCGCGATGGCCTATGACAAGGAGAGCCTCTACCTGCGCTGGACCGCGCGCGGGCTGGGGCCGTTTGCGAACGACGGCTCGGATTATCAGCGGTTGTTCAAGACGGGCGCCGCAGTCGACCTGCAGTTGGGAACCGATGCGAAGGCCGCGTCGACGCGCGCGCAGCCGGCGGCCGGCGATCTGCGTCTGCTGATCGCGTCGGTCAACGGCAAGCCCGAGGTCGTGCTCTACCAGCCGGTGATGCCTGCCGCCGCGGCTTCGGAGGGTTGGGCCACGCGGACCGCCGCCGCGGGCGAGACCCGCTTTGATCGTGTCGTGCGGCTGACGGACGCCCGCGTCGCCGTGCGGGGCGACAGGGACTTCACCGTCGAGGCGGCCATTCCGCTGCATACGCTGGGACTCAGCATCCGCCCGGGCCTGCGCCTGCGCGGCGACTGGGGTGTACTGACGAGCAGCGATGGGCACCAGGTCAAGCAGCGGATGTACTGGGCCAACAAGACGGCAACCGGAACCAGCGATGAGGCCGTGGAAGCGCGTTTGGAGCCCGCCATGTGGGGGACGATCATTTTCGGCGAGGCAGATCTCGCCATTGACTAGGGTGTGCGGGGTCGTCCGGCCGACGAACGCGGGCTCTGTGTTTGGCGTGGCACGGAAAGTGCTAATTATGTGGTTTCAAAGAGGAGCGGCAGGCATGACGTGCCAGGGGAGTTCATCGTGTCAGTGCGTGTAATTGGGCTTGTGGCGATGGTTCTGCTGTCGGCGTGGGCGCTGCCCGCCCGTGCCGGGTCAGATGATCGTGGCGAGGTCTCGTTGTCCGAAGAGGACTTCAAGAAACTGGACACCTTCGAGGGCGTCCTGCTGGCCAAGGCCGACAAGGTATTTGCGGCCCAAGAGTTCCGCCGCGCGGCGGCGGAGTATGATGCGTTCATCCTGCAGTACCCGAAATCGGTAGCCGTTCCATACGCGCTGTTGCGCAAGGGGCGGTCGCTGCAGCGCGACAACAAGCGCTACGATGCCATCAAGGTGTTCAACGAGGTCCTGGACTATTTTCCGAACGCGACCGATTACGCGGGCGGCGCGCTCTACTACACGGGCGCGTGCCACTGGGACAATGGCGAAGCGGCCGAGGCGATGAAAGCCTGGGCCGAGATGGCGCAGGATGCCGACTACCGTAAGCACTTTCTGGCCGCCGGGGCGATTAACCGCCTGGCCGACAACCTCGTCCGCCAGGACAAGTGGCCCGAAGCGGTCGCCTATTACGAGCAGGTGGCGATCGACTTCCGGCGCGCCAACCGCGATGCCGTGCGCTATGCCCTGAACCAGTGCATTCTGGCCTACGTGCGCGTCATGCCCGACGAGGCGAAACTGCGCAAGCTGTACGAGCAGGCCGACACCTTCGAGGATGGGCCGCGCAAGGGCGACGAGGGCAACTACTGGTCGCGGGTGATGGTGGCGATCGAGACCCACGGCAACTTCAATGAGGCCGACAAGGCCAACCGCGACCGCTACTACGACTACTGGGCCCGGACCATGGAGGGCAAGCACCCGACGTGGGACGACTTTCAGATCAACGTCGCGCGCTATCGCCGCGTCTGCGAGAACGACGTCAACAAGTGGACGGCGCGCCTGGATCAGCAGTTCAACCAGTACCAGAAGCCCGACGACTACGGACGGGTCATCAAGTGGATCGGCACGTATGTGGGTCGGAAGGACAAGATCGCCGAGTACTACGCCAAACTCGACTTTGCCAAGATGTCCAACCGCCAGATCTACGACCTGATCGAACTGCTCTATGAGCGCAACATCGACGTCGGGCTGGCGCGCAACGCCATCGGCAAGATCCGCGCGAACGAGACCAATGACGGCGAGCGCGAGCACGCCGCGCGGCGCATCTGGCAGCGCGACGAGGAGGGGGTGCGCCTGCTGTGCCTGGCCATGAAGGATGCCGATCGCGGCAAGATGACGCTCGTGCGCTACTACCGCGACATCCGCCAGCCCGACAAGGGGCTGGCCCTGGTCGACGAGGTGACAAAGGTGCCCCTGTACGCCAAGGAGGCCTACGGAAGCAAGGGCGAGTTTCACCAGATGAAGCGCCAATGGACCGAGGCGATCACCGCCTACAAGCTCTCGGACAGTCCGCCCGGCAGCATCTTCCGCATTGCCGAATGCCTGCTGGCCGACGGCAAGCGGGATCAGGCCATCGCCCAGTTGCGGGAGATCGAGAACTTCTTCCCGAACGATGCGCCCAACGCGGGACAGCGGATTGCCTACGCTTACCGCGACACGGGCGACCAGAAGCTGTACGTCGCCGCGCTGCGCGCGGTATTGAAGAAATACCCCACGAGCCGGGAGTCCAGCACGGCGCACGAGGAGCTCGAAGGTATGGGCATCAAAACGGGCGGAGGCGTCGATGCGGAGTAGTCAATCCCTGGTTAAGGGCCATGGCGCGGCGATGCGGCCGGCGGTCTCGCTGTTGTTCGGCCTGCTGCTTGCGGCGCTATCCGCGCCGACTCAGGTCGAAGCGGCGCGTGAGTCCAAGATCCGCGGCGAAGTCGGCGAGGGCGACTTTGAGGCCAGCCGCCTGCTGGACAAGGCCAACGAGTTGCTGGCTTCAGGCGAGAGTGAGCGCGGCGTCAAGATGCTGGAGACGGTGATCGAGCAATACCCCACCAGCCGCATCCGCCACGCCGCGCGACTGGCTCTCGGTCGCCACTACGTGGCCAGCCATGATCAGCTCAAGGCGGTCGCCCAACTCGCCAACCTGAAGGCGCTGGAGGGACCCGACGGCGAAGTGCCGGCGGCTGATCGCGAGACCTACCTCGAGGGCATGTACCTGATGGGCACAGCCTACTTCCAGGCGCGCAACTACGGCGCGGCGTTTCCGATCCTGCGCAAAATCACCACCCACCATGCCAACAGTGTCTGGGCCAACCAGGCCTACTACTACATCGGCATGTGCCATTTCGTGCAGCAGAACTGGAGCAAGGCGATCGAGTCGCTGAACCTGGTGGGCACGTTCATCGACATGGACGCCCCGGAAGCGTCGTTTGTCGAGGCCGGCCGGCGCTGCTATGTGAAGGTCGTCGACCGCGACCTGTCCGTGCTGTCGCGCCTGGGACGCCAGACGTGGGTCGAACTATCCAGCAGCCATGGCGACAAGGAGAAGATCGAGTGCATTCCGCTGGGAGCCGACGCCGATGTGCTGATCGGGTCCATCGCGACGGACGTGGGCCCGGCGCGCGCGTCCGACAACACGCTGCAGGTGCTGGGTGGCGACACGATCACCCTACGCTATGTCGATGCCAACACGCGCGAGGGCAAAGCCGGCGTGGAGCGCGTGGCCGTGATGCGCGTGGTCTCGACCGCGACGCCGGGTTTCTCGCTCGGGGATTTCGAGACGCCTGCCGCGGCGGCGTTCCTCGATCAGCCGCTCTGTGTCGTGCTGAACGACGCCGACCTCGACACGGGTGACGCCGCCGATGCCGTGACGGTGAAACTGACCGCCCGTTACAAGGACGAAGCCGAGGAAACCGCCGCCACCGGCGTCATCGACCTGCAGAAAGTGCTCGCGTCGGCTGCCGAATCGTATCGCACGCGCGACGAGGTGACCGTGCGCCTGGCCGAGCGGGGCGTTCCGCCTGTTCGCAGCGGACGCTTCGCCGGCAAGGTTCTGGTGCGCGCGGCGCGCCCGGACGCGCCGGCCAACCCATCCGACGATGTGCTCACGTGCGCCGTCGACGACGAGATCGTCCTGACTTACGAGGATGACCTGCACATTGGCGGAACCACGCCGCGGCTGGCGCAGGCCACGACGCGCGTCGTGGGCGAGATCGACAACCGGCCGCGGGCCTCGCAGGACGTGGTCGACGATCCCGTCGTAAGGTCGCGCAAGAATCTCGTCGAGGCATCGGCCTACCTTGAACTGGCGCGCATTTTCAAGAGCATGGGACTGCTGAAGGGGGCCAGGCAGAAGGCCGATGAGGGACTCGAGCGGGTCGAGTACATCATCCGTACGTCCAGTCCGATTCCGTCCGAGCTCAAGCAGCAGGCCTTCAAAACGAAGTGGGAACTGCACCTGGCCGCCGATCAGTTTGACCGCGCGATCGCCACCTGCAGCCTGTTCAACCGGTTCTTTCCCGATTCGCCGATGGTGGACGAGGCGCTGATGGGGATCGCGGCCATCCGGCTCGAAGCGAAGGAATACGGCGAGGCCGTCCGCGTGCTGCGACAGATTCTGGAACTGCCGCGGTCGCAGGTCAAGGCGGAGGCGCAGTTCCGCATCGCCGAGGCCACCGAGGCGCAGCAGGCGCAGGCGGGCCAGGCAGGCAGCCGCGACGCGGCGATCCAGCAGTACAAGCTGTGCGCCGAACGCTATCCGGATAGCGCCTTTGCCGGCCAATCCCTGGCCAAACTGGTCGATTACCACATGGAACTGCGCGACTACGTGCAGGCCAACGAGCTGCTGGAGCACATCTTTCAGGACCATCCCGATGCCAGCTTCCTGGACGCCATGCTATTGAAGTGGGTGCTCGTGGCCTACCGCTCGGGTGACTTCGCCAAGGCGCGCGACAAGTGCGCGCAACTGCTCTTCGAATACCCCGGCAGCCCCTATGCCGAGAAGGCCAAGGAGGTGCAGCCGCGGCTGGACGCCAAGCTGCAGGCCGGAGCAGCCGAAGGAAGGACCCCCTGATGCGATACGCACTCATCACATTCGCCGCCCTCGCCGCTGCCGCCGCTCTGGCGCAGGCGCCCGCCCCGGCCCAGGTTGCGCCACCCGCCGCCGATCCCGCCGCGGAGTTGCAGAAGATTGTCGAGAGCGTTCAGCGCGATCCGGCCGCCGCCACGCCCGAGACGCTTGGCCGACTGATGGCCCTGGGCCGGCAGACCGGCAAGTCGCATGTGGCGGCGGCGATCGCCAAGAGCTACCTGGCGCAACGCCGCGACGTGCCGCCCGCGCTGTTGCGCCAGTCGGCCGATGCCGCCGCCCTGGCAGGCGACCTGCGTTCGGCCGTGGCGCGCTACAAGCAGTACCTGAAGGCCGCACCGACTGCGCCCGACGCCGTGGACGCAACCGAGCGTCTCTACGCCCTGCTGATCGACTGCATGGGGGCCGCTGATGACGCCTATCGGCTGATGGGCGAGATGGGCCCGGCCGGCCGCGCGAGTGTGACGCTGAAACGCTACGACACGTGGTATGTCGATCAGGCGCGGAGCCGCCGCGACGTACCTGCGCTGGCGGCGCGGCTGTCCGCCATCCTGGCCGATGCCATGCCACTGGAGATGGAGCGTCCGGCGTACTGGGAATCGCTCAACTGGCTGATGCGCGAACTGTCCAACGCGCGCCCCGAACACTTCGCGGCCCTGCCGCATTGCCGCCGCATCACCGAGCTCATCCGCGAGAATGAGGCGTGGCGCGCCCGGTTCGCCTTCCTCACCGCCAACCTCGCCTGCCAGGCCGGTGCGGCCGGCAAGGAGGCGGCGGCGCTGGAGCGCGACTTCGAGCCTGTGGCGGCGGCGGCCTGCAGCTATGCCGACGCGGCGCCGCGCGCCGATACCGTGCGCGAGATCATCCGTGTATTCGGCGGCGGTTTTGACCGCTATGAAGACGGGATCTACGGGCGCAGCGCGCGCGCCAAGACGCAGGTCTTTGTTCACGCCTTCGGCAAGCTGAGCGACGGCGAGCGCGAGGCTCTCTTCCAGTGGACACAGCAATGGGACCCGAATCACTGGGCTCCGCGCATGGCTTCGCGCGAAGGTCACATGCAGCTTCTCCAGACGCACGCGGCGTACTTCCGCTCGTCGCCCAACGTCTGGCGCATGCCGCTGGTCACGGACGGCACCAACGCGGCGGTCTACAAGGCCCTGGCGCCGTCCGCGCGCGGGGTTGCATCCGCCGACGCGCTCATCGTCGATGCGCTCGGCTCAAGCGACGACCTGTCCGGTTGCTGGCAGCGCGTGCTGCAGGGCGGCTGGTTCTTCTCTGATTTTGGCGATCTGTCGCGCACGATGAACGCCGTCTGGAACACATTCAGCCGGTTTCCGCGCGACCCCAGCCGCGCGCTTCCCGACCGCGCTAATGAGCTTGCGCTGGCGCGGTTCGGCGCCGACGCGCTGGCCAAGACGCCGATCTTCATGTTTGACGGCGAACTCGCGCGCAACTACCTGTCCGCAACCTGGCGCTACGGCAGCGCCGACGGCTCCCACATCCCGGCGTTCGCGAACGTGTTGCGGAGCCTGGACTGGATTCCCTACACCGCACAGGACCGGGCATACGTGTTCGGCGACGTCAACCGCGACTTCCGCGGCTGGGCCGACCAGGTGCGCAACGCGCAGCGCGATGCGCAGGCGCAGGTCAAGACGGCCACCGACGAGCAGGCCAACGCGCAGAAACAACGCGACGAGGCCGGGCAGAAAGGCGAGGCCAATGCGATCCGCGACGCCGACGGACGCCTGAACGAACGCAAGAAATTGCTGGAGACGGCGAAGGCCGAGCTGGCGAAACGCGATGCCGCCGCGACCGTCGTCGCGCCGCTGGAGGAGGCCTTCCGTCTCTCCATGGATGCCAACCAGGTCGACCCGGCGAAGGCCCCGAGCGACCTCTGCCGCCACCTCGCACGCACGGTCGTGGCCGCGCGCGCGAAGGACGCGGCCGCGTTCCAGGAGGCCGCCCGCGCGGCGTACCCCCTGGTGCGCGACTACCCCGTCTCCAAGACGCCGCTGGGACGCGCGATCTTCGTCTACCTGCTCAAGAACAGGCTGACCACCTTCGACACGCTCGACTTCCAGTGCGAGGTGATCGCCGATCAGCTTACGCGCGGCACGCCCGAGAGTGGCAACGGTGCCCTGAGCGAGGCGGTGTCGCTCTGCGGCGAGAACCGCGCGTGGTGGGATCAGGCCGGGGAGAAGGGCAAGCGGCTGCAGTACAATGCCGTCCTGGCCAAGGGCCTGCGCGACCTGCTCGCGCGCAACCAATTCTCAGAAACCGTGTTCGAGTGGTTCAAGGGTTCGCGCCGAGGGCGCGACTGGACCGCGTACGAGGGCGACCTGGACATTGTGGAGGCGCTGGTGGCCAAGCCGGCCCTGCTCGGCAACCGGAGCGACCGCGCCATTGCCCTGATGTCGTGGATCCGGTCGGACTTCCCGAAACTGGCCGACAAATTTCCGCTCGCCACGGCGTTCGATGATCTCTACATCGAGGATTGCCGGCGGAGCCGTGTGGCCGACAAGGGGTACTACGACAACGGCGGCCGCGACGAGCAGGGCAAGGTGATCATCGCCCTGGCCGCGCTGATGGGGAGCTATGATCGCCTGCCGTTCGCGGGCAGTGTCGCGACGGGCGTCTACACGGACCGCACCGCCTTCTGGGACGTGCACGGACGTGCCATGGGCGCGCCGCCGGCCCAGCGCGATGCGATGCTGGCGCAGCTTGCGACATACGCCGGCAAGACCCGCTTCGATTACTACGCCAATGGCGGCGCGCGGCTGCGCTCGCTCACGATCGAGGGCCCGGCCGACCGCAAGGCGTTCTTTGATCAACTGGCCGCGTGGATCGCCGGCCGCAGGCAGGAGCCGGTCAAGAACTACCAGGCTTCCCTCATTCCCCTGAACGGCATGCAGGCGGAGAACCTCGCGGCCGGCGAACTGAACGTGCTGGTCGATCTGGTGCGCCTGGCGCCTGAGTGGAACTGGTGGGAGATGAGTGACCTCGACCGGCTCGTGCATGACGGCCTCGTCGGCCAGCGCCGGTTCAACGAACTGGCTGACCTCGCGCCCCGCCTGTGGGGCATCGCCCGGTCCCAGCAGAACGGCGACCAGATCCGCAACCGGCTCGTCGGCCAGGCCATTGCGCTCAGCGATGGCGGCCAGACCGACCTGGCCGCGACGCACGCCATGATCGGGCTCGAAGTGCTCGGCTCCGCGTTGCGCGAGGACCAGCGGACGGCCCTGGCCGTCATCCGGACGAAGGCGCTGTCGGGCGTGCTGGCGTTGGTGGCCGTGGACCGCGCCGACCGCCGGTTCCCGATCTTCCAGTCGCAGGCCGACTTCCAGGTGGGCAAGCACCAGGAAGCGTGGCAGGCGTTTCTCAACAACCGCGCGCTGTTCGGCGAAACGTTCCGCGAACTGGATACCGGTTTCAGCCTCTGGCTGATCGGCAGCCTCACGGACGTCGGCGACTACGCGGGCGCCGAGGCGACGGCGCGCCTGATGATCCAGTGGATGGATCAGACGCCGCAGAGCTTCGACCCCGAGGAGCGCGCCCGCCTGTTGCTGGCGTATGCCCGCATCTCCTTTGCGCGCCAGGAGTTCCCGCGCGCCCGCGCCATCTGCGAGCAGGTGACGGCGGCCAAGGAGTTCGAGGACACGGTCGCGCGGCGCGATGCGGATCTGCAGATCGCGGAGATCGATCGCCTGACCAAGCATTACGACAAGGCCATCGAACGCCTCGAAGGCATGCTGCGCCAGCGTGACGCCTACGTGCAGACCGAAGCCAACTACCAGCTCGCGCTGGTCAAACTGGATCAGGAGGAGTACCCCGAGTCGCGCGGCTACGTCGACCGCGTGCTCGCCATTGCGCCGTCGCACCCGAATGCGCGCATCCTCGAGGGGCAGCTGCACCTGCGCATGAAGAAGCTGGTGGAGGCCACCGAGGTGCGCGTCGGCCAATCGACCAGCCAGCAGACGATCCTGCCGGGCAAGCCGCTGAAGGTGAGCCTCGAGGACCGCAACCTCGGCATCGTGGGCCAGTCCGCCAGCATTGAGATTCGCGCCTGGACGGACTCCGGCGACGAGGAGCGGTTCACGCTGCTGCCGTTCGGCGACTCGAAGACGAAGTTCGAGGGGCAGGTGCCGACCGCCCTGGCCGCGGCGCGGCCCAACGACAAGACCCTGCAGGTGCTGGGCGGCGACACCGTGCACTATGACTTCTCCGAAGCGTTCAAGGCGGCGAACAAGATCGCGGGCCAGGAACTCGTCAGCATCCGCGTGATCTCGGACGCCGAGCTCTACGTCTCCTCGGGCAAGATCCTGTCGCGCGAGGAGCAGGAACAGCAGCGCCTGGAGCAGACGATCCGGGAACGCATGGCGGCGCAGGCGCGGACCGTCGGCAACGTGGCGCTGAGCACCGTCCGACAGCAGGACGAGATCAAGCCCGGCAACCGCATCAACGTGCGCGTGGTCGACCCCGGCGAGAGTCGCACGGCGGGCCGCGACAAGTTGTATGTGCGCGTGGCCACGTCCAGCGGCGACCGCGTGGAGCGCGTCGTGCTCGAGGAGACGGACACGCATTCAGGCATATTTGAAGGTTCGGTGGGCACCGCGACGGCCTCGGCCACGGCCTTCGCCACCGATTCGGAAGAAGGGCGCGAGCCGAACTTCGCCATCACGGGCGCCGTCTACCCGCCCTGGGCCGCCCTGCCTGACAACCGCCGGCCCAAGGCGTTCACCGTTGACCTGAACAACAGTTTCGCACTGGGGACCCTGAAGGTCGTGGCCGATGTGCCCGGGCGGCAGCTCCGGCGTTTCGTCCTGCAGACGTCCGCCAACGGCGAGGATTTCCAGTCGGTGGCCGCCTGGCCGACGCCGCTGCCCGAATGGCGCGGGCAGGGGGTGCTGGAGCTTGTGCGCTATGCCAATGCCAACAAGGCGCCCGCCTCGCTACGCGATTACCAGGCCTACTTCGCGCTGGGTTACCTCACCGATGGATGCAGCAAGGAGACCGTTGTGCCGACGCCTCTCGCGGTGCAGTACCGGCGCAACGTGGGTGGAATGGGCGACCGCATGGGCCTGGCGCAGGAGGGTGCCAACAGCTGGTACATCGGACACTGGCAACTCTCGTTCTACCAGCCCGTCCGGCAGAAGCGCACCTTCCGCCTCGCATCAGGCGACAGCCGCAAGGAACCGTCGAACCCGATCATCCTGATGGATGGCCAGGCCGGACTCCAGCCGCGCGAGGTCACGCGTTCCGTGGGCAAGGGAATGCACCGCATCGACGCCTACTTCGCGGCGTCCCGCCGTAACGAACTCGAAACCTGGCTTGAGACGGACGTCGCCGGCCAGGCCGGCCTGGTGAAGGCATCGGCCGAAACGTTCGCCCTGCCCGCCGACCTGCCGCCGCCGGCACTCCAGGCCGCGATTGCCGCCATCGCCGAACCACGGGCCGCCGTGACCAACATGGCCGGCGGCACGGTTTTCGAGGCGCGCTTTCCCACCAACCTCGTTGCCCGCACGCTGCGCCTGTGGCTGCTTGATTTCGAGGCCGACGCCCCCGCCATCCGCAAGCTACACCTGACGGCCGGCGATGGACGGCAGATCCTGCCCACGGCCCACGATGTCGTGAAGCTGAAGGAGAACGACCTGCTCGAGATCGTGCCGGGCGACCGTGTGACCGTCACCTACGAGGACCCGCATTTCCTCAACAAGGAGCGGCAGTTCAGCGAGGCCTTCATGCGGGCGACGTTCCGCAACGCCACGCTGAGCGCCTGCTTCATCGAGTCGGATGTCGATGCCGACGGCAACCGCAAACCCCGCTACATCCCCATGCGCCGCTTCAAGCCCGGGCACGTGGTGAACGTGTTCGTCGAGGATGCCGACTGCGACACCAGCGACCAACCCGACGTGATCAAACTGCGCGTGCGTGTCAGCGGCGGCCGGCAGATCGAGATTGACGGGCTTGAGACCGAGCCGCATTCCGGCGTCTTCCTGGGCAAAGCCTTTCCCGTGTCCGGCGCGCCGCAGCGTCCCTCGGAGATCACGCTGGCCCCCAATGAGGACCTGACGGTTGCCTACTGGGACGCCGAGAACACCGATCCCGGCATTGCGTGGGAGCGGACGGTGACGCTGGAGCAGACGGTTCCCGGCGTGCCCGAACTGCGCCTGTACGACTATGCGTCGCGCCTCCTGTCGGCACAGGAACGCGAGGCGTCCGCGCCGGTCGGCGTCAAGGGTATGGACGAACAGGTGCCCGTGACGCGCAGCATCCGGGCCACGCGTCCCGAGGCGACGACCAACGCCGCGGCCACCGTCCTGCTGGGCTGCCCGCTGATCGTGGACGTGACGCACCCCGAGATCGCCCAATCACCCATGAGCCATGCCGTGCTCTATGTCCAGACTTCGAGCGGCCGCGGCCGTCAGGGCGGGCCCGCGCAGGCGCCGTTCGACATCCAGGTGCCAGGCACGGTGCGCGTGGAGGTTCCGCCGAGCGATCGGCCAACCGTTCCGCCGCCGCCCGGCTATCGTGACGTGGCCGTCGCCGGTGCGGCCAGCGAGTCGAGCGCGCTGGATGACGGTCGCTTCACCTTCGTCGTGCCGCTGCAACTGCGGCCGGTTCCCGGCCGCTCGCTGGCCCTCGCGAAACCCGGCGCGGCCGGCGCAGACGACGATGACTGGACCGCGGTCAGCGTGGGCGTCTCTACGGTCGATGCGTCCGGCCGCCCCCAGATGCGTTCCGAGTCGATCAGGGTGCCGATTCTCGCGGTGCGCGGCGGCGATACGCTCTTCGTCGGCTATCCGTACACGGATGCCGCCGGCAGCAACCGCTGGATCACGGCGTCGGCCACGCTCGGCGGCGATGCCTTCCTCGACGTGATGGAGCGCCGTTACCAGGAGCCGGTAACGAACCTGCACATCGGTGAGTCGGCCTACATCCGTGTCATCAACCCGACCCTCGACCGGTCCGACGACAAGGACGCCACCACCGTTGAGCTGACCACCTCCTCGGGGCAGCGTCAGCGCCTGACACTGACCGAAACGCTGGCGCATTCGGGCGTGTTCAAGGGCGCCTCGCAACTGGTCTACAGCCGCGACGCGGCGAACAGCAATGCCAGCGGCGTGGTTCGCGCCGACTACGGTGACACGGTTGAGCTGGCCTATGCGCCGGCCGATGGGGCGAAACTCACGCGGACGGTGGCAGTGTTCAAGGGCGACGACGGCGTCGTGCAGCCATTCACCAAGCGATTCAAGGATCCGGAAATCGCCGTGCAAACGCAGTTCACCGTGGCGGAAGCGTATTTCGAGATGGCCAAACGGCACCGCGAACTCGGGCAGGAGGAACTGGCGCGTCGTGAGATCGGCCAGGGCAAGAAACTGCTCGAGGAGGCGATTCGCGACTACCCGACGACCTCCGCGCGCGCGCAGGCCGACTACCTGTTGGCTGACCTGGCGCTCGAATCGGCCGCGCAGACCGAGGACGCGGAGCGCAAGGCGCGGCTGTACCTGGAGGCGGTGGGCCGCTTCACCGATATCGTCGCCTCGTATGCCGACAGCCCCTATGCGCCCAAGGCGCAGTTCAAGAAGGCCCTGACCTACGAGAAGATGGGCAAGATCGACGAAGCCTGCGAAGAGTATGTGAAACTGTCGTATCGCTATCCCGACAACGAGCTGGTGGCGGAGACCATCGCGCGGCTCGGGCAGTACTTCCTGACCAAGGGCAAGGCGCTGCAGGACCGCCAGGCGGCGGAGGCCGATGTGGTCGTGCGCGAGCGGGTCAAAATCGAGTCGGCCGAGATGTATACCACGGCGGCGCAGGTGTTCGGCCGGTTGGCGTTGCGCTTCCCCGATCACCGGTTGGCCGGCAAGGCCACGGTCCTGTCGGGCCAGTGCTATATGCGCGCCGAGCAATACGGCCGCGCGATCGAGGCGTTCACACGGGTGATTGAAGCGAAGCAGGCTGCGCCGGATCTGGTCGCCGAGGCGATGTACTGGTGCGGCGACAGCCACATCAAGGTGCAGGCGCCCGAGTCGATGGTCAGCGCCTACCGCATATTTAAGAAGCTGACATGGGACTATCCCGAATCGGTGTGGGCCAAGTATGCGCGCGGGCGCCTTTCGGAGGAAGCGATGTCGCGCATTGATGCCGAGGCCGCGCAATGAGCGATGCGGTCCGAAAGAGGGCGCCGGTCGCATCGGGCGGGACGCCTTCGGCGGCGGAGGCGCGCGTCCTCGCCGCGGCCGGCGTGACGTCGTCGGACCTGCTCGTGCGCACCGCTTCGACGGTGGACGTCGGCCACTGGCTTGGGCCGGCGCGGCTATGGCTGGCGTGCGTCGACGGCGCGCTGCTGCTGGTCGCAGCCGGCAAGCGGCCCCATGTCGAGCGGGTGGCGTTCGAGCAACTGCGCCAGTCGCTGTTCAACCCCATGACCGGCGAATTGGTCCTGCTGCCCGCGCCCGACGTGCGCGTGCGCAGCGTGCGCGTGTCTCCCGTGGAAGGTTGGTTGGTAATGAAGCGAATCGGGTGCCAGGAGGATAAGAACCATGCTTGAGATCATCATCAAGGGCGGATCCATGATGGTGCCGCTGCTCGCCGAGAGCGTGTTGGCACTGGGTGTGACCATTGACCGGGCGATCGCCTTCCACCGCGATGCCCAGATTGACACGCGTACGCTGCGCGCCAAGGTGTTGCGGCTGCTCAACGAGGGCAAGCCCGACGCGGCGGCCGACCTCTGCGCCAGCACGCCGGGGCCCGTGGCCGCCGTGCTGCTCGCGGGCATTCAGTCCTACGTCAAGCACGTCGCCAGCACGCAACGCGCCGAGACACTGCGTCCGCTGATCGAGGATGCCCTCGAGGACTACGTGTTCACGGCCATGCGCGCGGTCGAGAAGCGGCTGAACATCCTTTCGTTCATCGGCAACTCGGCGCCGCTGTTCGGCATGACCGGCACGGTCACCGGCATGATCAAGTCCTTCAGCGCCATCGCCGGGGCGGGGGCCTTGGAGGGCGGCGTCGTGGCCGCCGGCATCTCCGAGGCGCTGATCACGACCGCTGCCGGGTTGCTGATCGCGATGGGCGCCGTGATCCCGCACCACTACTTCATATCCCGCACCGACCAGATCGAGCAGGCCCTGCACGAAGCCGCCGCCGAGCTGCTGGACTTCATCACGCTGAAGCATGCCACCGTGGAGTAATTGCAGGCAGCCATGGCCATCAACCGCGAGCGGCGCAAGCGCGAGAATGTCGTTCCGACAGATTCCCTGTCGGACATCGGCTTTCTGCTGATCATCTTCTTCATCCTGACGACATCGATCCAGCGCGTCACCGGCTTCCAGACCGAGATCCCCTCCGCCCAGCGCGCCGAACAGACGCAGCAGACAAAGCTTCCCAGCGTCAAACTCAACAACGGCCAACTCACGCTGGACGACCAGCCCGCCAGCCCCGACCAGCTCCGGGCGCGACTGGCCGCGCTGCAGCTTCCGACCAGGCCGGAGAGCGAACGCGTCGTGGTGGTCGAGGCCACGGGCAGCGTCAACTACCAGAGCTATTTTGAGACCCTCTCAGCCATCAGCGCCGCCGGCGGCGTGGTGGGGCTGATTTCCGAGGAGAAGGGGGGCCGGCGATGAAGATGCCGCGCCGTCGCCGTCGTCCCATCGCCGTGCCGGTTGTCAGCATGGGCGATATCGCCTTCCTGCTGACGATCTTCTTCATGGTGTGCAGCAATTTCGCCAAGGAGGCCGGCATCAAGTGGACCGCGGCGGCCGCGCCCGACATGCGCGTGCTCAAGGAGAGCAAGATCTCGGTTTCGATCGACGAGGAGGATGTGATCCGGCTTCAGGGGCAGGTCGTTCCGGATGCGGCCTCGGTGGAGGCGGGCGTGACGGCACTCATGCAACGCCGCACCGGACCGGACGCGAAGATGGTGATGTTCAAGTGTGATCGTGGCGTGGACAAGGCGGTCTTCGAGCCTGTCATCGGCGCGCTGGCCCGGGCCGGCGCCACGATCGTGGCCGTGGGCGAAAAGTCCGCCGCGGCACCGTGATAGCCAGGAGAAAGAGATGGACGAACAGGTAACGCGCGAGGGGATCAAGACGGCACCTGAAGGCCTGCTGCGGGGCTTCACGGCCGGACGTTTCGCCGCATGGATGGTGGTGGCCCTCGCCATCCATGTGGTGGTCATCGGCGCCACATCCATGGGTTACGTGCGCGACCGCTGGATCGATCCGGAAGGGGCGGCCGAACGGAAAGCCGCACTCGAGGCCGTGAAGGCGTCGGCCCAGCCGGCACCCGTGCCCGCCGCGCCGCGGCTTCCGCAGACGACCGCCACCGTTGCGGCGGCCAAGGCGGCCGTGACCAACGACGGCACGCTGCTTGCGGCACGCCGCAACACGCCGATCGTGCAGGCGATCACGTCGACGCCGGCGTCGAACACCATCCCGCGGCAGCCGGACGACATCGGCATCTCCATCGGCGACACGAACGTAAAGTAAGCATGCGCAACGGATGGCTCCAGATGAGGTGGCGACAGCCGGACGCGGAGAGCCGCGAAGTGCTGCGACTGGCCGTGCCCGCCGGCCTGCTGGCCGACGCGGCGCTCGCCACGGCCGCCTGGCTGCCGTTCGTGTATGCCGCCCTGCTTGAGCGGGAGCCGACCTGGCGCCGTGCCTTTGCGGCGGCCGGCGGCGCCGGGCTGGCCAATGTCGTGGCCGTCTTCGGTGGTTTCTGCGGCGCCTGGCTGCTGGTGGCCTTCCTCCTGGCGTTCGCCCGGCACGCGCGGGCGCTCACGATGCTGCGGAAGGGGTTCATCTGCTTCGGGTTGTGGGCCGCGCTCTGCGTCTACACCGTGCTGCGCCTGTCGGGCGTCGTCTTCGAACGCGGCCTGACGTGGGACGGCATCAAGGCCGACAATGTGCTGCTGTTCTATTGGCGATGGGAGTTGCTCTGGCCGGTGCTGGCGGCCTTTGCGCTGGCCTGCCTCGGGTATGTGCTGGCCTGGCGGCGTGACGCCGCACGCGTCTTCCTGCGCGATACGCGCCTTGAACCGGACGCGGGCGACCGGGTGCTGGAAAACGTCCGCACGCACGGACGCGATCCCCGGTTCCGCAAGAGCATGCTGAACAGTGTCGGCCTGCACCTTCTGGTGATCATCATCCTGCCGTTTCTGCTGCAATTCGTGGGGTGCGTCGAACCGTACCGCGTGCCCAAGGGCAGCGGCAATCCGGTTGTGGCCCTCGTGAAGGTTGTGCCGGTGAAACCGAAGAAGGAGAAGCGCAAGCAGTACATCGTCAATCCCAACTCCGCCATCTCGTTCATGGTGCCCGACCTCGACGATTCGCAGATTCTCAAGCAGGTGGATGACGACACGCAGGTGACCTACAAGGCCGACCCGAACCGACTGCTCTCCACGCTGGGCACGGCGCAGGCCGGCAAGATGGGTGTCGGCGGGGGCAAACAGGGCGGCTGGCCCGACGGCATGGAGAACGCGCGCGTCCGGTTCATCCGGATGGAATACGCCGGGTCAGGCTGGGACGACGGCATGGATGCCGCCACACGCGCGGACCTGAACTTCCTGGACGCCTTCCAGAAGCTGACCGGCTTCAAGGTCTCCAACCGCCCCGAGAGCCATCCGATCGCGCTGCTGCGCAAGTACCGCAAAGGCTCGGCGCCGCCCTTCGTCTACATGACCGGCGACGGCGACATCCGGCTGTCGGGCGCGGAGATCCGGATCATGCGCGAGTACCTGCTCGATGGCGGCATGCTCTTCGCCGACTGCGGCAGCGCCCATTGGGATGGCGCCTTCCGGGCCGTCGCCGCGCAGCTGTTTCCCGGCGAGAAACTGCTGACCATCGCCGACGACGACCCGCTGTTTCAGGTTCCCTATGCGTTTGCCAACGGCGCTCCCCCGCTCTGGCATCATGGCGGGCGCCGCGCGCTGGGCATCAGGCACAAGGGGCGCTGGGTCGTGTTCTACCATCCGGGGGACATCAATGACGCGTGGAAGACGGGGCATTCGGGTATGGACCCGCGGCTGGCCGAGGGTGCCACGCAGATGGGGGTGAACATCATCTACTACGCCTTCACCCAGTACCTGGAACAAACGCGGAAGTACCGACAATGATGGCGCGTTTACAGCTCTGCTTCGGCTGGTCGGGCGCCCTTTCGGCGCTGGCCTGGGCCGCCGCTTTCGCGCTCTGCCTCATTGCACTGCAGCGCAACCGGCGGCGCGTGCATGCCTCCGGGCAGGCGGGCGCCCCCCTTTTCACCGCCGCACACGGGACGCAACGCCCCTTTGCCGTCGCCCTGGTCCTGGCGCTGGTCGCCCTTGCGCTGACGGCCGTGCATACGGGTCGCATCAATGCCACACGTCTCGACCGCTCGGACGAAGTGGCGGAGGCGCGCGCGGCGCAGGCGCGGTTGCAGGCACAGGAGGAACAGGCGCGGCTGGCATCCGGCGAGCGGCTCGTCCGCTTTGCCGAGGACGCCCCCGGCGACACGGTCGACACCGTGACCGCCGCGCCGCCGATCATTCCCGCCTATCAGGCGGCCGGCAAGCAGACGCGTGCGGCGGGCAAGGTTCAGGCGGATGCAGCGGCGCGTACGCAGGCGGTGCTGCGCAACCTCGATGATGCCGCGCCCGGTGTCAGCCTCAAGCTGCCCGACTACCGTCTCGCGCAACAGCTGGCGCGACTCAACAAGTTGGCCGCGCGCGCGACGCTCTTAATCATCCTGGGCGTCATCGTGGGCGGTTACCTCCGCCGGTTCAACGCGCCTCTCGTCGGCGCCTTCCCGCTGCCTCTCGCGGGGCCCTGGGTGGACGGCGTCTCGGTAAAAACGCCGCTGGTGATCGAGGGGCGGCCCCCGTCCGGACAGGTAGCCGCCCTGCTCGAGTCGGTGCTGCGCAAGGGGCAGTCCTTCATCTATATAGGGAATCGCGTGGCCGCTTCCGACGTTGATAGCCGCCGCCTTCGCCTGTTACGATGGGGCGCGTGGTCCATGCCCCTGCTGACCGTGCGCCCGGCGGATGCCGTCCCCGGGGCAGGTGGGGCCGCCACGCCGTGTGATCCGGAGTTCGTGCTGGATGCAGTCTGGTTCGGACGCCATGCGGTGTTCGTGTCCGCTGCGGCCGGCGCGGAGATGTTGTCGGGTTTGGCGGACCGTCTGACGGAACGCGTGGCCACCCGGGCGGCGGCCCGCCGCCTGCCGCACATCGTCGTCGATGGCGACGTCACGATCCCGGCGGAGGTGTGGGCCCGGCTGAAGGTGCTGGGCCCCGAGACGGGCCTGCGGTTAGTGCGTGTGGTTGGGGAATCATGAAACAACGTGGAATAACGCCTGCCTCCCTGATGGCCTGTCTGCTGGCCATGCTGGCCATGGGCATGCTGATTCAGTACAGCGACATCACCATTGGCGTGTCGTTCGCCTCCGAACACGCCCTGGCGCTGCCGGCGATCTGGGTGCTTGTGCCGCTCCTGGCCCTCTGCGGCTTGAGTTTCTTCCTTGCGCGCCGGCATCTGCTCGGCCGGGCGGAACTGCTCTGCGTGATCTACTGCATGCTCATCAGCGCGCCGCTGATGACGCAGGGCTTCTGGCATCGCATCGTGGCCATCGTGGCCACGAATCCGCGCATGGCCGATTTCGAGAAGCTCGACGCCATGAACGACCGCCTCTGGCCGCACGGCGCAAACCTGCTGGCTGGCACGCTGACCCCTGCCGGCACGGGCATGCGGACAGGCGGTGATTGCCGCTGGGAGGAGATCGAGGTCGAGCGCGGCCGGATGCAGCAGATCCCGGTGCTGTCAAACGCAGACGTCCGCGCGCAGTCGCACCTGGCCATCACGCTGCCCGTCGCCTCTGAGGGGAGGACCGGCGTGGTGCCGGAGTCGCCATACATCGTGAGTGTCCTCGTCCGCGCGATCGGCATTGGCCCCACGGCCAGCTACACCTGCCGCGTGCGCGCCGACGACAACCCCGAGTTCGTCGAGTTCTTCTCGTCGTCCCTGTCTCCCAAGGTGAACTTCCTGCACCGCACCGGCTTCCGCCGCGTCGGCGCCTACGGCGTCCGGTTTCCGGCGGGCGCACGCGCCAGCTACACGATCGAGTTCGGCTTGCAGGGCAATGGCCGTCTGGAGTTGCACGACCCGAAGCTGCTGAACGTGGCGTCGCTCGAGGCGCTCTACAAGGGGCGGCTGATGGTGACGGCCGACGAGGCCGCCGCACTTCCGCCCGCACTGGCCAGCCAGGCGATCATCCGGCCGGACTCGCTCTGGAGCGTGAAGGGCATGCTGTTCGTGCTGGGCGGCTATATTCCGGTGCGCGACTGGGTGGGCCCGATCTCCGCCTGGACGTCCTTCATCCTGCTGCTGCTGAGCGCCACATTTGCGGTCAACGTGATCATGCGCCGCCAGTGGCTCGACAGCGAACGCTTCCAGCTGCCGCTTACCGGCCCCCTGGTGGCGATGCTGGAGGACGCGGATGCGGATCGTCCGATGCCATCCATCTGGTCCAACCGCCTGATGTACCTGGGCTTCGCCATCGCCCTTGCCTGGATGATGCTCAAGTTCTGGCACTTCCACAATCCGAAGGTGCCGGATGTCACCGTGAAGGTGCCGCTGCAGGAGTACTTCAACGATCCATCGTGGGGAAAGATGTGGGAGCGGTGGCGTTTCGAAATTGAAGGCGTCTTCCTGTCGCTCTGCATCTTCATGGAGCTCAACGTCCTCCTCAGCCTCGTCATCGGCTATGCGCTCTACCGCTGCCAGTTCTGGCTGGGCGAGATCGGCGGGCTCACCGCCGACCCCAATTACCCCTACACCGATGCCCAGGGGATCGGCGCGTACCTGGGCTATGCGGTCATCCTGATCGCGCTGAGCCGCAAGTATCTGTGGTGTACGCTCAAGGCGGCGGTTGCCGGCCGGCGTGCCGGTTCGAACGGCGAGGCGCTCTCCTACCGTGGTGCCTATCTGCTGTTGCTGGGCACGCTGGTTGGCAGCGTGCTGTGGGCCTACTGGCTCGGCATTGCGGCCGGCAGCATGCTGGTCTTCTTTGTCTTCCTGGTGACGATCGGTTTTGTCGCGGCGCGGCTGCGCGCCGAATGCGGTACGCCGTGGGGTTACTTCGTGCCCTGGAACCTGGCACTCTTCCTCGGGTTGCTTGGCGGCGTCTGGCGGTTCGGCCCCGAGGCCATGATCTTCTGCTATCTCGCCAGCTTCATGATCGCCCCCACCGTCTTCTATCTCATCCCCGGTGCGCAGATGGAACTGCTGGGGCTGGGGCATCGCTGGAATGTCTCCCCGCGACATCTGGTCGTGGCCGCCACGCTCGGCGTGCTCGGTGGCATGCTGATCGGCGGCTGGGTGTTCCTGTCAAACGCCTATGCGCTCGGCGGCGACACGAGCCGGTACCAATGGGCGTTTGATACAAAATGGTGGTATTTCTTCCCCTACAATCAGGATCTGAACGCTGCGAACAACCAGATGCTGGGCCAAGCGGTTGCTGCGACAGGTACGGACCCGGCCTGGATTTCCTTCGGCGCGTCGGCCGGCATCATGATCGTGCTCACGCTCCTGCGGCAGCTCTTCTCCGGCTTCTGGTTCCATCCCGTCGGTTTCCTGCTCGGGAGCACCGACTTCATGAACTACGTCTGGGGCAGCGCACTCACGGCGTGGGTGATCCGCTCCGTGGCCTTGCGCCTGGGCGGCGCCGCGACGGTGCGCGACAAGCTGCGGCCGTTCTTCGTGGGCGCCTTCCTCGGCTCCTGCACGGCCTACCTGGTGGTCCTGTGCCACGGCGCCTATCTCCGGTCCCTGGGACTCGAGGGCATCTACCCGGTGTTGACCCCATGAGCGATCAACCGCACAACGCGCCAATGTTCTCCCCGCCCGCGCCGTCACCGGCTGCCGCGCGTCTCCGCCAGCTTGGCGGAGCCTGCTTCTTCGGCGTCTGCGCCATCCTGCTGATACTCGCCTTCCTGCGGGCCTTCCAGCCGGCGCGGCCGCCCGCATCCATTCCACCGTACGATGGCTACGATCCAGTCGCAATGGATCGCGCGTTGGCGCCGGGTGTCGTGTCCAACGAACTCGGCCGCATCCTGGCGTGCGGATCGCGTTTCGAGGGCCAGCCGGGCTTCTTCCGCGCCCAGGAGCGCGTCAAACAGGCGTTCCAGGATGCGGGACTTGAACTGCACGAACTGGCGCATCGCACGCTTACGCCCGTCACCCGGCGGCGCGAGATCCTCGACGGCGCCGGCAACCCGCTCGCACGCGTTCAGATCTACCCCTTCATGCCCAATCACTTCCAGCCCGTCACCACGGGCGAAGCGGGCCTGACGGGGACGTTGCTGCTGGTGAATGACGAGGTGTTGCGGACCCGCCCCACGTTTGAGGACTGCATCGCCGTCATTGACACGGAGAATCCGCCGGGCAACTATGGCCGAAACTGGATCGCCTACGCGCGCGCCGGGTTCCGCGCGGTCATCCTGGCCAACCGAGGCGGGCTGGCGCGCGTGCGCTGGGACGATGTGGGCGGCGTGCGCGCCAGCACGCCCGTCAACTATCCGCGGCTGGCCGCGACCGAAGGCATCTTCGAACACGTGGGCGAAACGGTGACGCTGCACGTCCGGGTTGCGTGGGAGGAGGTGGATGACGTCATCCTCGTTGGCCGGCTGCCATCCGCGCGTCCATCCACCGAAGCGATTGTTGTCACAGCCAGCGTGGACGCGCCCTCGGTGTTGCCGGACCTCGCTCCCGGCACGCTGACGGCGGTGAACATGGCCGCGCAACTATCGGTGTTGCGGGGCATGGCCGCCTATCGCGACGATCCCAACCGCAAACGCGACGTGTTCTTCATCAGCCACGCCTCGCGGGCCATGGCGTTGGACGCCGCCGATGCGCTGACCACTGTGATCGGCATGGCGGTGGATCGCGATGCCACGCGTGAACGGCTGCAGGCCGAAGCGACCGCGAACAACGTGCAGGCCGAGGCCGTCGCCGCCTGTCTGACCGCGGTCGGCAGCGATGGCTTCATGTCGGATGCTGCGCGCACAGCCGCCTGCCTGGCGGCGCTGCCGCCGGCGGCGCGCGCCGTCTTTGACGAAGAGCTGCGCTATGCAATCAACAGTGTGCTGATGGAGCTGTCCGAGGCCCAGCTGGATGCCCGGCTGGCCTTCCTGCGCGGCGGGCAGGATGCGGCGTCCGCCGCGTTCGCCGCCTACCGCCAGGCCAAGGGGCGATACGACGACGCGATGCTGGCGGCGGGCCTGCCGCTGCACAAGCTCGTTGCCGCAGACGCGCCGACGGCGTTCGCGCAGACGTCACACCTGCACGCCCGCCTGACGGCTCGCCTGCAGGAACTGACCGCGCACCATGCCCGCGTCGCCAGCCGTACCGAACAGTCGCTCAGCCTGCATGCCCTGCTGCGCCCGTACGAACGGCTGATCGCGGTCACCCCCTTCTTTGCGCCTGCCGAGCGTGGGCGCACGCAGGGCGAGTCCGTGACCTTCATGATGGGGGCCAACATCGAGAATCTGGCGTTGCGCCAGGCGCCGGTCATCAACGACGTGCTGCTTGCGGTCATGCAGCGCGGGAACTTCGGCGAGCGCCTGCGCTATGAACCGTTGCACGGGCGCGATCACAACAGCTGGACGCCGTCGCTGGTCCAGCAGATCCCGGTTGAAGCGCTGCATTGGAACGCCAAGGGGCACCCGGCGTTCGCGCTGATCAACGCGGACCGCGCCTACGCCTACACGCGGTTCGCCTCGCCGGTCGACGAGCCCTTCCTCCGCGATGTGGACACGCTGCAGGAGTCGCTGCGCGTGCTGGGCCGCGCGGTGCTGACACTGGCCTACGGATACGGCACCTTCCAGCCGCCGATGAAGACGTCGCTGAGCGATTACAGCGGCCGCGTCTATGTCTCCAATGTGGGGGCCTCGATCCTGCCCAACCATCCGCTCAAACAGGCCCTCGTGGGGCACAAGGGGCGGACGTACAGCTTTGAGCAGAACGGGTACTTCGTGCGGCCGTTCCTCGTCACCGATGTCTACGGCCGCTACGAACGGCTGCAGACCAGCCTGCCGCTGCTGCCCGACGGCATGCCCGGCTACAGTCCCGAAGTCGCCGCCTTTGGTCCCGATGGCCTCATCCGGTACATGAAGGACGAGGGGCCGCAAGGCCAGCAGATCTACAAATCCATCAGTGTCGGCTCATGGGGCAACCGCCGGAACATCAACATCGTGGCTTTCCGTGCCGCCCCGGTGACGTTGTTCGACGTCGTCAACCCGCAGACAATGAAGCCCTACACGGGCGTCGAGTTCCTGCGACGCGAGGGACTCGCGGCCGTGACGAAGCGCAACGTCTATGCCGTGGCGAACGACATCATCCTGGCCTTTCTGGAGCCGGACAGCCGGTTCTTCGTCACGCTAAAGGCCGGCTCGCCGTCAAACGAGAAGATCCAGGCCATCCGCGGCTTCCTGCTGGGCGTCGACGGCACGTTCCAGCCGGACCCGACCCGCGAGATCGACGGCCGTGGATTCCTGGCCGCCGATACGGCTTACCTGCTGGGCGTGCCGCGCCAGGCGGCGGCCTCGATGCAGCAGGTGAACGGCCAGCGCCTGGCCCTGCAGGCAGAGCACGGCATGGCCGACGAGCGCGTGCGCGCGTTTCACGAACGCGGCCAGGAACTGCTGGCGCGCAGCCGCGCGCCGGGCCTGCCGCAGCACACGGCGGAGCGCAGTCAGCGTGCGACCGTCACGTATGCCACCCTGAACCACCCCGTTCTGCGGCGCACGGTGTTCGAAGCCGTCGTCGGCATCCTGTGGTACCTCGGCCTGCTCGTGCCGTTTGTGTTCTTCTTCGAGAAGCTGGCGTTCGGCTTCACCGACATCCGACGGCAGCTCACGGCCCAGGCCGTGATCTTCCTGGTGGTCTTCGGCCTGCTGCGCTGGCTGCATCCGGCCTTCGCGATGATCCGCTCCTCGCTGATGATCCTGCTCGGATTCGTCATCATGCTGGTGTCCGGCGGCATCACGGTGCTGTTCTCCGGCAAGTTCAAGGAGAACCTTGAGGATCTGCGCAAGCGGCAGGGCCACGTAACGGCCGCCGACGTCAATGCGATGGGCGTGCTGGGCACGGCCTTCGCCCTCGGCCTGAACAACATGCACCGCCGCATCGTCCGCACGGGGCTCACCTGCGCCACGCTGGTGCTGCTGACGTTCGCCATGATCTGCTTCACGTCCGTGCAGTCGGACGTGGTGGACGTGGCGACCGCGATTGGCCGGGCGCCCTATCAGGGGCTGTTGATCAAGGGCGACCGGTTTGCGCCGCTGTCGTACGCCGAGTTGTTCGCCCTGCGTGAACGCTACGAGCCGAAGTTCACCCTGACGCCGCGCCGCATGATCGTGGGCCGGCAGGGGTGGGACCGCGTCAACTACAACCCGGATCTCGAGGCCGTCTACGAACCCGCCGAGGGGGCACCGCAGCGGCAGCCGGTGAGCTCCATTCTGCAGTTCGCTCCGGACGAGCCGTTGCGCGACCACATCCGCCTGGTGGCCGGTCCGGGCTGGTTCACCACGAACATGGTGGCCACGGAGCTCGACGTGCCCCCCGTGCTGATCGCGGATGCGCTTGCGGCGGCTTTGGGCGTGCGGTCGAACGATGTGGCAAAGGGCGTGGCGCGTATCAAGCTCAACGGCAAGCCCGTTCGCGTGCACGGCATTTTCGACAGCGCGTCGCTGATCCGTCTGCGCGACATGGATGGCCGCGACCTGCTGCCGTTCGACATCGGCGCCATGCGCACCGTCGAGATCGTGAACGGGCAGGTGCTGGCCAGCGACACCGATCCGCGACTCGACGCCGGCGCGATGATCATCTCAGCCAGCGGCCTCGGTGTGGCGGGCAGTCATGGTCAGGATCGGCTGGTGTCAGTGGCGATGCGGATGGACGGCCTGCCCTATCGCGACGCGCGTGAAGAGGTCGACCAGTACCTTGAGCAGAGCGGGCAGGTCGCCTACTACGGGCTCAAGGGCGTGGCCTATCGCGGCAAACGCTCCCGCGAGACCAATTTCGCCGGGGTGCTGGAGTTGCTGATCCCCCTGTTCATCGCGGCCATGACGGTACTCAACACCATGCGCGGATCGGTCTACGAACGCCGTGACGAGATCTTCGTCTACAACGCCGTCGGCATCGCGCCGCGCTACATCTTTGCGATGTTCTTCAGCGAGGCGTTTGTCTATGCCGTGGTGGGTTCCATCCTCGGCTTTGTGCTGAGCCAGGGGCTGGGACGCCTGCTCACCGTGCTGGGGTGGACCGGCGGCTTGAGCATGTCGTTCACCAGCATCAACACGATCTATGCCTCGCTGGCCATCATGGTGGCGGTCTTCCTGTCGACCCTGTTTCCGGCGCGGTCGGCCATGGCCATTGCCGCGCCCGCGGACGACTCCGGCTGGAAGCTGCCGGAACCCGATGGCGACACCATGGGATTCGCGCTGCCCTTCACATTCCATGCCCGCGACCGCGTCGCGGTGCTGGCGTTCTTCCGGCGCTTCTTCGCCGATCACGGCGAGGGCAGTTCCGGCCGTTTCTTCGCCGCTCCGCCGGTGGTGCGCGCCGACCAGGGCGCGGCGCCCGGCGCGGCCTATGTGCCGCTGCTCGAGACGACGGTCTGGCTCAAGCCGTTCGACCTGGGCGTGTCGCAGCAGATCACCATCGCCATGCCCACGGATCCCGAGACGGGCGAGTTCGTGGCGCGTGTCACGCTGGCGCGACTCTCGGGCACGCGCGAGTCCTGGCTGCGCCTGAATCCGGCTTTTGTAACCATCCTGCGCCAGCGGTTCCTCTACTGGCGCGCCGTGAGTCCGGCCGAACGCGCCGCGCTCTTTGACGAGGCACGGGGTGAACTGGAGGCCAGCCATGGGTAACCCCCGACACGACCAGGAACTGGAGCAGTACCGCGACCTGCTGGCCACGCCCACCGAGTTTCGCGACGGCTTCGGCTGGACCACCCTGACCGGCATCCTCTTCTGCGGGTTGGTCATGATCCCCGGCTCCATCTACCTGTCGCTCATGACCGGCGGCAGCATGGGCTCGGCCGCCACGTGGGTGACCCTGATTCTCTTCAGCGAAGTCGCCCGCCGCGCCCTGCGCACGCTTTCGAAACAGGAGATCGTCGTCCTGCTGCACGCGGCCGGCGGGATCCTCGGCGGGGGCTTCGTCTTCGGCGACTTCGTCTACCGATCCTACCTGATCTCCAGCGAGGCCGTCCGCGATGCGGGCATGCGCGACGCCTTCCCCGCCTGGTTCGTGCCCAGTCCCGACAGCGCCGCCATCCTGGAACGCAACCTCTTCCACCCCGACTGGCTTGTGCCGATCGCCGTGCTGGCTTTCCTTATGGTGATCGGCTTCGTCAACAAGTACACGCTTGGCTATTTCTTCTTCCGGCTGACGTCGGACATTGAGCGCCTGCCCTTCCCGATGGCGCCGATTCACGCTCAGGGCGCCATGGCGCTGGCCGAAGCCGACCAGGGCGCGCTCGCGCCGGACGGCAAGCCCGAAGATGCCGGGCGCGCGGCCTTCATGCGGACCAAACAGGGCGAGCGCAAGAAGAGCGAGCGCTGGCGTCTCTTCTCCCTCGGCATCGTGCTGGGCCTGGCCTTCGGTGCCATCCAGGTCGGCGTGCCGGCGTTGACGGGACTGCTGCTCGACAAGCCCGTCTTCCTGATTCCGCAGCCGTTTCTGGACACCACGACGCTCACGGAAGTCATCCTGCCGGCCACGCCGACCGGCGTGGTCATCGACATGGGCGTCATCCTGCTGGGTTTCGTCCTGCCGTTCTGGGCCGTGGTGGGCGGCGCGGCCGCCATCGTGATGACCATGCTGGTCAACCCCGTGCTGCACCATGCCGGCGTACTCACGCGCTGGCAGCCCGGCATGGACACCATCAACACCACCTTCGCCAACAGCATGGACTTCTGGATGAGTTTCGGCATCGGGTCGGCTTTCGCCATCGCCGCGATCTCCATCCTCCAAACCGTGCGCGACGTGCGGCGCAAACTCCGTGAGTTGCGCGCCGAACGCGGTCCGGACGGCCAGAGCCGCGCCGAGTCCATCTGGGCTACGCCGCGCCTGGGACGCGGCGACTATGCCATGTGGATTGCACTGTCCGGTTATGTTCTCACGAGCGTGGCGATGATCACGCTCTGCTACACGCTGCTCAAGGACACCGGCACGTCCCGCATCGGCCTGCTGGTCTTCCTCGCGTTCTTCACATTCGTCTACAACCCGCTGATTTCCTATGTGAACGCGCGCCTGCTGGGCATCTCGGGACAGAGCGTGGACATCCCCTTCATGAAGGAAACCGCCTTCATCCTTTCCGGCGCCAAGGGCGTGAGCGTCTGGCTCGCGCCGATCCCGATTGCGAACTACGGCGGCCAGGCGCAGGGGTTTCGGATCAACGAACTCACCGGCGTGAGTTTCCGCTCGCTGATCAAGGCCGATCTGCTGCTGTTGCCCTTCATGTTTCTCCTGAGCTGGGTCTTCTGGGCCTTCATCTGGCATGCCACGCCGATCCCGTCCGACGCCTTCCCCGCGGCGCAGATTAACTGGGAGCTTCGCACGAAGACGGACACCCTGCTCTATACGTCGACGTTTGTGCCCGAGGGCGGCGCCGCCCGCAGCATCATGGACAGTGAGTTTATGCGCGCCATCCACCCCAAGGTGGTGGGCAGCGCCTTCGGGCTCGTGACGGTGCTCTTCGCCTGCTTCAGCGTCTTCGGCCTGCCGACGATGTTCATCTATGGCATCATCCGCGGTCTCGGCGCGTTGCCGCACACGATGATCCTCGAGATCGTGGGCGCGCTCATCGGGCGCTACTACTACCGCAAGCGCTTCGGCGCCGGCAACTTTCTGCGCATGGCACCCACCCTTATGGCCGGCTACTTCACCGGCGTCGGCCTCGTGAGCATGACCACCATTGCCATCCGGCTGATTCAGTCCGCCGTCACGTCGGCACCATTCTAGGGATTGACGATTGGCGATTGGCGATCGACGATTGGAGGGACAGTGTGACAAGCGACGAGATGAAGATGAGAACGAAACAGTTCGCCCTGCGGACCCTCAAACTGGCCGGGGCGTTGCCGCGAACACCGGAGGGGCAGGCGATGGCGCGCCAGTTGGCGCGGTCTGGCCCGTCGGTTGGGGCAAACTACCGCAGTGCGTGCCGCGGCAGAACGCGCGCGGAGTTTGTCGCGAAGCTGGGCATCGTCGAGGAGGAAGCCGATGAATCCGCATACTGGATGGAGTTGATCATGGAGGCCGAGATGCTTCCCCGCGAAGCGGTTGCCCTGCTTCACGGCGAGGCTGAGCAACTCGTGGCCATCGTCGTTGCCTCTCGCAAGACCGCACGCGCCAACAGGTAAAATCGCCAATCGCCAATCGCCAATCGCAAATCAACAATCGCAAATCGACAATTCCCATGCCCATCCAGAACCAGATCCGTCTTCCATTCAGCGTGGCCTTCGACGTGGTCATGCAGGGCATCCGCATCCGCCTGGGCCGCGCGCTCGTGACGCTCATGGGCGTGCTGCTCGGCATCGCCTTCCTGATGTCCATGCTCACGGGGCAGGGGATTCGCCGCGGGGTCAGCCACGAGATCGAAGCGCGCAGCGAGATGAAGCGCATGCTGAGTTTTCTGACCGCCGAGACCGGGCCGCTCGAAGACCGTACCCTGGCGGTTGTGGCCGTCGGTCCGCTGAACGCGATGGAGCACCGGTTGCTGGAGGTGCTGCGCGAGACGCACGTGAGCCGCCTGGCGTGGGTGGGGACGCCGCCGGCCGGGATGTCCGGTTGGGCGAAGCCGACGGAGATCCAGCAGGCCGGTACGGGTGCGACAGCGTTGCTGGTGCTGGGTGAGGGGATCGCCCCGCGCGTCGACTGGCTGGACGTTTTGCGCGGCAGCGACCAGCCGATCATCGCCAGCACGCGCCACGCCCATGGCCTTGGCGACGTGACGGGCGTCACCCGTGTTGATCTGGAGCGCGAATGGCAGCCGGACGAGTTGCAGGCGCGCGATGCCGAAGCCCGCAAACTGCGCTTTCGCAGCGGCTGGATCATCGCGATCTCACTGCTGGTGACCGTGATCGGCGTGAGCAACGCGATGCTGATGTCCGTGACCGAGCGCTTCCGCGAGATCGGCACCATGAAGTGCCTGGGCGCGCTCTCCTCGTTCATTCGTCGCGTCTTCTTCATCGAGGCCAGTCTGCTGGGCGCGATCGGCTCCCTGCTCGGCAGTCTCTGCGGGGCGCTCTTCGCCGTTGGGGCATACAGTCTGACGTATGGGGGCGGCCTGGTGCTGTCGTCCCTGTCGCTGCCCATGCTTCTGTTGCAGGCCCTGTTGGCCGTCGTGGCAGGTGTCGGGCTGTCGGTGGTGGCGGCGATCTACCCGGCGGGCGTGGCATCGCGCATGGTTCCGGCCACCGCCCTGCGGAGCACAATCTGATGAGCGACGATATCCGGTTTAACGCGCTTTTTCCACCGCCGGCAGATGCGGGGCGCCGCTGCATCATCCGCGCTGTGGACGTCTGCAAGGTCTACCGCATGGGTTCGCTCGAGACGCATGCCTTGCGCGGCGTGTCGGTCGACATCCTCGAGGGCGAGTACCTGTCGATCATGGGTCCGTCGGGTTCCGGCAAGAGCACGCTGTTTAACATGATCGGCGGCCTGGCCAAGCCGACGGCCGGCAAGGTCTACATCGACCAGGTGGACATCGCGCAACTCGACCACAACGAGCTGGCGTGGTTGCGGTGCCGCAAGATCGGCTACGTCTTCCAGACCTACAACCTGATCCAGGTCATGAGTTGCCTGGAGAACGTGATGCTGCCGATGGCCTTCGCCGGTCTGGAGAGCGAGGAGGCGCGCGACAAGGCCATGTACATCCTGAAGCTGGTCGGTCTGGCGCATCGTCCCCTGAACAAGCCCGCCGAACTCTCCGGCGGCCAGCAGCAGCGCTGCGCGCTGGCGCGCGCCCTCGCCAACAGCCCCGACATCGTCCTCGCCGACGAACCGACCGCCAACCTCGACCTGCACACGGGCGAGGAGATGATCGAACTGCTAGCCAAGCTGCGCGACGACCTCAACGTCACCATCATCGCGGCCACGCACGATCTCAAGATGCTCAAGCGCTCCGACCGGATCCTGTGGATCGAAGACGGTTTGATCCGGCCGCACGGCGCACCCGATCTCAACCACTAGCCCGCGATACCCCATGGACAACGCAACCCCAACACCCTTTCTCTCCGCGCAGAACGTGAAGAAGCGCTACATCCTCGGCGGCGAGGAACTGTGGGCGCTCAAAGGGGTGTCGCTGGATATCCAGCGCCATGAGTTCATCTCGATCATGGGCCCCTCCGGTTCCGGCAAGTCGACCTTCTTCAACCAACTGGGCGCCCTGGATGTGCCGACCGAGGGGCGGATCCTGTTCGAGGGCCGTGCGCTGCTCGACCTCTCGGAGTCGGAGCAGGCCTGGATGCGCTGCAACAAGATCGGCTACATCTTCCAGACGTTCAACCTGATCCCCGTGATGTCCGCCCTCCAGAACGTCGCGTTGCCGATGGTGTTCCAGGGCGCGAGCAAGGCCGAGGCCGCCAGTCGCGCGACCGCGATCCTTGAATCCGTGGGCCTCGGTCACCGGCTGCACCATCGGCCGCTCGAGCTGTCGGGCGGCCAGCAGCAGCGGTGTGCCATCGCGCGCGCCCTGGCCAACACGCCGGACATCATTCTGGCCGACGAACCCACGGGGAATCTGGATACGCAGACCGGCAGCGACATCATCCAGTTGCTGAAGGGGCTGAACAAGGAGAAGGGCGTAACGGTGATCTGCTCCACGCACGACGTGAAGATGCTCGCCTCCTCGGACCGCGTCTGCTGGATCCGCGACGGTCTGATCGAGCGCATCTCCACCGGTAGCGAGTTCCACGTCGAGGAGATGGAGCGCGACCGGCTCGGGCGGTAGGCCGAGTACCAGACCGTTGGCTACTCGTGCGTCAGCACGCGATAGAAGCGCGCGCCGTGCTCGTAGAGGTGGTCCGTGAAGTGGTTAACGGGTGGCGTGGCGGGGATGTTGTTCTCCACGACACCGAATCCGTTGGATGGGTTCGTCGAGCGGGCGACCGCGTAGTGGCGACCGGCTGCACTGCGCCAGGAGAAGTCGAACCCGCCGGCCGCTGCACCGCACTGTTCGAAACCGAAGCGATTCGACGGATCGCCGGGATCGCTGCCGGCTGCCAGCTCGGCCCAGTCAGCCTGGCCATCGCCATCCGAATCCGCGAAGCCGGTGAGCAGTTCGAAGGTCGTCACATTTCCCGGGAATCGCCATTCGCGCGTCCGGCCGCCGGATGCGGCATCGAATGCCACCACCTTGTCGTCGACGATCACGAGCACATCGAGGTCGCTGCCGTTCGGAGCGCTCGTGAACCGGGCGAAACTGACCAGATGCTCGCCTCCTGCGAAGTCCGTGCGCCACCGCCGGGCGCCTGTGGCGCCGTCTAGGCACTGGTACTGCGCCACTTTCTCCCGTCCATCGCCGCCCGTGTGCACGAAGATCTCCTTGCTGCCGTCGGCATCAACATCGCGGATGGCCATGACATGGACGAACCCACACGCAGCACTGTCCACGAACGTCCATTGCAGCGCTGGCTCCAAGTTGATGCAGTCCAGCCGCACCCACTTGCTGCCGAACGACCCCTCGACCAGCAGCACCGGGTCTTCGCTGCCGCGTAGCGCCTCCTCGAACACGGCGTTGGCCTCGGGTGTGGCGGTCGTGCGCCAGTTCCACGCGATGCCGCCATTCACGGCATCCAGCATGAACACGCGCCCTGAGCCGCCACCCCATGCCATGGGAGTGTCGCCGGCGGCTGCGAGCCGGGCACAGACGTGCGGCTTCCGGATGTCGCCCTCCTCCTGCAACCAGGTCCGTGTCCAGGTTGCGAGGTCGTACGCCGCGAGCCCGTACCTTCCGCCCAGGTTCCGCGACGCGGCCAAGCGGTACTGGTGGGTTGTGCTGTCGAAGTAGACCACGCCGTGCGAATCGACCGCGTCCGGACACACGCTTTCCAGACGTCCGTCGCGCCCGGAGAAGACGCCGTAGGCGAAACGCCCGTCCCTGGCGTTCCAGCGCGGCAGGACCACCTCCATCTCGGCATCGCCGTCCACGTCCGCAACCCAGGCTTTGCGCCCGAAATATTCGTCGCCCTCGGCGGTGAAACCAACCTGTTCCGCGGAAGCCCAGCGCGTGCGCAGCAGCGGGTCCAGACAGAGCGCGCCGGCTTCCGTGCCCGCGAAAGGTGTTGCCAGGACCTCCTGCTGGCCGTCGCCGTCCACGTCCGCCACGTCAAGTTTGGCGATGACGGCGGCCGTCTCGACGGCGAGCAGCGCGGCGCCGGTGTGTGTGCTGGTCAGCGTCACGTGGCGAGTGACATCGGCCGCCACGATCAGGTCGCGCGGACTCTCAACACAGGCGTATTGGCCCGTAGCGACGCCACTCTCGAATTCGTACCGCCACCAGGCCTTGGCCTTCAGCGTGACCGCACCGTGGATGGCGACACGGCCGCTCGATGGCAGCACGGCGTCGGCTGCCGTGGGGTCGACGCCGTTGGTCGTGAAGTGGATCTCGGCCAGTGGCGTCGCGCAACTGATGGCCACGTCGAGCGAGGCGACGCCGAAGTGGCTGCCGGGTGTCAGGACTGGCGTGGCCACCGTCTCGGGCGGCGTCCCAAACCAGCCGGCATCCGCCGCGCTCAGTTCGCTGTCGCCGGCGGCGTTTCGGGCCCGGACGCGGAAGAAGTGGAGCGCACCGGGCTTAACGGCACCCTCCAGGCGGTCCAGTAGAGCGATGGGTGCGATCCAATCCGTAACGGCCTTCATCGCGTCGTGCGCTGTGCCTCCCTGATAGACGCGGATCGCCGTGACGCCCGGTGCGGTGGTCCAGGTGATGCGGATGCGTTCGTGGAACGTGCCGTCCGATGCGGCGACGTTGGCGGGCGGGTCGGGCGGCGGCGGCATCGTCCAGCCGGCATCCACTGCCGACCAGCCCGAGTCGCCGCCGCTGTTGAACGCCTTGACGCGGTAGTAGTTCGTCGTGTTCGGATCCAGTGGCTCGTGCATATGGGTCGTCTCGCCCGCAGCCGTCTGCACCAGCGTGCCGAACGGCCCGGCGGCACCGGGGCCCGACTCCAGCACGTAGCCATCCTCCGAGACAACGTCCGGCCACGTGATCTGGATCCTGCCTGCGAGCGTGCCGTTGCCGGCGCTGATGGTTGCCGGCGTGGCAGGTGGGGCGATGCCCGTGTAGCCGCTTGCGGTTGGCGAGAAGCCCGAAGCGTGTCCTTCCACATACGCCACCACCTTGTAGAGATAGCGTGCGCCGCTCGTTACGCCGCCGGCAATGACACTCTCGTCAACATACGCCGGCGCGGCAGTCGAGGCGATGGCCGCGTAGGTTGTCCCTCCGGGAGCCTGGCGGTAGAGCGTGTAGCCGGACGCGCCGGCGACAGCCGCCCACGCCACGGTGATACGCGTTCCCGATGTGCCCGGACTGGCGGTGATCCAGGCGGGCGCGGGCGGCGGGATGAACCCGGTATACCCGCTGTCGGCGGTCGACAGCGCCGACTCGCCTGTCACGTTCCACGCCGAGACCGTGTAGTGGAAGACCGGACTGCCCGGCGGCAGCATGTCGTAGAAATGAAACGCCCAACCCACATCCCACGAGCGAAACTCGTACGGCCCGCCGCTGGCGCTGGCGCGGTAGATGCGGTAACGGGTTGCGTTGGCCACGGCACTCCACGTGACCATGACCGCGTTGGTGTAGACGCCGTCCGTGGCGGCCACGCCGGCGGGCGCAGCGGCGGGCGGGTAGGGGCCGGTGCGTCCCCATGCGATGGGCGACTGTTGTGACCAGCCCCCCGTCGTGTAATGGGCGATGACGTAGTAGCTGCGGCCGGAGGCGATCGGCATCGGGTCCTCGTACGTCACCACGTTCGCCGCCGTTGTTGCGATCCACGAGTAGCCGTGCGCGCCCTGGGCGTACAGGTCGTAGGACTGTTCGCTGAGCACGTTGTCCCATGTGATAACGATCTTGTTGGTGTAGGTCTCGTAGCTGGCCGTGATCCAGACCGGATTGTTGTTCGTGCTGGCTCCCGTCCGGCCGATGGCGGAACCCGAGAGCGGCGAGGCGCCCCATTGGTTTTCGGCCTGGACCTTGTACCATGCCGTCACCCATCCTGCGGGACGCGGGTCCGCGACCTGCGTGACGTTGCAGGCGGTCGTGGTGATCGCGTCGTAGGGACCGCTGGAACTCGTGGCGCGGAAGAGGCGGTAGCGCTCTTCGTTCGCCACGTTGCCCCACGAGACGACGATCTTCTGCGGATAGGTGTCATACGAGGCGCTGATCGTCGGTGGCGTGGCGGGCAGGATCCCCGTGTAGCCGCTGTCCGACGGCGAGCAGGCGGACTCGCCGCCCAGGTTGATCGCCGACACCCGATAGTGGTTCGTCGTGCCGGGCGCGACGCTGTCGACGTAGTGCGTCACGTTCGTGCTGGTGGCGGCAAGGGCGACGAAAGGACCAACCGCTGTGGCGGCGCGGTAGAGCTGGTAGCCGGTCTCGCCCGCGACGTCCGGCCAGTCCACGTCGATGTGGTTCAGGGCCAGACCATCCGTGGCCTGGATGCTGCCCGGCGCGGGGGGCTTGGGGTGCGTGCGCTGCCAGAAGAGCTGATACATGGCAGCGAGGTAGCGCATGCTGGTCGGGAAGAGGGTGTCGACTTGCGCTTTGACCAGCCGGTCCGGGACGTAGTAGTAGTCGAAGCCGTCCTTGTTGGACCAGTCGTCGAAGTCGACGATGTTGTCGCTCCTCGCTGAGCCGCGGTACTGGAACTCAACATGGAACCGGTCGGTAAGTCCCATGGCGTTCCAGAGCGCGCGCGGCACGAGGATCTGTCCTTCGCCGCGCGACACGTCCACGTAGTAGTCGGTGCCCGGCTGCGGCCCCTCGGCCAGTGTCTGATGGGTGGACCAGCCGAAGATCGGCACACAGTAGGTCCAGCCCACGATGCCGTATGTCTGCCACTGGACCGTTGGCGTCGTGCCCGGGTCGATGCGGTCGCCGGTGCGGCCGTTCAGGTAGGCGATGGCGGGGTAGGACTGGTTCCGCGAACCGGCGTCACAGGCCAGCCCCATGCTGAGGGTGGCGCCATCACCGTCGGTGTTGTTGCCGTCGACATCGCTGCTGTCGGCATGCTGCGCCATCTGGGCCAGGTTGTAGAAGAGGCGCACGAAGTCGCCGTCCCAATCGGACGGCGCGCCCAGTGACACCGGCACGGTCAGTGGCAACGCGTCGATCGCGACCGGCGTCCCGCTGCCGGTGTAGCTGTGGTAGTTGATCTTCGTGTATTCCTCGTAGTTGCAGGTGTCGTCGTAGTCGAGCCCCAGGTCGGCGGGGTCATTCCAGAAGAAATCGATGTCGTCGCTGGGGTGCGGATCCAGGTGCACATGCTCGGGCACCGCCATGTCGGCCAGCAGGTGCGACACGCGGCCAAGCCAGTAGTAGGCTTCGCTGGTGCCGCCGTTCTGCGCGTAGACTTCCTGCGCCTTCTTCCACCAGCCGTGCGCGCGGTGCAGCGCGCTGTTGTTGCGTCCCCACTCGGCGCTGGTGTCGATGCCGTGGTTGTAGCCGTGGTCCGGGTCCCAGAAATGCTCAAGCGCGGCATCCATGCCGCTAAGCACGGTGATGCCGTAGTCGTCGACGTCCTCGTCGTGGGCGCCCTCCAGCAGCGAGTTGCCGTAGGACGTCGAGCCGTGCCACTCCGATGGAACCGAGCAGGTCTCCTCCCAGATCTTGTCCGTGCCGAAGAGTGTGTTGGTGGCGGCATTGCCCCAGAGGTTCTGCCGGCTGCCCAGTTCGGTCTTGAGCGGGCCCGGAGGCAGGATCTGGTAAGCCTGGTAGGAGGCCCACGAGTGCACGAAGGGGAGTTGCTTCAGCAGTACGTAGACGTGTCCCTCATCGTCCGCGCGCCAGTCGTAGGTGAACGCCAGTTGATTGTCGCCGTTACAGGCATCGCCGAATGCAGGCGTGATAACCACCTTGAGCGTGAGGGTGCCACATGCGGCCAGCGGCGCGGCCGGCCCGAGGTCGACCGGCAGCCGCAGGCTGTCCGTCACGAGCAGGTCGGGCTGCTCCAGGATCAGGCGCTCGTTGGCCCAGACCGAGAGCGTTCCCCGTTCCTCGGCATAGGTGCCGCTGTTGAGCACGTGCACCCAGGCGAAGACGTGTTCATCCGCGCCCACGCGCAGCGATTCGAACGTCACGGCGTGGATACTGACCTCATGCAACGGGGGCACGTCGACCGAAAGGGCCGCTGCCGCATCGATCCGGCCGGCGCCGTAGGTTGGGTCGCGTCCCGGTGCGCCCAGGTCGACTGCCGCCAGGACCAGTGCGCGCCTGAGGCCAGACGCCGAGAGATCGGGCCGTTCGGCTCGCAGCAGACCTGCAAGCGCCGAGACGATCGCAGCGGCCGAGGACGTGCCTGATGCAGCCACCACGCGGCCATCGCGCGACAGCGATAGGATGTCGACGCCCGGCGCGGTCAGGCCGATGTGCCGGCCGCGGTTCGAGCCGGGCCAGATGGCGGCGTCGCGACCCAGTGCGCCGACGCCGATCACGCCGGGCCACGCGGCGGGGTACATCTCGGCATCCACGCCGTCGTTGCCGCCGGCCGCCACCAGCAGGCAGCCGCGTTCGGCGGCATACGCCACGGCGTCCATCAGGAGTTGCGAGGCGCCATATCCGCCGAAGCTCATGTTGATGACCTGCGCGCCGCGATCGGACGCCAGGATGATTGCGGCGGCTACCCGCTCGCAGCTTCCGATGCCCGACGCATCGAGCGCCTTGAGCGGCAGAATGTCGGCCGCCGGGCACAACCCGCCCGCGCCGCCGGTCGTCGCCAGGATGCCGGTCACGAAGGTTCCGTGGCCGTTGTCGTCATCGGCGCCGACACGGTCGTTCACGAAATCGTAGCCGGGCTCGCACCGCTCCCGCAGACCGTTGAGCGTCCTGTTGACGCCCGTGTCGACCACCGCCACACGCACACGCCGGCCGCTGCGGCACTGCGTCCATGCCTGCTCGAAGCGGGATAGCGTCACATACCAGGGAGGCTCGTCGGGCGTGGGCGCCGTGGCCAGCATGCGCACGACATAGTTGGGCTCCGCGACCACCACGAGCCGCTCGCTGCGGGTCAGGCGCGGCGCCAGTTCATCCGCCGAGCCGCCCGCTGGCAGGCGCACCTTCACGTACCCCAGACGTTGCAGTCCCGGCAGACACGGCATCTCCGCCAGCCCGTGTCGGGCCAGCAATGCCGCGCGCGCGGTCGGGTCCGCTGCGCGACCCAGTTTGATCAGGAGTTCCCCCGCGACAGATTCGGCGGCCAGCGCGCTGTTTCTGAGCGGGTGACGCACGAGCGGCGCGGCCGGCGCGGGAACGGCGTCCTCCGCTGCGGCAGGTGTGGCGGCCACCGGCACGTGCGGCGCGACGTCCGGCGTCCCGGCCGGGGCCATGGCGTGGGCGGGTTGTCTGCCCGCGGCGGGCTCGTTGCTTGCACTGGGCGGTCGACACGGCCCCGCCACAAAGGCAGCGAGGACAAGCACCCCCGCGCCAAGAGCGAGCGGCGCCAAGTGTAGACGGTTTGACCTCATCATCAAACCTCCGGCATGAACAGGGATGCGCCATGCTCATTGCGATAAGGGGATTTTATGCCTGTCGTTCAGCCGGAACAAGAGAATAGTCGACGACCGGAGCACGTGCGACTTGCTTTCTGCGCTTGCCCATCCGGCATGGGTGCGCTATGCTCGGCTTGTTTCTACGCATAGAAGCGCCAGGAGAACCCATGCACACACCCAAACTCGTCGTGTTCCTCGCCGCCGCATCGCTGGTAGCCGCCTGCCACGCCCAGAAGGCTGACGCACCGGCCGCACCGGCCGCCAAGCCGGTTGTGCTGGCCTATGCCAACTTCCCGCCGGCAGCGACATTCCCCTGCGTTCAGATGGAGCAGTGGCGCACCGAGGTGGAGAAGCGCACGGCCGGCCGCGTCAAGGTGCAGACCTTCCCCGGCGGCACGCTGCTGGGCGCCAAGGAGATCTTCGACGGTGTGGTCGCCGGCACCGCTGACATCGGCTGTTTCGCCATGAGTTACCAGCCGGGGCGCTTCCCGGTGACCGAAGCCGTGGACTTGCCGCACTTTTTCCCCTCGGCGCGCGTGGCCACCGAAGTGCTGGCCGATGTCATCGAGAAGTACCAGCCGGCTGAATTCGCAAAAGTGAAGGTGCTGACGGTCTTCACCTGCCCGCCGGCCGGCATCATGAGTTCCAAGCCGGTGAACACGCTGGCTGATCTGGCCAACATGTCGCTGCGGTCGTCGGGCACCGGCGCCGATGCCATGAAGCGCCTGGGCGCCACGCCCGTGGCCATGCCGCAGTCCGAGACGCCCGACGCGCTGCAGAAGGGCGTGGTCAAGGGGGTTGTCTCGTCGGTCGAGGTTCTTAAGGACATGAACTACGCAGCCTACTGCCCCTATCTCTACCCCGCCGCCCTGAACACCATCGGGTTCGCCGTGGTCATGAACAAGGCCAAGTATGAGAGCCTGCCGGCCGAATCGAAGCAGGTGCTGGACGCCCTGTTCCGTGAACACGCGCAGTGGACGGCGGATTACGTCGACGGCCATGCGGCCGAGGCCGTGGTCTGGGCGCAGAAGCAGCCGAAGCCGGTAACCGTGGCGACCGTAACCGATGCGGATCGCGTCGCCATGGCGAAGAGTTTCGCGCCACTGTTCGACGCCTATGTCGAACGCGTCGCCAAGGCCGGTGTGCCGGGCAAGGAGATCCTCGCCTGTGTCGCCGAGCGCCAGGCCGCGCACACCGCACCCGCGGCAGTGAAGTGATGCACGGTATGCTGGCACGCATCTTGACGATCGAACGGTACGCCTGCTGGGCGTCGCTCGCTGTGGCAGGTGTCCTGCTGGTTGCTCTGGTCCTGCTCTCGGGCGGGAATGTCGCGCTGCGCATGGCCGGCCGGCCCTCCGGCGGCAGCTATGAGCTCTCCGGGTTCGCCGGTGCGCTCGTGGGGGCCCTCGCGCTGGCCGAAGCGCAGCGACGCCAGGGGCTGGTGCAGATCGACATCTTCACGCGCCGCATGTCGCCGCGCGTGCTGACCGTGCTGGCCGTGCTCAACGCCTGCATCGGCATGGGCCTGATCACGATCCTGGCGATTCAGCTCATGCAACGCGCACGTGTTCTGCTGGCCGCCGGCGAACTCTCCGAGACGCTCAAGATTCCCTATCCCATTTTCATGCTCGCGATGGCGGCCGGACTGGGGTTGCTGGCGCTGATCTTCGCCTGCGACCTGGTTCTGACGCTGACGGGCCGCAAGCGACCGCAGGGGAGTCCGTCATGAGCGGACCCTGGGTTGGCGCGGGCGGCATCGTCGTGATGCTGGCCGCCATGCTGTTGATGGGCCTCGAACCGGGCATCGCCATGGCGGCGGTCGGATTCGCGGGCCTGCTCGTCCTGCGCACCCCCGCCTCGTTCGGCGACCTGCTGGCCGGCACGACCGGCCCCGATTTCTGGGGCGTCTTCGCCAACTACGGCTTCACCGTCATCCCGCTCTTCGTGCTGCTGGGCGAGGTGATCTACTATGCCGGCTACAGCGACAAGCTCTTCAAGGCCGCCGGCGCGTGGGCCGGTCACCGCAAGGGCGGCCTGGCGATCACGACGATCCTGGCCTGCGCCGGCTTCTCGGCGATCTGCGGATCGAACACGGCCACCGCCGCGACGATGAGCGCCGTGGCCATGCCGGCGATGCGCGATCAGAAATACCACCCGCGCCTGCGCAGCGGCGCCGTGGCCGCCGGCTCGACGCTAGGTGTGATGATCCCGCCCAGCATCGTGCTCGTCGTCTACGGCCTGTATACCGGCCAGAGCGTCGGCAAGCTGTTTGCCGGCACGATCATCCCGGGGTTGTTGCTGACGACGGCGTTTGTGGCGACCGTGATGATTCTCTGCGCGCGTCATCCGGACTGGGCGCCGGCCGCCGGCCGAAGCACCTGGGGCGAACGTCTGCGGTCCGTGCCGCAGGTGCTGGACATTGTGCTGCTCTTCGGCATCGTGATGGCGGCGCTCTTCTCCGGGCGTGTCACGCCGACCGAGGCCGCCGGCGTGGGCGCGCTGCTTGGCATCGTGGTCTGCGTGGTGCGCGGCCGGTTGACGTTCACCGCGTTCCGGCGCTCGATCACCGACACGCTGCGCATCACCTCCATGGTCTTTCTGATCCTGGCCGGCGCCACGGTCTTCGGCCGCTTCCTGGTGTTGAGCCGGCTGCCGTTCGTGCTGACCGAGACGGTCGCGACCATGAACCTGCCGTCCTATGTCGTGTTCGGGCTGATGCTGCTCTGCTACGTGATCGGAGGCTGCGTGATGGACGCGCTGGCGTTCCTGCTGATCTCGCTGCCGCTGTTCATGCCGCTCGTGCTGCAGATGGGCTACGACCCGATCTGGTTCGGCGAGGTGCTCTGCCTTGTGACGACCATGGGCGCGATCACGCCGCCGGTGGGCGTGTCGTGCTTCGTGGTCTCCGGCATGGCGCGCGACGTGAAGTCCGAAGACGTGTTCCGCGGCGCGGCCTACTTCCTGCCGGCCTATGCCGTCGTCTTCGTCCTGATGACGCTGCTGCCGCACCTGACGGTCGGCTGGCTGGCCGGCCTGTCGCGCTGATCCGTACTGGCGATGTGTTCGACATCTCCCGTTTGAGGTTGAAACGGATGCAGGCGGCTGGGCTGGTCGGCTAATCGGCCGCCCGCCTACCGGATCTTCACCGGCGCACCCTTGGCGGCGCTGGCGTAGATCGCGTCGAGGATCTCCATCACGATCAAACCTTCCTCGCCGGTGGCGAGGTGCGGGGTCTTGTCGAGGATCGACGAGATGAAGTGCGCGTAGGCGCTGGGCGCGCCCGGCACGGGCGGATGCAGCTTCATGTCGTACTGCGCGCCGTTGCGTTCGAGGTAGAGTTCGGCCTCGAAATCATAGGTCTCGTTGCGGTTGCGCTGCACCAGTCCGGCTTGCGTACCGAGCAGGCGCGTCTCCATCAGCTCGCGCTCGGCAATGTTGGCCGCCCACGACGCTTCGATCTCCAGCATCGCACCGTTGGCGAAACGGATCATGCCGCACGCCAGATCCTCGCAGTCGTAGGCCTTGCCCTGTGCCTTCGCGATGCGCGTGGCGATCGGGTTCCAGGCGCCGCCCATGACCCACACCGGCTTGGGATGGCCCATCAGCCAGAGCGCCAGGTCGAGGCGGTGCACGCCGAGGTCGATCAGCGGGCCGCCGCCCGAGAGCGCCTTCTGTCCGAACCAGCCGCCGAAGCCCGGCATGCCGCGCCGGCGGTGCCAGACTGTGCGGCCGTAGTAGACCTCGCCCAGGATACCCGTGTCGACCTGCTGCTTGAGGGCCCACGCCTGCTCGGTGAAACGGTAGGAGAAGTTGATCATCAGCCGGCGGCGCGCCTTCTTCGCGGCCGCCACCATGCGGCGCCCCTCGGCCGCGCTCATGGCCATCGGCTTCTCGCACAGCACGTGGCAGCCGACTTTGAACGCCGCCAGCGCCAGCGGCATGTGAAACTTGTTGGGCGTGGCCACGCTGACCACATCCAGGTCGGCCTTGGCCAGCATCTCCGCCGGATCGGCATAACGCTGCGACACCTTGAACTCGTCGCCCACGGCCTGCAGCCGCTTGGCATCCGGGTCCGCGATTGCCACCACCTCGGCGCCGGGGTGCGCCTGGTAGCCGCTGATGTGCCCCTTGCCCATGCCCAACCCGATCACGCCACAACGCAGTTTCCGCTTCATAAAGAATCTCCCTTGAAATGAGGACACCAGAATTGCACATTGCGCCACGCCGCGCAACCGTGCTGCTTCGTTTGCTGTCTCGACAGGAGCACATGGTTATGCTATACACCGCACCTCTGTTGTGCCGCAACCTCTGGTGTCTACGACGCCGAGCCGGCGCAACCAGGCCGCGAATGGCGCGGCCGTTCTCCTCCACGCGTCCGGCGGGCAGGGAAATTGACACCGCCGGACACGAGCATTCCATGCATACGCACCTCCGGACTGTGTCCGGCGCGCCCGCGCGCCGCGAAACAGTCGCTCCGTCTCACGACCCACGACCGTCGACACCGGACCCCCAGATCCCGGTTTCCGATCAGCCCGCCGTGGGCGTCTTCGCGCTGCTGCTGCCCGCACTTCAGCGCGCCGTGGCCGAGGAAGGGTACACCACGCCCACGCCGATTCAGGAGCAGACCATCCCGCTGCTGCTGGCCGGGCGCGACGTGCTGGGCTGCGCCCAGACCGGCACCGGCAAGACCGCCGCCTTCGTGCTGCCGCTGCTTCAGTATCTCGCGGAGCACCGCCGTCCCGGCGCCTCGGGCAAACCGCGCGCGCTGATCCTGGCGCCGACCCGCGAACTGGCGGCCCAGATCGGCGACAGCATCCGTACATATGGACGCCACGCGCGCGCCACGTACTCCGTGATCTTCGGCGGCGTCAGCCAGACACCCCAGGTCCACACGCTGCGCAGCGGCGTCGACATCGTCGTTGCCACGCCGGGCCGCCTGCTCGACCTGATGCAGCAGGGGTTCGTGCGATTGGACGGCGTCGAGTACTTCGTCCTGGACGAGGCCGACCGCATGCTCGACATGGGATTCCTGCCGGACATGCGGCGCGTGATCGCCAAACTGCCGGCCAAACGCCAGTCGCTCTTCTTCTCGGCCACGCTGACCCATGACGCGCTGGAACTGGCGCGCACGCTGGTGCACCACGCCGCGCACGTCACGGTCGCGCCCGAGCAGCCGGCCGTCGAGCGCATCGCCCAGAGCGTCATGTTTGTCGCCAAGACCGACAAGGACGCCCTGCTCGTCAAGTTGCTGCGCGCGCCCGCCATGGACAAGGTGATCGTCTTCACGCAGCGCAAGCACATCGCCAACAGAGTGGCGGAGAAACTGAACGCGGCCAACATTCCGGCGGCGGCCATCCACGGCAACAAGAGCCAGGGGGCGCGTACACAGGCGCTGGGCGGCTTCCGGGATGGGCGCGTCCGCGTGCTGGTCGCCACCGACATCGCCGCCCGTGGCATCGACGTGGACGGCATCACGCATGTGGTGAACTACGAACTGCCGAACGAGCCCGAGACCTATGTGCACCGCATCGGCCGCACAGCGCGCGCGGGTGCCGCCGGCGACGCGGTGTCGTTCTGCAGCGCCGAGGAGCGCGACTACCTGCGCGACATCGAACGCCTGCTCCGCCGGCAGGTGCCGGTCAACACGGACACCGGCTGCCATTGCGAGACTGCGCGCCTGGCCACCGGTGCGGCCGCCCGGCCCCCGCCGCGCGGCGGCGGGGGTGGCGGAGGTGGAGGCCGTTCGCGTCCCCAGTCCGCGGGACGCGGGCGCCCGCAGCACGGTGGCAGGGGACGGTAGAAAGCCGCTGGAATATAGTTGTTGGCGTGCGGGCCGAAATAGTGCATTATGTGTGTACGGCTGGGTTCATACGGTCCCGCGTCGAACTTCTTCCTGTGTCATGGTTGAGGCATCGGGCTATCAACACAATTGACACGAGATGAGGGATTCAGTATGGATATCTATGTCGGCAACCTTTCCTACGATGTGAGCGACGCTGATCTGCAGGGGCTCTTCGAGAAGCACGGCAAAGTGAACTCGGCCCGCGTGGTGATGGACAAGGCCACGGGTCGCGCCAAGGGCTTCGGCTTCGTCGAGATGCCCGACCGCGCGGAGGCCGACAAGGCCATCGCGGCCACCAACGGCACCGACTTCATGGGTCGCCCCCTGCGCGTGAACGAGTCGCAGCCCAAGCCGCGTGACGATCGTCGCGGTGGCGGCGACGGCGGCAAGCGCTGGTAGACCGGTCGCTCGCAGCGATTAATCAGGGCATCGGCGCATTCGTGCGCCGGTGCCCTTCTTCTTTGGTGCGCCCCGGCCGGGCATCAGCTTTCCTCCTATGTTTTGGATTTTCTGTTTGCTTCCGGTTGCACACATCGTATAATACTCACCATGCAGAACCCTCCTATACGCAAATATGCCCGCTCGGAACCCACCCGCCACGCGATTCTGCAGGCAGCTGGAACGCTGTTCTCGGAGCGCGGTTACCACGGCGTGGGAATGCGCGACATCGCGGCTGAAGCCGACGTGTCCCTCCGCATGGCTAACTATCACTTCGGTACCAAGGCCGGTCTCTTCGCCGCCTGCACGCGCCTCGCCATCAACGAAGGCGTCCGCTTGCCGGCGATCTTCGAAGACAAACCGGACTTCGCCGATCGCGCCGCCGCCCTGCGCAAGATACGTGAAAAGGTGAATGCCTGTTTCACGGCCTTCTATGGGCCGAATCAGGTCGAATGGCATGGAGGAATCATCTTCCGCGCCATGATCGAGGGATGCGACGAAGCCTTCGATGCCTTCTGGGACGGGATGCAGGTTCCACGGAAGTGGTTCTTTGCCGCCCTGCCGCAGGCTCGCAAGGGCATGTCGCCGCAGCAGATGTCGGCCTGGCACGCCACGCTTTGGGCGCAGATCGCGTTCTACTTCGGTGGCAAGCGCGCCATCCTGCGCGCCGCTAACCGCAAGTCCTATGATCAGAAGATGATCACGGCTGCCAGCGAGCATCTGAATCAGGTGCTGACCGGGCTGCTGAAGTAGGGCTGATCTCGCACAGAACGCCGGACGCCAAGCACTTGGGCTTGCATCTGGCAGCCAAATCAAGATGATTGGCTGCCATGTGGTGCATTAGTGCTGGCCGTCTTGCGTTTCCCCACCTGATGGCACGAGCAGCCAGTGGGCTTCACGGCCGCTGGTTGCCTGGGGCGTCACGCCTGCCTGCGCCACGACGTCCGTCCGGCTACGCGCTACTACCATCAGGTTGCCGTCGGCGACGAGCAGAATTCAGGTTCGTTCACTACGCGGCCGACAGCCAGTTCGATGTCCCTGCATGCTGCGCAAACCCTGACTTATGATTACCCATCCCGCCATCGACCTGCTCTCGCGCCTGCTGGGTTTCCGGACTGAAACGTCCGAAGCCGCCCAGGCGGCCTTTCTGTCGGAGGTGCTGACTTCCTGGGGCGCCGCCGTCCGCACGCAGGAGGTCCTCCCCGGGCGTGTCAATGTCACGGCCACCTGGCCGGGACGCGACCCGTCGCGGGTTGTGCTGTTCGAAGCGCATGGCGACATCGTGCCGGGCGGCCCGGCTGCACGCCTGGACTCTGCCGCCGGCCGATACTACGGTCGTGGCGCCTGCGACAACAAGGGGCCCATGGCCGCCGTCCTGGTGGGCATTCACCGTGCGCTGGATGCAGGCCGCCCGCCGGTGACCGTCTGCTTCGCGTCGACCTGCCGCGAGGAAACCGGCGGGGAGGGCGCGCGGGCGCTCGCCGCGTCTGTGCCCCGGCCGTCGCTGGCCGTGATCGCCGAACCGACCCAGCTGTCCATCGTCCGCGCGCACAAGGGCGCCTATCGCACGCGCATCACGACCACGGGCGTGGCTGCGCACAGTTCTGATCCCGCGCGCGGACGCAACGCCATCTGCGCCATGCGGCCCGTGCTGGCCGCGATCGAGGAGGAGTTCGCGCCCGCATTGGCAGCGCGCCCCGACTCCCTGCTCGGCGCTCCCACGGTGAGCGTGGGGACGATTCGGGGCGGCGTGGCCGCCAACATCGTGCCCGACACGTGCGCGATCGAAGTCGATTGGCGGCTGGTGCCGGGGCAGACCGGCGATGATGTGCTGGCCCAGCTGCGCGCGCGCTTTCCTGCAGCCTTGATCGAACCGTATGAGTACTATCCGCCGTTTCACCAGCCGGCCGACGCGCCGTGCGTGCGCGCGGTGGCAGCGGCGTGTGCGCACGCGTTGGGACGGCCGCCCACGGTGCTCGGCGTGCCATGGGCTGCCAACGCCGGCGTGCTGCAGGCGCTCGCGGACTGGCCGTGCGTGATCTTCGGCCCCGGCGACATCGCGCAGGCGCATACGGCCGACGAGTTCGTCGATGTACAGCAGGTGATCGCCGCGGTGGATGTCTACCGGCAGATCATCCTGGAAGCAACGGAGTGCGCGTGACCAAGAGAGATATCCACCAGCATTTTATTGACCGGCTCACCTCCGAACTGCAGGCCATCACCGTCGCGGCAAAGGGATCCTTTGCCACGGCCACCAACGCCGAGCACGCCGCCGAGAGCAAATATGACACCTTCAAATTGGAGTCTTCGTATCTCGCCCGCGGGCAGGCGAAGCGCGTGGAGGAGTTGACATACGCCCTGGAGTGCCTCCAGACCCAGCCGCTGAAGGAACTGGACAACACCAGTCTGGTCCAGTTGGGCGCCGTCGTTCGACTTGAGGCCGGCGATGGTCAGAAGCGCGCCCTGTTCTTCTGTTCCGCCGCAGGTGGCGAGACCATCAGCGCCGACGGCGAGGAGATTGTCGTCATCACCGTCGGTTCTCCCCTGGGGCAGGCCGTGCTCGGCAAGACCGTGGGTGACACCTTTGACGTCAGAATGGGCGGCAGCACGCGCACCTTTGCCGTTCTGTCGGTGGAGTGAGGGGTTGACACGGCTGCGGGGCCCCGTTGTCAGCGGTCCGGCGTCGGTGCTACGATGTTGCCATGTACAACGCAGCTGCCTCCGCTGCCCGCAGTCTGGACCTGCTTGGTCGTTGGCTCGCGTTCTCGCAGCGCGACTGGTACCCCATTCCGGGGCACCCGGATCTCGGCTGCTATGGGACCGGGTACGATCACTGGGGCGTGCAGGCGTCCATGAAGTTCGCGGCCGCGGCGGCCGACTGGTCTGTGCTGGCCGACGCCGCGCCGGTTGCCGACCGCGACGCAGCGCGTGATCACGCGCTGGCCGCGTTTCGCCATGCGATCCGCACGCACAAGTCCGGCGATCTTGCGGGCACCGACGGCAACGCCTGGGGTTGCACCTGGATCAGCGCGCTCGGACTCGAACGCATGGCGCACGCCGTTCCGCTGCTTGATCCGTACCTGACGGACGATGATCGCGCGCGCTACCGCCGCGTGCTGGTTGGGGAGGCTAACTGGCTTACCGACTCATACGAGAAGGGAAGTCATCACGGCGTGGGTGGTTCGCTCTGGAATCACGAGGGCCGGAACGCGCCCGAGTCCAATGTCTGGAACGGGGCCATGCTCTGGCGCGCGTCGCTCGCGTGTCCCGAACACGCGCGCGCGGCGGAATGGCGCGAACAGGCGCACCTGTTTCTGATCAACGGCACCAGCGTGCCCGCCGACGTGAGCGATGCCGCTGTGGTCGCCGGCAAGTCCGTGGCCGAACGCCACCGCGGCCCGAACTTCTTCCCGCACTACGCCCTCGACCACCACGGCTATCTCAACGTCGGCTACATGGTCATCACGCTCTCCAACGTGGCCATGCTGCATTTCGACCTGCAGCTTGAGGGCCGCCCCGCGCCCGAATCACTGCGACATCACGCCGCCGACCTGTGGCAGGTGTTGCGCCGTTTCGTCTTTGCCGACGGCCGTCTCGCGCGCATCGGCGGCGACACCCGCCTGCGCTACACATACTGTCAGGAGTACCTGCTGCCGGTACTGCTCTTCGCCGTCCGCGAACTGAACGATGCCGCGTCCGCGCCGCTGCTTGACCGGCAGCTTGACCTCATCGCGCAGGAAGCCGCCGCCAATCCGGACCACAGCTTCTACGGCACGCGCCTCGCCGTGCTGCGCGCCACCCAACCCTATTACTACACACGCCTCGAATCCGATCGCGCCGCCGTCCTCGGCCAGACTGCGCTCTACCTGCAACGGCTGCCGCCGTTGAAGCGCGCGAAAACCAAGCCGGTCGACTTTGAGGCGTCAGTCGCCGGCGCCTGGTGTGAGCCCGACCACGGCGTCGTGGTGCACCGTTCCGCCACCCGCTTGGCCTCGTTCGCGTGGCGCTCCTGCGGCCTGGCGCAGGCGTTGTGCCAGCCACCCGACGACGGTCACCTCGCCGAGTGGGCGCACAACCTGACCGGGCGCATTCGCTTTCTCGGTGAACAGGCGGACACCTGGCACGGCGGACATCGCCGCCTCGTGCGCCAGGCGATTACCCCGTTCGACGGCGGCTTCGCCACGTTCGGCACCATTCGCGAAGGATGCCGGATCGCGCTCGCAGAGGGCTACCGCCGCGAGACCGGCTGCGCCGATCATCACCTGGCCGTGGCCGCGCTGCCCGACGGACACACGATGGTTGGGCTGCAGTTCGCGCGGACCGATCCGCTGCGCACCTTCGTGGTGGAGTCCTGGGCGATCCACCTGAATCTGCCGAATGATCTCTACAACCGGTACCAGCGCAATGTGACCGGCGAAGACGGCGTGCGCACCTTGCGCGCGCCGGCTGCCGCCGCCGAAACGCTGCGGCTGGCGACGCGCTGGGCCTGTGTCGAACAGCGCGTGGGACTCTTCGGAATCTACGGCGACGATGCGCTGCGCATCCGTCGCACACCCGAACGCCAGGCTGGCCCCTATCCGTCGCTCTACATAGACGAGCTGGGGTGGGGGGGTGTGGCGGACCTGACGTCGTGCGACGCGTCCCGCACAATCCTCGATGCCGGCTGGGCGGTGGTCTCCTGCGCCGACGCGCTGCAGACCCGCGCCGCGTGGCAGGTGTCCAGTGTGCTGCCAGCTGATGCGCTCGACGTTCGTGCCGTGCGCGTGCGTGGGCAGGACGGACGCGACTACGTGGTCGCCGCCAATTTCGGGGCCACGCCCGCGCAGTCGCCGGCGCCCGCCACGGCCCGGTGCGTGACACCTGCCACAAGCGCCGAACTCGCGCCGCTGTCGGTTGCCGTGTGGCAGGTGTGAGGCTGCGGTGCGGCTGCGCGACGGACACGTGCCTCGCGCACGGCGTCGCCGGCTCCGCCCTCCCGGCGCGCAATCTGCCGGAGGCGCGAGGGCCGCGGCGTCCGGTCGGAGGGTCGAGCTCCGCGAGACCGTGCGGTTGGACACGCAGCCGACAACGCGCACGGCTGCAGGCACCGGCGCGGCCGCCACACGAATCACCCGTCCATCCGCCGTCACCCGCGCCCGACGACCCTATCCGCGCTCGCGCAGCACCACGGATGCGTGGCGTGCAAAATGACCGCGCAGATCTTGGGCATACGCCCGTAGCACACGTTCACCCGCACCAGCGCGGTCGCCGCAGCGGTAAAGCGCGCGCGCGACATACAGCTCGCGCAGGGAGTCGTTGCGCGTGCGGGTGTCGATCGAGCTCTTCGGGATGTCGGCCAGTTCGTCGCCGATCCTGGCCCAGGCATGGCCCGCGATGCCGGGTTTGGCCAGGACAGCCGCCAGCGTTCCCGCCCATGCTTCGCCGCCCAAGGCCTCGGCATAGATCGCCACGGCGCGAAAATGCGAGAAGTCGCTGGCGCCATCGAGGGCAGCCGCCTTTGCGCGCACGGCTTCCTGCGCGCGCGCCGATTTCAGGGCGGCCAGACAGACGATGCAGTCATCGATCGGGCTCAGGCTGCGGCCGAACTGTCCCATGCCGGTGTAGTTCCAGCCCTTGTCCCAGCCGGTGGCGGCCACAGTGTCGAGCAGCACCTGCTCGCCGGCGGCGTTGCCCAGAACGGCCAGAAGCTTGGCGATCTGGATGCGCACGTCGGCACTGGTTTCGCCGGGCAGACGCGATTCCAGCTCGGAGATGGCGATGTCGGGTCGGGACATCAGCGCGGCGAGTTCGGCATGAATGCCGAGTTCGCCCAAGCCGGCTGTCTCGACCACCTCGGACGGCAACTGCCGGCGCTCGCGGTGCAGCAGCGCGTCCTGCGGGATGATCTCCTTCGCCACCAGTTTGCGCTGCAGCGCCTTGAGGTCGATGCCGCGCAGGTTGCCGGTGCCGGCGGCCGCGGCCAGGGCTGCGGCCAGGCCGGCCGCATAGGCATGGTTCTGGATGTCGGGCTGCATGCGCAGCACCGGCATCACGTCGCGCTGACCACTGATCGCCAGACCCGTCACGAGCAGACCGTCGATCCCCCTGGGCAGCAGCGCACGCAACGGCAGCCAGGCGTCGAGGCTGGTGCGGTCCGGCGGCAGCACGAAGAAGATCGGGTGGACGGTGAAGCCGTGGCTGTCGAAGTTGCTGCGGCTGAGACAGATGGTATCGTGCCAGGTGCGGCCGGTATAGACATCCAGCGGCGTGATGGTGACGTCGCCCACAATCTGGCGGCGCTCGCGCGTGTCGGTGATCTGCGCCAGGTCGAAGGCATTCCCGAACTTACGGCGCGCGACGGTGAAGGCACGGGTGAGGTCGACCGGATCCGAGTCGTCGATGAACGTGTAGTCGGTGTTGTGGTATGAGGGCTTGAATGGGCGCGACGGCAGGCCGCTGCCCTGGCAGGCCAGGTCGCTCGTGCTGACGATGCTGCAGGCCGCGCCGGCCGCGGCGGCCACGTCGGCATTGCCGGTGGCGTCGATTACCGCGTTCGCGCGGATGATACCGCGCCCCCACGGTGTGTTGGCGACGACACCTGCCACGCGCTTGCCGGACATGACCGCGCCCGACACGATGCTGCCGAACCAGATTACCCCGCCGGCTTTGAGAATCTCGCTGCGGAACCACTCGGCCTTGTGCTCGCTGTTCCATCCGTGCGGTTCAGATCCCGCGCCCTGGATCTTGCGCAGGGCCTGTGTGATCTCCTCGGTGAACCCGCCGCGGTAGCCGTGGTAGTAGTACGAGATGCAGCCCAGCGTGCCGACCCCGCCGAGACCATGGACGGCCTCGAGCAACAGGACGCGGGCGCCGGCGCGGGCCGCAGCGATGGCGGCCGGTGCGCCGCCGGTGCCGCCGCCGACCACAACCACATCGAAGGTTCCGAGCACGGGCAATTCCGCGCCTGCGGCGCCGTCGATCCGGGCCGTGCAATCGCGCATGAAGCGCTCGCAGATGCACGGCTCGCGCACACCCTTGTCAGTTGCTCGCGGATGGAGCGGCTGCACCCGGGTGGCACTGCCTGCGCGGGCCTTGGACAGCGCTGCGGCATGTGCGCCGACGCGTTCGCCGGCGGCGATGGCGTGGGGCGCGAGCAGCAGGCGTGCAGCGGCCGCGCGCGTGACGGCCGCGCACGGGCCGACGACGAACAGACACTCGAAAGTCGTCGTGAAGGCGTCCAGCGGCAGTTGGCCGTCGACCGGCCAGTCGAGGCTGCGACCGGTGGCGACGGCCGCGGGCGGGACGCAGGCCAGGCGGTCGGAACTCCACGCCTGGTCCTTGTGCCAGGTCTGGTCGCGGAAGGTCTGCTCGGCCGCGGCGCAGGTGGTCGGGTTCCAGGCCGCGAGGTGCAGCGCGCGCGTGTACTCGAAGGCATCCAGTGCGACCGCCTGGCCGGCGTGCTCGCCGTGCGCGGCGCCGGGCAGGAGCCGGCCCTGGCTGCCGTCATCACACGCGGCGCGGGCCCCCAGCACGATACGGCTGAAGGTCACCTCGCCGCCGGTCCACGACGTGAAGGGCACGCCGGCCACGCGCGCCAGCAGCGCCTGCGGAGTGGCGTCGATGATGGCGCTCCCGCGCACGGCGAACAGACCGGACTTGCAGGCCAGCACGACACCTGCCACATGCCCGGTGGCATCCAGCAGCAGGTCAGCCGGCGAGCAACCGAAGAGGAACGTGACGCGTGTGTCGAGCAGTTCGGCGTCCAGGCGCCGCTTGACGTCCAGCGGCCTGACGGGCGCCAGGCGTGCGCCGGCGGCGTTGGCAAAGAGGTCGCGCGCCAGCGGCGACGACAGCGGCACATCCGTCGGCAGCCAGAGCTGGCCGGTTGCGCAGATATCCTCGCCCAGATAGGTTTCAGCGGCGGCCAGGAACACGCGACTGCCCGAGCGGGCCGCGGCGGCGGCGGCAGCGACGCCGCCACTGGCTCCGCCGATCACGATCACGTCATAGGAGCCGATTACGGGGATGCCGGGTTGCTTGGCCATGGTCATACTCCTCTAAGGGTCCGGGGTTCAGCAAGACTATAACCGAAGCGACTGCTGGCGCGCCACTGATTGGACACACACTCCTGTGAGGCGCATCCGCGATTCGGTGCACCGCCGCCCAACCGCGTGGACGTCTGCCGCGCCAATCAGCGGTCCCGTAGGTCCCGCTGTACGATCGGTGCCGCGCGGTACAGCGGGACCTACGGGACCGCTGCGGCTCACGTCACGCGAATGTGACGTGCACCGAAACGCGGATGCACCCCTGTGAGGGTAACGCTTGCGCGCCTGCGGCGACCTGCACTACAGTCATGGCACGGGTCTGAGGTCGTCCCGTGCATGGTTGTTTGCGGCGCCGCGTCCAGGCGCCGGTTGGCGGTCGCAGCCGGGAGACGAAACCGATGATACGGGTGATGCAACGTATGGCCATACTGGCCGTGACGGCGGCATGTGCGGTCGCGCGTCCCGCTGTTGCCGCGACGAACGATGCCGCGCCAGGTGCGGTGGCGCCGATAAGGGTGTTGTTCATCGGGAACAGCCTGACCTATGGCAACCGGCTCCCCGACATGGTCAAGTTCCTGGCCGGCCATGCGCCGCAGCCGCTGGCGATCGAGGTGGATTCCATCACCGTTGGCGGCGCGAAGCTCGAGAAGCACTGGAACGCCGGTGACGCGCTGAAGAGGATCCGGGCCGGCGGCTGGACGTATGTTGTGCTGCAGGATTACAGCACCGTCGCCCTGACGGACAAAGACGCCATGTTCAAACATATCCGCCTGTTCGACGCCGAGATCAAGAAGTCGGGCGCGAAGACACTGCTGTACATGACGTGGGCGCTCAAGAAGGCACCGGATACCCAGAGCACCATTGCCAACGCGTATCAGGAGATCGGACGCGAGGTTGGCGCACGCGTCATTCCCGTCGGTCTGGCGCGCGCGGCCGCCCTCACGAGCAACCCCGCCGCCGCGATCTACACCACCGACGGGAAGCACCCGACAAGCCAGGGGACATATCTGGCCGCCTGTCTGTTCTATGCCATGCTGAGCGGCCAGTCGCCGAAGGGCTTGCCGGCTGTTGTGCCTGATCCGAGAAGCGGGAAGGGCGCACTGGCCAAGTTGAGCGATGGGGATGCCGCGTTCTACCAGGGGATCGCCGAGGCAGCGGCGCGTCCGCCCGAGTGACGAAGGTCGTGATGCATGAGACGCCCGAACATCCTGTGGGTCTCGTTTGAGGACTGCGGGCCGTACTATGGCTGCTACGGCGATGCGGTCGCGCGCACGCCGAACCTGGACCGGCTGGCCGCCGAGGGGTGCCGATTCACCCATGCATTCTCGACGGCGGGCGTCTGTGCGCCGGCGCGCTCCGCCGTGATCACGGGCATGTACCCGATCGCCATCGGCACGCATCACATGCGCACCGCGCACACGAACGCGGCGACACCCGAACTGCCCACGCCATACGGTGCCGTCGTGCCGCACTATGTCAAGTGTTTCACCGAGTACCTGCGCGCCGCAGGCTACTACTGCAGCAATAACGTCAAGACCGACTACCAATTCGATCCACCGCTGACGGCCTGGGACGAGCTTGGCGGTACGGCTCACTGGCGCAACCGACCCGATCCGCAGCAGCCGTTCTTCGCCGTGTTCAACCCGACCAACACGCACGAAAGCGCCATGTGGCCGGAGAAGACGCCGGAGCTCGCCTTCGATCCAGCCGACATGCGTCCGCCGCCCTATCTGCCTGACACGCTCAAGGTGCGCGAATCGCTGGCGCGCATGTATACGCAGATTGAGCGCAGCGACCGGCTTCTCTGCGAGTTGCTGCAGCAACTCGAGCAGGACGGCCTGGCCGACAACACGATCGTGATGCACTGGAGTGATCACGGTCCGCTGCCGCGTGGTAAGCGTTGGCCGTATGACGCCGGCATTCATGTGCCGCTGATTGTCCGCGGCCCCGCCGGAGTGCGGCCGGGGCTGGTCAGCGATCGCCTCGTCAGCACACTGGATCTCGGGCCGACCGTGCTGTCGCTGGCGGGCGTGCCGGTCCCTGCGCACATGCATGGCCGCGCCTTCCTCGGCCCGCAGGCCGTGCCGCCGCGCGAGGTGGTGTTTGCATCGCGCGACCGGTACGACGAAGCCTACGATCTCGTGCGGGCCGCGCGCGACCGGCGCTTCAAGTACATCCGCAACGGCCGGCCCGACCTTCCTTATCTGCTCTGGATTCCGTATCAGAACAGGCACCCGATCATGCAGGAGCTGTGGCGCCTGCATCTGGCGGGCGAACTCGACGAAGCCCAGTCGCTGCTCTTCCAGTCGACGCGCCCGGTCGAGGAACTGTACGACACGGTGGCCGACCCCCACGAGATCCGCAACCTCGCGGCCGATCCCGCGTATCGCACGGATCTTGAGCGCCTGCGTGCAGCCGTGACGGGTTGGACGCGCGAAGTCGGCGATCTGGGTCTGGTTGACGAGGTCGAGATGGTGCGCCGCTGGTGGCCCGACGGCGTACAGCCCCAGACCGCGCCGGTCGTCTTCGTGCCCATCGATGCCGACGGATGCGACCATGCGCCCTTGCCGGCCGGCGGGTCGTTCCGCCTGCACATGGCGGTGCAGCTGCACTGTGCCACGCAGGGTGCTTCGATCGCGTGGACGCTCTCCGACGATCCGTCGCCGCGCTGGCGACTCTACACCGATCCGCTTCGGCTGCCGCCGGGCCAACACCGCCTGCGCGCGCGCGATCCGCATCGGCTATCGCGAGAGCGAGGAGCGCGCTGCGACCTTCACCGTGAGTGTGTGATGGCGCGCAGGCGCATTCCTACGTCCTCACGAAGCCAACGGCACCGTGAGCACAAAGACGGTGCGCTGATTGTCGCTGCGTTATATGGGGGTGTAGCAACAACACGGCCTTGACAGGCCAGAAAGACCATAGGAGGATCCCACCATGAAAAACACACACAGCCTGGGCATTCTGGCGGCTGCCGCGCTTCTGGGCGGCGCAACACTGTCTGCTGCGCAACCGGCACCGGCGGGTGAGAGGCCCGGCGCGCCGATGCGCGAAGCGGGCATGGAGCGTCCGCAGCCTCCGCCCCCCGGAGCCGACATGGCCGCGCAACTGAAGCGCGCCGGCGCCACCGACGCACAGATCGAGCAGCTCACAGATCTGGACTTCGACGTACAGGAGAAGCAGATCGACCTGCGCGCCAAGGTGGAGAAGGCGGAGCTCAGTCTGCGTCGTCTGATGCAGGCCCCGACCGCCGACGAGAAGGCCGTGCTGGAAGCCGCCGATGCGATCAACCAGGCGCGCGGAGAACTGTTCAAGCTCGAACTCACGACCCAGCTGAAGCGCAAGCAGGTGCTGGGCGACGAGGTGATACGCAAGCTTCGGCCGATGCCGCCGCCCGAGAACGAGATGCGCGACCGTCGCGAGCCCGAGCGAGGAACAGATGACCGCCGGCCGCAGCAGATGGATGGCGCCCGCCCGCCGATGGCCGACGGACCCCGCCCGCCCCGTGCGCCTGAAGGTGCGCCGGAGAAAGGCGAGCGGTGAACAGCGGCGAGTGGGCGGGCGGGCCTGTGTGTTCAACGCGCCGACTTTGGATCGTGCAGGTGAACCGCAGATTGCCGAATGTCGATCTTCGAATGTCGAAGTGGCCGTCGGCCCCGACCGGAGACACTTCGGTGTTCTGCGGTTCGACATTCGTCAATCTGCGGTTTGGCGGGCACTGCGCCTCTCACCTGAACCCCGAGGCTCTTAACCATGGTACCTGATCAACTACCACGGCGGATTGGCGCGAGTTGCCTTCCGGTGGCGGTGGCGATGATCGCGTGCGCGCCGCCCGCCGCGCCGGGCGGCAGTGCCCCGCCCCGGCCGGATCGCCTGCCGTACGTGGTCGTCGGCACCGGGCAGACGCGGTGCTACGATGACAAGGGAGAGATCGCTCCGCCGAAGCCCGGGCAGCCGTTCTACGGGCAGGACGCACAGCATCCGGGCCCCGCGGCGCGATACACCGACAACGGCGATGGCACGGTCAGCGATGGCAATACGGGCCTGACCTGGGTGAAGGCGCGCGGCCTGAAAATGGCCTGGGAGGAAGCCGCGGCCGGCGCCTCGGCGTGTCGTGTGGGCGGCTTCAGCGACTGGCGCATGCCGTCCATCAAGGAGCTGTACTCGCTTATCAGCTTCGAGGGCGGGTGTGACGGCTCGAAGGCGGGATCCCGCCCCTATCTGGATGACCGCTTCTTCGACTTCGTCTATGGAGACGAGTCGCAGGGCGATCGCATCATCGACTGTCAGGACTGGTCTGCGACGCTGTACGTCGGCAAGACGATGAAGGGCAACACAACCGCGTTCGGCGTGAACTTCGCGGACGGGCGCATCAAGGGGTACCCGCAGGCGTTCCCGGACGGGCGTGGCGCGCGCATGTACGTTCGCTACGTTCGGGGCAATGCGGCCTATGGCAGGAATGATTACCGCGACAACGGCGACGGCACCATCACCGATCGCGCCACCGGGCTGATGTGGCAGCAGGCCGACAGCGGCAAGGGGATGAACTGGGAAGCAGCCCTTGCATACGCCGGCGCCTGCCGACTCGCCGGGCACTCGGACTGGCGCCTGCCCGATGCCAAGGAACTCCAGAGCATCGTGGACTACAGCCGCGCACCCGCCGCAACGCGCTCAGCCGCGCTATCCCCGCTCTTCCGCGTCGGCACGCTGAGCGATGGCGACTACCCGTTCTTCTGGACCAGCACGAGCCACCTCGAAGGTCCGCCTGACAGGCGCGGTCGCGCCGCCGTCTACATCGCCTTCGGCCGGGCGACGGGGTGGATGCAGATTCCGCCCGGTGTCGGCGAGTACCGGCTGCTCGACGTCCATGGGGCGGGCGCGCAGCGCAGTGATCCCAAGGCCGGCGATCCGCAGCAGTTTCCGCACGGCCGCGGTCCGCAGGGCGATGTCATCCGCATCGACAATTACGTTCGTCTTGTGCGTACCGTCAGCGCGAAGTAGCGCGGTCGTGCCGGCGTTTCCAGCGGGCCAGCACCAGGAGTGCAACCACGCCGGCGAGCGGCACGACGGTTCCGGCCAGAAGCCCCTGACGCAGACCCGCCTGTTCGGCTGTTGCGGTTGCAGCCGGCAGGCTTGGCAGCCAGTCCGACCGCAGCGCCCGGTCAGCCAGTACGCCGACCAGCCAGGGGGCCAGAGCCGCGCCGAAATCGCCCGAGGCCGACAGCATGGCGAACATCGAGGCGCCGGCCTGCGGGAAGCAATCGGCGGCGAGTGACAGGACGCCCGGCCAGAGCAGGCTGACGGCGAGGCCGCACAGCACGCAGGCTGCCAGCGAGACGACGGGCCACGGTGCGAGCGCGGCCACGGCATAGGCCACGGCCGACAGTCCCGATCCCGCGATGAGGTAGCGGGTCAGCGCCACGCGTCCACCCAGCTTGCCGAACCACACGCGGCCCACTCCCAGACCCACGCCGAACAGGCAGAGGCCCAGGACGTCCGCCACCACCTTGGCCAGCCCCAGTCCCTTCTCGGCGAATGCCGAAACCCACTGTGACATGGTGACCTCGGTGGCGCCGGCCAGGCCGATCGCCAGCACGGCGACGAGGTAGATGGGGTGGCGCACAAGTTCGCGCAGCCGCTGCCGCGGGCCGCCCGTGACCAGCGCTGGCATGGGGGCGCGCGCGAAGGCAATTGCGTTTGCCAGCGGGAAGAGCGACCAGAACACAGCGTACCATGGCCAGAAGCGGGCACCCGCCAGCCAGACGGCCAGCGCGGTTGCCAGCACGACCGCCACCAACCCCCACGCATAGAAGGAGTGCAGCAGGCTCATGTCGCCCGCCTTGCGATCAGATGGCACGGCGTTGATGATGGGACTGAGGACCAGTTCCAGGATGCCCGCACCCATCGACAGGACGATCGTTCCCGCCAGCAGTCCATGGTACGGATTGGGCAGCACCCACGGCAGACCGGCGAAGAGCCAGAGTCCGACGCAGGCCAGCGCGTGAGCGGCAACAGCGAAGCGCCGGGGCCCCAACCGGTCAACGAGTGGTCCGCAGACCAGGTCGAAGACGACCTGCGTCGCGAAGTTGGCCAGCACCAACCGGCCGATCTGTTCGAACGTCAGTCCGAACTGGTCGCGCAAAGGGATGAAGAGGACCGGGGCCAAGTTGATCAGGATGGCCTGAACAAACATGCCCACATAGCAGCAGCGGATGGTCGTGCGGAACGAACGCACGGGGCTCACAGGCGGTACGGGGTGGCTGGCATGGGGAGATGGTGACAGAAAGGGGCGCCAGCCGCAATGGCCGGGATTCGCGCGACAGCGGCTCCCGCAGAGGTAGGGTTATACCCTACTGCGGAAATTCAGCCCATCGCGTATCTTGACTCCCAAAAGAGGTGGAATCGTGGTGGTCCTGATCGGTATCATCCAAGAACGGCGCCTTACGTGAGACCATGAACCTTGAACAAAACCGATGGGCACGGCGCTACCAGACGGCGCTGCGCAATTACCTCAGGCCCGGGCCGGGGCTGAGCCTGCAGCCGGTACGGGTGTTGGGCGGGCAGGCTGTGACGCTCGGGCTGGAGCCGTTGGACCTGGCCGGCGTGCACGAACAGGCCATCGTGAGGCTGGGCGCGGCGGGCGGGACGGGGCAGGTCCGGCGGAGGATGGTCCTGCGTGCGAAGCGTTTCTTCGCCGAGGCCATTGTCCCTCTTGAGAGGACGCACCTCGCCGCGCGCCGAGACGATGTGCGCGTCGCGCAACTGACGCGGACCCTGGGCCGGCGTAAGCGCGAGGCCGCGGTCTCCGCGCGCCTCCTGCAGCGGGGCATCGCCCAGCGTCGCGCCGCCGAGATGGCCCTCAAGAAGGGGCGGGAACACTGCGCCAAGTTGCTGCAGCAGTCGACGCGGCTGCAGGTGCGCCTGCGGAAATTGGCACATGCGAGCCTGACCACGCAGGAGAACAAGCGGAAACGCGCCAGCCACCAACTCTACGACGATATCGCGCAGCGCCTGCTGGGCATCCACGTCCGGCTGCTGACGTTGACCCGCGCGATTCAATCCAGTACGGATAGTCTCTCGAAAAGGATTGGCGGGACGCAACGCCTCGTGAGAACATCCGCCAAGCGGATAGGGCGGTATGCCTATGAATTCGGCTCTACGGACAAAGCCTAGGCCGAAGTTCCTACGGCTTTCCCACGCTCTGGCATGCTCAACCCATTGATGCGTA
>CAYQJG010000001.1:0-179760 GCA_964417715.1 uncultured Lentisphaerales bacterium | reverse complement strand
TCTGGTAGCGCAGGTTGTCGACGCTCTGCTCGATATCGAGGCTGCACATCAGATTGTAGATTTCAATGTTCCGGTAGAGGGCGTCGCGCTTGCAATCGCAGACGTTCAGCGGCTTGCCCTTGAGCGTGAAGATGGCTTGCGTGGTGACGTCCCGGCAACTGACCAGCGAACCAGCCGCCGACTGTCCTTCGCAGATGAAGATCATGGAGTCCAGACCGGTGCCGCGCTGCAGGTTCAGGTGGTGCTTGCAGTCCTTGAGTTGCGGCACGCGGATCGAGACGGCCTTGGAGCGTTCGCGTGCGAGCTTCTTGACCGAGTTCAGTTCGGCGCGCAGCTTGCTCGTCTCCTCGATCTTGGCGATGAGCTTCTCGGCTTCCTTGGGTTCGCGGTGGAGCATCTCCTCGATGGCGCGCTTGATCTCGGCCACCAGATCGCCGCGGATCTCCTGGTTGCCCAGCTTGTTCTTGGTCTGCGATTCGAAGATGGGGTCCTTCAGCCGGATCGCCACGGCGCCGATGATGCCCTCGCGGACGTCGTCGCCCTCGAACTTCTTGCCGCGCGTGAACTCGTTGATCGCCTTGAGCAACCCCTCCTTGAAGGCGCTCAGGTGGACGCCGCCGTCATTGGTGAACTGACCATTGACGAACGAGTAGTAGTCCTCGCTGAAGCGGTTGGTATGGGTGAAGGCCAGTTCAAGCGTCTTGGAGCGGTAGTGGAAGGGCTGGTAGACCTTCTCGAACTGGGCTTCGTCGTGGATCAGATCGAGCAGTCCGTTCTCGGAACGGAACTCCTCGCCGTTGCAGACCAGCCCCAGCCCCGCATTGAGGTAGGCGTACATGCGCAGGCGGCGGTGGACATGCTCCTCGCGGAACTGGAACTTGGTGAAGATCGACGCGTCGGGCGTGAATACGACCAGCGTGCCGTCGCGCTCCTCCGCGGCCTTGCCGCGCTTCTCGCGCTGCAGTTTGCCGCCGGTGAAGACGGCCTCGGCGTACTCGCCGTCGCGATAGGCGCGCACGAGGAACTTCGTGGCCAGGGCGTTGACCGCCTTGGTGCCGACGCCGTTCAGGCCGACGCTGAACTGAAAGACGTCGTCGTTGTACTTGGCCCCGGTGTTGATCTGCGAGACGCACTCCACGATCTTGCCGAGCGGGATGCCGCGGCCGAAGTCGCGCACGGACACCTCGCCGGTGTTGTACTGGATGGCAATGTCGACCTTCTTGCCATGCCCCATGATGAACTCGTCCACGGCATTGTCGATGACTTCCTTCAGCAGGATGTAGACGCCATCCTCGTACTGGCTGCCGTCGCCCGTGCGGCCGATATACATGCCGGTGCGCAGACGGATGTGCTCGACCGAGGAGAGCGTCTTGATCTTGCTCTCATCATACTGGTGCTTGGGTGGGGTCGACATGCGGGGCGTGCGTTACTTGGCCGGGGTTGCGGCGGCCTGGCGGCGGACCGACAGGATGGTGACGGGTTTTGACGGCACGTTCTGGAAGGGGCCGCTGTTCCCAGTCGGAACCTTGGCGATCTGGTCGACGACGTCCATGCCGGCGGTGACCTTGCCGAAGACCGCGTAGCCGAACCCCTGCGGGGTGGGTGCGCTGTGGTTCAGAAAGCTGTTGTCGACCAGGTTGATGAAGAACTGGGCCGTCGCGCTGTCCACGACCGATGTTCGCGCCATGGCCAGCGTGCCGCGCGCGTTCTTGAGTCCGTTGCCGGCCTCGTTCTTGACCGGCTTCTGCGTAGGCTTCTGGTTCATGTCGGCGGTGAAGCCGCCGCCCTGGGCCATGAAGCCGGGGATGACGCGGTGGAAGATCGTGCCGTCATAGAACTTCTGGTCGGCATACGCCAGGAAATTGGATACGCTCAACGGCGCCTTATCGGCGTCGAGTTCGGCGGTGATGCTGCCCATGCTGGTTTCGATGATGACGGTCACGTTGCGGGTCTCCTGTTTGGCGGGTGTCGCCGAAGGCGCCGCCGGGGTTGAGTTCTGGGCGCAGGCCAGTCCTGCTCCCAGCGCGAAGATGCTGGCGAGTGTGCGAGCAAACATGTGTTAGTCTCCTGTGGTCGGGTGCTGCTGGTCCGCGCCGTTGCAGTGGGTCGCAGTCTCGGGCGTTCGCCGTTCCGTGTCAACCCGAAACAGCGCCCGAAACGCCGTCCGGGTGCGGAGCCCCGCGTCACAAGAATGCCGCGGATGGGTTCCCCTCTACCGGTTGTTTTGGTACGGTACCCGGCAGGCGGAATAGGTCAGGCGGCGAAGGGCGAGGTGCATATGGCGGCTGTGCGGAATGAGGATGTTGCCTGGCGCGGGGCGTTGGCCCGCAAGATGCGGGCGTTGGTCGCCTGGGTCGAGGCGCAGTCCGGCGTTCTGGTCGGCTTCAGCGGCGGCGTGGACAGCACGTTTCTGTGCGCGGTGGCCGCACAGGTGCTGGGACGGCGCGCCTGGGCGGTCACGATCGATTCACCCTTCCTGGCGCGGGCCGAACTGCGTGAGGCGCGCCGCCTGGCGCGACTGATCGGCATCCGGCACCGCGTCGTGACGGTCGATGTGTTCGATGACCCCCAGTTGGTTGCGAACCCACCGGATCGCTGTTACCACTGCAAACGGCTGGATTTCGCCCGGCTCTTTGAGCTGGCACAGGAGGCGGGGATCGCCTGCGTGTGCGATGGCAGCAACGCCGACGACAACCTGGACTACCGCCCCGGCAGCCGGGCCACGCGTGAACTGGGCGTACAGAGCCCGCTGCAGGCGCTGGGCTTCACCAAGGCCGACATCCGGGCCGCCTCGCGCATGATGGGGTTGCCCACGGCCGAAAAGCCCGCCATGGCCTGCCTGGCCTCGCGCTTCCCCTACGGGACGGCCATCACGCGCGCCGCGCTGACGACCATCGAGCGCGCCGAGGAGGCCCTCCAGACGCTCGGATTCCACCAATGCCGCGTTCGTCTGCATGGCGACGTGGGGCGCATCGAACTGCCGGCAACCGATTTCCGGCGCGCGCTGGCGCAGCGGGAGGCCATCGTTTCCCGCCTCACGGCTGCCGGGTTGCGCTACGTTTCCCTCGACCTGCAGGGGTATCGCATGGGCAGCCTGAACGAGGTTTTGCCCCCGAAATCGAGGAAATGAAAGACCACCTGTTATCCGGTATATGCGAAATCTCACATTTTCTTGTTGATTCTTTGGGCAATTGCGCTATGTTAGGGCTCAAAACGTGGGGTGTTTATCCCGCGAATCGGTCAAAACAACAGGAGTTCATATGGCCAAAGTCGCTAAGAAAGCCGCCGTAAAGGCACCCAAGACCAAGTCCCAGATCATGGCTGCGATCGCCGAGAAGGCATGCATCAGCAAGAAGCAGGCGAAAGAGGCTGTTGAGGCGCTTTTGGCCGTCGCCTATGCCGGTGCGAAGAGCAAGACCGGTTTCATGATCCCGGGTCTCGGCAAGCTGATCAAGGTCCAGCGCAAGGCGCGCATGGGTCGCAATCCGGCGACTGGACAGGCGATCAAGATCCCGGCGAAGACGGTCGTCAAGTTCCGTCTGGCCAAGGCTGCCAAGGAAGCCGTGCTGAACTAGAGCCGTCTTTTTTCGGTCAGTAGAGCGGGCTGCGGCGCCTCCGGGTGTCGCAGTCCGTTTGTTTTGCACTGGACGCGCGGACCACACGTAAGGAGTTCGCAATGTCGGACATTCTGTTCTCGCCGTGGCAACTCGGCCAGATGGGGCTCAGGAACCGCGTCGCCATGGCGCCCATGACGCGGAGTCGCTGCCCAGGCAACTCGCCCGGCAGCATCGTGGCAACGTACTATGCACAGCGGGCAGAAGCAGGGCTGATCATCACCGAGGGCGTATCCCCGTCGCCCAATGGGCTTGGTTACGCACGAATCCCCGGTCTGTTTTCGTCGCAGCACGTTCAGGATTGGCGCCAGGTCACGAAGGCGGTCCAGCAGGCCGGCGGGCGGATCTTCGCGCAACTCATGCACACGGGGCGGGTTTCGCATCCGCTCAACATGCCTGCGGGCAGCCGTATTCTGGCGCCTTCGCCAATCGGCCTGACCGGCAAAGTGTGGACCGATGCCCAAGGCGAACAGCCCTATCCCGTGCCCGAGACGATGACGGAGTCAGATATCCGCGCGACCATCGCCGAGTACGTCCGCTCGGCCGTGCTCGCACGCGAGGCCGGTTTCGACGGCGTGGAATTGCACGGGGCCAACGGCTACCTGATCAACCAGTTCCTCAATACGGCCTCGAACCAGCGCACCGATGGGTGGGGCGGCAGCATCGAGAACCGGATGCGCTTTGCCGTCGAGATCGCCCGGCAGACGGTGGCGAAGGTCGGCAGGGAGCGAGTGGGCATGCGGCTCTCGCCATACGGCGTGTTTAACGAGATGGTCACTGACCCGACGATGGAGGATGTGTTCCAGAAACTGGCCATCGAACTCGACATGATCGGCCTTGTCTACATCCACCTGGTGGATCACAGTTCGATGGGCGCGCCGGAAGTGAAGCCCAGCATCAAACGGAAAATCAGAGCCGCGTTCCACGGTACACTGATCCTCTCGGGTGGCTACGACCGCACCCGCGCCGAGACCGACCTGACCGCGCAGAATGGCGACCTGATCGCCTTTGGCCGGCCGTTCATCTCGAACCCGACGCTCGTAACCAAGCTGAGGAACGGGGCCGCCCTGCAGCCGGCCGATCAGGCGACGTTTTACAGCGCCGGTGCGAACGGCTATACCGACTACCCGGTGTGAGCGGTCTGCCGGCGTTCCTGCAGCACCCAGTGGAGCCCGCGCACATTGGAGCGTTGTTCCGGCAGCAGACTGAGAACAAGGATCTCCTCAATAGACGATCATGCACAGGATCACCGGCCCGGCCGCAATGCGATAGGCCGAGAGCGCGTTGGGTACCGTCAAAATACGCTTTCGGTCGTGCATGGGACCAACTGCTCCTTTCCGATGGCCGTGCGGTTGCATGGGCGGAGGCCGCGCCATCAGGCCTCCTTCATCTGGCGGGCTCTGTCCATGAGATACCATGCCGCGACCAGCGGGGCGTCGACCGAACTCCGGGTGTGGTGGTCTTCGCCGGCGGCAACCACAACGACGTCGCCGGCCTGTATGGGGTGGTCCGTTCCGTCAATGGGGATGACCCCGGCGCCTTGGAGGAAGATGAACACCTCATCCACATCGTGCACGTGGCGCGGTTCAGGGTGGGCGGTCTCGCCCGGACGAAACACGTAGACCCCCCCGCGCGTGATTGTGGCCTCGCCAAGCACATCCGGCAGGAGCCGCCCGTCCCGTGCGGTGAGATCGCGAACGGTGAGTCTGATCATAGCATTCCTGCCAGTTCTGAGACGCTTCTCACGATCTGGCCGTGTCCCTGGTGAACGAACACGCCGATCTGGGCAATCAGGGAGTAAGCGGCTCCGAATTGTGCCACGGCGAAGCCTGCGATGGTGAACTGGCTGATGCTGAAGACGCCGATGCCGAACTGCGAAATGGTCAGGATGCCACAGGCGAACTGACCGATGGCGATCACGCCTCGCGCCACGACTGGGGTACGGTTGGGGCGATACTTGAATGAGATGTGCACCAGGGGCAGGCCAAGAAACTGCAGCCCCGACTTGTACTCAACCCCCCAACCATCCCATTCCTCCCGGGCGGGGTACGGTGCGCCGCAGTTCGGGCACGCCATGGCCTGTTCACTCACCTCGTGTCTGCATGTTCGGCACGTCTTCATTGTGCTCCTGGGTTGTCTGCCGGGCGCCGGGTGGACTATGCCGGCGTGCGGAAGATCGGTTCACCGGGCGCGCTCATCTCCTGCGGCGCATCCGAGGGATGGGCGTCAAGCGCCTCCACTGCATCGCAGGCCAGCCAGAGCAGTTCCGCATGGCCCGGGCTGACGGCCGCAGTCACAGGCTGAGCGAGCGTGAATGACAGCGCCGTTCGCGCCTCGGGGGCTGAGTCGATCGGGGCATACCAGCATTTCGGCCACTTCTTCGTCTCTCCTGCGCGCCAGGGGCGCATGGCCAGCGCCTTGATGGCGAGGACGCCCGCGCCCGTTGCGGCCGCCTTTGCGCAGACGCGCGCGCCGAACCCGCCGTCGCGCCAGCAGAAGATGTTGATGGGCAGGAGCACACTGTCGAAGGGGAAGGCATCGAGGAGTCGCAGGGCGGCCTCTTCGGAGTGTGCAGAGAAGCCGATGTGGCGGACAAGCCCGCGCTCCCGCGCGGCGATGAACGCCTCCAGGGCGCCGCCCGGTGCCAGGATCTTCTCGGCATCCGCCAGTGAAGACACGCCGTGGAACTGGTACAGGTCAAGGTGATCGGTCTTGAGCCGCTTCAGCGAGCGGCTCAGTTCGGCGTCCACGTCCCTGGCCAGTCGCTGGCCGGTCTTGCACGCCAGGAAGACGCCATCGCGGTGGGGCGCGAGGGCCGGGCCCAGGCGCTCTTCCGCGTTGCCGTAACTGGGTGCCACGTCGAAGTAGGTGATCCCTCGTTCGATGGCGCGATCAACAAAGCCTGCAGCATCGGCGGGCGAGACATCACATACGACGATGCCGCCGAAACCGATGACCGACAGCTGCCTGCCGGTGCGTCCCAGAAGTCGTTTCCGCATGATACTCCTATGCCGTCAACTGTGCGTAGCTTGCCTGCGACACCGCTTGTGCGGCGGCCATCGCGGATCGAAGGGCGCCAAACCGGTCGCATGCCACCGCGACGATCTCGCGTGAGATTGCGCCGGCGCGCACCTGCTGGCCAAGCAGGTTGCGCACCGCGGTGTCCTCCATCGGCCGGCGGTAGGGACGGTCTTCGGCGAGAGCCGTGAAGGTGTCCGCCACGGCCATGATACGGGCTGGGGTGGTGAGCGCGCCGGCCTTCAGGCGAAACGGGTAGCCTGTGCCGTCCAGCCGCTCATGGTGGAACGCGGCGCTCTCGGCCAGCGCTTCCATTCCTGCCACCTGTCGCAGGACCGTATACGTGTGATAGGTATGCTGCCGCACGACGCCCCGTTCGCCTGAAGTCAGCGCGGCGGGCTTCTCGAGGATTCCGTTCGGCACGGCCAGCTTGCCGAGGTCATGCAGTTCGCCGGCCAGTGCCAGTTCGGATTGCTCAACCGTCGTCAAACCCATCTCCGCAGCCAGCGCGCGGGCCGCCGCCGCAACCCCGGCGGAGTGGGTGGCCGTGAAGTGCGAACGGAAATCCACGATCCGGTGCAGCAACCCCGCCAGCGCCGCGAAGCCGGCGCGATCGACACGCACGTCGCTTAGCGGGCTGTCGTGCGCCAGCATCTGGGGCAGGTGTGGCGATGTCAGGTCGAACCAGAACGCCTCGCTCTCTGTTACCGGTCGGATGCAGGCCGCTATCTCCGGGTGCAGTTCGCGGCCGCTCAAGCGCAGGAGCCCGTTGCGTATATCATCCGCCTGCTCCAAGATGCCCCGGCTTCGGTCGATGGCGCGTTCCAGGGTGTCGGCCAGTTGGAGGATCTGAGAGGCGCGGGCATCGGTCGTCAGGACCGACGCGCCCGTCTGGAACCAGGGCTGGTGATGCCAGCGGACGACGGCGGCCGCCGGTTCCAGCCACGGCACCTGCCCGAGCAGCCAGGCGCCGCGCACGCAGTGCGGCTCCGTTGCGGTGGTCTCAGCTTCGTGAAGCTCGATCTTCTCGTCGGACGTGACCGCGCCGATGTCGTGGACCAGCGCGGCGAGGAAAACGCGCCGGCACTCAGCCGCGTCCAAGCCGGCCGCCTCGGCCACCTGCCACGCGACAAAGGCCGCGCGCATCTGGTGCGAGGCCAGCTTCGGGCTGACGATGTCCAGCGTCTCCGATACCGCCACCATCAACTCAGCCACGCGTAACGTTTCGGTCCCGAACATGGGATACTCCACAGGCACTGCGCGATTCTATCACGTTCCGGGTGCGTGTGGTAGAGTGGCCACATGCCCCCGTTCTGCGAGAGGTGGTGCGTGAGCGGGCGCGGAAGGTGCCGATGGATCGCAACTGGACGGACCGAACGAAGCAACCGATGCGCACGATAGCCTCAACAGGTGATGGTTATATCCGCGTCGCGGACCGTGCCGCCCAGCCACCGGCGCGGATGGGATGGGTGGAGACCGGCGGTTCGCGTGGCTGCCCGCGCCGGGGCCTACGGGTGTGCCACCGGCGGGACCGATGCGGCCAGCACGCACGGGTTGAGCAATTCGTCCGATTCGGGTAGGCGCTATGAAGGGCGCGATCCCCGAGCGCGCCGCTGCGGCAGGTGTCGCGCCCAATTCTCGCAGAACAGGGCATGAGCATGAAGATCAAGCCCTCGACCTCCCGTGAAAGTGCCCCGTCACGCTGGGGTGTGGTCGGCGTCGGCCCGCGCGATGGCGAGCCGCATCCTGTAGTCGTCCATCACGAACCCATTGCCGATGTCCTGGGCAATACTCGCCGCGATCACGAATCCCATGCGCTGGTAGAAGGCGATCGAGCCCGCATTGTGACGGTTGACCGTCAGCCACAGTTCCCGGAGTCCCATTTCGGCGCAGCGCGCCATCACAAACATGATGATCGCCTTGCCGAGGCCGCTCCTCCGGTGGTCCTGCCGGACATAGATCTTGCTCAGCAGCGCGCTGCCTTCGGCGGGGTTTGGGACGACGGCGAAGTAGCCGGCCCGGACGCCGTCGTGGACCACAAGGTAGTACTGGTAGCCGTCGACGATCTGCCGGGTGATGGCCTGCGCGCTCTGGAAGGTGGCGAGCATGTAGTCCGTCTGCGCCTGCCCGATGATCGGGACGTAGTGCTGGTTCCAGATGACGTGCGCCAACGCGGCAACGGCGTCGATATCGGCGGGGGAGTGGACTTCGCACATCTCAGTCATGGCAGAACCTCGCAATCTCGCCACCGACCGATCCAGCCGCTTCCCTAGATCCGGTGGATGAGGGCCCGCGTGTGCTGAACCGTCCGGGCGTAGCGCACCGCCGGTTTGCCGAAAGCCATGGCGTAGCCGACCACATGGTCGTCCGGGATGCCAAGCGTCTTGAGGGCTTCCGGCACCAGATCGCATATCGTCCACTTGGCCAGACCGTCCCAGACCGTGCCTACGCCATTGGCTTGGGCGAACAGGTCGAAGTAAGACAGGGCGATCAGACAGTCGGGCACGGGTGTCGCCACGGCCGCCGGTGCCGAGGCAACCAGAAAGTGCGGCGCATGGCGGAAGAGGGTGTCGACGCCTTTCTCCTTCCACAGACGCACGAAATCCGCGAAAAATTGCAGCCTTTCAGGAAGGGCATTGCCGTCGACCAACCGGCTGAGACCGGCCATCACCTCGGCGCGCAGTTTGGCCAGTTTGGCCTTGTCATCCACCACGGTGAACCGGACTTGCCGCGCATTCACGCCGGTCGGCGCATGCCAGGCCACCTCCAACAGGTGCTGCAGCAGGGCCGGATCCAGGTTCTCGTCCTTGAACCGCCGCACTGAGCGGCGACCCTTGATCAGGAGTTCCATCTGCCCGGGGTCCAGCCGGCGACCCGCCAGGGACTGGCTGTTTTCCGGTTTCAGTCCGAGGATCGAGAGCGCGCCGGTTGGGCAGACGGCCAGGCAGTGCTGGCATCTATAGCAGGACGTCTCCTTGTTCGCGGCGATGGCGGGGAGCCCGTCGGCCATGGCGATGATCCGCGCCGGGCAGTCGGCGATACACTCGCCACACCGGGTACACTTCTGCCTGTCGACCTGAAAACCGAGCATGTCTCGCTCCTGTTCTGCCATTCGGGGACGGGGTGATCAGGCGGCAAGCCAGCGGCGCAGGTTGTCGACCGTCGACTGGATGTCACGGTTCTGCTGTTCGCCGCTGATCTCGCGCTCGATGATCAGTTCGCCCGTGTAGCCGATTGCCTTCAGGCACTTGATGAACTCGGGGAAATGGACTTTGCCCTGGCCAACCTGGACCTCGCGACCCAGATGGTCGCCGTCGGTCGGGTACAGGCCGTCCTTGACATGGATGTTACGCACGTATTTGCCGAACACATCCAGCGCGTCGATCGCGTTGCCCTTGCCGTAGAGGATGATGTTGGCGGTGTCGAAGTTGATGCCGAGGTTGCCCGTGCCCACGCGTTCGATGGTGCGCAACAGGGTCACCGGCGTTTCCTGCCCGGTCTCGAACCAGAACTCCACGCCGCGTTCCCGGCAGTAAACCGCCACTTCCCGGATGGCGTCCACCACGCCGGGGAAGAGCGGGTCGGTCATATTTTCGGGGATGAACCCGCAGTGCGTGATCACGGCCGGCGCGCCGACCCAGGAGGCAAAGTCGGCCCACTTCTTCAGGGCCGCGATGCGCTCGGTCCGATACTCGGGCGGCACAAGTCCCAGCGTCACCGGCCCGCGCGTGAAGTTCCATTCCGCCGGCCCGGGGAATCCGCCCCACACGGCGCACACGCGGACTCCCGTCCGCTTGGATTCCTCGACCACGGTTCGCGCGACCTCAGGCGTGGCCAGGGATGTGTCCCAACTGACGAGCTGACACACGTGCAGGCCGAACTGGCTCACATGCTCGAAACACTTGCCGCCTGTCTTCAGACTGTTGACGACGCCGATCTCCATGAGAGTCTCCTGTGTCATAGCCTGCGCACGTCTCTCTCGGAGGAGGTCCGGGACAGAAGGAGGCGCAGACCAACAGGGGGAGCATAGCAGACGGTTCGCACGCGCGCCAACCCAACCGTGCGGGGCGCGGGGCGCGTATGCGCAGCCGGCCTGTTGGCGGGGGCCCGTGGGTTTGTGATATAAGGAGAGCCGCGGCGCACCGTGAAGAGGTTCTCGCGCACCGAGTCGTTCGCGCACGATGCCGCCGCTCCGCTTGGAGTCTGGCATGCCTTTCATCGAGCGAATACCAGCCGCCCTCGATCCCGAACTGAAGAGACAGGACGGTGCCATTCAGTGCGTGCTGGGAGCGGACCTGACGCTCGAGGGCCGGTTTGGCGAAGAGTGGCTGGTGGTCACCGACTCGCGGCTGCAAGTCTACGCCGCTGCTGGCGGCGCTTTCTCCCGCAGGCTTGATCTGCCCCTCGACAAGATCACGAAGCCGACGGTCGATTCCCTGATCGGCGGCGGCGCCCTGATGGTCACGGTGGACGATTCCCTGCAGGAGGTCATCCGCTACACGAACGCCTGCCAGCGGAAGTTCGGCCGCGTGTGCAGGTATCTGGCCGAACTGGGCAAACACGCCGAGGCTGTGGCCAAGGGCGAGGCGAAGGCGGCGCCGACCGTCGAACCCGACGCCGACGAACGAACGCGTTGCCCGAAGTGCCACCTTCTGCTGCCGGAGGGAACCCGCGTCTGCCCGGCTTGCCTCAACAAGGGACAGGCGCTCCTCCGGTTGGTTGCCTACCTGAGACCCTATTGGCACGAGACCATCCTCGTCTGGGGGCTGATGTTCGTCGGGCTGGGACTCAGCCTGGTTTCACCGTACCTGACGCGCCCGCTGATGGACAAGGTGCTCGTGCCGACGGTGGAGCGGTCGGTTGCGGACCGGCTCTCGCTGCTGGGCTGGCTGGTCTTCGGGTTGTTCGCCGCACAGCTTGCGGGGCAGGTGGTGGGGATCTTCCGCGGCCGGCTGCTGGTGAAACTGGGGACGCGCATTTCGCACGATCTGAGGGTCCAACTGTATTCGCACCTGCAGCTCCTCTCGCTGCGCTTCTTCCAGAAGCACCCGGTCGGGGCCATGATCTCGCGGGTGACGCAGGATACGCAGTCGCTCGAGAGCGTCCTGGTCGACGGCGTGCAGCACCTCGTCGTAAATGTGCTGACGCTGATCGGCATCGGCGTCGTCCTGTTCGTGATGAACTGGAAGCTGACGCTCCTGGTGCTGATCCCGGTCCCGGTCGTGATCTACGCATCCGGGAAGGTGTGGCATCACGTGATGAGCCTGTGGCACCGGTTCTGGCACTACCGCTCGCGCATGACGGCCTCGGTCAGCGATACGCTGTCCGGTGCGCGCGTGGTGAAGGTGTTCGCCAAGGAGGCCGACGAGGTCGCGCGCTTCCGCGGCAAGAGCGCCGCCCTGCAGGCCGCGGACCTGGCCGCCGAACAGACGTGGACCACGCTCTTCCCGCTGCTCTGGTTCATCACCAGCACCGGCGCGCTGCTGGTCTGGTACGTGGGCGGGCGCCAGGTGATCGGCGGTCACATGACGCTCGGGACGATGATGACGTTCCTGGCCTATCTCGGCATGTTCTACGGCCCGCTCCAGTTCATGAGCCGCATCGCGGACTACCTGGCGCGGTCGTTGACCTCGGCGGAACGGGTGTTTGAGATCCTGGACAGCGACCCCGACGTCAAGGATGCCGAAGACGCCGTGTCCCTGCCGCGCATCGAAGGGCACATCGAGTTCAGGGACGTGACCTTCGGCTATGAATCGCACAAGCCGGTGCTCAAGAACATCAGCCTCGACGTCAAGCCGGGCGAGATGATCGGCCTGGTCGGCAAGAGCGGGTCGGGCAAGAGCACCACCGCCAACCTGATCTGCCGGCTGTTCGAGGTGCAGCAGGGAGAGATCCTCGTGGACGGCGTGCCGATCAAGCGCATCAAGCAGCAGGACCTCCGCTCGCAGGTCGGCGTGGTGCTGCAGGACACGTTCCTGTTCAATGGCACCATCGCCGAGAACATCGGCTACGCGAAGCCCGATGCCTCGCGCGAGGACATCATGGCGGCGGCCAAGGCCGCCAACGCGCACGACTTCATCATCGACAAGTCCGAGGGCTACGACACGCAGGTGGGTGAGCGCGGGCAGTTGCTCTCCGACGGCGAGCGCCAGCGCGTGGCGATCGCGCGCGCGATCCTGCACAACCCGCGGATCCTGATCCTGGACGAGGCCACGGCCTCCGTCGACACCGACACCGAGAAGCAGATCCAGGATGCGATCGCGCGCATGGTCAGGGGGCGCACGACGTTTGCCATCGCGCACCGCCTGAGCACGCTGCGGAATGCCAGCCGGTTGGTCCTGCTCAAGGACGGCGAGATCGCCGAGGTCGGGACGCACCAGGAGTTGATGGACAAGCAGGGCGAATTCTTCCGCCTGGTCGGCGTGCAGAAGGAGATGTCAACGGTGATCGGGGTGGGCGCATGACAACGGACGACGCAAAGGCGGCGAGCGGCGCGACGCAGAGCATGTCCCTGGCGGAGGCCGCCCAGCTTCGTGTCATCGACGCCGCGACGGTTCGCTTCTCCAAGGCGGGCTCACGCCTGGACATGGTTGTGGCGGGCGAGAAGACGTACGAGAAGGTGTCGGTCCGGCGCGCGTTCCCCCTGTCCCTTCCGACCGACCATTTCAGCGTGCGGGATGCCGACAACAAGGAGATCGGGTTGCTGAGCGGGATAGGGGACCTGTCCGCCGAGAGCCATCGGCTGCTCGATCTCGAACTCGCGCGCCGCTACCTGGTGGCGGTCATCCGGAAGATCGTGAGAGTAACCGAGCGGTTTGGAACCGTCGACTGGGACGTGGAAACGGACCGCGGGCCCTGCCGCTTTACGACCCGTGACTTGCGCGAGCACGCCATCCGCACGGGCGCCAGTCACTACCTGCTCTCGGACGTCGAGAAGAACCGCTACGAGGTGCCCGACCTCAACGCGCTGGATCCGGCCAGTCAGGCGTTGCTGATCAGGTACCTGTGACGCGGGCGCCGGCGGTTACTCGATCTCCTGCAGCGTGTAGCCGCGCGAACCCAGTCCCAGTGCGGCCAGGAACTCGACCACGGCGAACGGGTCCTTGCCGTGGATGCGTTCGAAGAGGTGGCCGGTGCGGCCCAGGCTCACGCCGGGGGGCAGCGAGCCGGGGATCAGATCCTCGGTGCGCACCAGGTCGAGCGAGGCCTGTTCGATCGCCACGATGTCGCGTCCGGCCAGAATGCCGACGTCCGGGACCAGGTTCGGGGTGGTCATGCCCCAGCAGTCGCAGAAGATCGTGACGTTCGTGACCAGGTTGATGAACAGCCGGTTGGCCGGCGCGAACCCCGCCAGCACGGCCTTCGTTGCGAGGGCCATGCCCTGCTGGAAGTCGCGATACTGGCCGCCCTTCATCTTCAGCGCCTTGGCGGGGCAGATCAGTACGCAGTGCTGACAGTACTTGCAGTTGTGGTAGAACACGTCGAACTGATCCTTCTCGAAGGAGATCGCTTCGTTGGGGCAGTTCTCCTCACATTTCCTGCAGTTCGTGCAGGCCTTGGCGTTCCACTCCAGCCCGCCTTCGAGCGCGTGCAGCGCCGCGCGCGTGCGGTGCGTGACGCACCCCATGGACAGGTTCTTGGAGGCGCCGCCGTAGCCGCAGGCGCCGTGTCCCTTCACGTGCGAGAAGTCGATGAGCGTCTCGGCCGCCAGGATATCGCCGCCGATCTCCACCGAACGGAACGTGCCGAATGGCGGGTCAACCGGCCGTTCCTGAAAGTACTGGTCCGTCAGGCCGGAGACCGGCACGAGCGGGCAGCCCAGCGTCTCGGCCGTGTAGCCGCGCTCGACAGCCGATGCCACGGCGCCGGACGAGTCGGTCACGAACACGGACTTGGCGCCCGCGCTCCAGACCTTCTCGACCAGTTTGCGCACGAAGAAGGGGTGGATGGTCGTGAAGCCGTGGCCGCCGCCCAGGTGCATCTTGATGCAGGTGCGGCGGTCCTTGACCGCCGACGCCAGGTCCAGCGCGTCCAGCAGGCGAACCCATTTCGCGCCGATGGAGTTGATGGGCTCCAGATTCTTGGGGGCATACCGGGCGAATAGGAGGGGACTGGTCATAGCGACTCCTGCACGTAACGCTTCAGGTTTTCGAAGCCCACGGCGATGCCCCGGATGGGATCCTCCATGCCTTCGAATTCGATCGACAGCACGCCGTCGTATCCCGCGCGCTTCATGATGCCGATGCATTGCGCGATCGGCACGTCGCCGTGGCCGATGATGGCGCCCCGCAGGTAGTTCCCGGCACGCGACCGGAACCAGCCCTGGCCGGGGTTCGGCCCGCTGCCCGGTTTGACGTGGAAGTCCTTGGCGTGCACATGACAGGCATAGGGCATCACGCGGCCCAGCGCCTTGGGCGGGTCATCGTCCGCGCACAGGAAGTTGCCCATGTCCGCCAGCAGGCCGAAATTCGGATGGTTCACGCCGTTCGCCAGCTTCTCCACGCGTTCGCTGTCCTGGCAGAAGAAGCCATGATTCTCAATCATCGTCTTGATGCCCATGTCGGCCGCCACCTCGGTCACCGCCCGGCAGCCCTTGATCAGCGTGGGCAGGGCATCGTCAAAGCCGCGCGGCCCCTGATGCGTGGCCGCGAAGCCGCGCGTGGCGTCGTGCCGCATGCCGGGCGCGCCCAGGATCTGGGCCACCCGCAGTTCGTCCTTCAGCCGCGCCGCCTCGGCCTTCCAGTCGCCGTTGCTGCCATTCAGGAAATCCGCGCCGATGGTGTAGTTTGCGACCGGCAGCCCGGCCTTGTCGCACGCCTCACGGACGCGCGGCGCGAACGAGAGCGGCGTCTCGCCCTTGGGTAGCGTGAGGGTCGAGAATTCGATGACATCGAACCCCATCTCCTTGGCTTTCGGGATGACGTCGAGCTGGGTCATCGCGCCCTTGTTCACCAGTTGGCTGAAGCTGTACGAACTGATTCCTAGTTGCATGGGTGTCCATATTAGCGGGTGACGGCCATAACGCAATGGTGATCATTCGGGCACTGGTGCGTGGATTGTTGTATCCAATACGGGCCGGAATAGGGTAGACGGTACAGTGCGGTGTTCGCCGCACGAAAAAGGATAGAGCCTCACATGACGTCATTCACCCAGTGCACGTTGCTCCCCACCCTGCAGGCCACGCTCAGCGAGAAGGCCATCGTCACGCCCACCGAGATCCAGGGCCGGGTGCTACCTGCTTTGCTTGCGGGCCGATCGGTCGTGGGCGTCGCAGAGACCGGAAGCGGCAAGACCCTGGCCTATGCGCTGCCGGTTCTCCATCAGTTGAAATCACTGGAGAATGCCGGTAAGCCCGTGAGCCTGGACAGCCAGCCCCGCGCCGCCGTTATCGTCCCGACGCGCGAACTCGGCGAACAGGTCTCCCGGGTCTTCAAGCTCTTCACCCATGCAACCCGTCTGCGGGTTCGCACGGTGCTCGGCGGCACGACGCTTGACGTCGCCAAGAAGAACATCACCGGGCCTTTTGAGATTCTCGTCGCGACGCCGGGGCGTCTTGTGATGTTGCTCGACCGGGGCCTCGTGAACCTGGGGGACATTCGTATCCTGGTGTTCGATGAAGCGGATCAGATGCTGGACAGCGGGTTTCTTCCCGATGCCGGCCGTATTGTGCAGGCGTGCCCACCGCAACGACAGATGGCGTTGTTCTCGGCAACCATGTCGCCGGCCGTGCAGCAACTCATCCAGAAGCTCTTCACCGGCGCCGAGGTCATCCAGAGCGAAGGCCACCACAGAGTGGTTCCCAGCCTCACCACGATCAACTGCACCGTTGTGGACGGAAAACGCCTGCCCCTGCTGGAGACCTGGCTTGCCAAGGCCGTCACGGGAGGGACGCTCATTTTCACGAACACACGCGAACAATGCGACAAGCTCGCCGACGAACTCAAGGCGCAGAATCACGCCTGTGCGATCTACCGCGGTGAGATGGACAAGTTGGAAAGACGATCCAACCTGAAAGCGTTCCGTGATGGTCAGATCGATCTCCTGATCTCGACCGACCTGGCGTCCAGAGGTCTCGACGTCGAGCACGTCGGACGGGTCATCAACTATCACCTCCCGAAGGAGATGGAAAACTACCTCCATCGTGCGGGCCGGACGGCTCGTGCGGGCCGGCCCGGCGTGGTGATCAACTTTGTGACGGAACGGGACCAGCCCCTGATCAGCCAATTGGGGAGTGTACAGGCTGCCCCTCGCGGGGCCAAACAGCGAGGTTAACGGTGCTGAACCCGATCAACTGGTTTGAGAAATTGGAAAACGGCGTCAAGCGCGAGGTGCAGGTCACCGTGGCGCGGCAGAGGGTCGTGTGGGCGTTTCGTATTCTGGGCGAGGACGCCTGGGAGGACAAAACCCAGCCGACGGCAGGGCACTGGGATGACCTGCTGCAGAAGATGAAAGACCGCCATCAGCGCCGAAGAGCCACCGAACTGGACATGGGACTTGTGACCCGTCTCCACAAGCAGGCGTGTGATCGCGTGCGAACGAGAGCGGGTCTTCCACGGCCGGACCCAAGCCGCTGAGGCGCGTCAAAGTCCGGAACGGGACAACAGACCTGTCCCTTGGCCATCCCCCTGCGTCGATCCCGCCAGCCCCGCGTTCTTCGGCTTCACGCTCTTTGGCGGCGTGCGCTACGAGGCCGTCGACTGGTACTGGACCTACAACGGTGATCCCATTGCCCGTTACCCGGACGTCTGGCAGGACTGGATCAAGGTGGACGGCAACCTGCGCGATGTGATCGTGCCGCGTCCGGTGCCGTTCCCACCGCCGCCAGGTCCCTGGCCCACCTCCGTCGTGTACGTGGCCCGCACGGTTGGCACGCAGTTCGCCCCGGTGTCGATCGGCACGCTGGCGTCGCTGCCGCTGCCGCCCAATCCGGTGACTCCCGATCCCGGCCCGGTCGTTGCCGTGACAAGGGACAGGCCTTCTGTTTGCGGACCGCGCGCCGGCCAGCCGGTAGGGTCTGCCGACGGCTACGGTCCCGCGCCCCGTCGGCCGCCATCCACCGTGGCGGCGCGCCGGACGTACGCGTCAGCCGACTCCCGCCCGCCTGCCAGCGGCATTTTCGCTCCGCACGTCTGTGGCGCGGATCAGGGGGTTGACAACGGGTCTGGCGTGGTGCTAGGTTCGTGTCAATATTGCGTGGAGGGTGAGTGTTACGGGCGCGGAATGGCGGTCGCTTGGCGCGGCATCCGTGCGTGATCGAAGGAGCGATCAAGGGAGGAGCGGTCCATGAAAACACAGGGATGGATGCGTCTGGGTTGTGTGCTGGGCGCGATGTTGGGATGGTTCGTCACGGGAGCGCAGGCCCAGCAGCCCGTCACCATCAGCCGGGCCATGAACGTCATGCGGGTCTGGAACTCGCCCGGGATCTGGGCCAACGACTTCCATGTCGACCTGATCGCCCGCGACTTGGGCGGCAACTACCTCGATCAGGCCGACCTCGATCCCTTCGGCTACTGGGACGGCATCGCCACCAACCGCGTCGTGAGCGTGGATCCGGGCACCCACCGCATCTCCATCGAGTGGTCTTTCCCGGATCGCTGCGTCACCGATCCGCTGAATCCGGAGTACGTCGCGCAGTTCGGATTCACCTTCTTCGGTGGGGTGCGGTATGATGTAGTAGACTGGTACTGGACCTACAACGGCGTGCGCGTCCAGACCTACCCCGACGTCTGGCAGGACTGGATCAAGAACCCGCTCACGCTCCAACTCGAGGACGTGATCGTCCCCCGCCCGCCGCCGGTGCTGCCGCCCTGGCCGCCGCGCCCGCCCTGGCCGCCCAATCCGCCGGCAGCCACGCCCGTCACGCTCTCGCGTACCCTGAGCGTGACCCCGGCCATGGGCCCCATCACGATCACCGACCTGGCGGCGACCGCGACGCCACCCAACCCCACCACGATCGGTCCCCAACAGGTGTTCATTACCGACCCGCCGACGACCATCGACTACGGGTGGGTGTGGCCCGGCATGGACCCGACCTACTACATGTACTATACGCTCTACAATAGCCTGAACCAGCCCATTGCCGGTTTCCGGAACGCCGCCCTGCTGGCCGATAAGCCCGTCGGCGGCACCTCCGAGCCGCAGGAGATGCCCACCAACGAGTTCCCGCCACCCTCCGGAAACTACGCCAACACTACAGGCGTTGCCACGGTCTTCGCCAACGGCGCGTGGGTGCGCAACTTCACGGTCAACGGCATCACCAGCGGCACCCCGTTGCCGACCGGCGACGGCGATGCCCTGATCCAGTCCACGCCAGCCGCAGCTCAGTTCGACCTGTCGCTCGATGGCGGCGCTACCTGGCTGTCAGTCACGGCGACCAACGGCCTGACGGCCCGCGCAGCCGTGGACAGCACCCTGGGGCCGACTACGCTCTTCGACACCGAAATGCTGCAGTTGACCATCGGCGGCGGTAACCTGCCGGGAGGCGTCCAGGTGCGCGAGTCGCCCAGTTACCCCTCCCGGGGAGGTACGAGCCTCACCCCGGCTGACGGCACGTACATGATCGACAGCTTCTTCGACATCTTCATTGAGGTCAGCACCGACGGCGGCCAGTCCTGGTCGCCGCCCGTCGTGCCCGTACCCATCCGCGTCAACCTCTCCCCCGTGCCGACGGCCACGCCCGTGACCATCAACCGCTCGCTCAACGTCGTCCGCCTCTGGACCGCGCCGGGCGTCTGGGTCAACGACTTCCACATCGACTTCATCGCCCGCGACGGAGCCGACTCCCGCTACCTCGACCTCGACGACGTCGACCCCTTCGGCTACTGGGACGGCATCGCGACGAATCGGATTGTGACCTTCGACGCTGCCACCAACCGCATCTCCATCACCTGGCAGTTCGCAGACATCTGCATCCCCGACCCCAGCGCCCCCGTCTACTTCGGCTTCACGCTCTTCGGCGGCGTACGCTACGAGACCGTGGACTGGTACTGGACGTACAACGGCGAGCGCATCACCAACTTCCAGGACGTCTGGCAGGACTGGGTCAAGAACCCACTTACACTGCAGCTCGAGGACGTGATCGTGCCACGTCCGATTCCGTTCCCGCCGCCTCCGCCCCGCCCGCCCACGACCGTCGCCTCCGTCCTGCGGACGACGGGCTCGCAGCCCGCGCCGGTCACCATCGGCGCCCTCGTCGCCACCGCCGTGCCGCCCAACCCGGTGTTCCCCGAACCCGGTCCGGTCGCGGTCGCAGTCGGCACGCCCATCGCCTACGGTTGGGCTTGGCCTGGCATCGACCCCACCTACTACATGTACTACGACCTGCTGGACGACTCCGACACCGCCATCGCCGGCTTCCGGAATGCCGCCATCCTCGTGCCCACGCCGACCGACGGCGGGTTGCCCCAAACCGCAACCAGCGATGCCTTCCCGCCGCCGGCCGGACAGTACGCCACGGCTGCCGGCGTGCCCGTCGCATTCGGTGGCACGGCGACGGGGCGCAACGTCGTGATCGACGACCTGGCGCCCGGCAACGACCTGCCCGCCCCAGGCGATGCGGTCATCCGCAACGTCGGCGCCAAGCTGGCCCTCGATCTCAACACCGGCAGCGGCTTCGTGTCGGTCTCCACGCCCGCCCGGCTCTCGTTCCGCATCGCCGACGCCGGCACACAGGGCGACACGCGTCTGTTCGACGCCGAACTGCTGAACCTCGACACCACCGGCGGCGGGTTGCCATCCGGCGTGCTGCTGCGCGAACAGGCCGCCCCCGCCTCGCTCGGCCGCACCACGGTCCGGCCCGTCGACGGCACCTACAGAATCGACAGCTTCTTCGACGTCTTCCTCGAGATCAGCATCGACGGTGGCAACAACTGGACCCCGGCTGTCGCCTCGGCGCGCGTCACGCTGACGTTCCCGACGCCGCCCGCCGACCCTGTCGCCATCCAGCGCTCGCTCAACGTCGTGCGTGTCTGGAACCAGCCCGGCGTGATCGCCAACGACTTCCATGTCGAGTTCGTCGCGCGTGACGCGGCCAACTCGCGCTGGCTCGATCTCACCGACGTCGACCCCGCCGGCTACTGGGGGCCGATCGCCACGAACCGCATTGTCAGCTACGACGCGGGTACGCGCCGCATCTCCATCACCTGGCAGTTTCCGGACACCTGCGTCGATCCCGCCAGCCCCGCGTTCTTCGGCTTCACGCTCTTTGGCGGCGTGCGCTACGAGGCCGTCGACTGGTACTGGACCTACAACGGTGATCCCATTGCCCGTTACCCGGACGTCTGGCAGGACTGGATCAAGGTGGACGGCAACCTGCGCGATGTGATCGTGCCGCGTCCGGTGCCGTTCCCACCGCCGCCAGGTCCCTGGCCCACCTCCGTCGTGTACGTGGCCCGCACGGTTGGCACGCAGTTCGCCCCGGTGTCGATCGGCACGCTGGCGTCGCTGCCGCTGCCGCCCAATCCGGTGACTCCCGATCCCGGCCCGGTTGTCGTGGTGCCCTCCACGCCGATCAACGCCAACTGGGCCTGGCCCGGCATCGACCCGTCCTACTTCGTGTTCTACGACCTGCAGGATGCCGATGGCAACGCGATTGCCGGCTTCCAGAACGCCTGCATCCTCGCACCCCCAGCCTCCGCTGGCGGACCGATGCCGGACGAGCAGCCCTTCCCGGACAGCGCCTTCCTTCCTTCCGAAAGCCGTTTCGTCGGGGCGGATAACCCGCCCGTGACCTTCGGTACGGCCTTCCAACTCCGTACGTTCAAGCAGCACGTCATGGCGCCGTCGACCCCGCTGCCAAATGCCGGCCAGGCGGCGTTCGCGGCCTATGGCTCCACCGTGCAGTTCGAGTTGAGCACGGATGGCGGCACGGTCTGGGTGCCTGCCAGCCTCGACGCGGAGGCACTGACCCGCATCGTCAGCACCGGCCTGACCGATCCATTCGACACCGAACTTCTCACGCTGCCACTGTCCGGGGGCACGCTGCCGGCCGGCATCCTGCTGCGCGAGTCGCCAACCTTGGCGTCCACCGGACGCTACGGCGTACGCGCGGTCGCCGAGGGCTACATGATCTCGAGCTTCTTCGACATCTTCCTGGAGGTGAGTACCGATGGCGGACGGAGCTGGACGGCGGCCGACCAGGAACTGCACGTGACGCTCGAGATCGATCCGCACTTCACGATCCGTACGGTCGTCGCCGATTCCCACGGCACGATCGACGTCGATCCCGTGGAGCGCGTTGCACAGGGCGGGTCGCTGACGGTCCACTACACGGCCAGCGAATGGTATCGCATCGGCGAACTGCTCACGGACGGCACGGCGGTACCCGCCGCCGCCGGGCGGGCAGCGTACGCCCAGGCCTTTGTCGACGTGCAGGCCGACTGCAGCAACCATGTCGCCTTTGCGCAGGCGACAGAGGAGCAGACCGGCCTCTCGGTCCCGAGCGACTGGGCCAGCCGCTACTACGCCACCGAGGCGGAGGCTCTGGCCGACACGAACATCGACCGTGACTATCTACTGGGGCTCGATCCGACCGGCGACTACAGCATTCTGATGATGGTCACCGCCATCTCGAAGGCGGGGACCACCGTCACCGTAGAGGTGCAGCTCACCGACAACGGGGAGCCGCTCTCCACGACTATCCATGGTGAGCTGGTGCTGTTCGGGGCTACCACCCCGGGCGGGTCGTACACCCGGATTGCGAGCACCGCCATCGAGAACGCGCACTTCGACGTGGACGGCAAGGCGACCTTGACCTTCCACAACGCCCCGGCGACGGACTACCTCTACGCAGCGATTCAACCGTCGCCTTGGTGATCTCGGGCTCGGTGCAGGCACGGCGCGCCGCGTGAAGGGCGGCGCGCCGGCTACGCGCCCGCCCGCGCGCCGGGCACTGCGCATCCCGCTCCCAATCCCTGCCTATCCGCCCCCCGCCCGCATCCTGATGGAAGTCTCCAAGAAGCAACGCGCATTGCTGACGGTGCTGAAAGTGCCCGAGCTGGCCTGGCAATCATGGACGCGGGATTTCAGGTCGCTGTGGCGATGGCGTGGGTGTCGGCAGTGATCGTGGCGTCAGAACAGAAGGCCCGTCCCCAATCGGCCTGCCCGCCACAATTCGGCGTGTCTGCGCCTGAGAGCGAAAGATCCGGTTATCTCTTGGATATTGCAGGCAAAGCGGGATGAAGGGATGGTGGGCGGTGCCGGGCTCGAACCAGCGACATTCTGGGTGTAAACCAGATGCTCTAACCAACTGAGCTAACCGCCCACGTGCCGGCCACGCGCGTGTTTCACCGGCGGGCTGACGGACGGGATAATACCCCGACGGCCCGTCGAATGGAAGAAGGGACGTACGCTCCGCCTACGGCATGCGTGGCGTGGCCTCGACCTTGGCTTCGCCTTCAATTGCGGCCGCGACCTCGGTCTTCGGTCGCAGGAATTCATGCAGCAGGGCGTAGCCCACGGCCAGCAGCGTGGGGCCGAGGAACAGGCCGATGAAGCCGAATGCCACGATGCCGCCCATGGCGCCGAGGAAGACCAGCACGAACGGGAGTTGCGCTTCGCGGCTGATCAGGTAGGGGCGCAGGAAGTTGTCGATGCCGCTGATGGCGAAGAACCCCCACAGGGCCATGAAAACCGACCATCCGACATGCCCTTGTGAGATCAGCCAGACCGTGGCGCCGATCCAGATCAGGGGCGCGCCGAAGGGGATCAGCGCGAGCACGAAGGTGAGGACGCCCAGCATCGGCGCCCATGGCACGCCGGCGATGGCGAACCCGATCGCGCCGGTTACTCCCTGGCCCAGAGCCGTGCCGAGGATGCCATACACCACGCCGCGCACCGTGCGGCCAACCGTCATGATCAGGTGCTGGCTCGTCTCGCCGAATACGCGCCGGCCGACCTCGCTGACGCGCTCGACCAGGCGTTCGCCGTCGCGATAGAAGAAGAACGCCACAAACACGCTCAGGCAGAGGTGCACCAACCCGAGTCCGAAGTCCATGCAGCGGTGGAAGACCCAGGTCTTTGACTGCGCCAGCAGCATCTTGAAGAAGATGTAGCTCTTGTCGCTGTCGGTTGCAAGGACGGCCCAGTAATCGCGCAGGTAGTCGCCGGCGAGCGGGATGCGGCCAACCCAGTCCGGCGGCGGCGGCAGGCCCTGTGTGCCGAGGGCCTGCGCGCTGGCGATCAGGTCGGCCATGTTGCGGTCCAGCACCGACGCCGTCAGCACGAAGGGCAGCACGGTGAACACCACCACCAGCCCGGTCGTGATGCCGGCGGCCAGCGTGCGGCGATGCCGGCATAGCCGTTCCACGCGGCGGTGGATCGGCCACGTCGCGAAGCAGATCACGGCCGCCCAGAGCAGGGCCGTGGCGAACGGCGTCAGCACCAGCAGGCAGCCGGCCACGACCAGCGCCACCAGCCCCAGTCCGGAGATCATCTCGATGCGTTTGGTTAGTTCCATAGCAGGGCCTTGGCGTCACTATCGCAGATCCGGGGCATTATCCACTCGGCGGGCGCGTCTGGCAAGCGTGCCGTCGCGCCGGTCAGGTGCCCGGTGCGCGGCTCGGCCCTGCGAAGAGCCGATTGGCGTCGAAGGGCATCCGGCAGTATGCCAGACGGTGCTTGCCCGAACGCTCTGGCGCCACCACGGGTACGCGCGTGACACGCAGGTCGCGGCCACGATAGAGATCAAGCAGAGCCGCCCGCGCGGCACGGCGTGCGGCTTCGTCGTCCACCACGACGCGCGCCCGCCAGACGGCGGGTGCCGTCTGCACCACCTGGTACTCGCGCAGACCCGGCACCATGGACAGCGCGGCATCCAGACGGTCGACCGTCACCGGCGCACCCGCGGCGTCGAATGTCAGGTCTTTGATCCGTCCCTCGAGCGCGTCGGCCACCACGCCTTCGGTACGCCCGCAGTGGCAGGGCTGGTCCGGCGGCCGCAGCCGCGCGAGGTCGCCGACGTCGAACCGCAGCAGCACGCGCCAGGGGTTGCCGAAGGTTGTGACGGCCAGACGGCCCAGTCCCGGCTGATGCCACGGCGCGGCGACCGGCTGCAGTTCGACCCGCACGAAGGCGGTGTTCTGGTGAAAGCAGCCGGCTTCGCACTCCGTGAAGATGCAGCCCGCCTCCGTGCTGCCGTGGGAGCTCATCTGCGGAACAGCGAAGGCCTGGCGGATGGCGCGGCGCTGCAGGCGTGACGGCCATTCATAGGTCAGCACGATCAGGCGCGGTTGCCAGCAGCGCAGGCCGAGTTCGCCCATCCGGCGCGCGAAGCGCGCGAGCAACGTGGGGTTGGCTTCCAGCACCACGGGACGGAAAGAGCCCAGTTCGTCGCACATGCGGCGGATGTGGTCGTCGTCCCAGCAGCGCGCGTCACGATGCTCGTTCAGGTACAGGAAGCGCGCCAGACGGCGCACGGCCATCGGCAGCGGCCGGCCGTCGCGTGTGGCGACGCCGGTCGACCGCGGGCTTGTGAGGATCGCCTCGGGGTGCGCGTCAAGGTTGGCTTCGATGGCATGGCGGTTGAGCTGCCAGGAGGCGTGTTCGCTGGCGTCCCACCACGCCTGGTGCCAGAGCAGGCGCACGCGCTCGTCGGTTGAGCCGCTGGTGTGAACGAGATCGACGGCGTGCCGGGCCAGCCCGTCGTCGGCATCGTACCCCGGGGCCGTGAAGCCGGCCAGATCCCACCGGCGGATGTCGGCCTTGGTGAGCAGCGGCAGGGCCGCATAGCGCGCGTCGAGAGTCGCCGCCGCGCCAGGGTCGCAGGCGTGCCAGGCGGCATATGCGGGTACGCGCAGCAGGCCGAGATCAAGTTCGGCGGCGGAGCGGGCCTGGTAGCCGTCCGGGTATCGGTAAGCCGCATCCCACATGACGACAGCATAGCGGATAACACGCGGCTGGCGCGAGCCCCCGTTCTGCGAGAGTTGCGGCGCGGGTGCGATTCAACCCTCTCCTCCATACACGTGGCGGCTGGTTTGTCAGGGCTTCCTGACGCGCACTTCCCGCACAAGGAATTCGTTGGCTGAACCGGTCGCCTCGGTGCGGAAGTTCCAGCCCCAGCCGCCGACGAAGTTGGCGTTGCTGACCTTCCATGTGTACTCGTGCCACTGGTCGTCGGCCGGGATGCTGAAGTGGCCGGTTGCGCCGCGGTACCCTTTCAGCGACTCGTACAGCAGCCCCGTGCTGGCCGGCTTGTCGGGCGACGTGCGGCGCGCGACGACCGTGATCTCCAGGTTCGTGGTTCCAAACGACGCGAAGGTCGGATCCACGCGGAAGTAGATGTAGCGTCCTTCGCCGCCGGCGGCGAAGTTTGTGCGGCGCCACGATTCGGTGAGCCCGTTGCCAACGGCCGTCGTCTCGAGTCTTGTCTGCTTGATGCCCTTCTCGTCATTGACCGCGCCCAGACGGCAGGAGACCTCGCGAACGGTGGCGTAATCGACGCCCCACGGAAACGGCTTTGCAGCCTGGCTCCGCGCCAACACAACCTGCGCGGCCGGCAGGTCGGCGATGAACACCGGCATGCGGTTTAGCGTGAGCTTCTGGCCGGCGGGCAACGGCGCGGTTGCGCCGTCGGGAGAGGTCACGCGTACGGGCGCCTCGAACGACACGGCGTTCGGTGTTGCGGCTGGCGACCACGCCACCAGCACGGCCCCCGACGGTCCCTGGAAGACGAAGCCGTAGCCAGTCGCATCAAGTTTCAGCCAACCCAGGTATTTGGGCTCCGCGCCCAGCAGTCGGCTCATGGTCCGCATCGCGGCGTGAGCCGGCCGCGGGCTCCAGTCCTTGCGGATGATGCCATGGTCAGTTCCCTTTCCATACACCGGGCCGCGGGCTTCGAACCAGAAGATTCGCTGGAAACCCTGGGCCACCGAGAGCACGTACACCTTTACGAGCGCCTCGGACTGGCGCGCGTCCCGCTCTGGATCAGGCGCGATCGGCGCCTGGTAGCCTGTCTCGGTGATCTGGAGCGGCATGTCGGCCCGTTGTCCATTGGCCGTCAGCATGCGACGCAGGCTGCCGGCCATGCTCAGGTAGCCCGGGTCCCCGCCGCCGTCAACGGCGGCACCCAGATTCTCGTAGGGGTGGACCGCCACGAAATCGAAGCGCCCGGCGGCGCCGGCTTTGATTGCGGCGTCGAAGAAGCCCACGTCGAAGTTGGCGCAACTCATGCCGACCTTGATCTGCGGATCGATCTTCTTTGCTTCGTCATAGGCAGCGGCAGTCAGTTCGGCGTATTCCTTCGGCTTGTCGGGTCCCTGATAGAAGCTGCCGTTGAACTCGTTCCAGATCTCCCAGTAGACGATGTCGTTACGGTAGCGGGACATCGCGGCTTGGACATACTTGCGCCAGACCTGAATGTCCTTGACCGGTCCTTTCCGCGTGCCGCCGTCGGCCGACGCCCACGGCGCGAAGTAGGCGAAGACGCCTGCGATCCGGATACCGTTCGTGCGCGCGTTGGCCACCATGCGGTCTGCGCCGTCCCAGTTCCACACATCCTGCCGAGGCTGGATCGTCTGCCATTCCGGGAAGAACCGCAACCAGCGCACGCCGGCATCCTTCAGCATCGGGTTGAAACGCGGGTAGTCGCCTGACCACTCGGCACCCGAGGCAATGCCCCACGGACTGGCGTCATCGCGCGGTGTGGCCGCGCCGGTTTGTGAAGCGGCCAGCAACAGGGCCGCGGCCGCAGGAATCAGTGATGTGAACCTTCTCATGTCGTTTCTCCTCTTGTCAGCGGCGGCCAGAAGGGCGATTGTCAGGGAGACTCTCATGCCGACACCTTCCAGACCCGCACTTCGCGTACCCACACGTCGCCCGGCGACATCTCCACGTTGACTTCGAACGACCATCCCCATTTCTGGATGAAGCAGGCGTCGTGGATGCGCCAGGTGTGCTCCTGCCAGGCCGTTCCCGGTTCGAGGTACCACAGCTCCGGGGCGCGGTAGGCTTCGGACTCGAAGAGGGTCTCCGAATTCAGCCCCGGCGTCGGCGTGCGCTTGCCGTATTCGTGGTAGCCGGTTTTCGATTCGTAGACGAGTGTCAGGACGGTTGGTTGATCGGGCCGGGCGCGACGGGCCACGACGGTGATTTCGAAGTCGCGGTCGCCCCAACTGGCGAAACGGCTGTCGACGTCAAAGTAGATGAACGGGCGATTGTTACGCAGGTCGGTGCTGCGGTAGCCGACACCATCGATCATGCCGGTCACGGTCAACCCGTCACTGCGGGGGTTGTTGTTTCCCTGGCGCAGCCCGTGCTCCTCGTTGGTTGGCCCCAGACGGCACCAGACCGTGTTGTCCTGGCCGTAGTCGGGCACCCACGGGAAGCACTGGCTGGCGTTACGCCGGGCCGTGCCGGCCACGCTCGCGGGAATATCTCCGATGAAGAGCGGCGTCGTCGGCAGAAGCAGATCGGCGCCCGCCGGCAGCGTGGTGGTCATGCCTGCGATGTCGGTCACGGTGACCGGTTGGGCGAAACAGGCCTTGGCTTCCGGGCGGGCGGCCCACGTGACCAGGACGGCCTGGCCGCGGTTCTCAAAGACGAAACCATAGCTGCAGCCATCGAGATTCGTCCAGCCGACATACGCGGGCGTGGGGCCCAGTGCGGCCGTCATGGTCTGAAGGGCGGGGTAGGCGGGGTAGGGGGTGAGGTCATCGCGCAGGATGGCATGCACGCCTTCGCCGTACTTGGGGCCGCAGGCCTCGAACCAGAAGAAATGCTTGAAGCCCTGGACCAACCCGAGGACGTAGCCCTTCACCAGCGCCTCGGCCTGGCGCTGCAGTTGGGGCGGGTCCTCGGTGGTTGTCAGGCCGATCTCGGTCAGCCACAATTCGATGTCGCGGCTCTGGTTGTGCGCGGCGAGCATGCGTCGCAGGTGCCCCGTCATAGCCAGGAAACTCGGTTCGCTGCCGAAGACGTAACCCATCGAGTTGTAGGGGTGCACGCAGATGTAGTCGAAGTGGCCCGTCGCGCCGGCTGTAATCACCTGGTCGAAGTAGTGCAGGTCGAAGGCGGCGCAGGTCAGGCCGATTTTGCAGTCTGGCGCGACCTGCTTGGCGACCACATACGCTTCGCGCACCAGGTCGGCGTAGTCTCTGGGCGTGCCGTTTCGGTTGAAGGCGGGCGAGTTGCACTCGTTCCAGACTTCCCAGTACTGGATGTCGTCGCGGTAGCGTGCCACGGTTGCGCGCACGTAGTCGCGCCACATTTGCATGTCTTTGACGGGGAAGCCGCGCGTGCCGCCGTCCGACGACGCCCACGGGGCGAAATAGAGGAAGACACCTGCCACACGGATGCCGTTCGCGCGCGCTGCGGCAACCAGGCCGTCGGACCAGTCCCAGTTCCACTCGCCCGGCCGGGGCTGGACCGTCTGCCACTCGGGGAAGTAGCGCAGCCAGGTCACACCGGCCTGCCGCAGCAGGGGCAGGAACGCCGGGTACTTACCGGCGTGCTCCGCGCCCGAGGCGATCCCCCACGGGCTGGCGTCAAAGCAGATGGCCGGCGTGCCGCCGGCCGTGTCGGCCGGGGCAGCTCCATGCGGCATGTGGCCGGCATCAGCCGGATGCACTTCGGCATCCTGCGGCTCATTCGCCGTGTGCGACAATGTGCTCTCGATAGTCAACGCCTGATGCTCCTTCTCGCCAACGGGATGCCGACCGGATCTTCGCCACGATCCGGCCGGCGTTCGCGTCCGCGCTACGCTTTCTGGCGGCGCAGGTCGAAGGCGACGGTGACGATCTGTCCCTTGCCGACGGCCAGTGTGATGCTGTTGCCGCGTGCGTCGAGGTCGTGGTCCGGCGCTTCCGACATCTTCACCACGCGGGCCTTGGCGAACTCGAACCCGACCGTGATCCGCGTCTTCAGGTCTTCGCGCGTCGGGTTGAACAGGCGTACGAGCACGCTGTTGCGGTCTTCGGCCTTCTTCACGGCGCTGAGAACCAGCCTGGCGTTCGCGACTTCGACGAAGCTTGTCTCCGTCGGCAGCTGGCCGTCCTGCTTGCCGAACTGCACCGGCTTGAGGGGTTGGTTGAAGCGCAGCGCGTTAGCGTGAAGGTCGGCTTCCTGCCAGGTCTTCTGATGCGGCAGCACCGCGTAGTGGTGCACGGTTTCGCCCAGTCCCTGGGAACTCTCGTCGCCCGGGTAGTCCATCCAGAGCCGGTTGTCGCACGGGATGCGCAGGCGCACGCCGCGCAGCAGTCCCATGGCCAGAGTGGCCGTGCCGGTCTCCTGCACGATCTCGTAATCCTTGGTCGAGCGCGACAGCACGGCCAGGCCGTTCTCGCCGTCGCCAGTGTCGAACCAGAGCTGGGCCGGATGGCGCGCCAGTTCGCAGCGCAGGTCGGGCGTGGCGGAGTATTCGGTGACGCCGAACGAGCCGTCGGCCGCTGTCGTGCGGGTGTCGAGGCCGGTGGGGAAGCAGACCTTCAGGTAGTGATCCCGCGCCGTGTTGAGCACCGTCGTCTTCACCTCGACATAGCGGCTGCCTCGCTTGAGCGTCAGCTCGGTGACAACCGGGAGGGCGACCGTCTCCCTGGCGCGCTCCTGCCGGGCGAAGTCGTAGCAGGCTGGCACTGTGAGCGTGGTCTCGATCCGGAAGCGCACCGTCAGTGGCCCGTGCAGTACGCAGGCAACTACCGCGGGCGTGCCGCGCGACTGGACGATCCGGTCCTGGTCGGGCGATTCCGACATCCACATGTTGCCGCGGTCGCCGGCGTCGAGCAGGTAGTTCAGGCCATCGTACGTGCGCCCGCCGGCCAGCTCGGTTACCGCGAAGGTGCCGTCCGCCGCGACCCGCAGCGCGACGTGCTCGTTGCGCGCTTCGCTCGGTGCGACCAGCAGATCGCTCGCGAATAGTTGCGGCGCGTCCCAGTCCTCGTGCGGGTAGGGGTATTCGCGTCTGGCCATCCATTTGATCTTGAACGTCTTGTAGCCCAGCGCGGGGATGCTGTCGGCCCAGAATAGCAGGTGCACACGCGTGCAGTAGAACGGCATGTTGCGGCTGCGCGGGTGGTAAAGACCGGCGCGCGTCTTCTCGCGGGCCAGTTCCTGGAGCGGGCAGGCGTTGCCGGCCAGGTCTTCGACGACCACCCGGTCCAACGCGACCTCCGCGGGAATGTCGATCCACGCGTCGACCACTTCGCTGCGCGGGAAGGCCGTCGTGTTGTGGACGGCCAGGAAGGTCGTCGCATCGGCGATCGCGTCGGTCTTGATCTCCTTGGTCAGGTTGCCGAGCGCGCGGCGTTCGAGCCCCTGCGCGACGATGCCCGCCTGCTGCAGCCGGGCCACGCCGGCCTGCGCCATCTCCTTCGGCCCCAGGCCGTGGACGGAGTCGTGGGCATGGCTCTGGAAGAGCAGTTTCCAGGCCTTGGCGAGGTAGGTGTCCGGGTAGAGCTCGATACCCATGGCAAAGGCCATGGTGGAGAGCGGCTCGGCATAGCGCACGAGCACGTTCTCGGTGCGGGCATTGGCCAGCTTGAGTTCGGGGTGGATGGTCAGCACGTCGCTGTGCACGGCGCCGACCGGACCATCGCGCATCGGGCCTTCGACGACGGCCAGGTCGCTGCAGCGGGCCAGGCTCCTCCGGAGTTCGCCCAGATACGCGGCCAGCGTGCTCTGCCGGATGTCGTACTCCTGGCCGCACTGCGCCTGCATCTCGGCGACAATCTCCGGGGTGAGCGGGTGCGGCTCGGTGAAGTCCGTGCCGTTGAAGAAGAGCAGCGAGTCCGGCGCGGCCGTCCCAGTCAGGGTGTCGATCGTGCGCTGGAAGCCCTTCTGGATGTTCTCCTTGTGAAAGCTGGTCTCCGGATCGAGGATCTCATGGAACCAGCCGTAACCGTCAGGGTCCGCGGTATGTACGACCTTGCCGAGCGTGCCGTAGTCGTAGCGCCAGGATTTGTCCCAGGGATCACGGTCGTAGACGATCGGGATGTGACCGGCGAAGGTGAAGTTCCAGCGCGCCTCGCGCCCCAGCCGCGAGGCGAAGGCGCGTGTGCCGTCCGGCGCCTGCCAGATGAACTCCGGCCGTGCCGATCGGACCGGGCTCATGTACTTGTAGAAGATGATCATGTCGATGCCGAAGTGGCTGTAGATCTGGGGCAACTGGGCGATCTGGCCGAACGAGAAGACGTTGTAGCCGCACTTCAGCACGCCGCCCAGGTTGCGCGAGAAGCGCATGCCGTACTGCAGGTTGCGGATCACCGACTCGCCGTTCAGCGTGGCACAGTCCGGCAGCGTGAACCAGGGCCCGATCTCGAGTCGCTTCCGGGCGACCAACTCGCGGATCACGCTCTCCTGTTCCGGGCGGATCTCCAGATAGTCGTCGAGCAGACACGCCTGGCCATCCATCAGGAAGTTGGTGAAGGACGGCTTCTCCTGCATGATCGCAAACAGCCGGTCGAGGCAATCCACCAGCTTCATGCGGGTGAGTTCGAACTCCCAGCGGAATTCACGGTCCCAATGGGTGTAGGACACAACATGCACGGTCTTCTTCTTTGCGGCTTTCATGCGTCTCTCCGTTCTTGCGGTGTGGTTTGAATGCAGCAACTCGTTCAGTCGCGCAGGGCGCGGCGCAACCCAAGCAGGAAGGCACGGTTGTCGAGCGACGCGTATCGCATCGTGCCGCCCATCCGGTTGAAACTCTTGAGGTAACGCAGGTAGTAGGCGGGGTTGGTGGACGGCGGCTCGCCGTCGCGCTGCCAGTTCCAGGTCGACGGTGCGAGGTCAACCACGCCGAGGAAGAAGCGGTCGATGCTGGCGCCCGCGCGTCGTGCCCGGTTGCGGGCCATGGAGAGCGACTTCTCAAAGATCATGGGTGACATCACGGCCGAACCGACCGAGAGGTAGACGCCGTCCTGAAGCTCGCCGATGGCGCCTGCGTAGGTGAGAAAATCACGCTGCGCCGTGCGCCCCACGGCGGCACCCGAGTTGAGCGGGTGCGTATAGATGATGTCGTGGCCGAACATGGGGTGCCCCGTGAAGGGCACGCCCAGACGCCAGGCTTCGGCCTGTACGCTGAACTGGCCAAAGGGATGCGGCACGCTGCAATGGCCGGGGTGCACGCCGGCCGACCGCAGCGCGGCCAACAGGTCCAGGGCCGCCGCCGCGCGGTCGAGGTCGGCTGCTCCGCTCGGGTCGGCGTCCGACAACAGGCGACGTTCGTCGGGGATGTCCAACCCCTCTTCGGCGATCAGGGCGCCCACGGAGGCCCCGTAGCCTCGACCCACCCACGCGCCCAGCAGCAGGGCCAGGTTCAGGTAGTGGCCGGTCTCGTGCCAGAGACCAAACGAGCCGTCGGTCATGTTGCCGCGTACGTCTTCGCTCGTGGCGCCCTGGAAAGCCAGTTCCCAGTCGTGGATGATGCCGGCGCCATTGGTGGCCAGGTGCGTCAGCCAACCCTCGCGCATGAGCGCGATGAGCACGGGGCCGAGACCGTTCTTAATGGCGTGTGCACCGAATGCGAGCACCACGGGGCGCCCGGCGGCACGGGCCGCGCGCATGCGGTCCGCCGTTTCGCGGATGAAGCCGGTCGTATCCGCGTCCGAGGGCGGCGGCAGAGCGTCGGGATCCACGAGATCCTCGGGGAGATGCACGCGGTTGGCGCGTTGTGCGATCGGCCTGATTTCAAGTGCCGCGCGATCAAAGGCGTCTGGTTTGCTGTAGCGGGTTGGGCTCATGGGTGTTTCCCCTTCGTGGCGATTCCGAGCAGCGCCAGCAGGCGCGGTCCCTGGGAGAAATCGGGAATGATCAGGTCGGCACCGGCGCGGATCAGGCGCGTGCGCTTGGACGCGTTCAGTCCGAATCGGCGCAGTTCGTCGCTGGCGACGCCCACCGCGTACCCGCCCGCCTTGTGCGTTTCGCGGATCTCAATCGGGCCGTCACCGAAGGCGATCACGCGCGCCCGGCCCGCGTCGCCGATATCGGCAAGAATGCGCTCAATCACACGCTTTTTCGCCTCCGTGCGCAACCCGTCTACGGCGCCATGGATACGGCCTTCGAAGAGACCGGCATAGCCCATCGCGCGTGCTTCCGCCTCCACGTCGGCGTGATCCGTACCGCTGGCCAGGTGGAGTTGGACGCCGGCGGCGTGCAGCGCGCGGATGAAGTCGACCGCACCCTTGATCGTCAGGTCCGCGACGGCGAGTTCGCCCCGCCGCAGTCTGGCCTCGCGCAGGCGTACCCGGTTCATCAGGGCCGCAAGATACATGCGCTTGTAGCCGCCGGCGTCCAAGACCTCCGCGTCCGCCACACAGCCGAATTCGCGCACCATGGCGACCAGTCCCTCCATCTGTGTGAGGGTCTGGATGCCGGTCGTCTGATCAATGAACTCGCGCACGCGCGCCACGACCCGACGGCTGAGAGCTTCGTCGGCCTCTGATGCCCGCGGTCCAAGGATGGCCTGAACCATGACTGGCTCCATTACGGCCTCCCACCCCTCCCGCAGCGTGGAGAGCGTACCGTCATGGTCGAAGATCGCGTGCGTCGGCGCCAGGCCGCTGGGAGCCGCCGTGATCACCTCAATCTCCGTGTCGCGCATCAGGTTCGCCTGGCGAGGGTCATCGGCCAGTTCCGGGCGGTAGACGTAGTCCGGATCACTGCCGATGGTCTGTACCTCGCCGGGTGTGGCTGTTCCGGTCTCATGTAGTTTCTGTACCGTGACGCCGGCCACGAAGTTCCCCAGTGTGGCGGCCGCCAACGCATCGCGCCCGGCGGCCAGTCCAACTGCGAGGCCGGCCAGCATGCTGTCGCCGGCACCCACCGTGTCGAGGCGGCCCACGATCTGCAGTCCTGGCACCTCCTGCACACCCTCCGGACCGCAGAGCAGGCAGCCGCGCGCGCCGCGCGTGATGAACACGGGCGTATTCCAGCGTGCGTACAGTGTTTCTGAAGCAGCCTGCGCCTCGGATCGCAGTACGGGCTCATTGGCTTCCCGCTCGGTGCCGCACAGGCGCAGCGCTTCATGGTCGTTGAGCTTGCGGATGGTACCGCGATAAGCGTCGTTGCAGTGCCGGCCATCGAGCAGGAACAGCGTCCTGGGGTGGCGTGCGACCAGCGCCGCCAGCGCCGTACGGAACCGTGCGGAGTGGTGGATGCCACAGGCGATCTGTTCGTTGATGATAACGGCATGGTAGTCCGCGAGCCGCGACTCGAGGTGGCCCAGCAGCATGTCGGCGGTGGCGTCGGCCAGCCGGTTCGAGACACCGAGGTCGATGCGGCTTTCCTCGCGTTCACCCCGGCACGGCTTGATGTAGACGTGTGTCTCCCAGTCGGTCGCCTGGCAGACCAGCCCGTCCGTGTCGTGATCGGCTGGCCCCAGCCGGGCGCGCAGTTCCTGGCCGAACGGATCGGCGCCGATTACGCCGAAAGCGTCCACCCGGCCGACGCCCAGTGCGCGCAGGTTCATTACGACGTTGCCGGCGGCGCCCGGCGTGTAGCGTTGCCGACTTACCGCCCGTGTCACCAGCCCGGTCTCCAGTGATTTCTCCGCGCAACTGTCGTCGAGCGCCCAGTAGGCATCGAGGCAGAAATCGCCCAGCACCGCCACGCGCAGTCCGCGCGCCGCGGCCAGAATCTCGGATAGCTCGACAGGATTCATCTCGTTCGTTTCTCCAGGGCGCGCAGGGTGTGTTCCGTGCGGCGTTGCGCGTCGCGCACGTCGTTGGGAAGGGGGCGCGCGGTCGTATCGAAGACTTGCAGCGTGTCGGCATCGAAACGACGCACACCCGACATGTCAAGCTGGCCGGCCTTTGCTGCTGTCTGTCCGAGGCGCGCCAGGGCGCCCAGCACGCGACCGTCGGTCTCCCTGCGCATGGCGGCAAGCACCCAGTCGAGCGTCTCCTGGCGGTTCAGGACGACGAGGATCTGGCAGGCGCGCCGATACGCCTCGAGCGCGACAAGGCGATGCTCCGCATTCCCCGGTCGAGAGGCCCGCACGCGCAGACTGCCGATGAGCAGGTGGATCTGTGCCGCATCGTCCGCAGTCAGGGGCGTCAGCCCGCCGGGTTGGCGCGATGCGCCGGCCAGGCCCACGGCGGCGAATGGGTCCGCCACGTCGTCGTCCGTGCCGGGCTTGCCATCGGGCCCGTTCGTCCCGTAGGCCGTGAACTGCCCGATCTCCTCCGAGCCGGCGGCATGGCCGCGCACGGCGCGGAACCCGTTGGCGACGGCGCGTGCCGTGTCGAGAAACTCATCGGCGCGGCAGCGGCGCAGACCGTCGACGAACTGAGTCAGCGCGCCCTGCGGATCGCCCGCGTGGAGCCGTGCATAGCCGCGCAGGATGGATGCGCCGGTGTTGTCGCCAAGCTCGGGCGATACCGAGTCGAAGGCGCGCCTGCGAGCGGCGCTGTCAGGGTAGGGGATCGTCGCGATGATCGGAGCCGGGTCATCGGGCGTGCCCGGTTTGCCGTCCTTGCCGGCCGGACCATGGCGCTGCATCGCGAGCAGAGCGTCCGCGCGCGCCGACGATCCATCCATCCGCTGCAGCAACTCGGCCAGACGCTGCGACGCGCGTTCGGTTGCTCCGGGGTCGCGCGCCGACTCCCACAGCACGCGGCCGGCGCGCAGCGCGTCATTGGTGCGACCCAGGCTGGCCAGCACGTCGACAATGCGGGCTTGCGCCTCGGGCCATTTGTCGCCAACGCCCGCATGCGCGGTGAACACGCGTTCGTAGGCCGCGAGTGCGGGCTCGAAACGGCCCTCTGCGCGATCAGCTTCGGCCTGCAGGAAGCACCACTGCTGGCGGCGCTGCGCCACGGTGTCTTTGGCTTCCAGGTCCGCCGCGAACGTGCGCAGTTCCCCGTGGTGTTTGAGTTCGAGCAGCAACGACGCGAATTGCTCGCGCCGGACGACCCGGTCGTAGTCCGACAGTTTGCGGGCGTTCTCCGGCGATAGCGATTGGCGCAGGTCCTGCAGACGCGGTTCCTTGTCTGGCGCGCTTGCCGCGCAGGTCGGCCGCACGGTTGTCAGGGCCAGAGCCAGAAGCACCAGCCAGAGGGGCAGTCGCGTCATGGCTTCGACTCCTTCTCCGGCGCGATGTCCTGCGTTGAGACGACGAACCGCCAGTCGTCGATCAGGTACGTGCACGCGGCTGTGTTGGTGCCCGAGAACGCGACCCCGCCGAACTGTTCCGGATTGAAGGTCTTGGAGCCCCGGAGCAGGTCGGTCAGCGGGATCGTCACGCGCCGGTAGGCCGTTGTCACGCTGCCGCCGGCGATGTAGCCGCCGGCCACGAGCGCGACGCCCGGCGTCGTGGTTGATATCGCATCTTCTGGCTTGTCACACAGTTGCACCAGGATGTCGCCGCCGGCCGGTCCCGCCGACCGGAGCAGGAACGTCATGGCTTCGTAGTCAGACATGCTTGCGCGCTGGGCCATATGCCAGATGGTCACACGCCAGGCGCCCGGGCCGACCACCAGGCGCTGGTGCAGGGGCACCCAGTATTCGTCCGGGTTCGTTCGCTCGCTGGTAAGGGTCACCTTGCCGACGACGTCACCCGCGTAGAGTGCCCAGGAATCGCGGCCGAATGCGGCTGCCTCGGGACCGGGATAGAGCGCGAGCGTGGCCACGCCGCTGACGGGCGCGTGCCCTGGCACACGCGCACTGACTGTGACGGGCAGTGGGCCGGGGAAGCTGGGTCGCCAGTCTGCCGCGCGCCGCTCGGCGGCGGCGACCAGTGTTTCCGGCGTGAGATTGAACGATGCCGCGTACACACCGTTGCTCACGATGGCCAGCGGTGTGACGGGCGAAAGCCCAAAGCGGCTAAGGTCGACGGAGACCGCCGGCACCATGCCGGCGGGCGCCGTGATGCGCGCCTCCACCGTCACCGGCCCATCCGGAATCGCGCTATTGCGCTCGGCCACCATGCGCGTCAGCCTTTCGGCCAGACCCGCCGCCCGCGGGGCTTCCGCGAACGAGCGCAGGGCGTCGTCCGCCGCCCGCCAGTAATCGCCGCGCATGGCACCCGGCGCTACGTTGACGGCCGCGGGGGTGATCGCAGCGGTGTCGACCCTCAGCGGGTTGCCGTTGCAGCCGATCCAGAGCACGCCGTTGATCGCACCGTAGAAGCGTGTCCCGCCCGCATTGGCGCGGACCTGTGCTCCTTCGCGCACGAATGCGCCACGATACAGGCCCTGACTTTGGCTGACGGCGACGGTCAGATCATTGGTGGTCCAGATCAGCCCGCGCTCGGCCGGCTCGTACAGGTACGCAACCGGCGCGTCCGCGTGCGCGTTCCACGTCATGCCGGCCGCGGACCATGCCTGCCCGTTTCCACCCAGGTCCTGCAGCGTGCTGGCGCCAGACGCGAGTTTCAGGATCCCCGTGTCACCCGTCGTTACGTAGAAGGCCTGCTGCGGAGCGAACCAGGCTCCGTCCGTGGGCGCGACATCGGCAACGATACGCTGCCAGTACGCGCCCAGCACGCTGGCGTAGTAGACGCCCATGGCCTCCGGCGCCGACTTAGCCGAAGCGAACAGGCAGAGGTCCCGTCCCTGCGGGGTCACGGGGATCATGCGGAACACGGCGTAGTCGGGCGCGGCGACGGTCCACGCACCCGTGCGCGTATCGCCACGCGAGATGCCGAGTGCCGCCGAGCCATGCGCGGCCAGCAACGTCCGGCGCAGGATGTCGCCCGGTGCATAGATCAGGCTCGTCACGGCATCGGCCGCGAGACCCGTTGCCCGCGATCCGATCTGGCGCGCCGTCTGACCTCCGTCGCGGCTGATCCAAACCCCGGCGGCGCGCGTGGCGAAGCAGAAGGTCTCCGGTTCGCCCGGTCGGAAGGCCACGTCGGTGATCGCGTCGGACGAAACCGCCGTTGCCAGCGGCAGCCGACGCCACGTGATCGCGAAATCGTCGCTTCGATGCATCGCGCCGTCGGCCACGCCGTACACGGTTGCGGCCGCCTCGGGCTGGGGATACACGGCGCGCACGTCGTGCAACGCAGTCGACGACGTCCAGACCAACCGGCGCGGGGCATAGGTCGACGTGTGGCACGCCAGGCCATTGCGCATCGTGAACAGATCGGATATGCGGTTGGTGACGGCCGGTTCGATGCTGCCGGCTTCCAGCGCGTGCGTTACGGCCGCCCATGGCAGCAGCACCGCGAGGGCGCAGCTTCGCGTAGCGACGGAGCGGATGATGGTGGCAGCGTGGCTCATGCGGGCGCGTGGACCTCATGGTTGCGGGCGTTCGGCAGGTAGGCCCCCATCTTGAGCAGCCGCGCCTGCAACTCGGTGACGTCGAGGCGTCGCGTGTCCAAGCCCGCCCCTGCGGCCATCGCGGCTGCCATGCCGGCGGCCTGGCCGGTCAGGAAACAGGCCGGCATCACGCGCAGCGAGCCCTGAATGTGGCGGTCGCAACTGACGCAGCGTCCGGCGACGAGTACGTTCTGCAGCTTCCGGGGCGTCAGGCAGCGGTAGGGGATGCCGTAACTCTCGCCGCGTTTGTAGCGCAGGTCGGCGAACTCGCGTTCGAAGCTGTCGAACGACGCCTTGTCGGGCCGCGTGGCATGCAGGTCGACCGGATAGGAGAAGCGGCCGATCTCGTCGGCAAACACGGCGCGCGCCTTGAAGTCGGCCAGGTTCAGCACATAGTCGCCCATGATGCGCCGTGTCTCGCGCACGCCCAGCAGGGCGCCCGTGGACAGCAACTGCATGTTCTCGAAGCCGGACAGGTACTCCTTGTAGAAGCGCTCGTATTCAAGCAGCAGCTTGCGTCCGCGCAGGAACGCCTGCGTCAGCGAGTCCTCGTCTGTGCCGTCCGTGCCGAAAAGGTGGCCGATGTTGGCCCAGGCCGTGTGCGGCCCGGTGGGGATCATGCCCGGCAGGTGGCGGTCCTCGGTGGTGAACACCTTATCCTGGAACGCGCGTGGTAGGTATTTGTCCTGCTGCCACACCCCGCATCCACTTCGGTTGGCCTTCTCCCAGTCGATGTCGGTCCAGAGGCTCATCAGGGTGGGCGGCTGCATGGCGCCGCGGGCATCGCCCTTCTCGAATGGGGCCCCGGCGCGCGCCGCGAGGTCGCCGTCGCCGGTGCCGTCCACGAAAACCTTGGCTTTGACGGCGAACAGGCCGCTTTTGGCGGCGCAGATTGCGTGCGTGACCGTGCCGTCCTCGACCTGGACGTCGAGAAACTGGGTCTGGAATGCGAAGCGCAGGCCGCTGGCAACGGCCAGGTCGTCGTAGACGCGCTTGAGGATCTCGGGGTTGAAGAAGAACGCGATTGCAGTCAGCGGTTGGCCGCGTGTCTCCGGCGCGGTGCCGCCGGCGGCGATCAGCCGTTCATAGACGTCGGTGCCGAAACCGGCGGTGGTGAGGTTGACGCCGTCGGTGGGTTCGCAGAACATCGGCAGTCCGGCGGCTGTACCCATGCCGCCGAAGCAAGCCGACCCTTCCGCGAGGAAGACGCGAGCCCCCTGGCGCGCGGCCGTTACGGCGGCGGCCAGACCGGCGGGGCCGCCACCTGCCACGAAGATGTCGACGTCGTGCTTGATCGGAACGGTTCGCGTGAAGGGGGTAGCATTCATGGAAGGTCCTGCTTGCTGGCGCGCCTGGGGTCGTCGTATGGCCCGATCTCGTCCTCAGGCGGCAACGTGCCGAGCGCCGACTGCGCGGCGAGCGTTTCTGCATCGGGCTTTCCGGCGAACACGCGGTTGTCCCAGAGGTCGGATCCCTGGGGTGGGCGGGGGAGTGCCTGAGCCGTCCCGACGAAGACGTTGCGCCAGACGCGGTTGAGGTCGGCCACCGTCTCCAGGTCTGCGAGTTCCGGGTAGCGCGCACTGTAGGGTGGGTGGGTAATGTCCACCTCGTCGTGCAGTTTGCTGCGGATCTCCTCACTTGCCAGGTAGGCGTTCCATCGAGTCAGCCCCCACGGCGAGAAGGTCACGCCATAGGGGCCGCCAACAAACAGGTTGCCGTCGACGATGTTGAACTGCCCGCCGTGGATCTGCACGCCGCCGAAGTTGCCCGCGGAGGCGCGCTCGAAGCGGTTGCCGGTGATGATCACGCCACTGATCGCATCATCGAGCCGGACGCCTGCCTGTCCGCACGGTGTTTCGCTGCCGCCGATATCCTGCCAGCGGTTGTAGCGGATGATCACGCCGCGGTACGACGGGTTGCCCCACATGTCGAGGGCGCCCTGGTCGTCCGATTCCTGCACGACGTGGTCCACCTGGTTGTATTCGATGAGGTGGTCGTTGCCCTCGATGCGCATCGCGCTCGACGGTGCATCGTGGAAGTGGTTGTGCGCCACGCGTGCGCCACACCCGTCGAGCAGCAGGGCCGGTGTGTAGGTGCGTGTGCAGCGCCCGAACAGGCCCACGTCATTGTTCTCAACCGTCACACGTCCCGACGTGAGTGTCCTGCGGTCGCCGCCGTCGATTCGCATACCGGTGTGTCCCAGCGTGTCCAGAACATTGCCGTACACCTGGAGCCCCTCGCTGCGCGTGGCGATGAGACCAGTCCCCCCCAGCCGCCGGATCACGCACCCGGCCACCACCGCGTTGACGCACCGGTCCATCACGATGCCGTGTTGGCGGCCGTACTCGAAAGCCAGCCCCTGGAAAACGACCTCGCGCATACCCCTGGCTTCGAAGAAGGGCTGCCCCAAACGTGTCAGCACGAGGCTGTCGAATGGTGGCGATCCCAATGGCCACACGTAGAGTTGCCCGGTGGCGCGGTCCAGATACCACTCGCCCGGACGGTCGATCTCCTCCAGCAGGTTCAGCACATGGAACGGGCGACCTTCGGCCAGACCGTAGCCGGGCCGCTCCTGCAGGCGGAGTGTGCCGGCCGCAGGGTTGACCGCCGCCACCGGCACGGTGCAGTCAGCCCAGAGGTGCATCCAGTAGCCGGCGGCCATCAAGTCCGTGGCCTGCGTCCAGCGCGCCAGGCGGTTTGTCCGGCAGACGAAGGCGTACGTGGCGGGGTCGCGCACTTCCCCTACCGTCAGCGTGGTCGTGTTGGGCCAGCGCGCGACCGGCAGCGGGCGTCCGTCCTGATACAACTCGCGCACGGTCTGGCTGTCGATCCCTGCCCCATAGGCGCGCTGCGCCTCGAACGAGCCATAGCCTTGCGACCGCATATCCGCGGCGTATACATTCCCGCGCGCCTCGGGCGGCAGGCGTGCAACGATGGCCGGGTCCGTTACCTTGATCAGGTTGCGCACGCGGAAGCCGCCGTCCAGCACCGGGCGCTCGTCCTGCCAGGCGCGATAGACGACCGGCGCGCCGCTGCGACCGGAGTCGAGATCAGTCAATACGAACGTATTGGTCGTCGTGTAGCGCCCGCCGCGCAGGTAGACGGTGGCGCCGCCGGCCGGAAGCGGGCCGCCGGCCTTTCGTGACCGGATCGCGTCGCGCGCCCGCTCCAGCGAGGCGAACGGTTGCTGAAGGGTGCCGGGGTTGTTGTCGTGGCCCTGTGGCGCGACGAAGAACGACAGCGCCGGTTCCGGCAGCGGGAGCAGCCGCTGGCGGTGCGACTCTGCATCGCGGGCGGGTCTGCCTGCGGCCAGATTCGCACACTGGGCCGCACGTGCGAGAGCCTCCGCCTTCAGGTGCGGAACCACGTCGGGCATCGTCGCTATGGCTTCAAATGCCGCGCGTGCTTCATCCAACTTGCGTTCCAGGCGCCAGGTCTGCGCCAGGCCGAGAGCGGCGGTGGCGCGCGCCGAAGCCGGCAGCCGCAGGTCATCGCGCAGCCGCCTGTACTCCTCACGGGCGGCGGCGTGGCGTTTGCCCTGCTGCAGCGTGAGTGCCAGTCGCAGCCGCGTTGCCGCTGCGGCCAGCGGCGTCTCGGCGTCGTTGGCAAGCAACGCCTCAAGCACACGGGCGGCGGCGTCGGGATCCCTTTCGCGCGCATGGGCGTCGGCCAGCGCCAGACTGAACGCCTGCCGTTCGGTGCCGACGACCTCCCTCGCGTTCAGGATCTGCACGAGCACGCGACTCGGAACTTCGGCGTCGGCGCCGACCGCCCGTGCCAGCAAGCCGACGGCTTGGCCGCGCAGGTGGACGGGCGTGTCGGCGTCGCCGAGAAGCGCCGCGCATGCGTCCACAACGGTGCGGCTTGACGCCGGCAAGCGACGCGCATCCGCCAGTCGCGACCAGGCGCGCCAAGCGGCCGGCGACCCGCCGTCCAGCGACCAGGCCGCAACGGCCTCGGGCGACAGGGCACGGTCGTAGATGGCCAGTTCGCCGACCGCCATCTTGAGCGATCCTACGCCGAAACCGGTATAGCCAACCCGCAGTTCGGACTTGGGCGCAACAGCCGGCCCCGCGTACGGCATCTCGGTCGACAGCATGCCGTTGAGGTAGAGGCGCACGCGGACGCCGTCCCAGGTCGTGGCCACGTGATTCCAGAACCCGACGTTCAACGCATCGTTGGCCTGAACGCCGAAAGCGCCCTCGGCACGCCCCAGTTCGACAGATGGTCGCCAGGTCGTCTGATCGTGTACCAACAGGCGCCAGCCGTCGTAGTACCCGCTGCCGCTCGACACGATCATGCCGTTGGCGCGTCCGTCGTTGCCGGTCTTCGTCCCCATGGCGATCGGCCGGGTCCAGACCGCCACGGTGAAGGCATTGGTCGGCAGTAGCAGGGCCTGTGCTTCGAACGACGCGCCGTCGAGCAGGACGGCGGCGGAGCCTGCCGTGCGTCCGGGCTCGGTGACCGGTGTCGGATGGTTGTCCGGCTTGTACCGTATCTCAGCCGGCGTGCCTGTGAGATCCGATTGGGTGGCGTTGCCGGTGCCGAACGTATAGTGGCGCACGAGCCCAGGCGGCAACGCCTCGCCCGCCACACCTGCCGCGGGCACACCCCAGGCAGTGCCCAGGATGCATGCCGCGCAGGCTGAGATCCAAACGTGTGTGCTCTGACTCAAAGCCGCGCTTTCAGTACGTGGGGCCGCGCGCGGTGCAGGTGGCAGATCAGCTCACCGAAGACCGTGTTGGCCCAGGCAAACCACTTGCGGGTGAATCGCGAGGCATCGTCCTTCCAGAAGCTCTCGTGCATGAAGCCGGTGCCGGCATGCGTGGCCTTGAGCCAGCGCAGGCACTGCAGGATCTCCTCGTCACTTTGGCTCGTGAGCCCGCGCAGCGCGATGGACATCGGCCAGACATAGCCCGGCCCCACGTGCGGGCCGCCGGTGCCCTCGGCGCAAGCCCCCTTGAAGAAATACGGGTTGGTCGCGCTCAGCACGAACGCGCGCGTGGCCTGGTAGAGCGGGTCGTCAATGGGGCAGTAGCCCAGATAGGGCAGGGACAGCAGGCTGGGTACGTTGGCGTCGTCCATCAGACAGGTGGAGCCGAACCCGTCGACCTCGTAGGCCAGGATGTGACCGTATTCAGGGTGGCGGACGACCCCATGCTCGCGAAGTCCCCGGTCGATCTCGCCGGCGAGCGTCGCGGCCTCGGTCTGCAGGTCGGGTGCGAGTCCGGCCTGTCGCAGAACGTCGGCGAGGCCCTTCAGGCTGGCGACCGCGAATGCGTTGGCTGGCACGTGGAACTGGAAGACCGTCGCATCGTCCGAAGGGCGGAATGCGCAACGGCTCATACCCGTGCGGCGGTAGGGACTGCCCGCGCCGCCGTTGGGCAGCGTATCGGTGGCCGTGGTGGTCTTGCGCTGAAAGCGGTAACTCGATGCCGGTTGTTCGTCCGAACCGGCCTGCTCGCGCCGGATGGTCGCCACGATCAGCCGCGCAGTCGCGAGCCATTCGGCGTCGAACGCGCTTGCGTCGCGCGTTTGCCGGTAATAGCCGCACGCGAGGTGCAGCACGGCGCACAGGCTGTCGAGTTCGTACTTGCGCTCGTGAACGCCGGGGCGCATGGTCGTCTGGTCGCCTTGCCATTCGCTGACGCGGCCCGGCATGGCGAAGAAGGCATTCGCGTACGGGTCGAGCCGCACGCAAGCGGCCTGGCGGCGGATCAGTCCCAGGAAGAGTTGCTTGAGCCGGGGGTCGCCGTGCACGAGCGGCAGATACGGCCACACCTGCCACGTCGAGTCGCGCAGCCACATCGCATCAATGTCGCCGGTGATGACGAACGTGTCGGGGCGGCCACCCGCATCGGTGGTGAACGCGACGGTCGTGTCGAGTGTGTTGGGAAAGCAGTTGCCGAACAGCCAGGCCAGTTCGGCGTCTGTGATCGACGCGGTGACGTCGGCGATGAGACCTTCGACGGCGTCGCTGGCAAAGCGGCGGCTGTCGGGCGGCGGGCGACACGATGGAAAAGAAGCACCTGTCATCGTTGATTCCCCCGTGCGTGGCCGTTTTGCCTTCTCCATTTTCGCTCCGCAGCCTACGCACGCCTGATTCTTTAAAGAATCTAACGTACGCGAGCGTTCGCCGTTTGTAAAGCGCAACCGCAATTCCCAGTTGGTTCAGTCGGGCATGGAACACGCGGTTGTTCGGATAGTCCCAGGCTTCCGGCGCGGCGATCACTTGGATGGCACGGCCCCTAGTCGACGCGGTGGCTGCCCAGCGCGGCGCAGGCGAATGATCGTGCCTGGATTGTGTCTGACGCGGGATTCATGGCGATTCCACCCCGGTTCGGGTTGTTTCGACCTGCCGCCAACGGGCCTCGATGCCGGCACGCCAGCGCAGGGCGGCAGCTTTCAGGTCGGCGGTCAGCGCCGGCTGCTGTGCCGCAAGATTGACCCGTTCGCCGGGGTCGTCGTCGAGGTTTGAGAGATGGACATCGTCTTCGGGCGGCGCGTGCTCCACGAGTTGGCCGTTGAGCACCAGCTTCCAGGGGCCGCGGCGGACGGCGGTCTGGCCGTCCATTTCCCAGAAGAGGTCGCGCGTCTCCGGCGTCACGGCGCCGCAGACATAGGGCAGCAGGCTGCGGCCGTCCAGTTCGTACGACGCCGATGCGCCGCCGGCGGCCTCGAGGACCGAGGGGAAGAAGTCCATGGATGCGCACGGGGCGTCCAGGACCTGACCGCCGGGAATGCGGCCGGGCCAGTGCAGGATGCCGGGCACACGGACACCACCTTCGTACAGACTGAACTTGTGTCCTTTGAGTTGCCCGGTCGTGCCGCCGTAATAGGCGTCCGGGGTGCCGTCCAGCCAGTTGCGCGACTCGCGCGACGGGCCGTTGTCGGAGGTGAAGAGGGTGCAGGTATTGTCGGCGACACCGAGTTTGCGGGCCTCTTCCAGGATGCGGCCGATGCCGTCGTCCACGGCGCTGATCATGGCGGACATGACTTGCCGGTCCCAGGGCAGGCGTGAGAAGCGCGCCATGTACTCGGCCGGCGCGTGCATGGGATAGTGCGGGGCGTTGAACGGGACGTAGAGGAAGAACGGCTTGCCGCCGGCCACGGCCTCGCGCAGGTAGGCGATGGCCTTTTCGGTGACGGCTTCGGTGAAGTACGTGCCGTTGTCCCAGACTTCGCGGCCGTCCTCCCATAGGTCGTGGGTGGGGTTGCGGCCGGGGCCGGGCTGGTTCATGCCCCAGTAGAAGATGTGCGAGTAGTAGTCGATGCAGCCGGCGAGGAAACCGTACCAGCGGTCGAAGCCGTGCCGGTGCGGTCGGGAGCTTTCCTGCATGCCCAGATGCCACTTGCCCGCCATGGCCGTTTCGTAGCCGAGTGTTTTCAATGCCGTGGCCAGGGTGGGCACTTGCGGCGGCAGGCCCGAAGCTGTGCGATGCCCCGCGAGAATGGAGCGGACGCCGGCATTGCCCGGGTAGCGGCCGGTCAGCAGGGCCGCCCGCGAGGGGCTGCAGACCGGACTGTTCGAATACCACTGGGTGAAGCGCGCGCCCTCCGCCGCCAGGCGGTCGATGTTCGGCGTGCGGACGTCCGCCGCGCCCATGCACGAAAGGTCGCCGTAGCCCTGGTCGTCCGTGAGGAAGACGATGAAATTGGGTTTGGATGCGTTCATGTTAGTTCCAGAATCTCAGGGGCTCTCGCCGGAGCCGCTTCAGAAGGTCTGCCGCAGGTGCCTGACTGTCAGGGCGGCGGCAAAGGCTGCCGCTGTTACCGGCTGTTCCGGGGTGAAGACGAGTTCAACCGGGCGGCCGGGGAGCAGGTTCACGCTGTTGTCGTCGAACTCGCCGGCGACGCCGGCGACATCGGCCCAGGCCCACAACGCGGGTCGGTCCGTCTCCAGACGCACGCCATGCCGCCCGCCGGGCAGTTCTCTGACCGCGGCCGTCACCGTCGCTGACGGGAGTTCGCAGCTCTTGAACCGGGCGAAGAAGTGTTGATTACAGTGGGTTTCCTGACGCTCACCGATGCGGGCGTCAAGCCGCAGGTTGAGGAAGCGTCGGGACCGGTCGCCGTGCGCCGGGCAGAAGCGCGTCACCGGGAACGTTCCGAGGTGATGGGCGCTGCCGGCGGCAACCGTGGCGGCAAAGGACAGGGTCTCGACCAGACGGCCGTCCAGAGTCCACACCTCGACGGCGACCCGGACTTGGGCAGCTTCGCGGCGGTCATTGACCACCCACAGTTCAGTGTCGCCGGTTGCGTCGTCAGGCGCCACCGCCATCACGGCCACGGGGGCGAAGAAGCGCCGGGCATGGTGGTGCAGCGGCTTCCATTTCCCGCCATACTCCAGGCTCGACCACGAGGCCACCGGCCAGACATCGTTGAGCTGCCAGTACAGCGTGCCCATGCAGCGCGGACGCAGGCGGCGCCAGCCCTCCACCGCGGTCTTGATGGCCAGGGCCTGCTGCAACTGCGACACCCAGAGCGTATCTTTGATTGCGGGCGGCATGCGAAAATAGCGCGCCATGGTTTCCAGTATCCGGCTGTTGCCGCCGACGTTTTTCTGGTGGTGCTCGAACAGCGGTGCCGTCGGATTGAGCTGGTCTTCAGGGCAGAACGTGCGCGCCACTTCCGGCGAGGAGAACGACTGGAAACCGAACTCGGAACAGAAGCGCGGCCGGATCGTGTGGTAGAACTCGAAGTCTTTCGACTTGTGCCACACGTCCCAGAAATGCATGTCGCCTTCCCGGTCGTTCGTCCACAACCCGTAGGAATCCGGACGCAGGAGTGGCGACGACGGCCAGAAGGCCCGTCCGGGATCGCATGCTACGACGGCCTCGGTGAGGGTCTGGGACAGGCGGTCGTAGTTGATGACGTACACCGCCGCGTCCCGGGTCGCCTCGGGGAAGGAGAAGCACTCGTTGTCGCCGCACCACAACGCGATGCTGGCATGATCGCGCAGACGCTTGATCTGGTGGGTCACCTCGGCGCGAACCTCGGCGAGAAAGGCCTTGTCGCCGGGATACAGGGCGCAGGCGAACATGAAATCGTGCCACAGCAGAAGGCCGCGGCGGTCGCATTCCTCGTAGAAGAAGTCCGCCTCGAACTGGCCGCCGCCCCAGACCCGGATCATGTTCATGTTCGCCGCTTGGGCGGAGGCGAGGAGGTTGGCGGCGCGTTCCGGCGTCTGGCGGGCGCTTAGGGCGTCGGCGGGGATCCAGCTGGCGCCCTTGGCGAAAAGATCGACGCCATTGACGCGGAACATCATGGAGGCTCCCCACGCGTCGGGCTGCCGCACTAACTCCAGGGTGCGCAGGCCGACCTGCCGCCGCAGCACGCCGTCGCCGAGGTGGATCTCCAGGTCGTAGAGGTTCGGCTCACCAAGACCGTTGGGCCACCACAGGCGTGGGTTTTCGATCACGACCCCGGCGACGCTGACGCGGTTCATGCCCGCCGTCAACTCCACCTGCCGGCGCACGGTTGTCGTCCCGAGTGCCACGGTGAACTCGACCTGCCCGGCAACCGGCGCGAACGCCTCGACCGTGACCGTCACGGAACAGCGGCCGTCTTCGTGACGCTGGTCGCACCACGCATAGTCGATCCGCGCCTGGTCGGCGCCCGCCAGCTGCACGATGCCGGGGAAGCCGACCTGCATCAGGCAAGGCCCCCAATCCCAGCCGACGTGGCACTGGGTTTTGCGGACGAGGTTGTAGTGAGGCTTGGCCTGGCCGATGCCATCCTCGCGGTAATCGCACCGGATCGGGTACGGTAGGGCCTTGCCGCGCTCCAGGGCGATCTTCTCGGCGCTGCGGAAGAGCGCAGTGATGGTGTTGCGGCCGGCGCGGAGCAACGGTTTGACCTCGAACCGGTAACGCTGGAAGCGGTTGGCGGTCGTTCCCGCAACCTGGCCGTTGATGCGGAGTTCGCAGAAGGTGTCGGGGTGTTCGACATCGAGGATCACCGAGCGCCGGGCCAGCAGTTCCGCGGCGATGTCGAACTCGCGCTCGTAGACCCACTCCTGCTCGCCGACCCACTGCACCTGTTTCTCGTTGTCGCCCCAGTAGGGGTCGGGGATGCGGCCGGCCGCAAGCAGCGCACTGTGCACGTCGCCCGGCACCTGGACGGGGATGGCGGCGGTTTCGCCGGCGGCGCGCAACGACCACGTTCCAGCAAGTGATTGGGTCATCATCAGAACGTTCCTTGATGCCTTGTCTTCTTCAACCGCTGGTTTACTTGAGCACCGCATCCTCGCACTGGCGGCGGTCGGCTTCGACTTCCGCGAACCAGGCTCCCAGATCGGCGAGCATGCGGGTGACTCGGGCCGGGTCCTGGCCGGCGAGATTGTGCGCTTCCTCCGGGTCGTCGCGGAGGTTGTAGAGTTCGGCCGGCGGGGGCGGGCCGTAGCTCATCTCGGCGCGGGTCGGACTCGGCAGGATGGCAGGGAACAGTTCGGGGTGTTCCCGGTGTTGCAGGTCCAGGGGCCCGTCGATCATGTCGCGGTAGGTCTGCGGCGCGCGCGGCTGGACCAGTTTCCAGTCGCCGTCGCGCATGGCGGCATTGGAGCCGATGTAGGGGTGGTAGCGGTTCCATTGCCAGAAGCGGCGGGTGTTGACCTTGCCGCCCTCGCCGCGCAGCACCGGCAGCACGTTCCAGCCGTCCAGCGGCAGGTGGTCCGGCGGCAGTTCCGCGCCGCACATGGCGAGAATCGTCGGCAGCCAGTCGGTCATGTGGACCATCTCGTCGAGGGTCCGGCCACCGGGCAGGCCGGCGGGCCAGCGGGCGAGCAGCGGCAGGCGGATGCCGCCCTCGTAGCTCAACCCTTTCTGGCCGTGAAAATGGCAGTTGAAGCGCACCAGCGAGTTGTCGCCGGAGCCGCCGAAGTCGGGGCCATTGTCGCTGGTGAACACGACCACCGTGTTCTCTTCCAGGCCAAGCTTGTTGAGGGTTTCCAGCAGGCGGCCAATGTTGCGGTCCATGTTGCGGATCATGCCGTAGAGAGTGCGCACACCCCGCGTGAAGCCGGCGTTGGCGAAGGGCTCGACGTCAGCCGCTGGTGCCTCGATGGGGAAGTGCGGGCAGTTGTAGGCCAGGTGCAGAAAAAACGGCTCTTTCCGGTGGCGGGTGACGTAGTCCACGGCTTCATCGGTGAGCAGGTCGGTCAGGTATTTCTCTGGCGGAGGCTGGAACCGGACGCCATTGCGTTCCAGGCGCGCGTTGTTGTAGAACTGCCAGCCGCCGCGGAAGCCGACGAACTCGTCGAAGCCGCGGGCATTCGGATGGTATGCCTGCCCGATGGAGCCGTTGTGCCATTTGCCCACGAGCCCGGTTGCGTAACCGGCATGGTGCAGGACGTCGGCGAGGGTGCGTTCGCGGCGACAGAGCCGCTCGCTGCCGAGATGGTCGAAGGTGTCGATGCTGCCGGTGCGGTGCGCGTAGCGTCCGGTCAGGAGGCAGGCGCGGGAGGGGTTGCAGACGGGGGAGCCCGCGTAGTGCTGGGTCAGGCAGAGCCCTTCGCCAGCCAGGTCATCGAGGACCGGGGTCTGGCTGAGTCCGCCGTTGAACCGGCTCATGTCGCCGTAGCCCATATCGTCGGCAAGGATGAAGATGATGTTGGGCTTGGGATTCATTCAGCCTCTCCGCCCTTCCAGGTGGTTGTCGAGCCATTCGGCGCAGAGGGCGTACTCGGCTGCCATGTCAGGCCAGCCGTGCTCCCTGCCCGGGCGCACCTCGAAACTGTGTTCGACGCCCAGTTCCCGCAGCCGCGAAGCCGCCGTTTGTCCCTGCTGTACGGGAATCAGCTTGTCCGCGTCGCCGTGGATGATGAGGGTCGGCGGCATGGCCGTCGTGAAATGGGTCACGGGCGAACAGGCTTTGGCGAGTGTGTCGTCGTCGAGCGTTTCGTCGGCCGGCCGGTAGGGCAGCCAGCGTTTGCCGGGCTCACCGAAGTTCACAAAGTCCGTCGGCGGATAGAAGCAGGCCACGGCGCCCAGACGGTCGCTTTCCCGGTCCACCGGGTCCGCGGCTTCGGGGTTGCCGGGACCGCCCTGCGCGGCTGCGAGCAGCGAGATGTTGCCCCCCGAGCTGATTCCGAAAAGGCCCAGGCGCTGCGGGTCGACGGCATATTCTGCGGCGTGCGCCCGGACAAAGCGCACCGCGCGCCGGATGTCGTTGACGATTTCCGGAATGCCGAACTTGGGCCTGGCGCCGTGCATGACGATGAAGACGGTTTGGCCCCGTTTGAGGAATTCGTCGGTCTGCGGTTTCCCCGCCTCCGGCCAGGATTGCCAGCCGCCGCTCGACAGGGCCAGCACGCCGACGCCTGACGGGATCGCCGGTTTCACGATGTCGAGGGTCAGGGCGAGGCCGAATTTGCGTCCGTAGACGGTGTCGGAAAGGGTGGTTGTGTTCATGGGGCAGCGTTCCTCGGCAGATCCCGCCGGATGAGGGCGACAGCCTTCTCGGCAAAGCGTTCACCCAGTTTCAGGTAGCCGTCGCGCGGGTAGTGCAGGCCGTTCTGGGGGCCGTTGAGATCGTCGGTATCCACCCAGGACGCACGCGCGTCGGCCTCGGCGAATGCGACTTGCGCTTCGCGGACCTTCATCCATCCCGGACGTTCGCTGTCCGCGTTGCCGAAGTCGCTGATGCGGCCGATGACGACGTTCACATCCTGACGGCCCAGATCCGACCGCAGGAAGGCCACCAGTCCCGTCAAGCAGGCGCGGTAGTCGATGTCCACCTTCGGATGCGAGTCGGCCTCCCCCTGCATCCACACAAAGGTCACGGTGTCAGGCTTCGCGTTGGTGACCGCAGCGTTCACTTTGGCCATCAGCTGCGTGTAGAGTGCAACGCGGCGCCCGCCCGGGTCTTTCGGCGATGGCGGCAGGTACCACTTGAGGATCGACTGCCCGCTGCGCGCGTCCTTGACGACCACGATCCGGTCGCCCGGAAACGCAGCCGTGACCGCCGGGGTGAAGGAGGCGTCGGGATTCAGACCGACCATGTTCGACTGGCCCGATAGGATGAACAGATGCAGCCGCGACCTGCCGGCGGTACGGTCGGTCGGGGCCTGCTGGCGCGGTGCATCCGCTGCATGCCCTGCCAGGGCCGCGCTGCAGACCACGCCTGAGAACAGAGCCATGAAACCGTTCATGCGTCAACTCCCCTTCACGGCCCGGAAACGGCGTTGTCCCAGGCGTTGCGTCCGGTTCACACGGGTCATCGCCGTCGGATCAGTGCGATTGCGGCTTCGGCGAAGCGTTGTCCGAGTTTCACATAGCCGTCATGTGTGCAGGTGGCGCTGTTCTTCGGGCCGTTCAGGTCGTCGGTGTCCACCCAGGCGCCGTAAGGGTCGGCTTTGGCAAAGGCGACCTGCGTTTCACGAATTCTGTTCCAATCCGGTCGCGCGTCGGCCGAGACGCCAGCGTCGTTGATACGTCCGATAACCACGTTGACGTCCTCACGGTCGAAGTCGGCACGGAGGTTCGACACCAGCCCGGTGAGGCAGGTGCCGTAATCGGCGGCCATGCCGGCACGGGTATCTCCTTCACCTTGCATCCACACGAACGTGACCGTGTCCGGCTTCGCCCGGCTGACCGCAACGCGCACCTCCATCATCAGCCGCGCATAGAGTGCGGCGTCGCCCTCTGCCGGCCTCGTCCGCGAGGGCAGGCGGAACCAGCTGGCGATGGAGTGTCCGTGGCTGGCGCTCTTGACGACCATGACCGTGTCATGCGGGAAGGCGTTCGTGAGCGTGGGTGTGAAGGACACATCGGGGTCCACCCCCACCATGTTTGAGTGTCCAGCGAGGACGAACAGGTGCACGAGCGGACGGTTGCCGCCCGCGCCAGTCGGGGCGATCGGCGCGTCGGCGGCGCGGGCCGCCACGACTGCGCCACAGGCCACGCAGAAAACCATATGGATGAGGCGAATCATAGTGTGTCCCATTGTCGGCTAGCGGAAAACTGCATCTTCAGGCGGTTGTTGTCTGGCGGTCCTGATACATCTGCCAGAACAGGATACACGGGTGCAGCAGCACCGGGCAGATGCGTCGTGTTGCATCCTGGATCGCGAAGCGCGCGTGCTTGCGCGGCTTGCACGGCCCGTGCGTTTCGAGCATGTAGTCGAACAGGTCCTGCGTCCCATCGAACCAGATGCGCATCCCGAACAGTTCCCAGGGCGGGTTGAATACGTGCTTTCGAGGATGATGTGCCGAGTGGACCCGTCGGCCAGTTGGAAGCACAACTCGTCGCCCTTGTCCATCTCCACCGCGGTCAGGGTGGCGCGGGCCGCTTTCTCGATTCGCATGTTCACTTCCCTTCTATACGGCGCATCTGGCTGTGCCGGGCACATCCTCCAGGTAGACGCCGTCCTGTCGCAGCGTCCGCTGCAGCGTGGTGATCTCGATCTGCGCCATGTCGCGCCCGCTCGCGAGCGCCTGCGCGGCGGCGACGCCGACCCCCTGGCCCATGACCATGCCGTGCGTCTGCACGCGCACGGACGAATGGGCTTCGTGCGTGGACGAGGCGCAGCGCCCCACGACCGCCAGGTTTGGTATCCGGTTGTTGAGGCACATCCCCAGCGGAATGTGATAGCTCGTGCCGGCGCGCAGCATGTTGCTGGCGCCACGGTCGCTGTATGTCGTGTGGCCCGTGCCCTTCGGGTCGTGGATGTCGACCATCCACACGCCGTGCCCGATGGCATCCGGCTGCTTGACCGCGCCGACGACCATGTCCGCCGTCAGCGTCTTGAGTCCGCGCACCCGTCGCGATTCCCTGATTCCCAGGCCGAAGCCGGTCTGGTCGATGGTAGCGTTGGCGTATCCCGGCAGGTTGTTTCGCCAGTGTTTGATGTAGGCCACCAGGCGCTCACGTGACAGGGCCGTGAGGCGCGTCAGCTCGGCCTCGTCAAGCGGGTTGCCGGCGACGGGCAGCAGGTTCCAAAAGCGCCAGCAGCCGGCCGGCATGTTGCGCATGTAGTGGAGCGTGTTGGCCTCGTTGAAGGGGGGGAACGCGCCGGCATCGCGCAGTTCACGCATGCGTTCCCACACGCGCACAGCGGCGTCGTCGCCTGCGGCACGGAGTGCCTCGCGGTCCAGACCTGCGAGCACGAAGATGAGCGTCATGCCCTGTACCAGTCCGTCTTCGGCGCGGCCGAAGTCGAAGGGCACGCCCGCCTGCGCGGCGATGTCACCGTCGCCCGTGGCATCCACGACGATTCGCCCGAGAAAAGCCCGTCGGCCGCGCTTGGTGTCGGCCAGTACGCCCCGGATCCGGCCGCCTTCGACGATGGGCTGGGCCGCGGTCAGATTGCAGTACGTCCGCACCTTCGCTTCATCGAGCAGGCGCTGCCAGACGATCCGCATCCCCTCCGGTTCGAACCAGTGCGTCTCGTGTGACCGCGGGTAATCGTCCATGCGGACCACCCAGCCGAGACCTTCGGCGTCGAGCCGCTGCACGCTCTCCTCGACCAGCCCGTTGATGACCACCTTCTCGCGGTCGCTGCGGTGCCAGCCGTTCACCAGCGCGTTGGTGGCCATGCCGCCGATGCTTGGCCAGCGTTCGAGCAGCGCCACGCGTGCGCCATGCCGCGCCGCCGCCACGGCGGCGGCCACCCCTGCGCATCCGCCGCCGCACACCAGCACGTCGGTTTCTGCCAGGACCTCAATCTGTTGTTCGGGAATCGCGATTGTCACGGTCTGGTGCCCTCGGTTTTCATGAAACGGGGTTCCTTCTCGGTTCGCGGCGACTATGCTAGCAGAATCAGGTCGCCGTTCATGCTCATCTGTTTGGAGTGAGCGCAGCCGAACCAGGCGATGAAACTGTCGCGGATGTGGCCATCATCGTCGTTGATGATCATCGCCAGACCCAGGTTGGCTCCCGGCGCGGGCTGGAACGGCGACAGCCGATGCCAGGGGATGGCGACTTCATACACCATGTTGCCGCGCTGCCCCGTGGGCGTGATCTTCAGGAGGAAGTCCGTCACCTCCTCGGTCGGCGCCCGCATGGCGTCGGCCGTCGAACAGCACCACGCCTGTGGACCCTTTGTGCCGAGTCCGAGTGCGTAGTCATACTTGCCGGGCTTGTCGGCCGACTCGCGGCAGGGATCGACCAGGAACTGCAGTCCGTCGCCGCGCCAGATCAGTGCATCCTGCTCGGGGTGGCAGAAGACGTCGTCCTGCACGGCGAGGCCGAGGTAGAGGTAGGTGTCGTCCCAGAGCAGGCGCATCGTGCCCGACAGGTCCTCGGGTCTGTCCCGTCGAGCCGTCTTCCGGTTCAGCACGGCATACTGTGCTTCGCGGTCCAGCGCCACGGGTGCGGCCAGCTGCCAGGCCGGGTCGCCCATCCGGCCGTCAAAGGCGACGCCGCCCTTGACCTTGGGTACGCCGACGCAGCCGCCGAACAGCCGTTCGCGCGTGATCGGCCGGCCGTCGATCGTCAGCTCCAGACTGGCTCGGTAGAGACTGAGGGGATCGAGGTTGGCGATCCGCACGGTGGCATCGGTTTCGGCCTGGGTTCCGATGGTCAGCACGCCCGCGCAGGGGCCCGTGAAGGTTGGCGCGAAGGCAGCCGGTTCGCCGAGCTTGAAGGTGCCATCGGCCATGGCGAACACCTCGGGCACGGCCATCCGCCAATGCAACGTCTGCGGCGCAGGACCGTGATTGCGGACTGCGAACGTCATGCCAGCCGCCCCGTCCCTGAACGCGCACGGCACGAAACGGACCTCCAGCGCGTCGATGATCGGGAACGTCAGGTAGACTTCTCCGTTTCCGTCCGCCAAGCGGGCCAGCACGCGGCCTTCCCTGGCTTCCGTGGTGGCAGGTGCTCCCAGTATGAAGCCCGCAAAGCCGGCCGGCGACGGGTCGCGACGCACGGTCCAGCGCGGTGGCGCCTCCAGTTCGATTGCGTCAGGCGACCGACCTTCGCAGCGGATGACCAGTCGGGCCGTGCCGCCTTTGACGATCGGGCCGGGCGGGGCCTCCAGCGCGACGCGGGGCGCGTCGAGGTGCTCCGGCAACCCCAGACCTGCGGAATCGAACTGCAGCAGGTAAGGTTCATCCGAGAGCGCGAGCGTCAACCCCTGTCCGGCGGCGTCCAGTGCGCTTGACGAACCGTCGAGCCGCGTGGCCTGCACCTTCCTCACGCCCGGCAGAGGCAGAAAGAGGTCTTCTCGCCCGCCGTCCTTCCACGCCACCAGCAGGCAGCGGTCCTGGGCATCGCGGAACAGTGTCAGGGCGACGTGGCCCGCGTAGGTCCGCGAGGCCACCACTTTCTTGACACAGATGGCGCTGACCATGTTGTACTCGGTGATGGCCGTCAGCTTTGGGCTGTAGAGACAGTACTTCGAGTTGAACACGTCGAAGGAATCGCCGTTCGTGCCAACGTTTGTGGCGTCGGGATCGGGCCACATGACGCCAAACCAGGAGGCGTTCTGGCCGCCGCAGGCGAAGAAGTTCGTGAAGATCTTGATCATCTGGATCGCCACGGCACTGCGCGCCATGCCCTGACTGTTGAGCCCGATCTCGGTCGACCAGACCGGCTTGCGCGATCCGTACTTTGCGATCATGTGATCGTAGCGTGCGAAGTCTGCCGGGATTACGCCGGCGTCGGCGTACTGGTGGAAATCGTAGACATCGTAATAGCGCTGGAATCCGAGGCGGAAAAAGACTTCCTCCGGACCGCACGAGGTGCTGGTGACCAGGATGTTCGGGTCCGCGGCTTTGACGCCTTCATAGATCGCCTTGTATGCGGCGATCATCTCCAGCGCCTGTGCGTCATCGGCCGGATGCGGTTCGTTGCCGTTGCGGATGGCGATGGGCAGTTGGTCTTTGTACGTGTTGACCAGCCGCTTCGCGCCCTCATGCAAGGCCGTTTCGTCGAAGGCCTGGTACCCCGGATAGCGGCCCTCAACGGCGTGCGCCATGGTGGACATCAGTGCGCCCATGCCGAGATGCTTGACGATCTCGATGCCTGGCGCCTGCACGTCGTAAGGCGGTGTCGAACTCCAGCGGCTGTAGACATCGGCTACGCGCAGGCCCAGGCGGTCGCAGAGCGGAAAGAATCCCGGCACGCCCGGATTCCAACCCGAAGCCGTGAACGGCACGTCAAATGGCGCGTAAGGTTTCGTCGCTGACAGGGGCAGAACCGCGAAAGACGACCCTTCACGCGTCGGTTCGGGCAGGTCCGTTTCTGGCACCTCGGCATCGACCTCATAGTACTTGCCCTGGATGATCGCGTGCCCCGTCAGGTCGAGTGTGCCCCGGTAGGCGCCGCGCCCCGATGCCGTCTTGCCGGCGTCCGACAGTGCGACCGGGATCGGGTCCGAGAATTCGGCGCCCCAGTAATCACGCAGGACGCACGTGGCCACGCGATGGGTGCCAAGTAGCGGCTTGACGCACTCGACGGTCAGCTCAAAACGCACCGGGGCGCCGGGAAAGAACAGGTTGCCAACCGCCGTGCTTGCGAACTTGATCGCGACCACCGTCTTGAGAGACGGCCCGGCATAGACGGCCGAAAACGCATCGGCGTGGAACTCGCCGTATGTCTTCTCCATGCGAACCACGAAACGCGCCGACGTGGCATCGGCTGCCAGTTCCACGCGTTTCCTGAAGACGCGCCAGGGGCTGTCGCCCGTGATAACCGCCAGTTCGTTGCGGCCGATGCTCCTGCCGTCGGCGTCGATCAACTCAAGCAACACGGTGCCATTGTAGGAGGAATCGGGCGAGTGCAGGTGGGATCGCAGCGCCACCGCCAGGTCCCACTTGCCCGCGCACACGGGAAAGGTGCGTAGTGTGGCCGAGGTCGGTTGCCGGTCCATGTCCACCTTGGCGCGGCTGAGGCGCAGCGAGGCCGTGCCCTTGTAGGGGCCGACCGGGTCGACTGCGACCTGGCCCTGGGTGCTGGTTGCTTCCAGCGCCGTGGCGGCGTCGAAGGTTTCGAGAAAACAAACATGGGCCGGCGCATTGGCCGGAAGACGGTCGATGCTGGCGGGGCGCAAGATGAGCAGGCGGCCGTCCGCGCGGGCGCGGGCGATCTCGCCGTCCTGTGTGCCCAGCAGCGTCACGCCGCTCTGTGCGCAGACATCGCTCAGCAGCGCTGCAAACACGCAGGGATCGTCGAAGACCGCCTGCGGGTCGCGTTTGAAGACGACGTAACCGGCATAGAGAATCGCCTGGCCGCCGCCCGCGTGCCGCCGCCGGAACAGGGCGCTGGCCGCGTGCGTGCGTGTGCTCTCGGCTGCTCCCTCGCCGCCGCCCGGCCCTTCCTTGGCACACGCGATCCGCTCCACGTCGGACGCGAGTCCGAGCCAGCCCTTCTCGGTATGGAATGACGGGATCGCGCCGATCCGCTGGAATTCCGGCGGCGCCGTGACGTACTGCCGGTTGTGTCCCCAGGCTTCCTCCGAGTCGGGACCGACGCCAAAGATCGCGTTGAATTCGGGCACCGGTTCCAGTTCCAGGTCACGGCAGAGCCCGACCGCCAGCAGCAGGCCGCCCTCCTCGCGCACCCAGCGCGCGATGCGGCGCAGCACGGCCGGCCGCGTCGACAGCGCGCCGATCATCACCAGGCAGCGGTGGCGTGCCAGCGCGCCATCCAGAACCAGTTCATCGCTCAGTGGGGTCACGGGGTAGTCGCGCCGGATGTGGAGGAGGGCGTCGCGGACCTCGCCGCCCAGGCCGCCGGCCTGGAAGGCCGTCTGGTCCACCGGCCAGAAGAAAGCCACGCCCGGTTCGACTTCCGTCTCGCCCACCAGCGCCACATGGTCGCGCACGATCGCGGCGGCGGGCAGGGGACGGTTGTCCTTGTCGCACACGTTACCGTAGTAGTGGAAGATCTGGCGGTTCCCGAAGGCGGCCGAACCGAATGTCCGGCTGCAGACGCCTTCCGTCGTCATCGGGCCGACCGGTTCGAGTCCGAAGTAGGCGCCATAGAAGCGGCAGGCGGCCCAGGTGGGCGCGGTGAGCGGGAAGTTGTAGGCAAACGCGTTGCCTTCGTTCGTCAGGCGAATGCCGCCGCCGTGGCGCGCCGCTGCCCGGGCCTGGGCCGCGAAGAGCGCCCCCGATGTGGTTTCGTCATCGGCGCCGCCGGTGCAGAGATAGGCGGGCAGGGCAGGGAAGGCGCGCCGGCACTCGGCCATCCAGAACTCCGCGTAGGCCGTCATCGATGCCCGGTACCACGACACCAGATCGAAGCAGGCCGTACGCGAGGGTGCGCGATGCGGCAGGAACGGCCGGATATCGGCGAACGCGGCGTAGTTGCTGCGCCAGGCGGCATTCAGGCGCGTGATCGACATGTACTGGGCCTTGAGGGTACGCCGGAGATCGGCGGCGGCATCGGCCCCGCCGCACCAGAACCCGCGATGGGTATGGTAGTCGCCGGGCCAGTTGCCCAGCACCGGGAAGATGGCCTCGCCATAGTCGCCGCCGATGCCCGGCTGCACCGATTCGATCACCTGCCACGGCAGAAAATGCGTCGCAAGGGCATCCAGCACGCGCCGGATCTCATCGCGGAAGGCGGGGTTCCAGACAGATTCGACGGGCGACTCCTTGCCGTGTTCGAGACAGCGCAGTCCCGCGTGGCGCGGATCCGCCAGCCACCAGCCCGGCGCCGCGTACTTGGGTCCCATCAGGATAAACGGCACGTACTTCAGTCCCGCGTCCTGGATCAGGCGGACCTTGCGTTCAAGTGCCGGCCACTCAAAATGGCCGCGCGCGGCCGGTTCGATATCGCGCCAGAACAGGTAGGTCTGCACGGCCGTGAAACCGTGCGCCTTGACGGCCGCCAGCGCGTCGCGTTCTCCAGGCATGCCGAAGGGAACGCCGCAGACGACCAGTTCGGGGGGGGGGATCGGCTTGCTCTTGTGCGGTGACATGACACTCACTTTCAGCAACGACGCTCAGCGTCCTCTGCGCCGGCTACTCCCCCAGCACGACATCGCCAACCAGGTCCAGTTCCTTGCTGTGTGCGCCGCTGAACCAGCCCATGAAGCCGATGCGGCCGGGGCCGTCGTCCTCGTTGATGATCATCGTCATGCCCAGGTCCGCGCCGGCGGCGGGAGCGAAGGGCGCCAGGTTCGTCCAGGGGATGGCGATTTCGTAGAGTTTGCCGCCGGCCGAACCGGGCAGGTCCGTCACGGCGACCTTGAATGCGCGCGCCTCGCCCTCGCTGACGCTGCTATGGGCGGACAGGTGGCACCAGGCCTGCGGTCCCTTGGTTCCCGCGCCCACGCTATAGTCGTACTTGCCGGCCTTCTCAACCAGCGTTCGCGTGGGATCGAACAGGAACTGCAGCCCGTCCTGGTTCCAGATCGCGCCGTCGGCGAATTGAACGTGGTAGACATCATCGGTGACCTCGACGGCCAGGTAGAGGTTCTGCGCGTCCCAGGCTGCGCGCCATGTCGCCGAGAGATCCGCGGCGTCGCGCCACGGCGCGGCCTTGCCGAAGCGGAAGACCTGTGCGGCGCTGTCGATGCGTTCCTTCGGGGCCTTTGCCCAGACGGCGTCGTCGAGTTTGCCGTCGATCACCACGGGCGTCGCAGAGCGGGCTGCCGTCGCGAAGCCGCCGACCAGGCGTTCACGCGAGACGCGGCGTCCCACGTCGTCCGTTGCATTCACACGCATGCGGTAGATCGTCTGCGGCGTGCCGTCGACGATGTTCACGCGCAGATCGCGGCTGGCGCCGGCCGCCAGCGTGACTTGCCCCTCGTTCTCGCCCTTCAGGTAGGCTTTGACGGGGCTCGGTGTGCTCAACTGGAATGATCCCTTCTCAATGCCCCAGGCGTCGGTCAGTTCCACTGTCCAGCTCAGCGATTTCGGCTCGGCGCCGTTGTTCGCCAGGCGCACGCGGATGCCGGGCTCGCCCTCGGCATTATCGGATGCGGCGAACACCTCCACCGAAATGGGGCTCATGATCGCGAGCGGCAGGATGATCTCGCCGCAGGCCTGGCCGCCGGTGGTCTTGCGCTGCACCATGACGCGTCCCGTGCGGGCGTCCGTCAGTTCGGGGGCCGAGACCGTGCAGATCGCGGTGTCCGGGCCGTCTTGGCGGAACTGGACTGTCCAGCGCGGCGGCACGCCTGCCGTCAGTTCGTCGGCTTTCAGCCCCGGCCCCGTGATCCGCAGCTCGCGGCTCTTGCCCTTGAGGATGGTGAAGGGCTGGTCGGGCACGGCCAGCGCCGGCGCGGGCAGGACGCGTGCCAGTTTGGTCGACGCCTGCCGGTAACGCAGCAGGAGCGGCTCGCCGGAGAGACCGAGCGAGACCGCGCCGTCGCGCGGTGTCAGCGCGACGCTGCTGCCGTCGATGCGAATCAGGCGCACATCCGTGGCGCCGGGCAGCGGGATGCCGCGGTCGACGCGCCCGTTCTCGCGCCACAGCACCTGCAGGCAGTTGTCCTTGTCGTCCCGGAACAGGAAGCTCTGCACGCCGTCCGCATGCTGCACTTCGTCGGCGATCTTCTTCACCGTGATGCCGTTGATCATGTTGTAGTACATGATGGCGTCCAGGCGCGGGTTGTACTGGTTGTACTGGCAGTCGAACGTGTTGTGGGCATCGCCGGACGTCCCGCGCGCCTTGCCGTCGCCATCGGGGTACATGATGGTGAACCAGCTCACGTTCTCGCCGCCTTCAGCGAAGAACGCCGTGGTCTTCTTGACCACTTCCTGGGCCACGGCGTGCCGCGTCTGTCCCTGGCTGTTGAGCCCGAGTTCGGTGCACCAGATGGGCTTTTCGGCGCCGTACTTCCTGCCGAGTTCACGATAGCGCCGGATCGCCTGGCGGACGTTCTCGTAGGTCTCGTAGACGTGGAAGTCGTAGACGTCGGTGTACTTGTGGTAGCCGGCGGCGAAGAAGGTCTCGAGCGGGGGGACGGACGTCGTGACGATCTTGACGTCCGGCTTGACCGACTTGAGAGCTTCATAGGCGATCTGGTAGGCGCGGACCTTCTCCGCGACCAGCTCGGGGCGTTCGTTCGGTTCGTTGCCGAGCATGATGCACGTGAGCGATCCGGTGTCCTTGTGCTTGGTCATGAAGTCGATGGCGTTCTGGCGGAGCTTCTCCTCGGTGATGCCCTTCCAGCCCTCGCGCTCGACCTGGGAGACGCCGGCGGGACCGCCGTACCAGCCGTCGCCGAGGTCGCGGATGCGCTCCCAGCCGCTGTCGCCCCACGTGCCGATCTGGCGGTGGCCGATGCGGCTCGCAAGCTGGAAGTAGGCCGGGATGCGGCTGTCCCAGTTGCGGATCGTGAAGGGAATCTGCGTCGGCGGGTACTGCCGCGACTCCGCTTCGGGCAGGCGCGCGAAGCCGCTGTACTCGGCGCCGTCCTCGTAGCCGGCCAGCGGGACGCGTACATGCAGCTCGTAGTACTTGCCGACCTGAATGCCATCCGTCGGAATGGTGACCGACCCGGTGTAGCGGAAGCGCTGCTGGGCCAGTCCCTGGCGCTCCAGTGCGACCGTCTGGACGGCGAACTGCTCCGCCCCCCAGTAGTCCGTCACGTCGATGAGGGCGCGCCGTTCCGCCGCAGGCAGGGGCCGCGTGCTCTGCACGTCCAGTTTGAAGGTCACCGTTGCGTCGGGGAGGAACAGGTTGCCGGTGGCGTCGCTGCTGATCACGATGCGCTCGACGATTTTCTCCTCGCGTGCAATCTCCAGCGGCGTGGCCGAAAGCGCGTCAATATCGCAGGATCCGTGGGTCTTATGGACGGTCACGGCGAAACGGGCCTTGACCGTGCCCTTCGGCAGGTCCACCTGCTTGGCGAACGGTTTCCAGTTCTTCGCGCCGGTCTGGTCGACCAGCGTGATGCGTTCGACCGTGCCGCCCGCGCCGTCCAGCGCGTCCACGTGCAGGCGCACGGCAAAGCTGTTGTCCGGCGAGTTCAGCGCGCTGCGCAAGGCGCCGCCCAGACTCCAGGGTCCCGGTCCGGCAGGGAAGGGCGCCCCGGTGACCGTCACGTCGGCGTTGAGCTGCGTTTCGGCGCGTTGCACGCGCAGTGAGCGAACGCCATCGAACGGCGCATCCGTCGTAAGTGCAACCGTCCCTTCCGGACCCTCGGCGCGCCACCCCGCGGGGAGCGCCGGCGAGGCATCGAGGGATTCCCTATAAGCTGCGCCCGAGACGGCTGCGCTCACTTCCACGTCGGCTCGGATGTCGGTGATGAGCAATTCCGGCTTTTTGTCGGGTGCGTTGCCGGCACCGAGAAGCAGGGAGAGGTACTTGCCGCCGCCGTGCCATTTGCCGTCATTCGCGCCGCTCCAATGCTCGCCGCCGACCACGGCGCGCGTCTCGATGACGACGTCGTGCCACTCGCCGTCGGGCGTCAACTTGAACCCGCGCCCCTGATGGCACTGTCCCGTGCCGTCGCCGAGACGGACGTTGAAGCCGGTCGCGTTGGCGGTCTTGACCCGCATGCGGATCGCCGTGACATCGAGGCCGCCGAGGTTGTGCTCGGCCGAAACATAGGCGCCGCCGCCGGTGAAGTCGCCGAGCAGGCGCACCGCACACGCTCCCGCCTCGGGCTGGTCCTTCACAAGCGTCGTGCCGCCCTTGGCGCCGGGAAACTCGCGGCCGTCATTGAACCCCCAGTCCAGTTCGCCCTCGCGCAGAATGTCGTCCAGCCGGACTTCCTTCGTGATGAGTGTCTTGGGCGGCGCGACCTGCAACCGTGCCCCGGCCATCCACAGAGCGCCTTTCCTGGTCTCACCGAAGGCGTCCCGTCCGATCAGGATATAGAGTCCCTTGGCCGGATTGTGCCATTTGCCGTCCTTGGCGCCGCCCCAACCCTCGTAGCGCACGACAGACTCCACCGAGGCGCTGGTGCCGGCCTTTTCGAAGTATTTGGCCACCGGAAACGCCACCCGCTGCCACTCGCCGCCCGGGTCGACCCGCAGCGAGAACTGGTGGCACTGCCCCGTGCCGTCGATCAGGCGCATGGTGATGGCCGCCAGGCCCTTCGGCGCCTTGATCCAGAATGAGAGCGATTCGGCGTCAACGGCGGGGAGTTCGCGTCCCAGTTGGACGTAGTTGCCGCCGCCGGTGAAATCGCCGTCCAGGCGCAACGCCGGTTTGCGCTGGGCGTCCACCTCACTGTCCAGCGCCAGTCCGCCCCTGGCCCCGGGAAATTCACGGCCGTTGTCGAAGGTCCATCCCGTCAACGGCTTGTCGGCATCGATCAGGGCGACCTCGTCGGCGGCCCCGCGGGCGACCGTGGCTGCGGACAGACCCGCGGCGAGTGCCAGCGAGCCGAGTAGGGCACGTAGAACGTGCAAACTTTGGGACTTTTGCATGGAATTCCCCCTTGGTCTGGACCGCTGAAGAAAAACTCTCGTTGTGTGCTTGACTCGCGGCCCAGCCTGTGTATTCTTTAAAGAAACGCAACCGTTATACCTGAGACCGGTTATGAATGTAAAGGCCGAACAAATGCAGGCGGAAACAGTATCTCGGCTGGCACCCGATGTGGGCGCGCTGGATGCGGTCGCCTGTGGGCGGGCGCCATTGCATGCGCGCATTCGCGAGGAGTTGCGCGATCTTGCCATGACCCGTTTTGCCGATGGCGACCGCTTTTTCAGCGAGCCGGTTCTGATCGCGCAGCTGGGGGTGTCGCAGGGCACCGTGCGCCGGGCGCTGACGGATCTCGCCCGCGAGGGGTTGCTGGTCCGCAAGGTGCCGTCCGGCACGTTCGTGCGCAAGCCCGCAACGCACGCCATGGACATCCGCGTGATCATGCCCGGCTGCGATTCGTTCTTCCTGATGATGATCCTGGAGCAGATCCTGGGGCACTGCCAACGCCGCAAACTGCCGGTTCGCATTCACCATACGCACCAGGGGGAGCATGTTTCCGAAGCCCTGCTGCAGCTCAAGGGTTCGCCGACCGAGCAGCGCGTGATTCTGCTGGGCGAGGCCCAGCGCGCGGCCCGTGAACTCTACGTCGCGCTCGCGAAGCGCGGCTACCGCGTGGTGAACATCGATACCCTGGCCGGCGGTTGCGGCGACGCCTACGTGGGCGTCGACAACGAGATCGGCATTCGCCTCGGGATGGAGCACCTGATGAAGCTGGGGCACCGGCGCATTGTGCTGCTCGTGAACGAGCCGCCCGATACCGGCAATATTCGCGCGCGCGTGCGGGCCTTCCGGTCGGTGGTGCGCGAAGCCGGGCTGACGGGGTCGCGCGTCGTGGTCAGCGGGCCGGGGGTATGGGGCAGCGCGGCCAACGCGAAGGTCGGCGAGCTGCTGGCATCCAAACCCGCGCCGACCGCCATCTTCACGGTGTCGGACCCCGGCGCGTGGACCATCCTGCGCTGCCTGACCGAACTGGGGGTCAAGGCGCCGGAGCAGATCTCGGTGTTGGGTTTCGACGATGACCGGGCCAGCGCCTTCATGCAACCGGCGCTCAGCACGCTGGCCCAGCCGATCGAGCTCATCGCACAGCGGGCGCTGGACCTGCTGACGCAGGTCGAGATTCCGAGCGGCATGGAATTGTTGCCGCCGAAGCTGATCGTGCGCGAGAGCACGGGGCCGGTGGCGAAATAAGTGTAGCAGTGAATCAAGGACCGATCAGCAACAAGAACAGAGGAGACAGGTATGAAGACTCAGATAAGCAGGGCATCCCGTGGTGTCTTTCTTGCACTCGTCGCCGCAGGGGCATTGCGTGCTTGGGCCACCGACCCTCTTGTGGTCATCGATGCCAATTTCGCCATCAGCACCGGTTCGTCGCAGCCCGTCCGGGGGACGCAACTGGGGTTGAACGTCAATCTGCCCGGCGCGTCGTGGATCGCCATTGGCGGCTGGGACTGGTCGAACCCCTCCATTCCGGACATATGGAGCGGGAGCAAGAACATGGTGGACCTTGGGGAGGAGAAGGCCGGCATCGCCGTGGCCATTACGAACCTCAATTCGTACGTCAAGCCGGTACGACTCACGGCGAGCGGGTCTGTGTCTGGCTTGGGCGGCAGCGGTGTCGGTTTCTGGGCGCACCCGCAGCCACAGATGGTCGTCAGAGAGTTTCCATATTCGTCCGAGCCGAGCTTTACGGGCATTACGGTGCTATGGTCGGAGAAGGCACTGCAGGTGTTTGCGAATGGGGTTGCGGTCGGTCCGAAGGTGACCGTCGCTTTGCTGCGAGGCACGAGCGGCATCTATCCGCTGCAGTTCACGGTCGATACGACGAGCGGCGCACTGGAGGAGGTCCTGTGGGACGGAAGCGTCGTGCTGGGGCTGTCTTCATCCGCGTTCACCGACACAGCCACTTCCTTCTTTGGGACCATGAGCAAGGCAGGCTGTCGCACACAGGCCGCTTCGCTGAAACTGACAGAGGCGGTCCAAGTGTCGCAAGCGCCGATCCTGTCGCTGGGCGCCCGCTATGTGGTCGGGTTCGTGGGTCAGTCCGCTTCCGTCTCCGTGTCGGCGGCGCACCCCGTGACGTCCGCCCCGTTGCCGGTGTACGTTGCGACGACCAATATCACGGGCGGATCGATCTCGGGTGGTGTTTTCTCGTGGATGCCCTCGGCGCCGGGCACGTATGAAGCGACATTCAGCGCGACGAACGGAACCGAATTCTCGGAGGACTCCACGGTGTTCAGGATCTACCGCCAGCCCGATCCCGATCCGTCGGCGCGCGCGATCCTCAACATGACCATCCCGGCGACGCACGATAGGGTAAATCCGGCAGGTACCACCTGGACCAACGCGGCACTGCGCACCAGCTATGCGCTGGATGTCAATCTCCCCGGCTCTGTGTGGATCTGGGGTACGGGGTGGGCCTGGGCGGTACCCACAATTGAACAGAACTCGCAGCGGTTTGGCTGCGGCGATGAGAGGGCCGCCATCTTGCTGTCGCTCGCGAGCAGCGGCGGCTATGCAAAACCCTCGAAGATGATCGTCAGCGCAGATATCATCCCCTCGGGGGAGTGCGGCTTGGGTTTCTGGTCGGCAATTCCCGACTACGCCCCGCTCGTCTCCTCGCAGCATTTCACGGGGATTATGATCGATGCGCTGCACGAGACGGCGCGCGTGTACGAGAATGGCACATTGGTCGGACCTCCTGTGTCCATCGATTTTGTCGATCCGTCTGGGGTTTACACGCTGAAGTACATGATCGACACTACTTCAGGGACGCTCTCCAACGTGACTTGGGACGGCCGTCCGGTCGACGGGTTGGCGAGCACGGCGTTCACGGGTTCGGCCACGTCCTACGTCGGGACAATGGTTGGGGGAAATATGGTCGGCGCGTTTTCGCGGCTGTCCTTCTCCAAGTTCACCGTCAGCGATGTTCTGCCTTCTGGCACGGTGTTCGTGCTGCGGTAGGGAAAGCCTGAGCGTTCAACGGCCAGCGCTCAGCCTCAACGGTTGAGCGCTTGTCTTTGTATGCCGTGTGGTGTTTGGGAAGGTGTGCGATTGGTCTTCAGGACATGATCGCAAGGGCACAAAGAGAACAAGAAAGCGAGAGAGTATGATCAGCACAGGCACCCCTCGACGCATCCTCCGGCCGCTGAGCCGGCCAACAGGAGCGACCCTCGCTGTCGCCCTGCTTCTGGCGACAATCGCGGCGCCCGCGCAAGCGGCGAACATCACCTGGAACTTGGCCGGTGGCGGCAACTGGAACACGACCGCGGCCAACTGGACCGGTGATTCGACGACCTTTGCCGATGATGGCACGGTGAATGTGACTTTTGCCAACGCCGCGGGCGGCACGATCACCATCGCGGCCGGCATGTCACCACTCAGCACCACCGTCAACAGCGCCGGTAACCATATCTTCAACACCGGGCCGATCGACTCCGGTTCGCTCACGAAGTCCGGTACAGGCACGTTGACCCTTAACGGCGCGAACACCTACGCCGGCGGCACCACGATCAACGGCGGGACGCTAAGTGTGGCCAATGTTACGGGGGCCGGCTCCGGCACCATCTTGCTGGGTGACAGCACCCCGAACGGGACCGCCTCGGCCACACTTTCCTTTGAGGGGTCGGCTACTTACGCGAACGCCATTACAGTGCAGGCAGGCAGTTCGGGTACGCTCACCCTCTTGGGCAATGCCGGTAGCGCCAATGAGGGCGGCAAGTGGGCAGGCCCCATCTCGCTCAACAGGGATCTGACAATCAAGAAGAGCGGCGACAGGGGAAGCAAACTTGCGGGCGACATCACCGGCACGGGGAATCTCACCGTCCTCAGTGTCGGCACAGGCATCGAGATGGCCATGGCCAACGTCAACAACACCGGTTCCATCACCAACAGCACCGGGGCTGGTTACTTGACCATCAGCGCGGCGATTGGCGCCAACGTCACGACGATCACCCAGAACGGCACGGGGATTATGTCTTTGAGTGGCGCCAACACCTACACCGGCGCGACAACGGTCAACGCCGGCACGTTGCAGTTCTCGAAACTCGCCTCCTGGTCGCAGAACTTCGGCGGCGTCCCTTCGACCCCCTCTCCTGTCACGGTGAAGAACGCCGACTCGGCGTTGGCCGTCACCTACGGCGCCGCCGCCGGCGCGTTCGGACAGGCGAACATCGCCTTCCTACTGGCCAACACGACCTTCGGCGCCGGGACGGTGTTCGCGCTGGATGATGGCGGTTCGACCACGTCCAGCAACCTCGCCACGGTTCTCAGCAGCGCCGTCGGCATGCCGCAGAACGTGAGGCGAACCGGCACCAGCAGCGGCGCCTTGGCGCTCACGGGCGCCAATACCTACACCGGCGTGACCACGCTTTCCGGCGGTACGCTCGGGGCCGGCGTGGCCGAGAATGCGGGCGTCTCGGGACCGTTCGGCAATCCGGCGACTCCGGTCGGATCCATCGTCTTCAACGGCGGCACCCTGCAATGGTCGGCGGTAAACACCCACGATTACTCCTCCCGTTTTGCCATCACGAGCGGCAAGACCTATTCCTTCAACCCCAACGGCCAGACGGTAACTTTGGGCAGCGCATTGCCCGTCAATGGGGTCAATGGCCTGGCGCAAGCCGGCACCGGAACGCTCATCCTCTCTGGCGCCAACAGCTACAGTGGCGCGACGCAGATCTACCGCGCCGGCATCCTGAGCGTGTCCTCGCTGAACAGTGTGGTCGGCGGCAGCGCCACGAGCAACCTGGGGGCGCCCACCACGTCCGCCAATGGCACCATCACTCTTGGTAGTGGCCGGGACACCTCCGGCCAGTTGACCTATACCGGCACGGGAGAAACGACCGACAGGATGGTCGCCACGAGTGGTGACGGCGGCGGCTATGGCAAGATCGACCAATCCGGCAGCGGCCTGCTGAAGTTCAAAGGCGACGCCGCAACCGGAATCGCTGTCAAGATCAACAGTGGCGGACACCGTCTGGACTTGCAGGGCTCCACTGCCGGCGCCGGCGAGATCAGCGGCGCGATCACCAGTACCGGCAGCGATGCCCTCAACAAGTTGGGTACCGGTCTCTGGACACTCTCCGGCACCAACTCCTACCTCGGTGCGACGACCGTTCAGAACGGCAGCCTGGCCGTCAACACCTTGGCCAACGTTGCCTTGGCGCCCACCCTGACGACTACTGCGGGCTCGGCGACCGTCACGGCCTCAAGCACCGCCGGTTTGGTGGCAGGGCAGACTGTATTGAGCGCGAAGATCCCCGCCGGCCGCACAGTCGCCTCCATCACGGACGGAACAACGTTTGTCCTCAGCAGCGGCACGGGTGTCGCGGATGGTTCGGCCCAGGCCTCCAACATCGGCTTCGCCAACAGTCTGGGCTTGCCGGTCCTGGCCAATGCCACACTCGCCATCGGCAGCGGTACCACGGCGGGCCAGTTGACCTGCATCGGCACGGGATCGACGAGCGACCGCGTGATCAACCTGGCCGGGACTACCGGTGGCGCCGTTCTTGACCAGTCCGGTACCGGTCTGCTTAAGTTCACCAGCGCGTTCACCGCCACCGGCGCGGGCAGCAAGACCCTCACGCTGCAAGGCTCCACCGCTGGCACGGGCGAGATCGTCGGCGCCATCGTGAACAACAGCTCGGTGAACAAGACCAGCCTCGCCAAGAGCGGCACCGGCACTTGGATTCTCTCCGGCGTGAATACCTATACCGGCCCCACCACCGTCTCCGCCGGCGCCTTGGGCGGCACGGGCACGATCGCCAGCGCAGTCACGGTGGCCGCGGACGCCGCGTTGGCTCCTGGCCCGGTGAGCGGCTTCGGGACGTTCACGGTGAACGGCACCGTCGCGTTCGCCGTTGGGGCGGTGTTGCGCGTCGACGCGAGCGGCGCGAACGCGGACCTGCTGGCCGTGACGGGCAACGTGACGGGGAGTGGGCCGGTGACGGTCGCGCCGACAGTCACCGGCTTCGGGTCATGGAAGATCATGACGGCGGCGAGCATCGCGCCGACCTTCGTCACTACCGCGCCCGGCTGCACGCTGCGCAAGGACGGTACCGAACTGTGGCTGATGAGGTGGCCCGTCGGCACGGTTATCCTCTTCCGGTAGCGCGGGACAGTAGCCGACGCGCAGTTGATACGCGCGCAACGAGCCGGAGAAAGCACAGGCGGTTGGCCCAAGGGTGGCAGTCGACCGCCCGATAACAATGCATTTTGCATTGTTATCGTTGACACCACGTGCAGGATGCTGTATAAAGCAACCCACTGTGAGACGTCAGAAGTTCATCGATGTGGCCGACCGGTACGCCGCACGCATCCGCAACGGCGACTACCACCTGCATGAACTGCCCGCCGAACGCGAGCTGGCGGTCGAGGCGGGTGTTTCCTATACGACCGTTCGCAAAGCCGTGCAACGGCTCGTCGACGACGGTCTGCTCTATCGCCAACCGAATGGCCGCGCCGCAGTCCGCCCGGTTGAGGACGGCGGCAAACGCACGGCGCCGGCCCAGATTGCCCTGCTGACGCCGGCCTGGGAGTCGCCCAGCATCGCCGGCTGGCGCTGGGTTTTGGCCCAGGTCTGCGCGCGCTTCCACGCCGCCTCCCGCGCCGTGCTCTACACGCACTGGGACGACCCCATCATTGCCACGACGATCCAGGGCTTCGACGGCACGTTCCTGGTTCCTGAACCCGAGACCCCGCCTGACGCCCTCGTCCAGACGCTGCGCACCTGCAGCCGTCCGCTGGTGGTGCTGGACACCGACTGGAGCGCGTCCGGGATCCGCTCTGTCCGGCTGAATCCCAACCTCTGCGCCAACCGGATGCTGGACCACCTGGCGTCGCTGGGACACCGCAAGATCGACTACTTCAACGTGCAGCCCGGGCAGTCCCCGTTCGCTGTCTCCTGGCGGCTCTGGCTGGCGGCGCAGCACCTCGACGGCGAACTGATCGACGCGCCGGTCGAACCCTACTCGGATCCGCTGCCGGCCGCGTACGCCGTGATCGACCGTCTCCTTCGCGAGAAGCGCTTCACCAGCAAGGCCTTGTTCTGCGCCACGGAGCCGGCGGCCATCGGCGCCATGTCCGCGATGCTCGACCATGGTCTGCAGCCGGGCCATGACGTGGCGGTCTGTACACCGGACGGCGGCGCCCGGACCGCCTTCTGCAATCCGTCGTTGACCGCCATGGCCGAAGTGGACCGCGCGCCTTACGTGACTGTCTGTTTGGAGTGGATGTTGGAGGGCGCCGAGCGGAAGTGGCCCGGGCGGCTCCTGCTTCAGCCGGATGACGGTCGCGTCGTCGTACGCCATTCGACCGTACCGGGCGGCAAGCGGGCTCGCCGGTTGTGCTAGTTGTGTCAGGGAAAGAAAACATACGAAGGGGGATAGCATGAAGAACACCCAAACCAGCCGCTGCCAGGGAGCAGGGCTTTCCGCTCGCATCTGCCGCCTCGACGTGTGGCGGCTCGGTGCCGCCGTGCTGCTGTTGGCCGCCGCCTCTGCGCATGCCGGCACCTACGCGTGGAACAAGGCAACGGGTAAGAACAGTTGGAATGTCAACGCCAACTGGACGGCAACGCCTGCCGGCTTCCCCAACGCGGTCGGCGACACGGCCAACCTCAACACCCTCAACATCACGGCCAACGTGACGAACGAGCTGGGCCAGGCGATCACCATTGGCATTCTGAACATCGGCGATTCCAACACCGACCGTACGTACCGGATCGGCACGAACGGCGTCGGCCAGGTGCTGATCTTCGATAACGGCGCCGCCGCCGCACAGATCAATCAGGTCCGCACGACCCTGGGCGACACGATCGCTGCGCCGGTGCAGATCAAGGGCGCGCTGAACATCGTCAACGCCTCGTCCACCACGACGCCCCGGACGTTGACGCTGACGCAGCCGATTTACTCCGGTGCGTCGAGCGGAACGCAGACCGTCACGGTGGCAGGTGTCGCCAACACCACCATCTCCGGCGCGATTGGCAACGGCGCCAGCGGCGGCACCGTGGCCCTGACCAAGATGGGCACGCCCACGCTGCTGCTCTCCACCGCCAACACGTTCACCGGCGGCCTCAACGCGCGTGCCGGCGCTCTGACCGGCACCGCGCAGGCCAGCGGCAGCCCCTTCGGCAGCAGCGCGAACGGCATCACCCTGGGCGGAGCCGATCCACTGGTTGCGAACTACCTGCCGGTGCTCACCCTCACCGGTTTGGCCGGTGCCACGACGACGTCCTACGGCGACCTTACCCTTGCCGGCAGTTTCAACTCCGGCGCGCTCGCGATGAACGCCGCGGCCGGCGGTGCCACGACCCTTCAGGGCGTCAACCTCGTACGCAACAGTGGGGCGTCGTTGGTCGTCGCGCCGCGCAGCGCCACCAGTCTCACGGTCGACGAGAAGGTTCAGTTCACCGGCAGTGGAACCGCTCTGGTTAACGGCATCCTGTCGCCGTGGCTGGTTGTGGCCGGCAACACGGGCAACCTCGGTGGCGACTTCGCATCGTATGGCGCCAACGGCATCCAGCGCTGCGGCTATGCGTCGTCGTTCAACCCGTCGCTGACCACCCAGGTTGTCGCCTCGGCGGCGGCCACGCTCGCGGTGCCGCAACAGGCCTACGCCGTGCGCCTGACCGCGAACCTCAACCTGAACGGCAACACGCTGACACTCGGCGACGGCACGCTGGGCGGCTTGATCCTGCTCAATAACACGACGCTCTCCAACAGCGGCGCCGGCAACCTGGCTTTTGGTTCGGGCGAGCTGCTGGCCTACGTGGACGCCGCCAACTCGGCCACCATCAGTGCGCCGCTCTCGGGCACGGGCGCGCTCCGCAAGTTCGGCACCGGCACGCTGGCGCTCACCTATCCCGGCTTGCATAGCGGCGACGTTGCCCTGCAGGGCGGCACGATGTCGCTGAATCCGACAGCCGATTTCAGCTACGCCGGCAGGATCACCGGCGCCGGCACGCTGTCCAAGGACGGCAGCAGGAAACTGACGCTGGCCGGCACCAACACAGTGGGTGCGCTTGCCGTTGCCAGCAATGGCGGCACGCTCACGCTGCCGGCGGGTGCTGTGTTTCAGGTAGTTGCCGGACCGGTGAGCGTGGCCAGTTCCGCTACGCTGCGCATCGCCGATGGTGCCATCCTGACGAACAACGCAACCGCCAGCATTGGTGTCAACACCAGTAACGCGGGGGTGGTGATCACCAACGGGGCCAGTTGGGTAATGGGAAGCGGCGGCGTAAACGTGGGATACGGCTCAACGACCGTTGCCAGGGACAATACCGTGACGATCATCGGTGTCAACGCAACCACCGGCAAGCGATCAACCTGGAACCTGGGCGGCAGCGCGCTCACAGTGGGGTACTCTCAGGATACCAGCAAGTATGGGGACCGCAACACGATCAGGGTTGCCGACGGCGGACTGCTGACCAATGCCGCCGCGATGTACTTCGCATCGACCCAGTACGGCGTCAACAATGCGCTGATCGTGACCAATGCCGGGCGGGTGTTCAGCGGCGCGACCTGGCTGGGAGGTTGCAGTCCTGAGCAAAACTATGGCTGCGGAGGCACAAACAACAGCATCACGGTCACGGGGGCTGGCTCGCTTTTGAACCTGGGCGGTAAGGTCCTGATCGTCGGCGCCAGCAGTGGTGGACAGGGCAACAAAGCCAACTGGGTGCGGGTCAGCGGTGCCGGCGCGGTTCTCACGAATGCCGCACTGACCGTAGGCTCGTACTGCACGTCGGGTGGCTCTGACAACTACGTGATCGTCAGCGATGGAGGCAGGTTGTACACGACTAGTGCGGGTGGCGGTGTGGGTTTCCCAGCAAACGGCGCCAATGCCGTAACGGAGCGAAACTACGTGCGGGTTACGGGGGCGGGCAGCGTATGGAATGCCGGCGGAGGCTTCCTGTGGATTGGATGCGGCGAGCAGGCTTTCACCCGGTCCAACTGGCTGCAGGTCGATCAGGGCGGCACCGTCACGAATGTCGGCGATTTCGCCGTTGGCCGTGTTTGGGCCAGAAATGGCGATCTTAACCGGCTCATGGTCACCAACGGTGGGCGCCTGTTCACGAAGGGGGCCGTCTATGTCGGCTACGCGCAGGCAACAAGTCCCTACACCGCCAGTTCGAACAGTGCGGCGGTCGCCGGCGGCGCGTACGGCGATTCGCGCTGGGATCTGGGCGGCGGGCTTCTGCGGGTTGGGTACAACTCCAAGAATGGCTGCAAGGCTGACGCCAACGCGGTGCGGGTTTCCGCCGGCGGCTCGATTGTGAATGCCGGCGCCGTGACCGTGGGCTCAAATGCCGGCGGCACCGCGAACGACAACACGTTGACCGTCCGCACAGGCGGGAGTCTGTCCGCAACCAGCGTGACAGTCGGCAGCGCGGCTGCCACTACCGGCAACCGCCTGTCTCTTGAGGGCGGCACCGTGACGGCGGGCAGCCTGACCGTCAACGCCGCCGCCACCCTGGCCCCCGTGATCGGCGCCAGTGGCATCACCGCCATGACCGTCTCGGGCACGGCAACCTTCTCGGCCGGCAGTTACATCAGGCCCAGCGCCGCGGCGGGTGTCACGCCGAACGGCACGTACACCGTGCTCACGGCCAACAGCATCGTCAATAGCGGCCTGGCACTAGATCCGGCGGTTGATGCCAGTCGCTGGAGCTTCGCAATCGACACCACCAGCACGCCGAAGACGCTGAAGGTGACGTACAAGACCCTGGGCACGAAGATCCTCGTGCGGTAGGGCGTGGCGCCCCGACGCCGGGTCGCGCGCGGTAGGGTTACACCCCATAGAGCGAGGTGGTCCCATGCGTTAGATTTCCTGCATGAAGCACTCCGTTACAGGAACGCACATGCAAGGAATCCAAACCATGAAGACGCACCAAGCTGGGGCGCACCGTATCAAACAGACCGTTCTTGGGCTTGTCCTTGTGGCGGCCGGAATGGTACCGAGCCTGACTCTGGCCGCGGCCGGACCACTGCCCGTCGAGTTGGGAGAGACCGCCCATTTCGCGCTTCTTGCGGGATCCGCGATTTCCTCAACCGGTGGCGGGACCGTCAATGGGGATATCGGGGTATGCCCGGCAGCCGGTTCGACGATCACGGGTCTGACCCAGGCGCAGGTGAATGGCGTCATCTACACGGTCAATGCTGCGGGCCCTGCCGGCTACGTGATCGACTTGCCGCTGCTGACTGCAGCCAAGAGCGACCTGACCACGGCCTACAACGATGCCAGAGACCGCGTTCCCGTGCCTGTTCTGCCCTTCCTGAACCCCGGCGGCGGCAACATCGGTGGGCTGACCCTCGTTCCCGGTCTCTATAAATTCACGAGTCAGGCCCTGATCACAGGATCGGACGTTACACTCGCAGGTGGGCCTGACGATGTCTGGATCTTCCAGATCGCCACCGAACTGATCGTGGGCGCTGATGTCCGTAAGGTCATTCTGACGGGCGGCGCGCAAGCCAGGAACGTCTTCTGGCAGGTCGGCACCTCGGCCACCCTTGGCACGTTCAGCGAGTTCAAGGGAACCATCATGGCCGACCAGGCCATCGTGATCGACACCAGTTCGAAGCTCGAGGGCAGGGCACTTGCACGCATCGCACACATCACATTCAACGGCATAAGCGCCAATCTGCCGGCCGTGACGAACCTGCAGTTGACCATCGTGTCTGAACACGGCACGGGTGTGCGACCGGCGGGAACGTACACGAACGGTTACGGTTCCACACTTGCCAACAGCATGACGGGTGTTGAAACCATTGGCGGCACACAGTACGTCGGTACCGGTTGGAGCATGATCGGCAACGCGCCGGTGTCGGGCAGCGGGACCAACGTCGTCATGATCCAGACGAACAACGCGGTGCTGACGTGGCTGTGGCGTACGAACTACCTGCTCAACGCCTCGTCCGGTCTGAACGGCAGCGTGTCGGGCAACAGCAATGGGTTCTATGCCGCCGGTTCCTCGGTGGTTGTCACCGCCACACCCAGCCTCGGATCGCACTTCGTCGGCTGGACGGGCAACGTGAGCGGGCCGACTAACGATGCCGTGCAGACCATGCCCATGGACCAGGCTCGCTCGGTGGTGGCGCACTTCGCATTCGACCGGGCGGTGCAGCTGACCATCGTGTCTGCACATGGCACGGGACTGCCGCCAGTGGGGACCTACACCAACGGCTATGGCGCCACGCTGACCAACCGTGTTACGGGCGTGGAAACTATCGGCGGCACACGCTATGTCGCGGCTGGTTGGAACATGACGGGCAATGACCCAGTCTCCGGCGGCACGACCAACATGATCATGGTCCAGACCAATAATGCGGTGCTGACGTGGCAGTGGAATACCGAGTACTACCTGTCCCTGACCGCCGTGAATGGATCGATCATCAACGGCACGGCCGGATGGAAGCCCGCCGATGAAACCCATGGTCTCTCTCCGGTGGCCGACGTCGGCTACGTCTTCGATCACTGGGAAGTGAACACGGTCAACATGGGTGCCGGTGTGCCGCTGACCGTGCTCATGAACGGTCCCCAGGACGTCGTTGCCGTCTTCGTTGCCATCCCTGTTGATGAGGCGACGTGGGTGCACATTTATGACTTCAGGGCTGCCATCAAGAATAGCAATGTCGGCCGCAAAACTGATCGGAAGACAAATGCGCTGTACGACTACAAATTCAGCGAGATGAATGTTCTGGCCGGTTTCCTGGCCGTGCCGGATTGCACGGATTGCGGCGCGGGTCAGGGCCAGGCGACACTCTACGTCTACCGTCTGTGCGATAGCGATCACAAGCTGTTCAGGGTGTCGGCCGCGTTCAACCTCGTCGACGTCTACGCAACGCGTGCCGATGCCAGCGGCACGGTTCTGGGCAGCGTCACCGAAGGCTTCCTGACGATCAACCAGCCGGGCATTCTGGAAGAGGTCCATCTGGGTTTGGCCGGGCTCTTCAATGACATGGGCGGCTCGCAGTCGCCGTATCTGGACATCGGGAATACCCGGTTCTGGGCCGCGGGCTTCGGTCGCATCTCACGCGAGAAGGACACGTGGATTCAGATCCCCAATGAGGATCCGTGTCTGCCGCCGACCCAGCAATTGGTTCAGGGCTGCACGACGCTGGAGAACCTGGCTGGCCAGATTGTGGGCGCCATGGAGTATGACTTCATCTGTGCGGCCCCGTACGGTGTGCTCTGCGCGACCATCGTCGAGGGCGTGCTCGACACGCACAACGCGGTGAACAGCGGCACATGGCAGATGCGCCGCAACGTGCGGCTGAAGGCGTTCGGAATGGACGAAGCCGAACGGTTGATCATGACCAAGCTGCCCGGTTACACCCCGTTCAACTGGGAGCCCATGGCGGCCGTGCAGTAACTGCTGCGCGTTCCGAGTGCAGGATGGTGGCGGCGGCTTACGGTTTTGGGAACCACTCCGGCAGGGACGAGGGTAGCGCCGCAGCAGGCACATCCGGGACGAGCGCCGCCAGTTCCTTCAGGCGCTGGCTGGCCGCCGCGCCATCGGCCCACGCCAGGATCGGTTGCCCGGCTTGGCGTTCGGTCTGGCCTTCCGCGAGTATCCGCAGGTAGGCGAACGGCTTGCCGGCGCGTGTCTCCGATCCAACGACCGCGGCGCTGCCCGGCGCCGGCGCGGCGTTGCGCCACACGATCCGGGTCGTGTCTTCACGGTCCACCTGTCCCGCCCACACCAGCGATGAGCGTGCCGCCAGTTGCAGTGCGGCGCGGCGCACATTCAGCCGTTGCGCGGGCCCGCCCGGACCGAACATGGCGGCCAGCGTTTCGGCCCCGCGCCGGTCCACGTCGCGGGTGCGCGTCGTGCGGAAGCAGACCCACGACACGGCGGGATCGTCAACGGCTTTGAGCGCGGCCAGGATATCCTGCCACTCGGGCAGGGGGGAGATGGTTGTCATCTGTTCGGCGAAGAAGACGAGGAACTGGATCTTGAAGCAGACATTGAGCAGTTCGCCATCTGCGGGCACGCCGCGACCATTCCACACGGGCATCGCCGCCACGCGACGAAACTGCTCCTCGATGTAGCTTTCACCGTCCTCGGGCCGCGTGAAGGTCGTCACCTTGTCCAGCATATCGCGAACGATCTCCGTGTGCTTGAACGCCTTGGAAGGTGTTTCCGAGAGGCCGCGTCCCCATGGCACCGAATCGAGCACCATGGCGCGCTGGAACTCGGGCTGGATACTCGTCGCCGTGGGCAGGTAGACCGCCGCCCACTGGCCCTTCAGGTTCGCTTCCGCCTTCTCGGCTCCAAGCAGGAAGGCGACATCATCGACGCCCTTGCGCTTGATCCAGCGCAGGTCCGTCAGCGTGCGCGTGTTGCTGAGCTCGCCGATCGCATGTCGTGTTTTCATCCACGTCTCCGCCGCGACGACGGCTTCCCGGCGCCGCAGCAGGTCCTGGTCCGGCGCCAGGGCGGTCAGCGTGAGCGCGCGACCTTCCAGCACGGTGTCGAAGCGGACGGCAAGCCAGTCCGTCTCGAAGCGCGAGGCGTAGCGGGCCATGGCGTCGAAATAGGTGGCAAGCGAGGTGGCGCGGTCCATGGCGTCGAGTGCGGCCACACGCCCGCTCAGGCCCTCGGCCAGCAGCGCGGCGGCATCCACGTAGGGATTGAGCCGGCTGCGCGCCGATGCGTCGGCGCCGACCAGCGCGCGCGCGGTGGCGATCTGCCGGGCGAGCCGCGCCACATCCTGTGTGGCGCGCCCAAACGGTTCCGCGGTGAACACGTTGGCGATCTGGGCGAGATCGGGGAGTGCGGGCAGGATGGCTTCGAGCCGCACGGTCTGGTTTGTGCGCCAGCGCGTTTCGTAGGCATCCAGCCAGACCAGCCGTTCACGGGTCACGGGCGGCTTGCGGCAGCGTGCCAGCAGACTGGGCACCGTCGCCTGCGGGTCGGCAAAGCCGTCGGATTCGATCGCCTGCAGGTCGGCTGACACCAGGGCGAACGCCTGGTCGGATTCGCGGCACAGGGCGGCGATATCGTCGCGCCGCTGCCGCAGCGAACTTACGACCCGGCTCGTGGCCAGACGGTTGCGCAGCAGCAGGCTGCTGTCGCGTTGCAGGCGGGCCAGTTCGCGGTCAAAGAGAACGGCGTCACAGGCGTCCAGCGACGGCGTCAACTGCGTCGTCCAGACGCGCAACTGGCGCATGACGGCCACCTGCCACGTTGCCGCCGCGATGGCCAGGAGCGTGATGATGACCGCCGCCGCACGCGCGGTGACATGCAGACGACGCTGGCGCCGTTCGCGCTGCTGCCGGCGCGCGATGGCCGCTTCGGCGCGTTGACGGAGAGCGGCGTCAAACGGCGCTCCACTGCCGACGAGCTTGGCCAGCAGGGAGTCGACGGCGGCCGTCGGTTCGGGTTGTGCCAGTGCGGCTTCGAGCGCGGCGATGTCGCTGGCCGCGCGGGCGGCTGCTTCTCTCTCGGAGGCGGCCTGGCGGTACCAGTCCTGCCCGGCGTTCCAGTTGGCGCGGGTCGTCTCGTCCGGTGTGAACACGCCCGACCGGGTCAGCGTCTCATATTCCGCGGCCGCAACCGCGGCCGCGTCGAAATCCTGAGCCTGGCAGGCGGCGGCAAAGCGCGTTGCGGCGCCGTGTCCACCGAGGGTGGCCTCAGCTTCACGCAGACGCCGCAGTTCACGGGTCAAGGGAACCAGGATGGCGTCTTCGGGCGGGGATACCCAGGTGCCGGTGAGTTCGGCCATCAGTGTGGACAGAACAGGCAGGTCACCCGCTGCAATGGCCGCCTGGCAAGCCCCTGCCAGTTCCTGCTGGCGCCGCGCCTCAAACGCCGCCGCGTCTTCCGTCCAGCACGCGTTCTCGGTGTCCATCAGCATGAGCGTGTGCAGCAACCGCACGCACGCATCGAACCGGCGTGCCGCGACCGCATGTCGCAGCGCCCGCAACGTGGCGTCGATCGCGACAGGCGCGCAGGCCGTGTTTTCGATGGCCTGTGCGGCTGCGGCATCCACCCGCTCGGGCATGGACCAGCGGTTGCGTGCGCAGAGCTGACGCCACTCGTCGATCTCGGGGAATGTCAGCAGGGCGCAGATTTCGGAAAGCCGTGGAGGCGTGTTGGCCTGGCGTACTGCCTCATCGCGCATGTTGGATGCCATCAGGCGGGCGCACAGATCGAGTCGCACCGTGGCCAGGCGGCAGAGCTCGGAATACTGGCGCGCCAACTGATCGCCGGACGTGCGGCTGGCCACCTGGCGCGAGAGCACGCCGCGCAGGTCGGCAACCAACTGGCGGATGCCATCTTCGGTGGCGAGGGCGGGCGGCAGACGGTCGGCGATGGGTACGACCGGGCGCGTGCCGGCGAGGGTCCGCACGGCGGCGGCATTGCCGATTGGCCCGGAGACGACGGCGGGCAGGGGGCGGGGCGGCTGCGTCAGGCTGATGTGACAGGACGGGCAGGCGGTTTCGTCGGTGGGTAGGCCGCCGGGGTCGATGGCCTGGCCTTCGGGCGTGAAGCGCGCCGGCAGGAAGCGGTACGGCTCGCCAGGGTGCAGCAGCGGGTCGGGGGGCAGACGCGGATCGCGAGCCACGTACAGTGCGTCGCCGGCGGCAAAGTGCGCGCCGCAACCCGGACAGACTTGCTCGGGTTCCGTTGGCAGACCGGCATCGGGCGCAAAGGCTCCCCGTTTGCCAGCGGGAAAGAGCCAGGGCAGGCAACCGGCCGGAACACGGACAGGGATGTCCGAGCGCCACACGGAGGCGTCGGGCGGCAGGTGCCCTCCGGCGGCTGCGGCCTTGAGTTGCGCAACCGACACCGGCCCCGTCTGAGCCGTGCCGACCAGATGGAACCACTGCTCTTGCTGCGTTTTCTTACGGATTTGGAGTGTTTTTTGCACGCGAGTCCATTCTGGGGCGTTTCGTCTTCCGTCGCTTCGTTGCCGGCGCAGCCCGTTCTAGGCTGGGTCCACCCGCACGATGCGCCAGCCATCCTTGCCATGAATCATGAGAAACATCCAGCGCGTCGGCATGGCCTGGCCACTGCGTGTCGGCAGGTCGACGGCCACCGCGACACGCGCCGTGCGACTGATGACCAGCGGCGTCTCGACGCGCCACGACAGCGGGTCAATCGGCAGTGCGTCCGCTGTCTCCGGCGCCAGAAGCGAGGGGGGCGCCTTGGCCCTGAGTCGGCGGGCGTCCAGCACGGCGCCGATGCGGGCGGGGATCTGTTCGACGGCATCGGCGACGGCCTGCTTGGCGTCGTCGGCGACGTTGGCGCGCGTCCGCCTGGCGGTCTCATCGCGATTCACCAGCGCGAGCAACTCCTTTGCATGCCAGGCGACCGGTTCGTCGGGATACTTGGCGACGGCCTGCTCCATGATGGTACGGGCCAGCGCGAAATTCGCGGCAGCGTCCGCCTCGGTCGCCGCTCGCGTCACGTAGTCGTACGCCTCCTTGCGCAGGCGGGTGATGCGGGCGTAGTCCGCCGCTTCCAGCCACTTGCCCTCGAACAGGGCGCGTCCGCGTTCGGCCTGCCCCGCCGCAAAAGCCAGGTCGGCCAGGCGCAGCGCCATCTCGGCGAACGCCAGTCGAACGGTGTTGGACTGCACCTGACCGCGGCCCTGACAGACTGTGCAGACGGATTCGACGGTCTTGCGGCCATCGCAGGTCTTGCATTTTCCAGCGCCCTTGCAGACGATGCACTCTTCCTGCGCCTTGTCGTTCGCAGTCGGTGTGACGGTGCGTGTCCCCGACAACCCTCCCGACAGCCCTCCCGCGACGGTTCCCATGCGGGGGAAACTGCCGCGACCGCCGCATCGTGTGCACTTACCCGTGCCGTTGCAGGTGGAGCAGGGGACGGCCCGTCGCCCTTTGCCACTGCAAGCGACGCAGTTGGTCATGTAGGTTGCGGGGTCAAGGAGCGATTGGTAGCGGCTCTTCGGATAGGTCGTGCGAAGGTGCTCGCGGTAGCGAAGGGCATCTGCCTCCTTCCGGTCCATCATCGCGTTCAGTCCCAACACCGCGGTGATGGCTTCCCGTGCGGCCAGATTGGTGATGGCCGGATAGACGCGTGTCAGTGCCGGCACCAGGGCGGCGCGCGTTCCCGCCGCGGCCCGACGACTGGTGGCCTCGACCTCGTCATAGAGCGCGCCGGCCTGGCTCGGCGCTTCGTCCTTCAGCCCGGCCAGCCCCAGCAGCGGCGCCAAGAGGCAGATGCAAAGGCCCATATTCCGTTTCACGACAGGCTCCTTTCTTCTAGCGGCTACCCAGTGCGCTCTTCAGCAGCGACTCAGTATTCGAGGCGTCGGCGCCGCTGTCAATGGACGCCTGCACCATTTTGCGCGCCTGATCCTGCGCGAACCCCAGCGCCGTCAATGCGAGTACGGCATCGCGCAGGACCGCCGTACCGGCCTCCGCGCTGCCCGGCGGCAGGCGTGCCGCCAGCGCCTCGGCCGGGTCGATCCGGTCGCGCAGTTCGACGACCATTCGTTCGGCGGTCTTGCGGCCGACCCCATGCACCGAGCTGAGCCGCTTGATGTCGCCCTCCGCGATGGCCGCCCGCAGGTCGCGCACCGTCAGCCCGCTCAGTACCGCCATGGCCACCTTCGGGCCGATGCCGTTGACCAGGATGAGCAATTCGAAGGCGGTCTTCTCGTCGGCGCTGGCGAAGCCGTAGAGCGTCTGGGCATCTTCGCGGACGTGGTGGTGCGTGAAAAGCTGGCAGATCTGGCCGGTGGCGGGCAAGCGGTCATACGTGCTGAGCGGAATCAGCACTTCGTACCCCACGCCGTTGGCATCCAGCACGACCAGCGTCGGATGCCGCTCCACCACCAACCCGCGGACAAAAGCAATCATGACCAGAGCCTCTTCCTGTGCAGAGGGAAACAAGCTGGATTCAAGATGAGGAGACAGAATACATCATCACGGACGGAGCTTCAACACCCGCGCTGGCCCAATTGGGGCCGATTGATATCGGATCGCGCGGACCGAAGCACGGCCTACCTGGCGTAACTGTGGAGGCCGGCCATCAGGAGGTTGACGCCGAAGTAGGTGAAGATCACCGAGACAAACCCGATGATCGAGACCCAGGCCGATCGCCGTCCGCGCCAGCCGTCCAGGCGGCGGCTATGCAGGAAGAACGCGTAGATGAGCCAGGTGATGAGCGCCCATGTCTCTTTCGGGTCCCATGACCAGTAGGTGCCCCAGGCGGCGTTGGCCCAGACGGATCCCGTGATGATGCCCACTGTCAGGAAGAAGAACCCAAACGCCGTGGTGCGGGCAATCACGGCTTCGCGTGTGCTGCTCTCCGGGTTGCGGGCAGAGGCGCCGCAGGTGGTGGCGAGGTAGATGATCGCCGCCGCGAAGGCCACGCCCAGGCCGGCATATCCCAGGAAACAGGTGAAGACGTGCACGAAGAGCCAGTTGCTGTGCAGAGCCGGCATGAGCGGCTGGATGTCGGAGCTGTATGTGCCGGCATAGGCGAGCGACAACACGGCCAGCAGCGCCGTGGGCGCGGACAGCCAGGCGGCGCGCAGACGCGCATGCAGCAGGAGGAAGACGGCCGGCAGCGCCCAGGCCATGAGCACGAGCGACTCGAACATGTTGCCGAAAGGCGCACGGCCGGCCGCGTGCCAGCGCAGTCCCAGGTAGGCAGTCAACACGCACGCGCCGCCTGCCAGGGCTGCCAGGCCGAGCCAACCGATGGCGCGCCGTCGCCAGGCGAGCTGCACGCCCGCCAGCGCCAGCGCGGCCAGGTACAATCCGAGTGCAACGTTGAGTAGTGCGGTCATGCCGACGGGTCCTTGGGCCAGACAAACAGCATGAGGAAGAGCCCTGCCAACAACATGCCAAACCCGGCGAAAACGACGGGAACGCCGGGGTCTCGCACGACTTGCAGCGAGGTCCAGTCCAGATCGTCCGGGTTGTACCCGGCCTGGTAGAACGTGTAGCCCCGCCAGGTCAACGGCGCGTTGACGGCGATGTCCCCGCTGCGCGCGACGCGGCCATTCTCCGAAAAGGCCACGCGGCTGCGGAAGTTCCGTATCGGCGCGCGGCCGCCCGGCGTGGCAGGTGTCGCCTGGTAGACCAGTTGGAACGGGTCCGGTGCATCCGACAGGCGGGGCATGCGGAAGCCGGGGAAGTTGGCGAAGTACCAGTTCGTGGCGATGAAACCCGGGGCCGTGACTTCGATCTGCGCCGCCGGGTTGCGGGGCTCGTTCGAAAGTGACGTGATGGTGCGCGTTTGGCGATCAAGCACGAAGTCGGGCACGAGGCGCACGACGCGGATTGTGCAGGCGCGATCAGCGGCGGTTGCTGCGCCCGGCGGGCGCACGGTATGCGTCACGCCTTCATCGACCGGAACGACTGTCGGCGTCGCGCCGGGCCAATGCACCACGATGTGTCCGTGCGTGGCGACGGGAACAGCATGCGTCTCGATGGTGAAGTGCTGCAGCGTCACGTCAAAAGGCAGTGATAGCGGACCACGGTCGGTGTCGACGACTGAGGTTGCCTCGCCCGTGTGGAGGCGGAGGGTGCCGCGCTGGCCGGCGACGTCGCGCATGGCTGCGCCCACCAGGACTGCAATCAGGCTGCCATGCAGCAGCAGCGAGCCGAACAGGCGTCCCGCCGCCGCGCCGCGCGCGCCCCGCAGTGCCAGCGACTGTCGCGCCCCGCACGCCAGCAGGCTGGCTGCCAGCGCGCCGACCAGCGCCAGGAACCACCAGGCATGGAAAACGGCCGCGGCCGGCCAGACTGTGCCGGTGATGCAGGCCACAATGATCACACCCAACAGCAGGAGCGTGGAACGCATGGAACCAACTCGCATCAATGATACCTCGCGTCAGGTCCTATGGCTGTGCCAGGGCTTCCCGCACCTTTTGTGCGAGCGTCTCCCGGGAGAACGGCTTCTGGATGTAGTTCGAGTGATTGCGCGACCGTTCCTGCCCCGCGAGCAGATCGGCGGCATGGCCAGATATGAACAGGTGCTTGAGCTTGGGACGTTGTTTCAGCATCAGGCGCGCCATCTCGGGGCCCCGTATGTCAGGCATGATCACATCGGCAATCAGCAGGTCGATCTCGTTCATGTGCTGATCGAACAGTCGCAGGGCTTCCATGGGCGAACTGGTTGCGAACACCCGGTAGCCCAGGTTGTCGAGGATCCGCTCCGTGATGCGCAGGATGGTCTCCTCGTCGTCGACCAGCAGGATGGTTCGGCTGGCGGCGGGAGTCGGCGGTCCGGCGTCGGCGGGGGGGACGTGCGCGGGCTGTTCGCTCGCGTAGTGTGGCAGGTGGATCTGGAAGATGGTGCCCTTGCCGGGTTCGCTGCCGACCCGGATGCTGCCGCGGTTCTGTTTGACGATGCCATAGACGATGGAGAGTCCCAGTCCCGTCCCGTGGCCGAGGGGCTTCGTGGTGAAGAACGGCTCGAAGATGCGCTCACGGGTCTCCGGCGACATGCCGGAACCGTCGTCGCGGATGGAGAGCAGGACGTACGCGCCGGAGGTGATGTCGGCGAATTGGTCGGCTTCGGCAGGCGTGATCTCGACGTTCCGGGTCTCGATGGCGATGTGGCCCGGCTTCTTGCCGATGGCGTCACGCGCGTTGACGCACAGGTTGACCACGATCTGGTCGAGTTGCCCGTGATCCATCATCACGGCGCCGATGTTACGCCCAGGCTTCCACTCAAAGTGGATGTCCTCGCCGATGAGGCGGCGGAGCATGCCCGACATGGCGTCGATGGCGCTGTTGATGTTCAGCGCCGTGGGCGCCACGAGCTGCTTGCGCGCGAAGGTCTGGAGCTGACGCGTGAGGTGACTCGAGCTTTGGGCCGCCTTCTGGATCTCCAGGAGGTCGTTGTGCAGGGGCTGGTCCGGAGGCACCTGTTCGATGGCCATCTCGGTGTAACTGAGGATCGCCTGGAGCATGTTGTTGAAATCGTGTGCGACGCCGCCGGCGAGACGACCGACCGACTCGAGCTTCTGGGCGTGAATCAACTGCTCCTGCAGGGCCGCTCTCTCCGTCTCGGCGCGCTTGCGGTCCGTAATGTCGCGCACAGTGACAATCAGCCGGTCGTCCGTGCCGATCTTCACCTTGCGGATGTTGGTTTCCACCCAGAAGAGGTGCCCATCGTGGTGTCTGGCGTGCCACTCGAAGCTCTGGGGTCCCTCGGTAAACGCTTTCCTCATCCATTCCTTGCCATCGGCCAGCGCGTAGGGCGGGGTGGCGGCGCACAGCGACTCCAGGTCGACGCTCAGGGCCTCCTCGCGCGAGGAGAACCCGTACATCTCGCACACCCTGCGGTTGACGTCGATGACGGTGCCGGTCTGCGCGTCGTGGACAAACAGGGCGTCGTTGATCGAATCGAAGACCGTTGCCAGATATTCGCGGGAGGCCCGCAGGGCATTCTCCGATTCCCGTCGCGCGGCCAGTCCCTGCCGCAGGTCCGCCACCGCGGTGCGCAGTTCGGCTGTCCTGGCGTGGACGCGCCGTCCGAGGAGCACATTGCCCATCACCAGTGCCAGAATGGCGGCGACCCCACTGATGATCCAGGGCCGCCACTGGCGGAGGAATTCCCGGAGCAGGAATGGCGACCCCATCCATTTCCGGTCGATGGCGCGGTACTCGCGCCGTGAGATTCGCTCGAAACCATCCTGCACCAGGTGCAGCAGGTCGGGGTGGTTCTTCGCGACGGCCCGATGGAACTCACCCGTGTAGAGAACGAAAGACTGGCGGAACTCGTTCTGGATGCTGTGTTTGTAGAGAAAATAGACGGCTGCGGGCTGGTCAACCGAGAACACCTTGATCTCCTGGCTCTTGGCCGCCAGGATGATGGCTTCGTAGCTGGGATACTCCTTCAGGTCGCGGATGCCACGGAGGGTGAGAAAGTCGATCACGGCGTCGCCGGTCTTGACGCCAATGGTGAAACCTTTCAGCGACGACAAGTCACCCATGCCGCCAAGCGTCTTGTGGGCATAGACGGGAACCTCGATCCGGGCGTAGGCCGGGGTGAAGTCGAAGAGCTTGGCGCGCTCCTCGGTGAAGAAGATCGTGTCGATGATGTCCGCCCGGCCCTCCCGCATGGTCTGCTGGGCTTCGGACCAGGGCATCGCTCGCAGCTCAACCTTCACCCCCGTCTTGCGCTCCCACAGGGCCCACTGGTCCGGGATGATTCCCCGCACTCTCCCACTCGCTTCGCGGAAGACATAGGGCGGATAGTTGTCGTCACTCACGACGATGAGAGATGCGCGGGCTGATGGCTTCTGGCCGTGCGCCGCACACGGGAAGCAGGTGGCCGCCAACAGGAGCGGCACGACTATAAGTTGGCCACAGCGGAATGCCGGGTGGCAGGGGAGCCATTCCATGGGTAATCTCATCCACTGCCGGGGCAAGTCTCCTGCTCCGACAGACATGCGTCAGTCGAACTACACCAAGGTATAACAGGGCGCGCACCAGAAAGCGATCAAAACGACAGGCGAGTCCTCGCGGGGCTCAAGGCTCAAGGGTGCCGCGTGAGTGCGCCGACCGCGTTGCCAAACACCGAAGTAACGACGGGAGAAACGAAGTAACGACGGTTGCACGCGATGATGTGCATCTGTACGCTGACACTATGTGATCGTGCCTGTGCTGCGGTCACTGAAGAGGCGGAGTCCCAGAAAGGGGAGTTGAAGCATGAGAAAACTCATCGCAGGTGTGGCGCTCTTGGTGACCGTCGCGTCCAGTGCGCAGGCTTATCAGGTGTTCTGCAACTTTGACGGGGTGTTTGACAGCCACCCGAACACAGGCGCCCCCGATTACACGGAGACCAGTTACTCCGCGTTTGTGAAGTATGTCGAATACGAGGTCGTGGTCGGAGTCGGCGAGGTTCTGACGGACTTCTACGTCGGCGCGGTATACGCGGGCGCCCCAGCGTGGGTCAGCACGGACACGGGAGCGGACAATCCGGTGGCTGGTTGGGGCCTCGTGGGGCCGGGGCCGCGGGTGGAGGCCGACACGTATACGCCCGATCAGGTTGTCTCGACATCTCCGGATTTCCAGATCGGGTCGCTGCACTATGCGGGTGTTCCGCTGACAGCCGGCGTGTACTACATCGGGTATGATGTGCCCGACGCCGTCTACGCCCTGATCGACACGGGGTGGCGTTGTGACAGCGTTCCGACCCAGGTGGAGAACTGGACCCAGGATGTGAGCGGCGGCGCAGGGCCGGTGCATACGATTCCCGAGCCCGGCACGTTGGCCCTGGCCCTTGTCGGGGTGGGAACGGTGGCGTTACGCCGCTGCTTCAGGCGTGGCTGACATGCCAAGTCCGGTTGGCGAAGGTGAGCCCAGGCGTCTCTTCGCCATGGTGGGCGCGGCTGCGGGTTGTACGCTGTTCGCGCTCTATGTCGTCACGCTGAGCCGGGGTCTCTATCCGGGTGATTCAGCCGCGTGGGTGGCTGCGGCCACCGGGGTGGAGCCGTGGCCTGACGCCACGCGTCCGCTGTGGCGCGTGTGGGTCGCGGCTTGGGGGCATCTGCCGCTCGGGGAGCAGGTGTGGTGGCTCAACCTGTCGAGCGCCGTCGCGGTCGCGGCCACAGCTGGGCTGCTGTGTGGCCATGTCGCGAGTTGGGTACACAGTCGGTTCGAAGTCGACACGCCGGTTGCTCAACAGCGTGTCGTGCTCGTGTCGGCCCTCTCCGGGCTGGTGACGGCCATCGTGTTCGGCGTCAGTCTGGCGGGGTGGAGTGCCGCCACCCGGCTGAACCCGTTTGCTTTCGACGTGCTGCTCGTGGCCTGTGCTTTCGCCTTGTACCATGGTTATGTTGCACGGCACGGGCTATGGCGTGTGTATGTCCTGGCCCTGCTGGGCGGCTCCGGCGTGATCGAAACGGCGATGTTCCTGCTGCTCGCGCCGTACTTCGTCATCGCCACGCTGGTCGCGCTGTACCTGCGGCATCGTCTGAAATGGGCTCTCGTCTGTCGCCTCGCGGCCGTCGGCCTGTGTGGGGCCGTTTGCTGTACGGCGGCGGCATGGTTTCTGAGCGCACGCGCTCCCGGTACGTCATGGATGGGATTGCTGCGTCAGGTGGTGCAGATCGGTGACTTGCGTGCCTACCTGCCGGATATGGGGTGGCTCTGGCTGCTGTTGATCCTCGTGTTGCCATGGGTGACGCTCCAAGCCGGCGCCTGGCCGCGCCTTTCGGACCCCCGCACACCGGCCGTGAGTTTCCTTCATGTGGCACTTACGCTTGCCGTCTTGGCCTTGCTGGTGAATATTTCCATTCCCCCTTGGCCCGCCTGGGCCGCTGTCGGACGCCTGCCGGTGCTGGAGATGATGCTGGCGGCCATGTTGGGCGGCTGGGTCTGCGCCTACTGGTTGCGCGGGCTGCTCGTGCCATGGCCGGCTCCGGTTGAGGATGACGTCGGGAGGGGTGCCGCTCAACGGCGTGAGGAGGCGCGGCGCGTCGAGACGGCTGTCTCCCTTGTGATGAGCGGGGCCTTCGCCGCAGTCCTGCTGTTTGCCGTCATGCGCAACGGACGTCTGGCGGACGGACGTCGCGGCGCATTCGCGGACCGGTGCGCGTCCGACGTGCTCGATCAGCTTGGCGAGCGAACCTGGTTGGCCACAGATGGCGCACTGGACCGTCACCTCTGCCGGTTGGCTGCCGCACGAGGGAAGGTCCTGCGTCTGGTGAATCTGGCGCAGGACCGCCGGCCGGCGCAACTGGCGCAGTTGCGCGCGCTCATCGACGCCGATCCGCAGCTGCAGGTGTACCGGACGAGACTGGCCAATGCCGCGACGGTTGGCGGCTCCGTGTTCGTGAAGGAGTGGCTGGCCGTTGATCCTGCCGCCGGTCGTCTGCTTGCACTGTACGGTGCACCGGACGTGTGGCGCGCCGCGGGTTGGCAGGCGGTCCCCGACCGCTTCCTGTTCATTGGCACGCGCGAAGTCGATGGGCTGGCTCAGGTGCCGCCGTTCGCGGAGGCGCAGGCATTCTGGACGCGCATGGATCAGACCTTGCCGTACGGCAAGGGGGAGAGGGATCGCGACCCCATCGACCGGCTGGCGCGGGCTTTGCGCCGGCACCTGTCGCTGGTAGCGAACGACTGCGGCGTCCTGCTTGAGGATGTGCGCCGGCCGCAGGAGGCGCATGAAGCCTACCGCCAGGCGCTGCGGCTCGACCCTGACAACACGAGCGCGTTGCTGAACCGGATGATGCTGGCGCGGCAGGGCGTCCTGACGCCGGAGGAGAAGGAGACGGCCGAACGCGAGGCCGAAGCCGGACTTGCGGCAATCAAGCGCCGTCCTTCATTTCTGGCCCTCGTTCAGTTGCATGGTCAGGTGCGCGCCCCCGAAGCCCTGGCTGGCCTGGGCACGGGTTGGATGCAGATCGGCCAGACGGACTTGGCCCGCAGTGCGCTGACCCGGGCTGCAGATGTGACGCCCGACGGTCAGCATCGCGATGCGTTCCTTGGTGTGCTGGCCTCGTTCAGTCTGACGACCGGCGACTTCGTGCGCGGCGAAGAGCTGTTTCGCCGTATGCTGGACCGTCAGCCTGCCGATCCGCGCGCGCTGACCGGGTTGCTGCGCCTGTCCCTGCTACGCCGCGATGCGGCTGCGGCGCGAACGTGGCTGGCCAGGGCGCGCGTGGCCGGTCTGCCTGCGCCCGCATGCGCGCTGGAAGAGGCCGCGATCGAACTGGCCGAACACAATGCGGACGCGGCGTGCACGCGGCTGCTCGCGCTGACCGATTCAGACCCCGGTAATCTCCAGGCCTTTGCTCTGCTGGCGACAGCCATGGTCGAGCAGGGGCGGGCCGACGAGGCTGCGGCAGCCGTCCTGCCGAGGATGATCAAGGCCGCCGGGCGTGCGGGCAATCCGCTGGTGTTCCAGGTTCAGGGCGTCGTCGAGGCCGGACGGCGGCCGCCGGCGTACGCAGCGGCGCGCCAGGCCTTCCGTTGTGCCGTGGCCATGCAGCCCGGTCGGCAGGACCTCCTGGCGCGCATCCTGAGCCTGGATCTCGTTCTGACCGACCTCGCTGCGGCCGAGCGCGATGCCCGCGAACTGGTGCGACTCGACTCTGACAACGGGCTGGCGCACTTCGTGCTGGGTTCGCAGGCCGCTGCGCGAGGTGAAACGACCGATGCGGAGTGGCACCTGCGTTGCAGCGTGGCGTCCGACGGCTCGGCGACAGCGTGGAACAACCTGGCCGATGTGCTGCGTCAGCGCGGCGCGCTGGAAGACGCCGAAGGCGCCGCGCGACAAGCTCTCGGTATGGCCACCAACAGTGTTGCGGTCCTCGACACCCTGGCCTGCGTGCTGCTTGATCGGAACAAGACGACGGAGGCCGGCGAAGTCATTGCCCATGCCCGCGCGCTGGCACCGCAGGACTGGCAGGTCTCCCTGACGGAGGCGCGCGTCCTGTGGCAGTCGGGGCAGCACGAAAAGGCGCGTGCCCTGCTGCGGGACGTACGCGACCATCAGGATGCCCTGCCGCCCGAAGCGCGCGCCGCCGTCGCCACGCTTCTGGCCGGATGGACGGCCCGGCCTTAGGGAGCTGCCGTCCAGCTCGCAGGTGTGCAGCGGCATGTCTCGCGCCAGACGCGCGGCGCCATGCCTGTGTCCGCCTTGAACTCGAGCCGTAAGCGATTCGGGTCGCTGAATCCGGCGCGAAAGGCGATCTCCTTGATCTCCAGACGGTCCTCCAGCAGCCACGCACGCGCCTTGTGCAGCCGCCACAGCCGCAGGTACGAGCGGAAGGGGATGCCTACGCCGTGTGTGAAGAGGGCGCAGAGGTGTGAGACAGAGACATCGGCCTCTAGCGCCAGACGGCGCAGGCCCAGGTGGCAGTCGCCGTACTGTTCATGGACACAACGGCACACGCCCAGCACCATCCGTTTCTGCCGCAACGACAGGTCGTGTGTCGCGGCACGGGCGCCGGGGCCATGCGCCGGCACGGCGCGCACGTGGCCGAGCATGAGCGACAGGGTGTTGACGGCGGTCTCGAACAGCGCCTCCCGGTTGGCCGAGTCGGACGCCAGGGCGTCTGTGTGCACCGCCGGCCCGCGACCGCAGGCGCCCAACCGGACCACCAGGCTGTAGTCCGGCACGTCAGGCGCGACCATGACGGCGCAGGGCTGACCATGCGGACAGGCTACGCGGCGCAGCGCTCCGCCCGCCGCCGGCCCACCCCACAACTCGGAACGGATGGCAACGCACCGCGCCCCGCCGCCCGCGGGGATTGCGCTCGGCGCCTGCCGCGGCCACAATTCGACGTACAGGCCCGCCAGTGCCTCGCATACAGCCGACGCATCGTGCTGCTTCCACGGGTGTGCGAGTTGCAGGACCGCTCCATGCATGGGGTTGCGTGGCGCGGGCTTGCTTCGTTTCATCCGTTTGCGAAGCTGCATGGCGAGCTCCTCCACCAGCCGGTTGAAGCATCTTTCCGGTGTAACAGCATCTCAGTGCACCAGATGATTGTACGTCCGATCAGGAATGTCAATCGATATGCCCGGCACCCGGTCTGATGCTTGGCCGAAACCGCGTTGACAGTTGATCGCTATCAGCCTACGCTAAGAGACAAGGAAGCGCGTGTCATCCTGTGCGCGGGCGCTCAACCGGGGAGGGGTCTGTGGACGCAAATGCAGTGGCTATGATTGGCGGCAGTCTGGCCGGTGGCCTGATCGGCGCACCGGCGGGTTTCTTCATTGAGCGGTTCTTCACGCGGCCGCGCGTGCACGTCGGCCATGCCGAGGTCTGCTATGAGGACGGCGTTTCGCTGCCCGTGCAACTCCAGACCGACCTGCTGATGTTCGGCCATCTGATGGCCTACGTCGACAGCCGCGTCCATTGGGGGTTCGAGCGGTGTGTCCGGGGCAACTTCTTCACCATTCAGGAGTTCCGTGTGGTGCATGAACTGGCCTTGCAGTACCGCGATCTGCAGGAGCAGCAACGCAGAAGGATCGACTCCGATCTGCTGGCCCTGGGCGGCGAGCAGGTCGATGCGGCGCTGCTGGTCCGCCTGGCTCCCGTCTACCGCGAACACTATCGGAGCGCCTTGATGGCGGACCTGCGCGCCGAGACGCAGAAGACGCTGGTGCGCGTCAAGGAGATGATGGGCAACGAGCGCACGAGGAGCGAAACCGAGGATGCGTTCGTCAACTCGCTGATCGCCGAACTGGCCAAGAAGCTTGGGCCGGCGCGCGAGTTCTCGGAGCACTTGATTGTGCGCGCGGCGGTGGGCAATCAGGGGTATCAGGACGCGATCGTGGCGACCGAGGCCAGGCTGGTCGTGGGCAACAAGTCGTTCCGTCTGCCGCTGCGCCTGGGTTCGCGCACGAGCGATCAGTCGCACGGGTCGTCGATTTACTCCGTGATCAAGGCCAAGTCGCTGCAACTGATCGAATACGCGGTCGATGAGAGCCTGAATGCGTCTGCCGATGTGACGACGCTGCGCCAGGAGCTCAAGCGGCACAAGAAAGTGAAGCTGCAGTTGTTCGGCCTGGCCGGACGCGTGGCCACCACGCACGGCTTCGACGCGGTCCTGCCGGACTGAAGCCGCGCGTGCGGGGTGTCTGCCGCCTCTTGACTTGCCTGCTGCAGTTCTGGCAGCATGCCGGCCATGCGTGGAACCATACAGACGTGCTGTCGGCCCGCTGTGGCCGTGTTGGGTGTCGCGTTCGCGTGCTGCGCAGGGGGGGGCTCCTCCGGGTTGCCTTCGTCCTCCGGTGACCTTGCCGCGACGCATGCCAGGATTTCCCCGGACGAAGTCAGCCGGGTGCGCGCTGCGCTCAGTGCGGAGCGCTTCGACGTGCAGGATGGCTGCTTCAGAATCTTCCGCATCGAGGATTGCGCCTCCCTGCCGATCTGCTACGTGAACAACCCCACCTCGCCTTACGGGATCATGGAGGTACCGCTCGCGCCCGGTGAACCGGACCCGGACCCGGAGGGGCGCTACACCCTTGACGAGGGCATGCGGATGGGGTACCGGCTGCGCGCCGATGAAGCCCTGATCCACCTGGGCACGACGCCGCCGCCGTGCCCGTACTTCTCGTACACGGCGTATGTCTTCAGCCGGTACAACACGCGCCGGGAGAAGGGCAACCCGCCCTATGATGATCGGATCGAGGTGTTCGGGAGTCTCGGTGATTCGTTGAACCAGCTTGTCATCAAGACATCGGCCGGGCCCGGCGAGGACGCGTTCGGGAAGCGGATGGCCATGATCGTGACCGGCGACCGGGCCACGGAGCAGGCGGCGCGCAGGGCCCTGGCCGCGGCCGGTTTCCCGGAGTCGATGGTCAACACGCTGGTCATTCCGACGCTCAAGGAGGATGGTGTGACGCCGCTGGTCCGCATGGGCTACGGCAACAAGTCGGACGTACTCACCGTGTTGGCGCGGATTGCCGATCCGGATGCACTGCTTGAAGGTTCGCCGACCTATGAATGGCTTCAGGACCCGGGTGCCACGGTGTTGCGCGTGCGTCCCGTTGTGCAGCAGAAGCCGGTCCCCATCCCGTTTCCGCCCCTGCGCGCACAGGGCACGGGGGATATTGAGGACGGCCGACCTGTCCGCCGGCTTGTTGATCGCATCGTCGAGCGCTATGGGCGTCGATCCTGTCAGGTGCGCCGCGCGATACCCGTTCCCTGGGAGGACGGGTACATCGGCATCGAACGGCTGGTCCCCTGTTTTGCCGACTGCCGCGACACGCCCTACATGGTTTCTTTCGCCATGCTGGGCCCGGCGCCCGAGAAACTGGTCGTCGTCGGCTACAACCACGAGATGTCAGGCAAGGCCACCTACGTCAACGTGTCGGTCACCCGTCTGAGTGGACTGACCGCGTTCTATTCCATCGTGATGAACCAACTGGCCGGCAGCGCCGACGCCTACCTGCCGGGCGACCCGGACGCCGACAAGGTCTGGCAGGTGACCTTTACGCGCGAGCCCAGCGATGCCCCATATACTTTTGAGGTCACCGAAGACCAGGTACCCATGAACGAGCCGCTCATGATTGTGGTTCGCGCCTACCTGCAGCCTGCGACGGGCACCAGCCCCAAGGCGTTGCCGCTGGCCCAGTCGGAGCTTGCCTTCCCGCAGGTCATCAAGGTCGCTCCGCCGGTTCTGCGAGCGGCGGCCACCCGCGTTGCGCAGTAAGGGCCTCTCCCGGCGTGGCGCGCCTCTCTGGGCGGGGAGTTTCAGGTTGTCGCCGCGGGAGGGAGTCGATATGATGCCCTGTCAATTGCGACGTGCTTCTCCATGCGACACGAAGGAGCGAGGCATTGGCTTCCGAACACATTGATGTTGCGTATGTTGCGCGGTTGGCGCACATCCGGCTGACGGCGTCCGAGCAGGAGGTCTTCCAGCGCCAGCTTGAGACCATTCTGTCTTACGTGGACAAGATCGCTGGTCTCGACGTGGCCGGCATCGAGCCGACTTCGCATGGGCAACCCGTCTACAATGTCTTCCGGGACGACGTGACCCGCCCGAGTCTGCCACGCGAGTGCGTGCTGGCCAATGCCCCCGAGCGAATCGGGGATGAGTTCAAGGTTCCCCGGATCGTGGAGTAGGTCGTTGGATATTGCGCACCTCAGTCTGTGTCGGGCCGCCGAAGGGTTGCGGCGCAAGACGTTCTCGTCAGTGGATCTGACGCGCGCGGTGCTGGGGGCGATCGCCGCGCGCGACGCCGAACTGCGCGCCTACCTGTGGGTCGATGAAGCCGACGCCCTGCGTCAGGCCGAAGCGGCGGATCGCGCGCGGGCCGGCGGTGCCGACGGGGCGCTGCTGGGTGTTCCGCTGGCGATCAAGGATATCGTCAACGTCATGGGGCAGCCCTGCACCTGCGGTTCGCGCCTGCTGCGCGGGTACACGGCGCCGTATGATGCCACGGCGATCGCGCGGCTGCGCGTCGCCGGTGCGCTGTTCGTCGGCCGGACCAACATGGACGAGTTCGCCATGGGGTCCACGTCCGAAAACTCGGCTTTCCAGGTGACCCAGAACCCGGCTGCGCCGGGGTGTGTGCCGGGCGGGTCCAGCGGCGGCTCCGCGGCGGCGGTGGCCGGCGGACTGGCGCTGGCGGCGCTGGGCACGGATACCGGCGGCTCGATCCGTCAACCGGCCTCGTTCTGCGGTTGCGTGGGGCTCAAGCCGTCCTATGGGCGCATCTCGCGCTATGGCCTCGTTGCCTATGCGTCGTCACTCGACCAGATCGGGCCGTTGACACGCACGGTCGAGGATGCCGCCCTGCTGCTGGGCGTGATGGCGGGCCGCGACCCGCTGGACGCCACGTCGCTCGACCGCCCGGTGCCCGACTACGTGCAGGCGCTTGCAGATGGTGGCAGCGGGGATCTCAAGGGGATGCGGCTCGGTCTGCCGCGGGAGTACTTCGTCGCCGGACTGCACCCGGACGTGGCGGCGCGCGTGCGTGCGGCGGTGGCCACCTGCCAGGCACTGGGCGCCGAGATCGTCGACATCTCGTTGCCGCACACCGAATACGCCGTGGCTACTTATTACATCCTCGCGACGGCCGAGGCATCGGCCAACCTGGCGCGTTTCGACGGCGTGCGCTACGGCACGCGTCCGCCCGGTGCGGGCTCGACGGGCGACCTCTACGATCTGACGCGTGCCGCGGGCTTCGGCAACGAGGTCAAGCGTCGAATCATCCTGGGGACGTATGTGCTCAGCAGCGGCTATCACGACGCTTACTACCTGCGGGCGCAGCAGGCGCGTACGCTGATCCGCCGCGATTTTGAGTCGGTCTTCACGCAGTGCGACGCCCTGCTGACGCCGGTGACACCCGTGCCGGCCTACCGCATCGGCGAGACGGCTGACGATCCGCTGCAGATGTACCTGGGCGATATCTTCACGGTGACGGCCAACCTGGCCGGCATCTGCGGCCTCTCGGTCCCATGCGGGTGTGCGGCCGATGGCCGGCCGGTGGGGGTGCAGGTGCTGGGGCCCGCCTTCGGCGAGGAGCGCGTGCTGCGCGTGGGTCGGGCGATTGAGCGGACGCGGGAGGGGCAGCCATGACCTACTCCGTGTCAGTCGGTCTCGAGGTGCACGTGCAGCTGCGGACGCGCTCGAAGATGTTCTGCGGCTGCGCGACGTCCTTCGGCGCCGAACCCAACATGCATGTCTGTCCGGTCTGCCTGGGCTATCCCGGGGCGATGCCGGTGATGAACCGCGAGGCCGTGCGGCTGACCGTTCTGTCCGGACTGATGCTCGGCTGTGAGGTCAACCCGTACAGCAAGTTCGACCGGAAGAGCTATTTCTACCCCGACATGCCCAAGAATTACCAGATTTCGCAGTATGACAAGCCGCTCTGCCTGGGCGGCGCGGTGGAGATTCCGGTGCCTGGCGGAACGCGCCGCATCGCCTTGACGCGCATCCACCTCGAGGAGGATGTCGGCAAGAGCACCCACCACAGCACGTGCAGCGGCGTGGATTTCAACCGCGCGGGCGTGCCGCTGATGGAGATCGTGACCGAACCCGAGATGACTTCGGTCGAGGAGACGGTCGCCTTCCTTCAGACGCTCAAGCAGATCCTGCTCTACACCGGCGTCAGCGACTGCAACATGGAGGAGGGCAACCTGCGCTGTGACGTGAACGTCAGCGTGCGCCCGGCCGGCCAGAAGCAGCTTGGAACCAAGGCCGAACTCAAGAACATGAACAGCTTCAAGGCTGTGCACGCGGCGCTGGAGTTCGAGGTGCGCCGCCAGATCGACCTCCTGCAGGGCGGCGGGCGGGTCATCCAGGAGACACGGCGCTGGGATCCCGATGCCGGCGTGACGCTGCCGATGCGCTCCAAGGAAGACGCGCACGATTACCGGTACTTTCCCGAGCCCGACCTGCTGCCGGTGGTGCTCGACCGCGCCCAGATCGAGGCGTGGCGGTCCGAGCTGCCCGAGCTGCCTTCACGGCGACGCACACGGCTGGTGGCGGAATACGGCATTCCGGAGTATGATGCGGGGGTGCTGGCGGCGGATCGCGAGGTCGCGGACTTCTTCGAGGCGGCGGCGCGCGCCTGCGGCAATGGCAAGGCCGTCTCGAACTGGGTGATGACCGATGTGCTGCGTCTGCTGACCGAGACGGGCAAAACGCTGGGTGCCAGCGCGCTCACGCCGGAGGCGTTGTCCGAGCTGATCGGGCTGGTGAGCGCCGGCACAATCAACATGCCGACGGCGAAAGAACTGTTGCCCGAGCTGTTCGCGCAGGGCGGCCGGCCGGCGGCGCTGGTGACGGCGCGCGGACTGGGGCAGGTGAGCGACGGCGATGAGGTCGTCCGGCTGGTCGACCAGGCGATTGCGGCGAACCCGAAGACGGTGGCGGATTGGAAGGCCGGCAAGCAGGCCGCAGCGGCCTTTTTCGTCGGGCAGGTGATGAAATTGAGTCGTGGCAAGGCGGACCCGAAACTTGCGGGACGGCTGGTGGCGGAACGGTTGGCCGCGCAATGAACGCGCGACGGGCAAGCCGCCCGTAGCGCAGGAGAACCGGCGTGACTTCGAACGACGATTATGTGCTGCAGCTGCTGCAGGAACACGGCCTGGTGACACAGGAACAGGTTGACAATGCCGCGATGTCGTTGCGCCAGGAAGGCGAGACGGTCGTCGACATCCTGTTGAACATGAAGGTGATCGCCGAGGCGGATGTTCTCAGCCTCGTGGCGACGCAGTTCGGCATGGAGGTGGTGCACATCGACCCTGCCACCATCGACCAGAACGTGCGCGACCTGATGACCGCCGACGCCGTGCGCAAGTACGGCGTCGTGCCGCTTTACCGGAACGGCGACGCCCTGACCGTGGCGTTGAGCGATCCGATGAACTACGACACGCTCGACAGCCTGGGCTACCTGCTCAAGTGCCGGATCGAGGCGGTGACAGCCTCGCGCAAGGAGATCACGGCGGCGATCGACAAGCTCTACCCCTCCGAAACCGACATGGAGGGGTTGATCGGCCAGATGGCCGACGGCGAGGTGGAGGTGTCGTCGCAGACGCTGGACGAGAAGCTCGCCGGCACCGAATCGACGGATTCCGACGCGCCGGTCATCAAACTCGTCAGCATGATCATCATGGAGGCCTGCCGCCGGCGCGCCTCCGACATCCACCTGGAACCCATGGAGAAGCGGTTCCGCGTGCGCTACCGCATCGACGGCGTGCTGCTGGAGATGGATGCGCCGCCCAAGCGGCTGCAGGCGGCGATCCTGCAGCGCGTGAAGATCATGGCGGGCATGAAGATCTCCGAGAAACGCGTGCCGCAGGACGGCCGCATCGAGGTCAATGTCCGCAACCGCGAACTGGATTTGCGCGTGTCGTCCGTGCCGACCAACCACGGCGAGAGCATTGTCATGCGTCTGCTCGAGAAGCAGACGATCTCCTTCGGTCTGCCGCAGCTCGGATTCCTGTCCGATGACCAGCAGCGCTTCGAGCGTCTGATCGCGCTGCCGGACGGCGTGCTGCTGGTGACGGGGCCGACCGGCTCGGGAAAGACGACCACGCTCTATGCCTGCCTCGGACAGATCAACCTGCCCGATCGCAAGATCATCACCGTCGAGGACCCGGTCGAATACCAGATGACGGGCGTCAACCAGGTGCAGGTCAACCGCGACGTCGGTCTCACGTTCTCGAACGCCTTGCGCGCCATCCTGCGCCAGGCACCCAACATCGTGATGATCGGTGAAATCCGCGACGCTGAAACGGCCGATATCGCCATGGAGGCCGCGCTGACCGGTCACCTGGTGTTCAGCACGCTGCACACGAACGACGCGCCCAGCGCGGTGACCCGTCTGCTGGACATCGGTGTGAAGCCGTTCCTGGTGGCATCGGCCCTGCGGGCGGCGATGGCCCAGCGGCTGGTGCGCTGCATCTGCGACAGCTGCCGCGAGCGGCATGTCGTCACGGATCGCGAGATGAAGATGCTCGGGAGCGCCGCGCGCGAGACGGCCAAGGGCGAACTCTTCCGCGGTCGCGGCTGCCCGGTCTGCTCGCTGACCGGCTACAAGGGGCGCAAAGGCATCTTCGAGATGTTTCCGGTTGATGACAGCATCCAGCGCATGATCTTCGACCACCTGCCGTCGACCCAGTTGCGCGCCCGTGCGCGCGAAATGGGCATGCGGACGTTGCGCGAGGACGGCTTGCTGAAGGTGGCCTCCGGCATGACCACGCTGGAAGAAGTGTTGCGGGCGACGATGGGAGACGCGGACTGATGAGCAACCCTGCCGTTGAGATGAGCGATCTGTTGCAGCTGGCCTTCGACGAAGGCGCGTCGGACCTGCATCTGCGCGTGGGCGTGCCGCCGATCCTGCGCATCCACGGGGCGCTTAATCCGCTCGACGCGGCGCCGCTCACGCCCGATGACACCGAGCGGCTGATGAAGAGCATCACATCGGCCGAGCATCAGCAGAAGGTGCGCGAGCGCGGCGGCACCGACTTCGGTTTCGGATTCGGCGAACTGGCGCGCTTTCGCGTGAGCGTGTTCAAGGAGAAGGGCAACGTGGGCGTCGTCCTGCGTCTGATCCCCTCCAAACTGCTCACACTGGAGCAGATCGGCCTGCCCAACCAGGTCAAGGAGCTGCTGTTCCGCCCGCGCGGCCTGATTCTCGTTACCGGCCCCACCGGTTCGGGCAAATCGACCACGCTGGCCAGCATGATCAACATCATCAACGTCGAGCGCGACGCCCATATCGTGACGATCGAGGATCCGATCGAGTATTACCACAACCACAAGAAGTCGATCGTCACGCAGCGTGAGATCGGCGTGGACGTGCCGAGCTTCGCCGAGGCGATCATCCGCGGCCTGCGCCAGGACCCGGACGTGATTCTCGTCGGCGAAATGCGCGACCTCGAGACGATGCAGGCCGCCATCACGGCGGCCGAAACAGGTCACCTTGTCTTCGCCACGCTGCACACGACCGGCGCCGCCACGACCGTCGACCGCATCGTGGACGCCTTCTCGACCGACCGGCAGGAACAGGTGCGCACGCAGTTGTCGGTCGGCCTGGTGGCGGTGATCTCGCAGTTGCTGCTGCCGCGGGCCGACAAGCCGGGCCGCGTGGCGGCCTTCGAGGTCATGATCTCCACGCCGGCGATTCGCGCGCGCATTCGCGACAACAAGACCTTCCAGATCACATCCGATATCCAGACCGGTTCCAAGTACGGCATGACGACGCTGGACTCGCATCTGCTCGAGCTCTACCTGAAGGGGCTCATCCACTACGAGGACGTGATCACCAAGTCGCAGGATCCGGACACGCTGGTGGCGAAACTCAAGGAAGAACTGCAGGCAAGGGGAAAGTGATATGAGCACCCCGGAGCATTTCGATTCCATTCTGGATCTTGCGGTCAGCAACGGGATCATGGACGCAGCGCAGGCGCAGGAGCTCCGCGAGGAGCACGACCGCACCGCCAAGCCGCTGCGCAACCTGATCATCGACACCGGCTACACCACCGAGGACGACCTGCTCGGCATGATGGCCGCCTACCAGGGGTGCGACGTGGTCGATCTGACCACCTACGAGATCACCCCCGACGTCATCCGGAGCCTGCCGGCCAGCGTGGCGCGCATGTACAACGTGGTGCCCGTCTCGATGCAGCCGGGCACGATCACGCTGGCCACGTCCATGCTGGTCGAGCCGCATGTCATGGACGAACTGATGTTCGTCCTGACGCGCGACGTGGCCTTCGTCATGGCGCGTGAAGTCGATGTCCGCGCGCGCGTCAACCAGTTCTATGGCGACGAGAGCGAGACCGTCAATGACATGCTGTCCAACCTCGAGACGATCATCGAGCAGGATGCGTCGCTGGCCGTGGATGAGACCGCGGACGAGAAGGGGATCGAGCAGGCCGCCGGTTCGGCCCCGGTCGTCCGGTTCGTGAGCCTGGTGCTCTACCAGGCCGTCGCCGACCGCGCGTCGGACATCCACTTCGAGCCGTTCGAGAAGGAGTTCCGCATCCGCTACCGCGTGGACGGTGCGCTCTACGAGATGCAGCCGCCGCCGCGGCGCCTGGCGCTGCCGATCATCTCGCGCCTGAAGGTCATGTCCAACCTCAACATCGCCGAGCGGCGCATGCCGCAGGACGGCCGCATCTCGCTGACGGTCGCGGGCCGCCACATCGACTTGCGCGTGTCCTGCCTGCCGACGCGTTTTGGCGAGAGCGTGGTGTTGCGCGTGCTCGACCGCAGCGTCGTGTCGCTGGATATCGAGAACATCGGCCTGCCCGAGGACGTGTTCGAGGCGCTGACACTCGACATCGAGAAGCCGAACGGGATCATCATCGTCACCGGGCCGACCGGCTCGGGCAAGACGACCAGCCTCTACGCCTGTCTGAACCGCATCAACACGATCGACCAGAAACTGCTGACGGCCGAGGAACCGGTCGAATACGACATCGACGGCATCATCCAGGTGCCGATCAACCCCCTGACCGGCAACACGTTCGCCAACGTGTTGCGCGCCTTCCTGCGTCAGGACCCCGATGTGATGATGATCGGTGAGATCCGCGATCTGGAGTCGGCTGAAATCGCGATCCAGGCCTCGCTGACGGGCCACCTGGTGTTCAGTACCCTGCACACCAACGATTCCTCCGGCGCCGTCACCCGACTGATTGACATGCAGGTGGCACCCTACCTGATCTCCTCCACGCTCGAGTCCATCCTGGGTCAGCGCCTGGTGCGGACCATCTGCTCCAACTGCAAGCAGGCCTACGAGCCCGACGACGATGTGCTGGCGCGGATGTCGCTGAAGCGTCCGGATGTGGCGGGGCGGTCGTTCTACTACGGACGCGGCTGTTCGCTGTGCAATGGCACGGGCTACAAGGGACGCAAGGGCCTGTTTGAGTACCTGCGACTGACCGAGCCGATCCGCCAGTTGATCAATGATCGCAAGCCTACGCTGTTCATTCGCGAGAAAGCGCGTGAACTCGGCATGCGCACCATGCGCGAGGACGGCATCCGCAATGTCTTCGACGGATATACCACGGTGGACGAAGTCTTGCGCTACACCTGAAACGGGCCGGGCACCGGCGGAAATCTGAACGGGAACCATGGAAAATGTCGTCATCGTGGGCAGTGGACCGGCCGGGCTGACGGCCGCGATCTACGCCGCCCGAGCCAACCTGAAACCGGTCGTGATCGAAGGCACGCAGCCCGGAGGGCAGCTGACACAGACGACCGACGTCGAGAATTTCCCCGGCTTCAGCCAGCCGATCGGCGGGTTCGAACTCGTCAACACGATGCGCGCACAGGCCGAGCGCGTGGGCGCGCGCCTCGTGATGGACGAAGTCACGGGATGTGACTTGGGCGGCGACGTCAAGCGGCTGACGCTGGCCTCGGGAACCACGCTCGACGCGCGGACCGTGATCGTGGCAACCGGCGCCAAGGCGCGCTATCTGGGGCTGCCGTCGGAACAGGCGTTGGTCGGCCGGGGCGTGTCGGGGTGCGCCACCTGCGACGGCGCCTTCTTCAAGGGCCAGGATGTGGCGGTGGTGGGCGGCGGCGATACCGCCATGGAGGATGCCCTGTACCTCGCGCGCATGGCATCGCATGTCACCGTCATTCATCGTCGCGACGCCTTTCGCGCATCCAAGGTCATGACCGAACGCGTCCTGGCGCATCCGGCGATCACCGTCGCGTGGAACAGCGTCGTGAGCGAGGTGCTGGACGTGGCCCGCGGCGAGGTGACTGGCGTACGGTTGCGCGATACGGTCACGGGCACCGAGCGTGTGCTGGCCTTGCAGGGGCTGTTCATTGCGGTGGGGCATGATCCCAACACGGCGGCGTTCGCGCGCGCGCTCGAACTCGACACCGACGGGTACATTGTTGCCCGCAACTGCCGCACCAGCGTCGCCGGTGTCTTTGCCGCCGGCGATGTGCAGGACCGGACCTACCGGCAGGCCGTGACGGCCGCCGGCTCGGGGTGCATGGCCGCGCTGGAAGTCGAGCGCTACCTGGCGACGACGAAAGGCTAGCGCGCATGGATATCCCGGTCCAGACCTACAGCAGCGGCCGGTTGGTCGGCCGTTTGTTGCGCTACACGCGGCCCTATCGCCTGGTGCTGCTGGTCGGTGTCCTGGCGGGCATGATCTTCGGCGGCAGCGTACTGCCGCTGCTGCAGATTGCCTCGCGAACAACCAAGCAACTCAGCAATCCGAGTCTACCGGCGCCTGTCGTGACGCCTGCACCGTCCGTGGCACCTGCGCCGGGGGCGCCGCCAGCGCCGGCCACGTCGGTCGTGCACGAACGCGGCAAGACGGCGGACTGGTTCGGCCGTGCCGAAGCGTACGCCGGTCGCCATGGCATCCCGTTGCGAAAGCCCGACGGCAGCATGACCTGGCAGTGCCTGACGCTCAGCCTGATCGTCCTGCCGCTGGTGCTGTTCCTGCGCATGGCCATGGGCTACACCAACCGCTATGCGTTGCGCTGGCTGGCGGGGCGCGTGGTGCGCGATCTGCGCAATGAGATCTTCCTGCATCTGGAGAACCAATCGCTCAGGTTCTATGGCAGCATCGATGTGGGCCGGCTGATCAGCCGGTGCATGTACGACACGCAGACGGTCGAGCATGTCATGGGTAACATCATCGCCGAAGGCGCCGTGGCGCCGTTCGAGATGGCGGCCGCGGCTGTGTTCGTGGTCGGATTCGCCGTGGAATACGACATGCTCGGGCTGCTGCTGGTGGCGTCTCTCGTGTTCACGGCGAGCGTGCTGCCCATCCAGTACCTGGGTCGTCGCGTGAAGGTGTGGACGCGCCGCGCACTCGAGCGCATCTCGGACCTGGTTTCACGCATGCACGAGAATTTCACGGGCATCCGCGTGGTCAAGGCGTATCATACCGAACAGGCCGAGTACGACCGCTTCCGCCAGATGAACCATCGCCAGTTCAAGGCCACCCTGCGCGCCTACCGGGCCGAACTGCTCTTCAGTCCCCTGTCGGAGTGCATCCTGATGCTGCTCGGCGGCGCGTTTGTCGTGATCTGGTTCTCCCGCGGCCTCAACCTGCTTCAGATGGTGCCGATTGCGTTGGGGGCGGCTGTCTTCGCCAAGCCCTTGCGCCAGCTCGCCAAGTTTCCACCCGCCCTGGAGCGCGGCGGCGCTTCGCTCAGCCGTATCTTCGCCATCCTGGACGTCGACACCTGTCTGCCGGAGTGCCCGAATCCCAAGGCCAAACCGTCGTTCGACGACCGCATCGTGTTTGAGGACGTGTCCTTCACCTACAGTGCGGACGGCACGCCCGTGGTGGATCACGCCTGTTTCGAGATCCGTCGCGGCAGCGTGGTGGCCGTGGTCGGCGCCACCGGCTCGGGCAAGACCACACTCGCCAACCTGCTGGCGCGATTCTACGATCCGGTCACCGGGCGCATCACGCTGGACGGCATCGACCTGCGCGACATCGCCGTGGCCGACCTGCGCAAGCTCGTCGGCGTGGTGACGCAGGAAACCATCCTGTTCAACGAGACCATCGCCAGCAACATCGCCTATGGCATACCGGGAGCCACCCCCGAGCAGATCACCGCGGCCGCAGAGATGGCCAACGCCCACGCATTCATCACGGCGCATCCGGACGGCTACGAGCGTGTGGTGGGCGAGAAGGGGTTCGTCCTGAGCGGCGGCGAGCGTCAGCGCGTTGCCATCGCGCGCGCGATCCTGCGCAATCCGCCGATCCTGATCCTCGACGAGGCCACCAGCGCGTTGGATACGGTGACCGAACGCCAGGTGCAGGAGGCCATCACACGCATCATGTGCAACCGCACCGTGTTCGCCATTGCGCACCGCCTCAGCACGATCCGCCGCGCCGACCTGATCCTGGTGGTGGACAAGGGTCGGATCGTCGAACGCGGCACGCACGACGAGCTGTATGCGGCAGGTGGGGCGTATCGCCGGCTGTGCGAAATGCAGTCGTCCGACCAGACGGCCTGAACCGCCATGCAGACGTCCGACTTCGACTACGACCTGCCGACCGACCTGATCGCCCAGGAGCCGCCAACCGAACGCGGCTCCTCCCGGATGCTGGTGCTGGACCGCGCCGCCGATATGGTGGCCCACCGGCAGGTATCCGACCTGCCGGGGTTCCTCCGCCCCGGCGACCTGCTCGTGCTCAACGACACCCGCGTCTTCCCGGCACGGGTGGTGGGGCAGTGGGCCGACACCGGCGGGCGCGTCGAACTGCTGCTGATCGAGCCGCTGGTGGCCGAACGGACCGAAGGTGCGTGGCAGGTGTCGACGTGGCAGGTGTTGTGCGGCTCCGGACGGCCGGTGCGGCCCGGCATGGCCGCCACTTTCGCCGCGGGTGGGCTGCACGCCGAGTTCGGCGCGCGGCGGGAGGACGGCTCGGTCGAAGCGGTCCTGCGCGCCGACCGGCCGCTGTTTGACCTGCTGGAAACCCACGGACTGACGCCGGTGCCGCCCTACATCCGCCGGTCGGCCGACGACCCGCGGCAGGACGTGGACCGGTCGCGTTACCAGACCGTCTATGCGCGCGCGATCGGGGCCGTGGCCGCCCCCACGGCGGGGTTGCACCTGACGCCCGAACTGCTGGCGGCGCTCGCAGGCCGGGGCATTAAACATACATTCGTTACGCTGCATGTCGGGCCCGGCACGTTCCGGCCGGTGAAGGTTGAGCGGGTGGAGGACCACCGCATGGATGCCGAGCGCTACGAGGTGCCGGCGGCAACGGCCGAGGCGGTCGTCGCCTGCCGAGCCGGCGGCGGCCGGGTCGTGGCCGTGGGCAGCACGACCGTGCGGACGCTCGAGACCGTGGCCGCCGCGCACGGTCGCGTGGTGGCGGATTGCGGACGCAGCACGCTGTTCATCACCCCGCCGTATGACTTCCGCGTCGTCGATGCCATGCTGACGAACTTCCACCTGCCCAAGTCGACTCTGCTGATGATGGTGTCCGCCCTGGCCGGGCGCGAGCGCGTCCTGGCCGCCTACCAGGCCGCCGTCGCGGCTCGTTACCGTTTCTTCAGCTACGGCGACTGCATGCTGATCCTGTGAGGCCGCGCCGGCCGGCATTTGGCGCGTGACCCACGGGGAGCGATATGGCAGATTACCAGACATCTGCATGCAGCGAGGTAATGACCCCATGGAAGCGCCCAAGACTACGAGCCGGCACCTGCGCGACCGCCGCGTCGAAATGACGACCAACGGGTTGCGCGAGGACTTCGCCTGGCACCTGCGCTACACGTTGGCCAAGGACCAGTATACGTCCACGGATCGCGATCGCTACCAGTCGCTGGCCCTCTCCGTGCGCGACCGGCTGATTGAGCGCTGGATCGCGACGCAGAACGCGTACCACCGGCAGAATGTCAAACGGGTGTACTATTTTTCGCTTGAGTTCCTGATCGGGCGGCTGCTGGGCAACAACGTCATCAACCTCCAGATGGAGGAGTCCTGCCGCGAGGCGCTGGCCGAGATCGGGCTGGACTGGAACAAACTGCGCGATTACGAGAGCGATGCCGGCCTGGGCAATGGCGGGTTGGGTCGGCTGGCGGCCTGTTTCCTGGACTCGCTGTCCACGCTCCGCCTGCCGGCCATCGGCTATGGGCTGCGCTACGACTACGGCATTTTCAAGCAGTTAATCGTCAACGGCGCCCAGGTCGAGGAACCGGACCACTGGCTCAAGAACGGGTACCCGTGGGAAGTCGAGCGTCCCGAATACGCCTGCACGGTCAACTTCGAGGGGCGCGTCGAGTCGGTGACCGACAGGGGGCACACGGAATGGCGCTGGGTTGACACCAAGCCCGTCATCGGCGTCCCCTATGACCTGCCGGTTGTCGGCTACGGCGCGAAGGTGGTGAACACGCTGCGGCTCTGGTCGGCGCAGGCCACCGACGAGTTCGACCTGGACGACTTCAACCGGGGTTCGTATGTCGAGGCAGTGGAGAGCAAGGTGCTGGCCGAGAACCTGACCAAGGTGCTCTACCCGAACGACAATGTCCTCGAAGGCAAGGAACTCCGCCTGCGCCAGCAGTATTTCTTCGTGGCCTGTTCCGTGCAGGACATTCTGCGCCGGTTCAGGGCGGAGAACGAGGACTGGTCCAAGTTTCCCGAGAAGGTTTTCATCCAGCTCAACGAGACCCATCCGGCGCTGGCGATCCCGGAACTGATGCGGCTGCTGGTCGACCGCGAGAAGCTGGACTGGGACCATGCCTGGCAGATCACGCGCTACTCGATGGGGTACACCAACCACACGATCCTGCCCGAGGCGCTTGAGCGCTGGGGGGTGCCGCTGCTCGAACGCCTGCTGCCGCGGCACATGCAGATCATCTATGAGATCAACGGCCGGTTCCTGAAGCGCGTGGCGGCCGCCTGGCCGGGCGACATCGGCCGGTTGCGCCGCATGAGCATCATTGAGGAGGGCGCCGAGAAGCATGTGCGGATGGCCAATCTGGCCATCATCGGCTCCTGTGCCGTCAACGGCGTCGCCAAGCTGCACTCCGAGATCCTCAAGAATTCGCTGTTTCGCGATTTCCACCAGTTTTCGCCCAGCCAGTTCAGCAACAAGACCAACGGCATCACGCAGCGCCGGTGGCTCCTCAAGGCCAATCCCGGTCTCTCGAATCTGATCACGTCGGCTATCGGTCCGGCCTGGATCACCGACCTGTATGCCCTGCGGGAACTCGAACGTTTCGCTGATGACGCGGCGTTCATGCGCCAGTTCCACGAGGTGAAGCAGGCCAACAAGCAACTGCTGGCCGGCTACGTGCACGCGAAGGTTGGCATCCCCGTCTCCGCCGATTCGATTTTCGACGTGCAGGTCAAGCGGCTGCACGAGTACAAGCGCCAGCTGCTGCTGGTTCTCTACATCATCATGCTGTTCGACCGGCTGGCCGACAACCCCGATCTCGACATCCATCCGCGGACGTTCTTCTTCGCGGCCAAGGCGGCGCCGGGCTATGCGATGGCCAAGCTGATCATCCGCCTGATTCACGGCGTGGCCGATGTGGTGAACAACCACCCGCGCGTGAGCCGCACGATCCGCGTCGTCTTCCTGCCCGACTACCGGGTGTCGCTGGCCGAGCGCATCATCCCGGCGGCCAATATCAGCGAGCAGATCTCGCTGGCCGGCACCGAGGCCTCGGGCACGGGCAACATGAAGCTGATGCTCAATGGCGCGCTGACCATCGGCACGCTGGACGGCGCAAATGTCGAGATGCACGAGGAAGTGGGCGACGAGAACATCTTCATCTTCGGTCTGCGCGTGGAGGAGGTCGCCGCGCGGCGTGCCAGCTATGATCCGCGCGCCATCTACGAGGGCGATCCGGAGATCCGCCGCGCCATCGACATGATCCGGCGGAACGTGTTCTCGCTGCTTTCGCCCGGCACCTTCGACCCGATCATCAAGTCGCTGCTGGAATTCGGCGATTACTACATGCTGCTGGCCGACTTGCGCGCGTATGTCGCGACGCAGGAACACCTGGACGCCCTGTACCGGACGCCGCAGCAGTGGGACCGCAAGGCGCTGATGAACGTGGCGCGGTCGGGCCGGTTCTCGTCCGACCGCACGATCACCGAATATGCGCGCGACATCTGGCGCATCGCGCCATGCGAGGGCACGGGCGACGAGCACTGAGCCTGACGCTCAGTCGCGCAGCGGCGGCAGGCGAAACACGCTGCGCCAGTCGCCCGCGCAGTCATCGTTCAGGTTCAACTGGACGTCGGCCATGGGTTCGGCCGCCACGGGCGTCCACCAGACGACTGTCCGCGAGGCCGCCGTGGTGATGGCATCCTCATCCTTGACGCGCCACAGCGCGCACACCAGACAGGCGCCGGACGGAGTCGGCTGCAGCCGGTAGCCTCCATCCGGGTCGCGTGCGAGCGGAACCCTCAGGTTGGCGCGCGCGAACGTCTCCAGCAGCGCCGTGGCCGCCAGGTCGGCCGCGCGCCGGGCCGACTCCCGGTCGCGCAGTGACTTCCGCACCGTGGGCGTGTACCGGTGGCCGGAAGGCGTGATGATTGTCGGCTGGTTCTCGATCGTGACCGACGCCGTCTCGAACGCCAGCCGATTGGCCACGTCCACCAGGCCGTTCCGCAGTTCATAGAGGGCGGCCTGCAAGGCGGGCGTCAGCTCGCCGGCCGCCACCAGGGGTGTCGTGCCGACGGCGCCGCGGTGGCTGAGCTGGATGCGCAGGCTGCCCGGCAGCCGTGCGAACGCGAGCGCGGTGCGGCCGACCGTCACCGGTGCGCCATTGGTGGCCGCAAAGGGGCCGAACGATGTGCGCGACCGCGGGTCGATCAGCGAGAAGGTGCCGTCGCGCGTGAGCTCAAGTGTGTAGGGTGCCGACGCGGCGCCGACGCGGGCGCCCTCCTTGAAGGCAAAGGGGCCGAACGTGCGGCCCGCCGCATCGGTCAGCACGAAACCCGCGGGGCGGCTCACGGCGGGGATCTCGGACATGCTGAGCGGCCCTGTCGCGGCCAGCGGCGGCGGCGCCGCCACGGTCAGACCCGGCGAACCGAGTGTGGCCGCGCCGTCGGGCGAGATGATCGTCGTCGAGGAGACGGACAGCCGATCAGCCGCCCAGCCGGCCGACGCGAGCACGAACCAGAGAGGCACCCAGCGCATAAGTTAGTTTTAGCGCGTTCGGCGGCGCTATGCCAGCGCGAAAGGGTGCCGCAGTAGTCGCTTGCTGGATACATCCTGTCGTTGGTACTGTAGTATTCACTTTCTGACAAAGGAGCCCTATGCCGATCACACCATGCCGCCCGAAGTGGAGGGGAACGCTGACTGATCGCGTTCGCTTCAACAACCAGATGCATTACCGTCCGGTCGACCGCTGCTTCAACATGGAGTTCGGTTACTGGGAGGAGAACTTCCAGCTTTGGCCGCTCTTCAAGCAGAACGGCGTGCGCAGCAACGAGGAGGCCGACCGGTTCTTCAGCTTCGATCGCATGGCCGGTTGCGGCGGCGCGCAGTGGATTCACCCCGCCTTCGAGAGCAAGGTGGTCGAGATCCGTGGAAATACGAAGATCCTTCAGAACGGCGACGGTCTGCTGGCCGAGGTCCCCGTGGACGGCCACGATACGATTCCACACTATATCCAGGCCACGGTCGTCACGGCCGACGACTGGAAGAAGGTCAAGGCGGAGCGCTTCCGGCTCGATGACCCCGTGCGCAAGGTGGACGTGGCCAAGCTGCAGAAGATGCATCCGCCCACGCGCGACTATCCGCTCGGTGTCAACGGCGGCTCCATGATCGGCACGATCCGCAACATGCTCACGTTCGAGGGGCTGGCCTACGCCTGCTACGACTACCCCGCGATGGTTGAGGATATGGTGGAGACCTCCTGCCAGCTCACCGAGCACTTTCTCGATCAGGTGCTGGGCAAGATCGACTTCGACTTCGCCACCGGGTGGGAGGACATCTGCTTCAAGAACGGGCCGATCATCTCGCTGGATTTCTACGAACGGGTGGTCGTGCCGCGTTACCAGCGCATCGGTGATCGGCTCCATAAGCACGGCATCGACCTCTGGTACACCGATTGCGACGGCGACGTGCGCCCGCTGATGAAGGGTTTTCTGAAGGCGGGGATCAACTGCCTCTTCCCCTACGAGGTCAACAGTTGCGTGCATCCCGCCGAACTGCTGAAGGAGTATGGTCGCGATCTGCGGATCATGGGCGGCATCGATAAGCTCGAGATGATCAAGGGACGCGCGGCGATCAAGGCCTATGTTGAGAGCGTTGTGCCGTTGGTTGAACGCGGCGGCTACATTCCCTTCTGCGACCATCGCTGCCCGCCGGATGTCAAACCCGACGACTACCTCTACTACCTGGATCTCAAGGAGCAGATGTTCGGGATGCGGTGACGCCGGAGATCAGCCATGGATGCGGTTGGCGGGAGCATGCGCGTTCGGCTCGTCCAGCTCGAAGTTGAGCCGGGACGGCCGGTCGAGAACACCGAACGGATGCTGCTCCGGATCGCGACGGCCCGTGCCGACGGCATCGAACTGCTGGTGTTCCCTGAACTCGCCGTGCCGGGCTATCTCCTCGGCGACGAGTGGGAGCGCTCGGCGTTTCTCCGTCTGTGCGAAGCCTGTGGCGAGCGCCTGCGTGAGGCCGCGCAGGGGCTCGTGGTCGTCTTCGGCAACGTCGCCGTGGACTGGACGCGGCGCAACGAGGATGGCCGCGTCCGCAAGTACAATGCCGTCTTTGTGGCCGAGGACGGCCAGTTCCGCGTATCGGGCGGGACAGGCCTGCCTTTCGTCCCGAAGGTGCTGCAGCCGAATTACCGCTGCTTTGACGACACCCGCCACTTCTTCGACCTGCGTCGTCTGGCGCTCGAACGCGGCCGCCCGGTGGCCGACCTGATTGCGCCCATCGCGACGGCGCGCGCCCGGCTGGGCTGCCTGCTGTGCGAGGATGCCTGGGATGCCGACTACGCGCTCTCACCGGGCCGCATCCTGGCCGCCCAGGGGGCGCATGTGCTGGTCAACGCCAGCTGCTCGCCGTTCACGCGTGACAAGAACCAGAAGCGCAACCGCGTGTTCGACGCGCTGGCGCGCGACGTCGGCCGGCCGCTGCTCTACACGAACACCGTGGGCGTGCAGGACATCGGCAAGACCGTCTATGCCTTCGACGGCGAGTGCTGCGCCTATGACGGGCAGGGCCATGTGGTCGAGGGGCCGGTGGCGTTCGGGGAAGGGGAGTTGACGTTCGACCTGCCGTTGGACGGCCGTGCATTCGGGCAACCCGTCGCGCTCACGCGCGACGATGTGGCAGGTGTCACCCGGGCGCTGCTCTTCGGGACGCGCGTGTTCATGCGGCGCCTGGGCGTCCGGCGCGTGGTCATCGGCGTCTCGGGCGGCATCGATTCGGCCGTCGTGGCCGCGCTCTACGGGCAGCTCGTGGACCCAGCCGACCTGCTGCTGGTCAACATGCCCGGGCCGTTCAGTTCGCAGACGACGCGGGGCCTGGCGCGCGGGCTGGCCGACGAACTGGGCGCGCTCTACGCCGAGTTGCCGATCAGCGACAGCGTGGAACACACGCGGCGGCAGTTCGCTGCACTGGCCCTGACCGGTCCGCGCGGACGGACGGCGGGGAGCCTGGCCTTGTCGCCGTTCGCCCTCGAGAACGTGCAGGCACGCGACCGCGGCTGCCGGCTGTTGGCGGCGGCGGCGGCGGCTTTTGGCGGTGTCTTCACCTGCAACGCCAACAAGGCCGAAATCACCGTCGGCTACGGCACGCTCTATGGCGACATTGCCGGCTGGCTGGCGAACCTCGGTGATCTTTGGAAGGGGCAGGTGTACGAGGTTGGTCGCCACCTGAACGAGGCGTGCTACGGCCGGCCGGTCATTCCGGCGGGCATCTTCTCGATTGTGCCGTCGGCTGAATTGAGCGCGGCGCAGGCTGTTGACGAAGGAAAGGGCGACCCGCTCATCTACCCCTACCACGACAGCCTCTTCCGGTCCTGGGTCGAGCGCTGGGATCGCGCCACGCCCGAGGATCTGCTGCAGTGGTACGCCGCGGGCCGTCTGGAGCAGGAGATCGGCTACGAGGGGAGCGTCAGCGCGCTGTTTCCGACGCCGTTGGCCTTCGTCGCCGATATCGAGCGCTGGTGGAATCTCTACCAGGGGCTGGCCGTGGCCAAGCGCGTGCAGGCGCCGCCGGTTCTGGCGGTCAGCCGCCGCGCCTTCGGGTTCGACCATCGCGAGGCGCAGTTGGGACCGCGCTACACGCCGGCCTACTTTGAGCTGCGCCGCCGCCTGCTGGGCGACGCGCCCTAACTTCCTCATGGACACCCGGCGTCGCCCTCTGCTATAAGTAGCGCCCTTGTGTCGTGCCTGAAAGGGTGCGACCGTGCGGGTACCCCGCTCGTCCGGGCCCATGGCTGGCTGCCTGGCGGGTTGAAATCGGGTTCCTGAAAACGCGGACACTGTAATGTCCGCCCTTCGGAGATCATCTCCATGCCGAAGATGAAGACCAAGAAAGCCGCGACGAAGCGGTTCAAAACGTCGGCCACGGGTAAAGTGCTGTACACGCGGGCGGGCAAAGCCCACCTCAACGCGTGCAAGACGCGTAAGCGCAAGCGCAATCTCCGTGGTATGGATGTACTCAGCAAACCCGAGCAGAAGCGTGCCCGGCGTCTGCTACAGGCCTAACACCAACCAGGAGATTCCACCATGCCAAGAGCAACGAATGCCCCGGCGTCACGCGAACGCAGGCGTCAACGCCTGGAGCTGGCGAAGGGTTTTAGCGGATCACGCAGCAAACTCTTCCGCCAGGCGACCGAGGCCGTTAACCGCGCCCAGCGTCTGAGCACCATCCACCGCAAGCACCGCAAGCGCGATTTCCGGCGCCTGTGGATCGCCCGTATCAATGCGTCCTGCCGTCCGCTCGGCCTGACCTACAGCCGGCTGATCGAGGGCCTGACGAAGGCCAACGTCCAGCTGAACCGCAAGATGCTCTCCGAGATCGGTATCCACGATCCACAGGGCTTCGCGGCGATTGTCGAACGCGCGCGCGCCGCACTCGTCTGAGCGCGACCCGCGCACGCTGCACAAGCACGGCCATCCCGATCACGGGATGGCCGTTTTCCGTTCTCGCCTGCCGTAACGGCTTCTTTCGTTGACAGTAATACGGGAATATGGGAATATGGCCAGGTAATGAAGACCACGATTGAACTGCCGGATACGCTTTACCGCCGTGTGAAGTCGAAAAGCTCCCTCGACGGACAGTCCGTACGCGCCGTCACACAGCGTCTCTACGAGCAATGGCTGGACGGGCGTGTGTCGCTGGACGAACCAGAACAGACTTCGGCGAAAAAGAAGGACGCCTGGGCCGCGAAGTGGGTACGTGAGACCAACGAACTGGCAGAGAAGATAGGCCGAACAGCGGTCGACAAGCGATCCTGCCGAGACATCCTTCAGGCGGAACGTCGATGAGACTGACCGTTGACGCGAATGTCTGGGTCAGCGCGCTGGACGTTCATGATCCGGCTGCGGAAGCCTGTCGCGCCTGCCTGCTGAAGGCGTCTGGGCAATCAGCCCGTCACTACTCGCCGTTGTTACTGCCAGTCGAGGTGGCTGCCACCATCGCCCGGAAGACGCGCGACGCCCGGCAGGGGCGTTCGGCCGCCGCGTGGGTACGCGGTTCTGCCGTGCACGTTTGGCAGCCACTTTCGGAGGCGTGTGCAGAAACGGCCGAGCGCTTCGCAGCCACCCTGTTCCTGCGCGGCGCCGATGCAATCTATGTGGCAGTCGCAAACCTGTCGGATGCGGTCCTGTTGACCAATGATGCCGAGGTGATCGAACGCGCATCCAAGGTGGTCCGCGTCATGACGCCGGAGGCATGGGAAAACGGGAGATGATCTGAGGGGCGTGTCTTGCTTTCGCCGCACGCATTCCGTAACCTATTCCGTCACCGGGCGTCTGGGCTCTTTCCGTGTTCCTGTCCGGCGAGGTACTACCGATGCTTTTCTGGTTGGGGTCGTGGTTGAGCCCTGTGTGGGGGCCTTTCCGTCTGTTGAGTTCGCACATCATCCTGCTGGCGCTGGGCACGCTCGTGTCCGGCCTGCTGGTCTGGAGCGTGTTGCCGCGGCAATGGCACCGGCTGCCACGCGACCGCGGCAAGGTGCTGGTCAAGGACGGGCACCAGTCGGCCGGCAAGCCCACCGGAGCCGGCTATCAGATGACGCTCCTGATGCTGCCCGTGGTCCTGCTGTGTGTGCCGATGGGGTTCTGGGAACTGGGCGCGCTCGCGAGCCTGTACCTGGCGATGCTGTTCGGTTACCTCGACGATTGCAGCAGTCTGGCCTGGGGCGAGGCACGCAAGGGGTTGCTGGACCTGCTGGTGGCGCTCATGGCGGCCTTCTGTCTGAGTCGCGGCCACGCCGTGTCGATCTGGCTGCCCGTCTACAAGCAGGCCATTGTGCTGCCGCTGTGGGCCTACCTGCCCATGGCGACGGCGGTACTGTGGTTCACCATGAACGCAACCAACTGCTCCGACGGCGTGGATGGGCTTGCAGGCGCATTGACCCTGCTGTCGCTGTTTGCGCTGGCGGGGCTGCTTTACGGCGTGGTGGGTTATCGGCCCATCTCTGATTACCTGCTGATTCCGCACAAGGCTGACGGCGCGCGCTGGGCGATCCTCGTGGCGACCGTGGCAGGTGGTCTGGCGGGCTACCTCTGGCATAACGCCGAACCCAGCCGTGTGCTGATGGGCGATGCCGGTTCGCGGCTGCTGGGACTGCTGGTCGGACTCGCCGTGCTGGCCGCCGGCAACCCGTTCCTGATCTTCGTGGTCTCGCCGGTGGTGCTGGTCAACGGCGGCACCGGACTGTTCAAACTGATCCTGCTGCGCATGCTGAAGCGCATCGGGTTCGACATTACCCCGCCCGGCAAGTTGACCCCCGCCGCCGCCGCGGAGCAGCACGTGCTCGTGCGGGCCCTGCACAGCGTGCGGTTCCCGCTGCATGACCACTGCCGCCGCAACATGCACTGGAGCAACGCGCAGGTGCTGATGCGCTTCATGCTCGTACAGGCGTTCCTGATCCCCCTGTTGTTCGTGCTGCTGGTCAAGATCCGCTAGCGGCCGACCGGGTTGTGTGCTACCGTTCTGCCGGTAGGGCGCGCATTCTGACGATGCCCCGCGAAGTGATGGATCAGGGCGTGATCCGCCAGGAAGAGAAGGACCGCGTGCGTTCTCGCCGCGAGTCACCGTCATGAACGGGTTTCCGAACAGCCAGATGGATTGGGTGTTCTTCGTCTGCGGGGCGGCGTTTCTGCTTCTGGCGGACGTGTGCCGCGGGCGGCTGGCGTACGGTCCGGGTTGTCTGCCGTGGCGCTGGCTGGGCCTGTTCGGCCTGACGCATGGCCTCAACGAGTGGCTGGGCATGCTGGCGATCAGCCTGGGTGACAGCCGGTGGCAGGCCATGCTGCACCTGGGCCTGCTGGTTGTGGCCTTTGCCTGTCTCATGGAGTTCGGACGTGCCGGCACGCGGCAGGGAGGAGGCCATGCGCCGGGGCGCTGGATCATCCTGCCGTTCCTGGTGCTCGCTGGCATAGGCGGACACGTTCATCCCGCCGGCTATGACGCCGCCATCCGCGTAGCCTTGGGGTTGCCGGCGGCGCTCTGGGCGGCCTGGGCGCTGGCGCGTGCAGCCCGTCGTGCCGCGGGCACCGTCTGGACGCTTGCGTGCGCGGCCTGCGCCATGTCGGTGTATGCCCTGGCCGAAGGGCTGGTCATCCCCGTCGCGCTGTGGCCGGCTGCGCATCTGCTCGATCACAGCCTGTTTGCGTGGGCGTCCGGGTTCCCCGTTCAGTACCTGCGTGGTCTGTTGGCCTGCTGTCTGGCAACCGGGGTCGCGTTGCATAATGCACGCAATCGGCTGGGTGACCATACGTCGTCCGGCGACCGCCGGCTGCATGCGTGGCTGGCCGGCGCGCTGCTGGCCGTCCTGGCGTGCGGGTGGAGCGCCACCCAGTGGATGGGCGCGCGCGAAGGCCGGCGGCAGTCGGCCCGGCTCCTGGAGACAGCCGTGCTGGCGTCAGCGGTGGTCGACACGACGCAAGTTGCCCGCCTGACCGGTACGCCGGCTGATCTGACGGTCCCTGAGTATCGGCGGCTGAAGCAGCAGTTGCGTGTTTTCAGGCAGAGCATGCCGCATGTGCGATTCGTCTATCTGGCGCGGAAAGTGGCGCAGCAGGTCATCTTCCTCGTGGATTCCGAGGCGCCCGGTTCGGCCGATGAATCGCCGCCCGGCCAGATCTATGCCGAAGCGCCCGCCGAACTTGTCGCGCTGTTTCAGTCCGGTGCAGCCGTGACGACGCGCATCTACAACGACCGCTGGGGCGACTGGCTGTCGGCTTTCTGCCCGGTCCGCCTGGCCGGCACCGATCCGTCTGTCGTAGTCATGGGCGTTGATCAGGACGCCGGCCAGGTTCGTCTGGCCGTGGCGCGCCAACGTTTCGTCGCGCTCAGTCTCACCGCCCTGCTCTGCCTGGTGATCCTGCTCAGCTACAGCTATAGCTGTCGGCTGCGCCAGGCGCTGGCCTCGGCGCGGCAGGGCGAAGCCGTCGATCCGCTGGTCAACTGGGCGCCGGTTGTCATCGCCGGCGTGGCCGGCATGCTGTTGACTCTGGCCGTCCACCTGGAGTTGCGGCGTGCCGCGGTCGACGACCTGGTCGGGGTCTTCCGCGCGCAGGCCGGCGCACGCGTGCGGGCTGTTGCCCGTGCCGCCGCGGATTGCCTGGATACGCTGGATGAACTCCGCCGTTTCCACGAGGTCGACGAGGAGGTCGACCGCCACGAGTTCGATCTCCTGGCGGGCGGACGTCTGGGCACGGGGCCTGTGGTGGCGCTGGGCTGGGTGCCGCGCATTCCGGGAGACGGGCGTGCCGACTGCGAGGCGCATGCCCGCCAGGCGGGTATGGTCGGTTTCCAGATCGCGGCGCGGGACGCGGCGGGCCGGCCTGTGCCGATCGGCGATCACAGCGCGTACTTCCCCCTCTATCACTATGTGAGCCGGGCGCGCGGTGGCCCGGCCAGCGTGGGGTGGGACCTGGCATCCGACCCCGATCGCTGGGCCGCGATGTCGCGTGCGTGCGACGCCGGGCAGGCGCGGGCCACACCCGTGCTTCAGGACACAACGGACGCGGCATCGTCGCCGACCTTTGTGGTCTTTGCGCCCGTCTATGCGCGCGCGGCGGAGTCACCCACGACGGTTGCTGAACGCCGCCGCGACTTGCGCGGCTTCGTCATGGGGGTTTACAGCCTGACGGGCCTCGTCAACGAGGGCTCAGTTGACGCACGGATTGCATCGGAACGGACCGACCTGCGGATCGAGGACCTGTCTGCGCCACAGGGAGGCCGGCTGCGGCTCAGTCAGACGGCGCCCGTCGCCGATCCCGCCCGCCTGGGGGTCTATGCGGTTCCATTGGACATGGCCGGACGCGACTGGATCATCACGGTTATGCCGACGGAGGCTTTTGTCGCGGCCAACCTGGCCACAGCATATCGCTGGGTTCTGCCGGCAGGGCTGTTGGTGTCGGTCCTGTCCGGCTGGTTGCTGAGCAGCCTGACGGCGGGACGTTTCCGGGCCGAGCGTCTGGTCCGCATTCGGACTGCCGAGTTGGTGCAGCAGCACCAGGCCACGCGCGAGAGCGAACTTCGGTTTGCCACGGCCTTCCTGAAGAGCCCGATCGCCATGCTGGTTAGTGAGCGTGAGAGCGGCCGCTACACCGATGCCAATGACGCCTTCCTGCGGCTATTCGAATACGCGCGCGCGGAGGTGGTCGGCCACACGACGATTGAACTGGGGTTGCTCTGCAACCCGCACGACCGGGAACGCATGTTGTCCGCCGTGAACATGCAGGAGGGTGTCCGAGGATGGGAATGCGATTGCCGGACCAAGCACGGGGCGATTCTCGTCTGCCTGTTCTATGCAACGCCCGTGAGCGTGGGTGATCGTCCGCACCTGCTGATCTCGGTTCTCGACGTGACTGAGCGCAAGCTTAGCAAGGATCGGCAGGAACAGATGGAGTCGCTGCTGCGGCAGGAACACAGACTGGCGGCGGTCGGCACACTGGCCGGCGGTGTGGCCAATGAGATCAACAACCCGCTGTGCGGCATGCTGGGATGCGCCGAGCTGATCCAGGAGCGACTGCCTCCCGACAGTCCGCTGCGCGAGTATGCCGGCATGATCATCAGCGAGGGGGAGCGCGTGGCCGGGATCGTGCGCAGCCTGGGCGCGTTCGCACGGCCTGACGGCGGGAAGCGCACGTTGGTCGCCTGGCCGGAGATGATCGACTCGGCGGTGGCCCTGGTGCGGGCGCAGTTCCACAAGGCCAACCTGGGTCTCGACGTGACGCTGCCGGTCGGTTTGCCCGAGGTGGTCTGCAACAACCAGCAGATCCAGCAGGTTCTGGTGCACCTGCTGATGAATGCGCGCGAGGTGCTGAGCGCGGACGCACCGACTGAAGGCGCGGACCGGACGGTGCGTGTGACGGCGTGCGTGCTGTCGGAGCCGCAGCCGGAAGCACGGACGACCCGGCGATGGGTGCGTGTGACGGTAGCCGACTGTGGGCCGGGAATGCCCGACGACGTCCGCGCCTGCGTCTTCAACCCGTTCTTCACCACCAAGTCGCGCGCGGAGCACGTGGGGTTGGGGCTGGCCTCCAGCCTGCGGATCGTCCAGGAGCATGGCGGTCGGCTGACGTTCGAGACGCAGGCCGGCCGCGGCACGCGCTTCCACATGGATCTGCCCGTTGCCCCCGTACCCGAAGGGAACACCTGATGATCCTTGGACTTATCCAGAACGCCACGCTGCTGGTCACCCTCTGCGTGATCTACCGACTGGCGGCGCTCCGCTGGGACCGCGACACGTTCTCGGGGCGGCTCGTTTTCGGGGCGATTTTCGGCGGCGCCGCGCTGATCGCCATGCTGATGACCCATGAGCTTTCGACAGGCATCGTCTTTGACGGCCGGTCGATCATGATCAGCCTGGCGGGGTTGTTCGGCGGCTTTGTCGCGGCGGCCGTGGCCGTCGCTGTGACGATTCCCTATCGACTGTCGCTGGGGGGTGACGGCGTCTTCATGGGTGTGGGCGTGATCGCGAGTTCCGGGCTGCTGGGTGCGATCTACCACCATCTCCGGCGGCGCTGCCCCGATGCGGTCACACCGTGGCGTCTGTACCTGTTCGGTGTTCTCGTGCACGTCGTCATGCTGGCCTGGACATACACGTTTCCGAGCGACAGGCGCATCATGGTGCTGGGCGAGATCGCGCTTCCCGTGCTGCTGGTCTTCCCTCCCGTGACGGCGCTCATCGGCTGGGTGCTGCTCGACCAGGAGCGTCAGCGGGCGGCTGACGAACGGTTGCGCCTGAGCGACATGCAGTTGCGCCACCAGCAACGGCTCGAATCCATCGGCACACTGGCCAGCGGCGTGGCGCACGAGATCAACAACCCGGTCTGCGGGATCATGAATTACGCGCAGATCATCGCCGAGAAGCCCGGCGTCGATCCCTCCGTCGTCGAGTTCGCGCGCGAGATCGAGCATGCCGGCGAACGCGTGGCGAGCATTGTCCACAACCTGCTGACCTTCGCGCGTCAGGACAAGCAGGTGCACAGCCCGGTACGCCTCGTTGACATTGTCGAGGGCACACTGAGTCTGGTCCGCGCGGTGCTGCGGCATGACCAGATCGTGCTCGAGGTCAACGTGTCGCCCGACCTGCCGGCCGTCGACTGCTGCAGCCAGCAGATTCAGCAGGTGCTCATGAACCTGCTGACGAACGCGCGCGATGCACTGAACGAGCGCTACCCCGGGTTTCACGAGGATAAACGCATCCAAATCCTGGCCGGCCAGGTCGAACGCGCGGGCCGGAACTGGGTCAGGCTGACGGTGACCGACAGGGGGTTCGGCATTCCGCCCGAGATCCGCGAACGCATCTTCGACCCTTTCTTCACGACGAAGCCGCGTGACAAGGGCACGGGCCTCGGTCTCGCCATCAGCCACGGGATCGTCAAGGAGCACCAGGGCGTGCTGCACATGGAGACGGTCATGGGGCAGGGCACACAGTTTCATCTTGATCTTCCGGTTGGCATGTGAAGGGGGTAGACCATGGCACGCGTGCTGCTAGTCGATGATGAGCGGAGCATCCGGTTGACGCTGCGGGAGTTCCTGCAGGATGCCGGGCACCAGGTGGAGGTGGCCGAGAACGCCGTGGTGGCCGAGGAGTTGCTGCGCGTCGGCGGCTTCGACGTGGTGCTCTCGGACATCATCATGCCGCAGATGACCGGCGTGGAACTGCTGCGGCTGATCCGGCAGGCGGCCGCGCGCGTGCAGGTCATCCTGATGACCGGCGCGCCGACTGTGGAGACGGCGGCCGAGGCGGTCCGCGCGGGCGCTTTCGACTATCTGACCAAGCCGGTCGCCAAGGCGGCCGTGCTGCGTTCCGTGGCCAGCGCGGCCAAGATCAAGGCCGTGGACGACGAGCGATTCCGCCTGACCGAGTCGAATCAGCTCTACCAGAGCAAACTGGAGCAACTGGTGGCCGACCGCACGCATGACCTGCGCGGCAGCAACCGGCTCCTGCAGGATGCGCTTGAGAAGCTGAAACGCACCCAGCAGGAGGTGATCAAGCGCGAACGCCTGAGCGCGCTGGCGCAGATGGTCTGCGGCATCGCGCATGATTTCAACAACGCGCTCATGCCGATCCTGGGGCTGCCGGACTTCCTGCTCGACAAGCCCGAACTCCTGTCCGACCCCCCCGTCGTCCAGAAGGCGCTCATGACCATCCGTGCCGCCGCCCATGACGCGCGCGACATCGTCCGACGTCTGCGCGGGTTCTACCGTCCCGGGCTGCTCGATACCCAGCCCCTCAACGTGCGTGATGTCGTCGAGCACGTCGTGGCGCTGACCGAACCCGCCTGGAAAGGGCAGGCCGAGGCCGCCGGCAAGCATATCCGGATCGAGACATCCCTAACCGATACGCGCGCCGTCTGCGGCAACGAACCGGAGCTGCGGGGCGCGCTGGCCAACCTGGTGCTGAATGCCGTCGACGCCATCGAGAAGGAAGGGGTTGTCCGCATATCCACGCTGCAGGATGACAGCTGGACGACCATACAGGTCAGCGACACCGGCGCCGGCATGACGGCAGAGGTCACCCGACACTGCTTCGAGCCCTTCTTCACGACCAAGGGCGAAGCCGGCAGCGGACTGGGGTTGGCCATGTGCTATGGCGCGGTGCACCGGTACGGTGGCTCCATCGATGTCGCGAGTGAGGTAGGCGCCGGAACGACATTCACCATCCGGTTGCCGCTGGTGCAGACGGAATGCAGACCGCCCGACGCCGGGCTTCCCGCAGCCGTAAGCTTGCCCGGAAAGCCGCAACGGGTGCTCGCAATCGATGACGACGACACCTCCCGCGCGCTGCTCGTGGATTTCCTCGAACGCGGCGGCCACGTGGTCGAATCGGCCTCCGGCGGGGCCGAAGGACTGGCGAAACTGCGCGCGCGCGGCTTCGATGTCGTCGTCACTGATCGCGCCATGCCGGGCATGTGTGGCGACGAGGTGGCCAAGGAGGTCAAGAACGTCGCGCCCGACACGTTTGTGCTCATGCTGACCGGCTTTGGCGACCTGATGAAGCACCGACAGGAGTACCCCGAAGGCGTCGACGAGATTCTGAGCAAACCGGTTACGCCGGACGAAGTGCTGACGGCCGTGGCCCGGCTCGTGCACCCTCTCGCGTCTCCTGACGCGCCGCTTGCCGCGGCGCTACCGTGAAAAAGATCGCCCGTCGGCACAATAATCATGCCTGATGAGACGTTACCCTGCATGTATACTGTCACCGGGATGTTTTCGGCACGGATCAAAAGAACAAACAAACCCACTAAACAAGGAACGATTCATGAACAGTTCATTCAAGTTTCTCTGCATGTTGATGGCCGTGGCCGCCCTGGGCAGCCGCGCATGGGCGGCGGATGTCGTCGCACCCGCAGGTGACGCCCCGGCTGTGAAGCCCCCCTCCGAGCATGCCCGTGAAATGGCTGTCGAGCGGTTCAAGGCGATGGACACCGACGCCAACGGCACGATCTCGCTGGACGAGTTCAAGGCCGCCCAGGCCAAGCGTCAGGAAGAGATGAAGAAGCGAATGGGCGACAAGTTTGACGCCACCAAGCTTCCCAACGCCGAGGAACTCTTCAAGAAGCTCGACGCCGATGCGAACGGCGCCCTGACAGCCGAAGAGCTGCGGAAGTCCTTTGAGGAACGCCGCAACAAGATGGGCGAAGGCCGGAAGCCGGGTCGCGAGGGTGAGAAGAAGGGCGCTGCCCCTGTTGCCCCCGTTGCCCCTGTTGCTCCCGTTGCCCCCGCCGCTGCCAAGTAAGGGACGGCAGACCTCCGTTACCTGTTGTTTGAGCCGTCTGCTGCGACCGATGAGGTCGTTGCAGGCGGCTTCTTGCTTCGCCGCGCTGCCGGCTGCGACACGCGACCGGCCAGCGACGGTGCCAGCCAGGCCACGACCACCGCGCACTCGATTCCGAACGGCAGGTAGCCCATGAATCCCGATACGGGCATCTCGAAGACCAGGAAACGCTGCAGGAACGGCACGGCGTACTGCCACTTGGCCAGACTGTGCACATTCCAAAGCTCCCACCAGAACCCGCAGATCAGCGCGGCCAGCGCGAAGCGCGCCAGCAGGCGCCAGTCCCCGTTCCGGATGTCGTCCAGCGCCGTGGCGTGGCCGGTCAGCGTCTGCAGCGACACGAAGACGGCCAGCGGCGCCAGCCAGACCAGCGGGAAGAGCGCGTTGGGCCAGACCGACAGGGCGGTCAGGCCAAGGCTGGCGATCACCAGCGTGGCGACGGCTACGCGACGGTGCCCGAGCGGGATGCGCACGAATCCCGCCAACCGGTTGTCCGCGAATGGCCTGAACGTCGCCAGCCAGTCGGCGGTGGCGGCCACGGCCGGAAGCACCGTGGAGAAGGCCGCGGTGGCGAAGAAGATGTATTCGCCGCGCGCCATGCCGGCCACGCCGACGTAGTACCAGTTCTGCACGAAGCGATTGAGATACTCGAAGAACCACCAGAAGAACGCGCTGAGCGGGAAGAGCAGCAGGTAACGGCCCGTCTGCGCCGTCAGCAGGCAGGTGCCTTGGCGACGGACGGCGAGCGCGTTGACCACGAGGACGTACGCCAGCCAGAGCGGCGTGAAGGTGTGGCGCTGGAGTGCGGCGAACCAGCCGAAGCGCGTCCACGCCAGGGTCCAGCAGGCCCCCCCCAGCGCGATCCCCAGCCAGCCCCACCAGGGGAACGGCCGGCGGACGGGTGTGCGGTCGTCGCCCCGCGGGCCGCGTGGCGGCAGGCACAGCCGCCAGATGAAGGGACCCAGTACAACCAACCCCAGCGCCAGCAGGCCGCCGAACGCGGGCCACGCGAACGGCGGGTGCGGCAGGTCGCGCGCCAGCGGCGGAAAGGCCGCATAGCGCGCCAACGGCTTGCCCGCCAGCCACGCGCCCGTCAGCGGCAGCCCGAGCAGCAGCACGGCCTGGAGGAGCAGGAGATGGACGCGTGTTTCCATCTGGCGGGTGCCACGGGTCGACTCAGTTGGCCGCGCCTTGCGCGTACCAGTTCACCCGGCGGGTGGTGTACATGACGATTGCCAGGGCGACGAACAACCCGGCCGTGCCGAACACCAGTGCGTAGTCCTGCAGGCGCAGTGTGGTGTAGAGGAAGGTGTAGATGGCGGCGAGTTCCGCGGCGATCACGACCGCGCGCCGCCACTTTCCGAGCACGGCCAGGCTGTAGCAGATCGTCAGCCCGCTGGATGCAACCGCGCCCGCCAGGTAGGCCCAGCCGAACGACATCAGCTCCGAGAGCGACAGCAACGCCAGGTAAAACAGGCAGAGCGCCGCACCGACCAGCAGGTACTGCAGCGGGTGGATGCGCAGCCCGGCCAGCGTCTCGAACAGGAAGAACCCGGTGAAGAGCAGCACCACGAACAGCACGCCGTACTTGATGGACCGTTCCACCAGCCGGTAGCTGTCGACCGGCGTCACCAGGCTGACGCCGCAGGCCGAGGACGCCAGCGTGCCGGCGTCGACGGCACTTCCCGGCTCGGCGTCCGTCCAGGACTGCGGGTAGGTGCGGCCGTAGTACGACATCTGCCACTCGGCCTTGAAGCCGGACGCGTCGATGCTGCGCGTGGCCGGGGCGAAGGCGCCCTGGAAACTTGGCGACGGCCAGGTCGACTCGAGCGCGATGCGCGTGTGCGCGCCGAGCGGCGCCATCCGGATGTCGCCGCTGCCGTTCAGCGCGAGCGCGAGCGTGAAGGGCACCGGCACCGCTTCGGCGAACGCCTCGCCTTCCAGCCGCGCCTGCACCGTCGACGCCAGCCCCAGCAGGCGCGAGCCCGGCAGCAGCGCCAGCGGCTTGGCTCCCCAAGTCAGCGTCAGGGCATCGCGCACGCCGCGCAGGTCCGTGATGGCCATCGCGACGGCCGCATCCTCCCACTGCACCAACGCCGGATCGATCTTGAGTTCCTTGAGGTTCGGCGGCGCGAACGTGCCGGATACGGCCAGGTCGCCCCGGTAGACCGTGGCGGTGTAGATTCCGCGGTGGAGCTGACTTGGGCTGAGCGTCCCCTGGATCGCCAGTTCGGACGGCAGGAAATAGGCCCGCGACGTGACAAAGTCCGTTTCGTCGACCGACATCCGCCGGCCGTCCACGATTCGTTCGCGGTTGACCTTGACGGGTCTGCGGTAGGGAACGACCAGGATCGGACCGACCACCGTCTGCTCGCTGCCCCAGGTTGCGGTGATGTTCTGGATCGCTTCGTTGCGACGCCCGAGGCGTTCCTGCAGGCGTGAGCCGATCATGCTGAGCGGCGCCAGCAGCAGCAGCGCGAGCGCGCCGATGCAGACGAGTTTGAGGCCGAAGGCCAGGCGGCCGGACGACGCCGGGCGTGGTGCGAGAGGCGGTGGAGTGGGCGGAAAGAGCGGCGCGGTGGGCGAGGCGAGAGGATCGGTGGGTGGTGTTTGCATAGGGAGTTACCTGGGGTTGTGGGTAGGGTCCAATATCGAATATCGAAGTCCGGATCTCCGGTGCAGGCGCGACACTTCGACATTCTGCGGTTTCTTGTTCGATATTCTGCGGTTCATGTGTTCGCCAAGGCGCCATGTGGCAGGTGTCGCGCGCTGGCGGCCTTCGTGTGCGGCTTCAGCGCGCGCTGGGCCTGTTTGAGCGCCTGCTCAAGGGCGACGAGGTAATCGCTGAAGCGCGCGAGTCCCTCCGCGGTCAGGCGGACGGTGGTCTGGGGCTTGAGTTTCACGAACTGCTTCGCGCAGGAGACGGCTCCTGCCTCCTCCAACGCCTTCAGGTGCCGGTTGAGGTTGCCGTCCGTCAGGCCGCAGGCGTCGCGCAGGGCAGGGAAGGTGAGCCCCTGTGCCGCCGCGGCGAGGTGCGACATGACCGCCAGGCGGTTGGGTTCGTGGAAGATGCGTTCGAGCGGGTCGCTCATGCTTGGACCTCCTTGACATGCAGCGCGGCGTAGCGTTCGCGGAACAGCACCCAGCCGCCGACGAACTCGCCGGTGCAGAAGATGATGCCCATCGGCCACGGGTTTGGGAATGCCCACCCGGGCACGAACAGGCAGGCTGCGCCGGCCAGCATGTAGCCGACGCCAACTGCAAAACTGGCGGGCGGCAGCGAGAGCCGGCAGGCGGCATGGGCCAGGCCGTAGCAACCCATCCAGACCCCATAGAGCAGCTCGTACCGGCCGTCGCGCAACACGGCCAGCGTGAGCATGGCGCCCACGGCCAGCGCGGGCATGACGTCGATGGCCGGCTTCAGCGCGAGCAGGTCGCGCCGCCGCTGCGGGTCGGCGAGAAACCACCAGCCCAGCGCGGCGTAGTTTGCCGCCAGGGCGAAGAGCAGCACGCCGCCCCAGACCGCGAGGTGCGCGCGCGGCGTGTCCGGCAGGCGGCCGCTCGCGAGCAGCGTCGCCGCCAGCAGCGTGACGCAGCCGCTGACCGCGCGCGCCTGTCCGGAGAAGCCATGAAAACGCCGGCGTTCCAGGATGACTTCCTGCAGCAACCGGACTTGCGAGAGCGCGTCGTGAACGTGACTGGCAATCATGCGACCTCCGCTGATGACGCTTCGAAACAGGGAGAGCGTAGCAGATGGCAAAGCACTTTGCAATACAAAGTATGTAGCGCTCAGTAGAGCAGGATCTCCAGCCATTTCGTGCCGGAGGCGGAGAGACGCCAGGTGTTGTCTCTGCCGCGTGTGACGAGTCGGCGGGCGGGGAGCGTCGGGTCGGTGCTGACCTGCAGCACCAACGGCGGGCGGCGCGTGCCGGCGGCCGCGAGTTCCGCATCCGTGGCCATCCGCCCGGCGATCGGTACGCCGCCTTCGGCCACGTCCAGCACCACGACGCCCGGGCGGAAGGCCTCGCCCTGCCAGAGCGCGGGATAGCGCGTGAAGAAGTTGATGGGCTGGCGCGCGGCGACCAGCAGTGTGAACGCCGGCGGCGCGCTCCGCAGGTGCTCGAGCACCGCGAAGCGGTGGTCCCTGTTCCATTCGCGGTAGATGGTCTGCGGGTCTATGCCGACGAAATTTTGGCCGTTGAAGAGGCCGTGGTCGGGCGTCAGCTTCTGCGCGCGGTACCACCGGTCGAATCGGCTGTTCTGGATCAGCCCGATCTCAAAGTGCAGGTGGCCGCGGGCTGCCGGCAGGATGCCGGCCGGCGTGTGTCCCATCTGACCCAGTGTGTCGCCCATGCGCACCACCGTGCCCGCGCGGATGGCGGGCTCGACGCGGGCCAGGTGGGCGTAGAGCGTGTAGAACTCGCCAACGGGCTCAACGTGCACGATGACGACATACAGTCCGTAGTTGGAGTTGCCGGCGACACGGTTGACGTAGCCCACGGTTCCTTCGGCAACGGCGAAGACGGAGTCGGTCGGCTGGCCCTGCCGGTCACGCGCCACCGGCGCGATGTCAATTCCCTCGTGGAAGGCGGGCCCGCCGCTGCTGGATGTGCGCACGAGGCCGAACAGGGCCGATCCCACGCGACCGGACACGGTTGGCATGAATGTGCCGGGCGTGTTGGTGTCGGCCAGGTTCTGGCGCGGCGTGGGAAAGGCAAAGCACAGCGGCGTCGACGGGAGCGCGGGCTGGGGTGGGGTGCCAGGGGAGTCGGTCCCGCCTGCCGCGGATGGCGGTGTGGCAGGTGTTCCCGGCTTGTGCCGGCCGCAGGGGCCGAGCCAGACGACCCCGGCTGCAAGGAGCAGTCCTGCGAGGGACGCCACGACCAAGGTTGGCGACGGGCGGCGGCGGACGGCGGGATCAGGGCGGATGGGTGTGCGAAGAGGGGCGGGTTCGAAGAAGTCCATGTGCGGGTGCCGATGCGTTTGCCCCGGCGCTCAGGCCGGGTGATGTGAGGCGCCCCATTCTTCTGCATGGGCGCCGTCGCGTCAAGCACCGTGCGCTGTCCCCGTTCTGCGAGAGCTGTTGCACGAGTGCGTGCGGAAGGTGCGGATCGACCGCACCTGGACGGGAAAGAACGATGCGACCGACGCGCGTGATAACCTCAACAGATGATGGATGTAATCAGCGGCGCGGGTGTGCCGGGAGGACAGGTGAGTGTGGTGGCGGCCCGCGCCGGAGTCTGCGAACGCGCCGCCGACAGGACGGAGGCGCCGGTTCAGTTGCCATACTTTCGAAAGTATGGAGCGCGCATTGAGGAAGCGGCTGCAAATAGGGGCTGAAGGGGACAGAATGTTCTGCTTGGCCATATCAAGTGTGGATTGATATCAAGCGGACATGCGCACAACAACTCCTGCCCAGTGGAAGATTCCATACGAGAATTCACCCGAGCCGATGGCGGGGTTGGTGACCGGACTGGGCGGCGTGGCGGCGGCCAGTCGTGCGTTCCGGGGCATGCAACTGCCCGGTGCGTGCGACGCGAATCTGGGCGCGTTGCGGCAGATCGATCTGGGACGCACGGCCGGGCAGGTCGTGGAGACCGCTACCCGTCGCCGTCCCCAGAACGGTCGATAGCGCCGCGTGTCGGTCGCTCCGGCACCTCCGGCAGGCTCTCGGGCGCGCGTGCGGCTGCCTTCCGCCCACCTCGCGCGCAACTCTCGCAGTTTCGGGGGGAGCGACGGGTTGCATGCGGCGAAGCGGTTGGTATATATTCAGGCCTTTCGTTTGGCCCCGTATTCAGCGAATGGAGTGCATGAAACCCACACTTCTTGTTTTGGCGGCGGGCATGGGGAGCCGGTATGGCGGCCTGAAGCAGGTCGAGCCGGTCGGCCCTTCCGGCGAAACGCTCATGGACTATGCCGTTTATGACGCGATCCGCTCCGGTTTCGGGCGGGTCGTGTTCGTGATCCGGCACGATTTCGAGGATGAGTTTCGCAGCCGCATCGGTGGACGCTATGCCGGGCGCATCGACGTCGATTACGCTTTCCAGCGCGCGGACGACCTGCCGGGCGGCTTCCGGGTGCCGGCCGACAGGGCCAAACCGTGGGGCACCGCGCACGCCGTGCGCGCGGCGCGAGGAATCGTGCGCGAACCGTTTGCCATGATCAATGCCGATGACTTCTACGGGTTAGAGGCCTTCCAGCGCCTGGCCGGCTTCCTCGCGGAGGCGCCCGGGGCATCCGGTGGCCCGGAGCGGCTCGCGATGGTCGGGTATCGTCTGCGGCAGACACTCTCCGCATATGGCAGCGTCGCGCGCGGCGTGTGTTGCGTCGATGCCGGGGGCATGCTGACCTCGGTGACCGAGATGACGCGGATCGTGCCGGTGCCGGGTGGGGCCGAGAATCAGGCCGACCCGAACGCACCCGTGCGCCTGGCCGGCGATGAACCCGTCTCGATGAACATCTGGGGGTTCACGCCTGCGTTGTTCGCGCTGTTGGAGTCCCGCTTTCCGGCTTGGCTGGCCGCCCACGGCGCTGAACCCAAGAGCGAGTGGTACATTCCGCTGGTCGTCAACGAACTGGTCCGGGAGGGACGCGCCACCGTGCGTGTCCTGACAAGCGACAGCCCCTGGTTCGGCGTCACGTACCGTGAGGACCGGCCGCGGGTGGCGGCCGCGCTGGGCGAACTGGTGGCGGCCGGGGCCTACCCGGCCCGGCTCTGGGCGTGAGTGAGAAAGAGGGATGTGTTCGTATGACGGCTCCACATGGTTACGATTTGCGGTCCATCTTCAACCGCTTTGACACGCGGTCCGATTTCCGTTCGGCCGAGCCGTTCGGCACGGGGCACATCAACGACACATTCAAGGTCGTGGCCAGCCATGGCGGGCCAACGGTGTTCTTCACGCTTCAGCACATCAACACGCGCGTGTTCCGCGACCCCGCGGCGCTGATGTCCAACATCACGGGCATCACGCGCCACGCGCGCCGGCGGTTGGAACGCGAATGCGCCGAGGATCCCTCGCGACGCGCCATCCAGCTCGTGCCGACCTGCGAGGGCGGCTGTTACCATACGGACGAATCGGGGTTGTGCTGGCGGATGTACGTCTACGTCGACGGCGTGCACACGGTCGATCGCGTCAACCGGCCGTCCGATGCCTATGAGGCGGCACGGGCCTTCGCCCGGTTCCAGCGCCTGTTGGCGGACCTGCCCGGCGCGCGCCTGAACGAGACCATTCCGGGGTTCCACGATACCCGGCGCCGCGTAGCCGCGCTGAAGCAGGCCGTGCGCGAGGACACGCATGGCCGCGCCCGCGAGGTCAGGGCCGAGATCGATTTCGCACTGGCGCACGAGGGGTGGGCCGGTGTGCTGCTGGACCTGTGCGCGCGCAAGGAGATCCCCGAGCGCGTCACACACAACGACACCAAGATCAACAACGTGCTGATCGACCTGGCCACGGGCGAGGGCATCTGCGTGATCGACCTCGACACCTGCATGCCCGGGCTGGCCCTCTATGATTTCGGCGACATGGTGCGTGCCGCCACCAACAGCGCCGCCGAGGATGAACGCGACAGTGCGGTCGTTCACAGCCGGCGCGAGATCTTCGAGGCGCTGGCGCGCGGCTACGTGGAGGCCGCCGACTTCCTCGTGCCGGCTGAACGGGCGCACCTGGCCTTCAGCGGCAAGTTGATGACGTTTGAGTGCGGCGTGCGGTTCCTGACCGACTATCTGCAGGGCGACGTGTATTTCCGCATCCACCGCCCGGACCAGAACCTGAGCCGGTGCCGCAACCAGTTCGCGCTGGCGCGCTCGATCGAGAAGCAGGAAGGCGACTTCCAGCGGTTCGTCGACGGTTTGGCCGTGTAGGCTGCGGCTACACCTGCCACAGGGACGCGACGTCGTCGACCCGCGACTGGAGTCCGGCCGTGATGGCCGACTTCACCTCAGCCGGCAGGCTTTGGACGCCGCGGAGGTAGTCGCCGTCAGGTATGATCTGAAGCGCGGCCACGGCCCACGCGGGCGCGGGGGTGCGTGTACGCGCGGCGATGTGATCCGCCAGGGCGTGCCGGATAGCCGGCCAGCCGGCGGCCAGGCGGCTGCCCGATGCATCGGCGTCGGGTCGGGCGGCGACCGACGCAACCAGTTCGTCGAGACGCTTCAGGCGTTCCTCACAGGCTTCGCTCAGCCGGGACAGCGCGCCCATGCAACAGGCCGCTTGCCAGGGCGCGCCCGCCAGGCGGGGCACGCGCACGTGACGGTACCACTGATCGAGAGCGAGCAGGTTGCCGATGTAGATCAGGTTGCTGGCCACAACACGGCCCAGGCCGCTGCGCCGGCCGGGCGCGTGAGGCCGGTCGATGGGCGACCCGCCGGGTGCCAGGATCAGCCGGTCGGCCTGGGTCACGTCCCGCCGGGTGATCTGGCCGGCCGCGAGCACTGTTCCGTACGCGATGCGGATGGGCCCGACGAGACCGCCCTGACCGCCGAGGAAGATGGGCGCCTGATCGAGCCGGACGCCGTGCGCGACGTCGCCGATCAGCGAAGCGGTGGCCTTGTCCTGATGAGGCGTGTAGTTGAAGTGCACGAAGGACGACCCGACCTCGGAATGGTTGCGGCGGCTGGTGCCGCCCGCCATCAGGCAATCGCAGAAGTTGATCAGGCTGCCGGTCGTGACGAACGGCAGCAGGATCGTCTGCTTGAAACCGGCGGCGTGTCCGAACGTGACGGCTTCCTCGAACAGACAGCCGGGACGTACGTGTGCGTCGTTGCCGCCGCTGACATCATCCAGTAGCGTGGCATGGTCGAAGAAGCCGCCACCCAGCCGTACCCGTGCGCCCAACTGGCAGTCGCGCACGGTGAGCGGTCCCTCCTCGCCGAGGATGCAGCCGGGGCCGATCGACAGCGTGGCCCCCGACAACCGGCAGCCCGGATGGATCACGCTGCCGGGTGCGATCCGGGCGGCGTCCACGTCCGGAGCGATGAACGTGCTGGCGGGGTCGACGAGCGTGACGTGCGCGAAGCGCGACGATACGGTACTGGATGAAGGGGACATGGCAGGTCAGGTTCCTTGACGGGTTGCGCCGGATATGTGGACATAGAGCTAGCAGGAATCGGGACGGGTGTCAACGGGGGCGTCGCCCGTTCCGGTCTTGTGAGAAGTACTTGCGTGAGTGGGTGCTGAAGGCGCAGATGGACCACAACTGGACGGGGCGAAACGACGCGAACGACGCGCGAGGCAAACGCAACAGGTGATGGAATCCTCGGCGCGGACCGTGTGACGGCCCGCGCCGGGTCTGCGAGCGGCGCGCCAGCGTGACGGCTGAGGCCCGCACGCGCGGGTTGAGCGATTCGTCCGATCCAGAGCGCGAGCCCCGAGTGCGCCGCGTGAACAGGTGTCGCGCCCAACTCTCGCAGTTTTGGGCCGAGAACTCCCGCTTGACCCCGCTAAACCATCGGAATAGGCACCCAAGGCCCCGACAGGAACCGTTGGAGCCATCGCAGGAAGTGGGGGCGGTGCCTGTCGTCCACCAGATTCCGACTTTCCAATAGGAGTCAACGTCATGCAGGTCAGTGGCTTGCGTCGAACTCATATCGTTTCACCCGTGGATCGCGTCCGGCCGTTACGCACCGCCTGGCCGGGCATGACGTCACTATCGCGAACTGCGCCATTCGTCGGGGCGGCAGACTCGTAAGTTATTGCCGGTACGCAAGTTGTGAGTTGTTGTCACGGGAGTTTGACCTCGTACCGTTCTTCAGAATAGAATGAACCGTGTGTATCGGCGCTGTTAACCCCCTCGAACCGGTGGATTGCGTCTGGCCACCTATTCAATGGTGAGTGAGAAGATGAAAAGGACCAAATGAACAACAAAGAGCGACAGACGGAAAAGGAAGCGTTTTCGGACGCCCTGACGGATTTCGTTAGGGGACTTGGCGGGTATGTTTCGGCTGAAAACGGGCAGTGGACGGTCAAGGGTTTTATCGACATCTTCAAGAACATTTACACAATCAGTTCCGACACTAAGATCGTCTCCAAAATCCTTGAGATCCACCTCTTCCCGAGGATTCTCCAGTTCGCCCAGGACAATGGGTATTCGATCGTCCTGGCCGAACACCAGAACTGGTATCCTGACTTCAGTTTTGTCAAGCAGAGCAACCAGACCGTCAAGTTTGCTGTTGACCTTAAGACTACGTACCGCGATCCGGATTTCCCCGGCCACGTAAATGGGTTCACACTCGGCAGCCACGGCGCCTACTTCAAGGAGCGAACGTCCACTAAGAACATCCAATTTCCATATTCGGAGTACTCCGGTCACTTCTGCCTGGGAATCATCTACACGAGAACTGCGGCAAAGGACTTGGCCGACACTGAAATTGTCCATGTCAAGGAGTTGGAGGATGGTCCAGTTGCCGAACCAACTCATCGTTACAGCGTGACTTCTGTTGACAACCTTCGGTCAATTGCTTCCGTGGTCCGGGACTTCCAATTCTTTGTTTGCGAGAAGTGGCGTCTCGCAAGCGACAAGCAAGGTTCTGGCAACACCGCAAACATCGGGTCGATCACTTGGATTGAAGACATACTAAGCGGAAACGGCGTCTTCGCTCGACTCGGGGAGGAGTGGTTTGACGAATACTGGATGAACCACGGAGTCACTTCGCGTCTGAAGAGAGGCAAGGCATCTCCGATCAGGTCAATCAAGGACTTTCTCGACTTCAAACGTGGGGACAAACGCAGGATTGTGCCGATGACAACGAAGAAGAAGACTAAAACCGCCGAGGCAGTATGCGCGTGATTACCCCCCCGATCAAGAGTCAAGGCATTAAGACGAAGTTGGTGCCTTGGATTCAGGCGCTAGTGCCAGTCGTTAAGGGCCGGTGGATTGAACCTTTCCTCGGAACCGGAGTTGTCGCTTTCAACTCTGGTTTTCGCGAGGCACTGCTGGGCGACGTCAACCCCCACCTCATTCGGTTCTACCAAGCAATCAAGAACCGCGAGATCACACCGAGATGTGTACGCGAGTACCTCGAGCGTGAAGGGGCGCTGCTTGAAAAAGCACCGGACAAGGGGTACGAGCACTTCCGAGCCGTCAGAGATCGTTTTAACCAGTCACATGACCCGCTGGATTTCCTCTTTCTCTCCCGTGCCGGGTTCAATGGGATGATGAGGTTTAACCGGAAAGGGGGATGGAATATACCATTTTGTCAGAAACCAGAACGGTTCGCTCCGGCATACGTGACGAAGATCGTGAATCAGGTGCATGATGTTGCGTGTCTGATCCAGTCGGGATGGACGTTCAGTGTCGAGGATTTCGCGGCGGCCATTGCCGAAGCGACCAAAGACGACATCATTTACTGCGATCCGCCCTACATCGGGCGCTATGTTGACTATTATAGCGGATGGAAGGAAGAGGATGAGGAGAGACTGTTTATGCTCCTCTCGACCTCGCCGGCGCGGTTCATACTCTCGACTTGGCACCACAACGATTATCGTTCCAATCCCTTCATTGATTCGCTTTGGAGAAAGTTCAACATCGTGACGCGAGACCATTTCTACCATTCTGGAGGAAGGATCGAAAACCGTAGGTCTGTAGTTGAGGCGCTGGTTTTCAACTTTCCGGCAAACATCCAGAAACATAATCATGGGCAGGAACCAAAGCCAGAGCAGATGATGCTCTTGGAGGAAAGAGCAGAGTACATCACCCAACAAGTGAGTCGAACGTGCGAGTGACCCGCTGCGCGGTTCGCTCTCCGTTCACTCACAACGTGTGTGACACGATTCGGTGAACGGAAGGTGCAGATGGGCCGCGACGGGGCGGGAGGGACCGAGGCGACCGAGAGGCGGGATAATATCGACAGGTGATGGATAGACTCCGCGTCGCGGACCGTGTGACGGCCTGCGGCGCGGTCTGCGAGCGGCGCGCCAGCGTGATTGATGCGGCCCGCACGCGCGGGTTGGGATGTGGATGGCTCGACGCTATGGACGAGGGCGGGACAGATGCAATCCGTCCAGCCGCGAGTGGGGCTTTGGCAATCGGTTGCATGTTTACGGGCATGCTTGCTTGGCCTCGCTTATGCATCGCCATCCGGTTGACGCTGCGGGCACGCTGTGGTATCCATGCGGCGTGAAACGAACGCGCATGATGGGACTGCTCGCCTGGGCTGCGCTGCTTGTGGCAGGTGTTCGCGCCGAACCGGCGTTGTCTCCGGTGCGGGTCGATTTCTTTCGCGAACCGGGATGTGCCGATTGTGCGTACGTTGAAGCGCATGTGCTGCCTGACCTGACCGCCCGATACGAGGGCCAGTTCGATCTGATCGAACGCGACCTGAACGCGGAATCGAACTACGTGGCGCTCGTGGCCACCGAGGAGCGCTTCAAGCGGCGCGCCAATGCCACGGTCTACCTGCTGGTCGACAACCGCACGCTGCTGGCCGGTGTGGCCGAGATCGAAGCCGGGGCTGACCGCGCGCTGGTCACGGCGATCGCCGCGCGACAGGCGGGTGAGGTTCCAGGTGGGCTTGTGGTGCCACCGGCTGATGCGGCCGTGGCCCGGCGCTATGCCGATTTCACGCTGGGCGCCGTTGTTCTGGCCGGACTTGCCGACGGTCTGAACATCTGCGCGATCACGACCCTCGTGTTCTTCATGTCCGTTCTGGCCCAAGTCGGTGCCAGCCGTCGGACGCGACTGGCGCTGGGACTGACGTTCGCCGGCGCCTCGTACGTGACCTACTTTGTGATCGGACTCGGGTTGCTCGAGGCGCTCCACGCGCTGCGGGGGTTCTTGGTGGTGAGGCGGGTGATTGAGCTGGCGACCGTGGGTGTGCTGGTGGTGCTGGCGCTGCTCAGCTTTCGGGATGCCTGGCGCTACGCGCACACCGGCCGCGCCGCCGATGTCAGCCTGCAACTGCCGGCCGGCATCAAGCGGCGGATCCACACCGTGCTGCGCCGCAGCGTGACCGTGTCCAGTGTGGTCGGGGCCGGCCTGGTGGCAGGTGTCCTGGTGACGGTGCTGGAGGGCGTGTGCTCGGGACAGACTTACGCCCCGACACTCGTGCTGATGGGTCGCGAGGGACGGTATGCCGCCTGGGGATTGCTGGCGCTCTACAATGCGCTCTTCGTGATGCCCTTGCTGGTTGTTCTGGCGCTGGTATCGTTCGGACTGAAGACCGAGCAGCTGACCGACTGGACCAGGAAGCACGTTGTGCCGTCCAAACTGCTGTTGGGCGTCGTCTTCCTGCTGCTGGCCGCCGCGCTGTTGGTCCTGCGGCGCCTCGTGTAGTCAGGTCAGAACGCGCAGAGTCCGGGTGCGCGCGGGTAGGGAATGACGTCGCGGATGTTCGGCAGGCCGGTGCAGACTTGCACCAGGCGCTCGAACCCGAGGCCGAAGCCGGCATGCGGTACGCTGCCGAATCGCCGCAGATCGCGGTACCAGTCGTAGTCCGCCGGATCGAGTTTCTGTTCGATCATGGCTTCGTCCAGCCGGTCGAGCCGTTCCTCGCGCTGGCTGCCGCCGATGATCTCGCCGATCTCCGGCAGCAGCACGTCCATCGCCGCCACGGTGCGGCCGTCATCGTTGCGCCGCATGTAGAAGGCTTTGATCGTCTTGGGGTAGTCGGTGACCACCACCGGTCCTTGGAAGATGGCCTCGGTCAGGTGGCGTTCGTGCTCGGTCTGCAGGTCCATGCCCCAGTGCACGGGGAACTCGAAGGGCTGGCCGCTGCCCGCCAGGCGCTCGACGGCCTCGGTGTAGGTGACCGTGGTGAAGCGTGCGGCTGCCAGGCTCGCGAGACGCGACCGCAGACCGGGTTGCACGCGCTGCTCAAAGAACGCCAGGTCGTCGTCGCAGCGTGCGAGCACGGTGCCGAAGAGGTGGCGCAGGAAGGCCTCGGCGAGTTCGGCGTCGGCGGCCAGGTCCGCGAAGGCCATCTCCGGCTCCACCATCCAGAACTCGGATAGGTGCCGGCGCGTGTTGGAGTTCTCGGCGCGGAAGGTCGGCCCGAACGTATAGATATCGCCCAGTGCGCAGGCGTGCGTCTCCCCTTCGAGCTGGCCGCTGACCGTCAGGCTGGCGCGCCGGCCGAAGAAATCCTGGGCGAAGTCGACGGCACCCGCCGCTGTGCGAGGCGGGTTGGCGGCGTCGAGCGTGGTCACGCGGAACATGGCGCCCGCGCCCTCGCAGTCGCTGGACGTAATGATGGGCGTGTTGACGTAGAGAAAACCGCGCCCCTGGAAGAAGCGGTGGACTTCGTCGGCCAGTGCGTTGCGCACGCGTGCCACGGCGCCGAACGTATTGGTGCGGGCGCGCAGGTGGGCCAGCTCGCGCAGACGTTCGAAGGTGACGCGCTGCTTGCCCAGCGGGTAGGTTTCGGCGTCGCAGAAGCCGAGCACGCGCAATTCCGTTGCGCGCAGTTCCACGGCCTGACCGCTGCCGGGCGACGGCACCAGCTTGCCGTGCACCCGGACCGACGCGCCCGGGTGGAGGCGCAGGACTTCGGATGTGTAGTTGGGCAGGGACTGGTCGGCGACGACCTGCAGGTTGGCGAAGCAGGAGCCGTCGTTGATCTCAAGGAAGGAGAAGCCGCCTTTGGAGTCGCGGCGTGTGCGGATCCAGCCGGCGGCGACGATTTCGCATTCGCCGGCGGCTGACGCGAGCAATTCACTGATGCGGGTGCGTTTCACGGTGCGCGCCTCCCGGCAAATGCGGTGCGCAGGCGTCGGTCCGACGAACTGCTGCCGCGCCGCACTTCGGCGGGGCCAGCCTTCTCGGAGATTGCCTTGCGGGTCGCGCGGCTGCGCTGCCACTCCTCCCAGGTCCACGAAACCTTGAGATCAGAGGCCGATTTCATCGGTCACCTCCAACTTGAAACGGCGAAACTCATCGAAGACGGCTGTCACAAGTCCAGAAAGCTTCATGGCCCTCTCAAGCAGGTCTTGAGTGGACTCGATGTCAGCCAGCGCTTCTGGAATCGTTCGCACACCCCAAACGTAGCACTATGGCCAGATTGCTTCAAGCGGAGGATGCGGTGCGGGCTGGATCTGCTGGCGCGCGCCAACCGGATATGGCATGCTTCCGCGCGGTGTTGCGACCGAAACCGTCGCAGGGAGACCAAGTTCATGCGCATTCGCCAATCCGTCTGCTATCCGATGTTCCGGACGCCGGAGCGCGCGCTGGACGCCATCTTCGCCGCCGCCGCCCGCATGGGGTACGTTGCGGTGGAGGCATGGTCGCGTGGCGACGACTTCGAGGAGATGGTTGCGCTGGCCCACCGGCACGGCCTGATCGTGGCCAGCATCTGTGGCCACGGTACGCTGGCCGACGGCCTGAACGTCCGCGCCAACCACGACCGGATCGCCGACGAACTCAAGGTTTCGATCGACGTCGCCGCGCGTTGCGGCATTCCCGGCCTAATCTGCTTCAGCGGCAACCGCCAGCCACACCAGCCGGAAGATGACGCCATCGACGCTGTGGCCTGCGGCCTGCGGCGTGTCGCGCCCTATGCCGAGAAGCACGGCATCAACCTGAACGTCGAACTGCTCAACTCGAAGGTCGACCATCCCGGTTACCAGTGCGATCACACGGCCTGGGGTGTGGCCGTCTGCGAGCGCGTCAACAGTCCGCGCGTCAAACTGCTCTACGACATCTACCACATGCAAATCATGGAGGGCGACCTGATCCGTACGATCCGGGCGAACATCCGCTGGATTGGTCACTTCCACACAGCCGGCAACCCCGGTCGCCACGACATGGATGACACGCAGGAGCTGAATTACGCCGGCATCTGTCGCGCCATCGCCGCCAGCGGGTACGATCTGTTTGTCGGCCACGAGTTCAAGCCGCATGGCGACCCGATCGAGGCGCTGCGCCGCGCGTTTGCGTTGTGCGATGTGGACTGAGGACGGATCAGTGAAACGACCCGCTTAGGATTGCCTCGGCGGCTTCACGCCAGTCGGCCGCGAAACGGCGGCCGCGTGGCAGGTGTACCATGACCCGGCGCGCCGCCAGACGGCGCGTGCCGGGAGGCGAGACCAGCCGGTCCAGCCAGTGCCCCGGCAGGCGCCGGATGGCGGCGATCAGCGCGTCGAGCAGATCCAACGGCTCCTCGGTATCCGGTTCCAGCACAAACTGCCAGAGCATGTCCGGCTCGTGACGGATGCAGCGGGCAATCAGGGCGACCAGTTCATCGCGCCGGCTGAACAGGTCGGCGTCGGCGATCATGACCGCGCGGCGGTTGCCGCCGGCGCGCGGCAGCCAGGCGGGGTCGCCGAGGTCGGCGCGGACGCGCTCGGCGAACAGGTCGGGCAGGCGGGTGCCGACAAAGCGCCGGGTCGGCGTGTCAAAGGCTCCCAGTCGCGCCACAGCCTGCGCTTCCACGGCGGCCAGTTGGCGCGGACGCAACCGGTCGGTGGACAGTACGCGGTAGGGCGGCAGGGACTGGGCTTTGAGTCCGAGTTCGGCCGCGCGGTCGCGCAGTTCGGTGCCCGGCAGCAGCAGCGTCGGCAGGAATTGCGGGTGCGCATCAGGAAACCGCGCCAGCCAGTCCAGCGAGCGGGTCAGGTCGTCCAGTCCCTGGTGCGGCAGGCCGTACATGAAGTCGATCGTCGGTCGGATGCCATGGCGCCGCAGGCAGGCGATGCCGCGCGCGACGCGCGCCAGCGAGGTGGGGCGGTGAATGGCGGCCAGGACGGCGGCGTCGGTGCTCTGGACGCCGACCTCGGCCTCCGCCACGCCGGCGGCGGCGAGGCGTTGCGCCTGGGCATCGGTCAGCGTTTCGGCGCGGAGTTCGACGAAGAAAACCACCCTGCGGTCGCGGTTTGCAGCAGCCATGGCGGCCACCACGGCATCGAACTGCGGGTGTGCATTGAAGGTCGGGTCGACCAGCCGGATTTCGCGTGCGCCGCGGCGGCGCAGGATGCGGATGCGCTGGCCGACCTCGGCCGGTGGCAGCGAACTCCAGCCGCGGCGGCGCAGGTTGTAGCAGCAGAATGCACAGTGCAGCGGGCACCCCCGGTTGGTCTCCAGGTAGGCCATGCCGTGCGGATCGGGCTGGTTGATCGCATGCCCGGCTGGAGGCACGAGGTCCGCCAGCGGCGGAACCGGCCGGGCGCGCGTGCCCCAGCGCCAGTCCCGTCCGTGGCGCCACCCGACGCGGTCCAGGTCCGTGGTGACGCCCCGGCGCACGGCGCTCAGGATTGAGGGGAACACGGCCTCGCCTTCGCCGACCACGGCCAGGTCGACCGGTGTACGGGCGCGATAGAGCAGGGGATGTCGCAGCGCCACCTCGGGGCCGCCCACGATGACGCACACCCCCGGCAGATCGCGTTTCAGCAGGGCCAGCACGCGCAGCGTGCGCTCCACGTTCCACAGGTAGCAGGTGGCGGCCAGCACGTCGGGTTGCAGCGCCCGGACGGCTGCGCGCAGACCGGCGTTGTCGGCTTCATCCTGTGCCGCCGGCGTGGGCACCACCTGCCACGCGCGCCCCTCGGCGTCGCGTGCCAGCGCGCTGCCGAGACAGGCCGCCGCAAGCATGACGTTCTCGCCCGGTGACGTCACGTCCGGGTCGAGACGCGGCAGTTGGAGGAAGAGCAGGCGTTTAGACATTGAAGAGGAAGTGCATGACGTCGCCATCCTGCACCGCGTATTCCTTGCCCTCGACGCGCAGCAGGCCCGCCGACCGGCAGGCGGATTCGCCGCCGAGGCGGACATAGTCCGCGAACGCACAGACTTCGGCGCGGATGAAGCCACGCTCGAAGTCGGTATGGATCACGCCGGCCGTCTTGGGCGCCAGCCAGCCGCGATGGAATGTCCAGGCGCGCACTTCCTTGGGGCCGGCGGTGAAATAGCTGGCCAGGCCCAGCGTGTGATAGGCCATGCGGATGGTCTGGTCGAGTCCGCTCTCCTTGAGGCCGTAGGACGAAAGGAACTCGCTTCGCTCGGCGTCGGACATGCCGGCCAGTTCGGCTTCCATGCGCGCTGAGATCACGACGACGTCGGCTCCCGCGCGCGCGGCGTGCTCGCGCACCTTGAGCAGCGGCGCATCGTCGGCGGCGAGTTCGCCTTCACCCACGTTGGCGCAGTAGATGACCGGCTTGTCGGTCAGGAGTTGCAACTCGACCAGCGTCGGCAGGATCGGGTCGGCGTCGCTGCGCGGGAACGTGCGCGCCGGCTGGCCGGCGTTCAGGTGGCGCATCAGCGCCTCCATCGCGTCGACTTCCTTGCGCAGCTCCTTGTCGGCGCGCGCCTGGCGCCCCAAGCGCTCCAGCCGCTTCTCGAGCGACTGGATGTCGGCCAGCACGAGTTCCGTCTCGATCACCTCGATGTCGCGAAGCGGGTCCACGCCGCCCTCGACATGCACCACGTTCTCGTCCTCGAAACACCGGACCACTTCCAGGATGGCGCTCACCTCACGGATGTTGGCGAGGAATTTGTTGCCGAGACCCTCGCCCTTGCTGGCGCCGCGCACCAGTCCGGCGATGTCGATGAAATCGACCGTGGCATGGAACACCTTTTCCGGCTTGGCAATCAGCGCGAGTCGCGCCAACCGGTCGTCCGGCACAGGCACGGTCGCCTTGTTGGGCTCGATGGTGCAGAATGGATAGTTCGCAGCCTCCGCGTTCTGGGCCCGCGTAAGCGCGTTGAAAAGAGTGGACTTGCCCACGTTGGGCATGCCGACGATACCGACGCCAAGTGCCATGAAGGTCTCCCGCCTGCCCGCCGCGGGCAAGACAGCGTAACGTAGCAGAAAAGCGGGGGCCGATAAACACTCTTTCCCAACCCTCGCAGAACGGCGCTTAGCCCCGTAGATTTGGGTCGCGAGGGTCTTGCGCAGCAAGCACCCTTTTGATATTATCTTGAGCTCATTTCACGACGGCCGCTCGCTCACCCGGGTACCGAATATCCGGGAGCGGGCTGCTGGAATAACCGGAGGAACAGGACGATGCAGAACCCCACTCAAAACAAGAAGCTGTTGGCCTGGGTAGACGAGATGGCCAAGCTCTGCAAGCCCGAGTCTGTGCAATGGTGCGACGGCTCCCAGGCGGAGTACGATGCGCTCTGCGAGATCATGGTGGCGAAGGGCGTTTTCACGCGCCTGGACCCTGTCAAGCGTCCCGGGTGTTTCCTCGCCCGTTCGCATGCGTCCGACGTGGCGCGTGTCGAAGATCGCACGTTTATCTGCTCTGCCCGGCAGGAGGATGCCGGCCCGACCAACATCTGGCGCGATCCGGACGAGATGAAGGCCGAGATGCGGGCGCTCTACAAGGGCTGCATGAAGGGTCGCACGCTCTACGTGATTCCCTTCTCCATGGGACCGATCGGGTCGCCGGTGGGCAAGATCGGCATCGAGATTACCGATTCGCCCTACGTGGTGATCAACATGCGCATCATGACCCGCATGGGGCAGAAGGCCCTGGACGCGCTGGGTGAGCATGGCGATTTCGTTTCCTGCCTGCACTCCGTGGGCGCGCCGCTCAAGAAGGGCCAGAAGGATGTGCCGTGGCCTTGCGAGCCCGACCCGAACAAGAAGTACATCGTGCATTTCCCCGACGATGGCGCGATCTGGTCGTTCGGCTCCGGCTACGGCGGCAATGCCCTGCTGGGCAAGAAGTGCTTCGCGTTGCGCATCGCCTCCGTGCTGGCGCGCAACGAGGGCTGGATGGCCGAGCACATGCTGATCCTCAAGCTCACCTCGCCCGCACACAAGTCACACTATGTCGCGGCCGCCTTCCCGAGCGCCTGCGGCAAGACCAACCTGGCCATGATGCTGCCGACGCTGCCCGGCTGGAAGGTCGAGTGCATTGGCGATGACATCGCCTGGATGCGCATCGGTGAGGACGGACGCCTCTACGCCGTCAATCCCGAGTTCGGCTTCTTCGGCGTGGCGCCCGGTACCTCGCGCGCCAGTAACCCGAACGCGATCGACACGATCACGAAGAACACCATCTTCACGAACGTCGCGCTGACCGACGACGGCGACATCTGGTGGGAAGACATGGGCGTGCCTGCGCCGACGCATGCGATCGACTGGAAGGGCAAGGACTGGACGCCGGCCATGCGCGATGCCGACGGCAAGGCCGTCAAGGCTGCCCACCCGAACGCGCGCTTCACGGCGCCCGCGAGTCAGTGCCCGGTGATCGCCAGCGAGTGGGAAGACCCCGCCGGCGTGCCGATCAGCGCTTTCCTCTTCGGCGGACGCCGCCCCAGTACCATCCCGCTGGTCAACGAGGCCTACTCCTGGAATCACGGCGTGTTCATGGGTTCGGCGGCCGGTTCGGAGACGACGGCAGCCGCGCTCGGGCAGGCCGGCGTGCTGCGTCGCGACCCGTTCGCGATGTTGCCGTTCTGCGGCTATCACGTCGGCGACTACCTGCTGCACTGGCTGAGTTTCGGCCTGCGCACCGATCCGAAGAAGCTGCCCAAGGTATTCTTCGTGAACTGGTTCCGCAAGACCGCTGAAGGCAAGTGGCTGTGGCCGGGTTACGGCGAGAACAGCCGCGTGCTGAAGTGGATCTGCGAGCGCATCGAAGGCACCGCCAAGGCGGTCGAAACGCCGATTGGCGTGCTGCCGACGCCGGATGCCATCGATCTGACTGGCACCAGTGTCACGACGGCCGACATGCAGGAACTCCTGAAGGTCGATGTGGCCGGTTGGAAGAAGGAGATCGAGAGCGTCGAGGAGTCCTACCGGAAGTACGGCAACAAGGTGCCGTTCGCCCTTAAGGCCGAACTCGAAGGGCTCAAGGCCCGCCTCGCCAAGGCCTGAGCGAAGGCCAGAGACTGGAGACTTGAAACTGGAAACGCGGGGGACACGACCCCAGTTTCCAGTTTCTGTTTTCCAGGCTCTACCGAAGCGGTTCGACCTGGGCGATCTCGGCGGTGACAGCCACGCCCATGCCGATCATCTCGACGGTCAGCACGACGCGCATGGAACTCGCCAGGCGCGTGACGGTGCCTTCCATGCCCTGGAAGGGCCCGCCGATGATGCGCACGCGCCGGCCTTTCGTCAGGGCGCTGACCGGCCGCAACGCGGGGTCGGCCCGCAGCGCCCGGCGCACCTGCACCAGTTGGCGCAGCATGTGGAAGGGCTGGTGCGGCACGAGAAACCGCACCACGTGGCTGGTTCGCTGCAGCAGCATCTTCTGCTCCTGAGCGACGGCGACGAACAGGTAGCCCGGGAACAGGGGCTTGGTTGACGTGACTTTGCGGCGCTGGTAGGTCTTCGTGGTGGTCTGCAGCGGCAGGTAGTAGGGCAGGCGGTGTGCGCGGCACACCTCGGCCACCTTCTTTTCGGTGCGGGGTTTCAGGAACAGGACTTGCCAATGGTTGGTCACGGTCCGCAAAATAACGGCTTGACCCGCAGCCTGCAAGGGTTGTTTCCTATGCGTGCTATGATCGCTTCACGCCGCCTGCTCCTTCTCTCGGCCTTTCTTGGCGCATGGCAGGCGTCGGCCCTGACCTCGGTTGTGGTGGTGCACGGCAGTGAAACCGTGCCTGCCGTTGAGCGGGGCTTCGCCAAGGCGCTGGCACGAAACGCCGTGCGCGGCTACCGCGAGGCCGGGCTTGACGTCGACCTGCGCGACGACTCGCAACTGGCTGCGACGCTGGCGGGCAGGCGCCTGGCGGTTCTGGTCTATGTCTCCCAGCCGCAACCTGCGCATGTGGCGGCCATCAAGAGCTTTCTGGACCGGGGCGGACGGCTGATCGTCTGTTATTCCGCCTCGCCGGCGCTGGCCGAACTGATGGGTGTCCGTCTGAGTGGGTATGTGCGCGGCACGACCGAGGGGCGCTGGTCCGGCATGCGGTTCGGAGCGGCGCGGCCGCGCGGCGTGCCCGAACAGATTGAACAGGTTTCGCCCAACCTGATGCTCGCCCAGCCGGTGCAGGGACGCTCGGATGTGCTGGCCTGGTGGACGGACCGGCAGGGGCGCACGATGCCGGAGCCCGCCTGGCTGGTGACCCGGCAGGGGTACTGGATGACGCATGTGCTGCTGGCGGACGGCGATGCCGCGGCCAAGAGCCGCCTGCTGCTGGCGCTGGCCGCCGCGTGTGATCCCACGCTCTGGGCCACGGCTGCGGCGCCGTTGCTCGTTGATGCACGGCGCGTCGGCAGCCTCGGGAGTCCGGCTGAGGCCGAAGCGGCCGCCGGCCGGCTGCGCGATCCGGCGCGCCGCGGCCAGGCCGTGATGGCGGCGCAAAGCGCTGGTCGCCTCGATGCTCGCGCCCGCGAACTCCTGCGAACCGGTCGGGGGTTCGAGGCCTGGGAGGCGGCGGTCGAATTGCGCACCGAAATGTACGCGGTTTACGGGTTGCTGCAGACGCCGCGGCGTGGCGAGATGCGTGTGGTCTGGGAGCATTCCGGCATGGGGCTCTTTCCGGGAGATTGGCCGCGCACCTGCCGGGTCATCAAGGAGGCCGGTTTCTCGGACCTGATGGTCAACGTCGCCGGGCCGGGTTTTGCGCACTACCGCAGCGAGGTGTTGCCCATGTCACGGGTGGCCATCGAGCAAGGTGACCAGTTAGCGGCTTGCCTGGCCGCGGCGCGCCCGCTTGGCCTGCGCGTGCATGCCTGGATCCTGTGCTTCAGCACGACCCAGACGACGGCCGATCGGATGGCCGTCTTCCGCCAGCGCGGGTGGCTCCTGAGCGGCGAGGACGGCCGCGAACGTCCCTGGCTCGACCCGGCCGTGCCGGAAGTCCGCGCGTACCTGCAGCGTGCCGTCGGCGAGATGGCCGGCCGCTATGCGGTGGACGGGATTCACCTCGATTTCGTGCGCTATCCCGATTACGGCGGCAGCCTGGGGCCCACGGTCAGGCCGCGCTTTGAGCGCGACGCTGGGCCGGTGGCGGCGTGGCCGCAGGACGTCAAGCTGGGCGGCAGCCGGTGTGCCGAGTTCATGCGCTGGCGCAGTGGGATGGTGACCGATTTCGTGGCGGAGACCCGGCTGCAGATGCGCCGCGAGGCGCCCGGTCGGATGCTGACCGCGGCCGTGTTCGGCAAGTACCCGTCCTGCGTCGATGCGGTGGGGCAGGACTGGCAGGACTGGATCGGGCAGGGGCTGGTCGACTACGTGCTCCCGATGGACTATACCGAGGATCTGGCCGCGTTCAGTCAACTGGTGGCGGACCAGACCGCGCGGCGCGCGCTGCGGCGCCGCGTGTTGCCCGGCATTGGCGTCACGGCGGCCGAGAGCCGGCTCGATCCGGTGCAGGTGATTGACCAGATCCAGGTGGTGCGCCGTTCCGGCTGTCCCGGCTTCGCGTTGTTCGATCTGGACACCACCTTGCGCAGGCAGGTCCTGCCGGTGTTGCGCCTGGGTGTAACGGCGGAATAATCCGCCCTTTCTTATTGTCCTGCCCCGCAGTTTCGGCTACGCTGTTTAACGATCCTATTCCGAACCAGAAAGGTCAAGATCGGACGTGGCCAGCGAGACCGCTATCTGCTACCGGCGCATCCTGCTCAAGTTGAGTGGCGAAGTGCTGGGCAACCGGGATGCAGGCGAGTGCATCGACCCCACCGTCGTCGCGGCCGTCGCGCGCCGAATTCAGCGGCTGGCCGCCGCGGGCGTGCAGGTTGCGGTCGTGCTGGGCGGCGGGAATATCTTTCGTGGAACCCAGGGCGAGACGCGGGGCATTGCGCGTACGTCGGGTGATTACATGGGCATGCTGTCCACCATCATCAACGGGCTGGCGCTGCAGAATGCCATCGAGCGTCTGGGCGTCGAGACGCGGCTCCAGACGGCGATCGAGATGCCCCAGGTGGCCGAGCCCTACATTCAGCGCCGGGCACTGCGGCACCTCGAAAAGGGAAGGGTCGTGATCTTCGCGGGCGGCACGGGCAACCCCTACTTCACCACGGATACGGCGGCGGCGTTGCGCGCCAGCGAGATCGGCGCCGACGTGCTGTTGAAGGCCACCAAGGTCGACGGCGTCTACTCGGCTGATCCGAAGAAGAACCCCCTGGCCACGAAGTACACCGTGCTCACGCACCAGGAGGCCTTGCAGCGCCGGCTGAAGGTCATGGACTCGGCGGCTTTTGCGCTTTGCATGGACAACCGGATACCGATCATCGTCTTCGATTTCTTCGACGAGGCTGCACTGGACCGGATCGTGCGCGGCGAACAGATCGGCACGCTCGTGATTGATGATGCGGCGCTGCCGGACAAACAGGAGTGACGCGACCGATGGATACGCTAGACGATGTGCTGATGGATGCAGAGGAGAAGATGGACAACACCCTCAAGGTGTTGCACGATCAGTTTGCGGGGTTGCGCACCGGCAAGGCCTCACCCGCGATGGTCGATAACGTGCAGGTTCAGTATTACGGCGTGCCGACCCGGTTGCGCGACATCGCTGGCATCTCGACGCCTGAACCGCGCCTGCTCGTGATCAATTCCTACGACCCGACGGCGCTGCCGGACATCGAGAAGGCCATTCTGGCCGCCAACCTGGGCGTCACCCCCCTGAACGACGGGCGCGTGATTCGTGTGCCGATTCCTGAGCTGAGTGAAGAGCGCCGCAAGGAGATCGCCAAGGTCGCTCGTCGGCAGTCCGAGGAAGCGCGCGTGTCCATCCGCAACGTGCGGCGCGAGGCCAATGAAGCGGTCAAGGCGCTGCAGAAGAACGGCAAGATCACCGAGGACGAGCGCGACAAGGGCTTTGAGGACATCCAGAAGAGCACGGATGGACATATTAACAAAGTTGACGCCGAACTGAAGAGTAAGGAAGCAGAAGTGATGGCCGTCTAACGACGTCCGTCTTTGCCACAAGGGGTGCGCCATGGCTGATCAAAATCCGATTCCCGAGAGCACGATTCCGCCCAAAGTGACGCCGTTTGCCAAGACGCAGGGCATTCCCCCCGCGCCGTCCGCCGGGCAGGTTTCGTCCACGACGATCCGCGTGCAGCCCTTGGGGGGCGCAGCCGATGCGTCCACCCCCGGCAGTCCGCGCCGGACGTCGCGCATCCCGTTGACCGGCGCCATTCCGCCCATGATGGCCGCTGCGCCCGACGGTGCGCCGCGCACCATCCGCATCAAGCCCGTGGGGCCGCAGCCCGGGGCCAACCCCATTCCCGATGGTCCGCGTCCGCCGACCGAGGCGCAGGTGCAGGCCGCCAAATCCAAGACCTCGCGCATCTCGCTGGATGCTGCGATCGGAGCAGCCGAGGCTGCCGGGGTTCAAGCTGCGCCCGATGCGCCCAAGACCATCCGGCTGAAGCGTCCGACCGAGATGCCGACCGTCAAGGTGGCGATCGTGCCGCCACCTTCGGCCGCCGCCGTGTCGGCCCACGCGACGTCGTCCATCCCTTCGCTGGCGACCGTTTCAGCCAAGGCCACGGCGCCGATTCCGCCGATGAACGTTCTGATGGCGCCGCCACCGCCTGCCAGCCAGACGGCACGGATTCCGGACACGGCCGTGGCTTCGGACAACGCGCCGATCACGCAGAAGCGCACCATTCGTGTGAAACGGCCTGCGGCTATGGTCATATCCGGCGGGGGCGGCGAAGCCGCTGCGGATGAAGGCGCCGGCGTTGCCGGTGCGCCGGCGGTCGCCGTGCCGATTGCGCCCGACACGGCTCACTGGGCGTTCAATTTCGCGGCGGTCCTGACCATTCTGCTGACACTGGCCCTGCTGGTTGTCTTCTCGTCGCAGATCTTCGGGCCGAACGCGTCACTCACCGAACTCTCGGTCTGGGCGACGGGTCCCGATCTGCCTCTGCCCGGAACCGTCAGCGGCAACTGAGTCCGTCAGGACTTCTTGTTGCTCGATCCAACGGCCTGCCCGGCGGCGAAAGCGGCCAGGTTGGTCGCGTGGCTCGGCTCGGGCAGGGCGTCGCAGATGGCTGCACGCCAGGCGTCTTCGGGGATGTCCAGCCGGGCGCTGAGCACGCCCAGCATGGCGATATTGGCCGACTTGCCGGCAGCCGCGGCGATGCCATCCAGTACGTCCGTCGTCAGCAGCAGTCCGTCCGGCTGCAGGCGTTGCCGGTTGTTCGCCACTTGTGTCGCTTCCATCACGACCAGGATGTCGACCTCGCCGTCGGGAACCATCGGGCTCAGGACCTGCGGTCCGAACCGGATGTCGGTGCTGACTGATCCGCCGCGCTGGCTCATGCCGTGCACTTCGGCCTTCTTGATGTCCCGGCCGGCTCGGAACGCGGCATCTGCCAGAATGTCTGATGCCTTGACAATGCCCTGGCCGCCCAGGCCCGCGATGGCGATGTTATATGATTTCATGTGTAATGGGCCTCAGGGGGCAGGTTGCGGGTTGCATCCGGCTTGTTCGTACTGCCGGATCTTGCCGACGGCGAGAATGCAGGTGCGCCGCGCGATGATCGTCCAAAGCTCGCCGCTGGCGAGCGCGAGCCGGACGGTTTCGGCCAGGCGCGCCGGCTCCTTGACGTGATCGATCACGACGACATGGGGCACGCCCATGGCCCGTACGACGTCCTCGATCACCAGCGTGTTCGCAGGCGTGTGGTCGAGACGGCGACCGGTGCCTGCGTGCTCCTGCATTCCGGTCATCGCCGTGGTCCCGTTGTCGAGGATCAGCACCACATGGCCCGTTGGCGGCGGATTGTAGACCATCTCGGCGATGCCGGTCAGGCCGCTATGCACGAACGTGCTGTCGCCGATCACGCTCACGACGCGTTTGGCTTCGGCTTCCGGCAGGACGTGGCGCAAACCGAGGCCGACCGTGATGCTGGCGCCCATGCAGACGGTCGTGTCCATGGCCGTGAACGGCGGCATCACGCCCAGCGTGTAACAGCCGATATCGCCGCTGACCGTGCACCCGAGATCGCGCAGTATCTCGAAGGCCGTGCGGTGCGGACAACCGGCACAGAGCTGGGGCGGCTTGCCCGGTGGCGGCGGCGGCTCGGGCGACAGGTCGCCTGACAACAGGCGACGCACCCGGCCCACGTCCAGTTCACCGAATCGGTAGAGTTCGGCCTTCCCCTCGACTTTCAGGCCGGCCATGCGGCAGGTCTCGAGCAGGACCGGATCGCCCTCCTCAACGACAACGGTGCGTTTGGATTCGGCCACGAAACGGGCGATCGTCTGGAGCGGAGCGGGATGGACCAGCGCGACTTGCAGCACATTCGCGCGCGGTGCGGCTTCACGCGCATGCATCACGGCCACACCGTTGGCCACGATACCGAGCGCCCCATCCGGCGCGGCGGCGGCATGCCGGACCGAGCCGTTGCCGGGCGTTTCGCCCCAGGCGCGGATCTCCTCCAGCTTGGCGCGCAGTCGCCGGTGTGCCGGTCGGGCATAGCCGGGAACCATGACACGCATCGGGATGTCGCGGACATAATGCAGCGCCTGGGCGGGTTGCGGCTGTGCGCGGCGCTGCACGATGGATTTGGAGTGACTGACGCGGGTCGTCAGGCGCAGCAGCACCGGGATCCGCCAGCGCTCGGAGATGAACACCGCCTGCGCGCAGAGATCATAGGCCTGTTGCGAATCAGCCGGCTCGAGCATGGGGACGGCCGCCGCGATCGCATAGCGTCGCGAGTCCTGTTCGTTCTGGCTTGAGGCCATGCCCGGATCGTCGGCCACCACGATCACGAGTGCCCCGTCCACGCCCGTGTAGGCGGCGGTGAACAGCGGATCGGCCGCCACGTTCAGCCCCACGTGCTTCATGGTGCACAGGGCGCGGCCGTGGCCGAAGGCGGCGCCCAGGGCGACCTCCAGTGCCACCTTCTCGTTCGGCGCCCATTGGGCGCGCCCACCCAGTGCTCCGAAAACCTCAAGCACTTCGGTGGATGGCGTGCCCGGATAGCCGGTGCCGAGATGGAAGCCGGCGTCGCGCGCCGCCCACGCGACCGCCTCGTCGCCGTTTAAAAGTTGCCGCAGATTGTCCATATAGCGCTCCCTCGGGCCGTCGCATCCGGCGACCCGTCCGAATGGGGTGGCAGGTTATACGCGCCGGCTGTGAAAGTCAACGGTCGGGGTTGGGCCCGGTTCTGCGAGAGTTGGGGCGCGAGGGAGAGAGTCTGTCCGCAGATTGCGTCGATTGACGCCGATTGAGAGCAGGTTGGACGTGTCCCGTTTTATCAAGCGTTCCGTGCTCACCCGGTTCTTCACATCCGCGGAATCCGCGCCATCTGTAGCTCTTTTCCTCGCCTCGCGCAACTCTCGCAGCTTGAGGTTGGGCCTGAATCTACGGCTGGAGAATCGCCATTCCCAGGCCCAGCAGCACGAGTCCGGTCGCCAGCGAGAGCGCGCCCCAGGCGCGACGTCCGAGGTCATGCGTCGCGAGCCAGTCGAGTGCGCGGCGGAGGTAGTAGGGGTAGAGAATCAGGAGCATGCCGACAACGAGCGCCAGGTAGGTGATCGCCACCACGACGATTCGCCAGGGCGACGGGTCCAGGTCCGTGGTTTTGAGCAAGGGGGTCGGGAAGAGCGCAAGCAGTCCGCCGACGGCCCGGCATGACAGCAGATCGTCCATCCAGAACCAGGTCAGAGGGATCGCGGCCAGCGCCACAAAGGGGATGTAGTTGCGGAACGGCATGATGAAGTCCAGCGGCATGACGTAGAGCGCGTAGGCGGCCCAGACCCAGGCCAGCGTGGAAAGGACGCGGCCGGCCCAGACATGGCGCGCGAAGCGGCGCAGCCCGGCGGTCTGCCTGGGGCCGCCGACGATCAGCAGCAAGCCAAAAACGGCAAACAGCACGCCCAGCAACAGGCTCCACTCTTTAAGCGTCAGCATGGCTATTCCTTGTTTCCTAAGCAATATCGACAATCTCGCCGTAAAGCGTCTGCGGCCCGGCGCGGTTGATTCTCACCTGGACGAGGTCGCCTGCGGCAACCGGTTCCCGATGCTCGAAAACCACGATCTTGTTGCCGGGCGAGCGGCCTGACCAGCGCGAGCTGTTGCGCAGGCTGGGCCCTTCCGCAAGCACTTCGACCGTTCGGCCGATCTGACGCGCGTTGATGGCCTGTCCGCGCTGGTCCAGGTCGGCCAGCAACACCTGGTTGCGCCGCATCTTCTCCGCGGTCGGCACGTCGTCGGTCCAGTCCGCGGCAGGTGTCCCGGGGCGTGGAGAGTACTTGAAGATAAAGGCATTGTCAAAATCAGCAGCGGCCATCAGCGCGCGCGTCGCTTCGAAATCGGCCTCCGTTTCGCCCGGAAACCCGACGATGATGTCGGACGTCAGGGCGAAATCCGGCATGGCCGCGCGCAGACGCGCCACGGCGTCGGCATACTGGGCCGATGTGTAGCCGCGCCGCATGAGCCCGAGAATCCGGTCCGAGCCAGATTGCACGGGCAGGTGCAGGTGCGGGCAGACGTGCGGCAGGTCGCGCATGGCGCGCACCAGTTCGTCCGTGCATCCCGATGGGTGGCCTGAAGTGAAACGGATGCGTCGGATGCCGGGGATACCCGAGACGGCTTCCAGCAGGCGCGGGAAGGGTTCGCGAAAGCCGCCGGGACTGACCGCCGCGTCCGGCCAGACCGTGTTGGCGCGGCCGTAGTTCATGACGCTCTGTCCGAGCAGCGTGACTTCACGCACGCCGTGGGCGGCCAGCCGGGCGACCTCGCCGATGATCTCGGCAGCCGGCCGGCTGTGCTCCGGGCCGCGCACATCGGGCACGATGCAGTAGGCACAGCGGCGATTGCAGCCCAGCAGGATCGTGACGAAGGCGGCGTTCGGGCCATCCAGGTGCGCGTCCGGGACATCACGCACGCTCTCGGCGTCGCCCAACTCGGCAATCCGCCGCTCACCGGCGACGATCCGGGCCACGAGTCGCGGGATGGCGCCATGCCGGCGCGTGCCGACGATGAAGTCGAGCGTGGGGATGGCCTTGAAGAGGTCCGGGCCCAGTCGCTGGGCCATGCATCCCATGACGCCCACGATGAGCCCCTGCCGTTCGCGCTTGGCCGCGCAAAGCAGCCCCGTCTTGCCCAAAGCCTTGTCCTCGGCCTTGCCGCGCACGCTGCAACTGTTCACCACGATCAGTTCGGCGTCGGCCTCGTTCAGCGCGGGCTGGTGACCGGCCGCCTCGAGCAGGGCCGCCACCGCCTCCGAGTCACGCACGTTCATCTGGCAACCATAGGTGTGAACGAGGTATCTCACGGGTTGGGGTTGCTCTCCTCGGAAGGCGAAATGGCGTCGGTCACGGTCTCGGCGATGCGCTGCAGGATTCCCAGGTACTCCCATGTCGGATTCGCCGCAGACCCCTTGACGCGGAATTCAAGCAGGAGCTTGGAGAAGGGCAGCGTCAGCATACGCGTAACCTTCCCGAGCAGTGAGCCGCGCTTGAAGATGCCGGCCTGCACCAGAAAGTCCAACCGGTCCTCGGGGATGGCGTACTGCCCCTTACCGGACAGGCTGAAGACCTCGCCCTCGATCAGGACATTGCTGGACGAGACCAGCCCGTTGGTCGCGGTGAAGTCGAACGATCCGTTGGACTGGTTGACCAGCGTCTCCACGCCCGGCACGTTGCGCGCCAGGTAGCTCGTGAATCCCGCGAACAGCGGGATGCGCGAGATCGCGCCTTCGGTGATGGCGATCCGGCCCTGGCCGGTCGGGTGTCGAATGCGGGCGACGCCGAGGTAGCCGTTGAGGTCGATATGGGCGCTGACCTTGCCGGGCGGGCGGTTGCTGGCGCCGAACGACGCGCTCAACTCGGCCAGATCCATCGCCGTCACGTCAAACACCGTCCGGTAGGCCGTGTTGGAGCCGCCGGGTCCCGGAGCCACGGCGAATTCGCCCGCGATCTGCCCGCCGGCGGGCGTCGTCGCCATCAGATTCGTGATGGTGGTGGCGTTATTCCAACCGACCCTGTACCCGCATGACACGTTGCGCAGCGGCAGTCCGTAGACGTCTGCATCGGGCGCCGACAGTGTGCCGCGGAGATCCGTCGTCGCTGCCGACCGGTCTGAGAGGCTCACAAGGCCGCGGGCGGTCAGTCTCGATGTGCTGCCGATCTGCAGGCCGGCAAGTTCGCCGTTGTTCAGGATGCCGATGATGCGCATCAGCGGGTCCAGCGGCATACCGATGTCGGCATCGACGTGGAGCGTGTCGGTTGCCGCATCGTGAACCAGCGCCGCGTGGCTGCTCCCGGTGTCGGTTTCGACGTCCAGCGGGTCAAGCACGACGCGGTCGCCGGTGGCGGCGCCGGATGCGGCGATTACGGTGTGGACCGACCTGACCGGCACCTTGTTATAGGTGATGTCGCGCGCCGCCACGTCGACGCGCAGCTCATAGCTGCCCGACGACGGCCCGACCCGGAACGTGCACTGAGCGGCGGCCGGCTCGTTGGTGAAACCGAGTCGGTCGCCGATGGCCACCAGCGACTGGGCCTGCAGGCAGGCGAAGAGAGGCCGCAGTCTTTCGGGCGTCGTGCGGCCGGTGACGTGTCCCTCGATCCTGCCGTCGGCCGCGGCGATGGTCAGTTCGCCCTCCGCCGTCTCAGGCCAGCGGCCGGCCGGCCAGGCGATCTTCACGTCCTTGAGCCGTGTTGCGTCGTCTGCGACGATCAGCCGGCCGGAGACGCGGTCAAAGGCCATGCCCAGCGCATTCCCGTCGGTGACGTTGAAGACGCATTCGCTGACGCGGAAATGGCCCGGGCTCGCAGGTTGCCCCTGCTGGTCAGGCGCGAAGCGGCCCGTCATCTCGACACTGGCCCGGATCCGGCCGGCCGGCCCATTTGTGCTGCCGAAGGCTGCCCACAGCTCGGTGGCGGGCACGTCGGTCAGGCGCAGGGCCGTGCGGAAGGAGGCATTGGTTCCGGCGCGTCTGGGCAGGAGCGAGAAGTCGCCTGCGATGCGTCCGCGTGCGGGTGTCACCCCCGTGAAGGATGTGAACGCGACGACATCGTCGGGGCGCACGCTGTAGGTGAAGGACAGATCGCGCAACGGCTGGCCGTAGAGCGACGCGGCGGAGGCCGACAGGGTACCCGTCAGGTCATTGGGGGCCGGGTTGTTCGATGCGACACCCACGCGCCCCTTGATGGTCAGCCTGGGCGCGTGGTCGAATGTCACGCCGCTCAACTCGCCTTCGTTCAGGACTTCGATGATCTGCGTCAGGGGGCCAACGGCCATCTCGCCCTGGGCGTCGATTTCGAGAGTGTCGGTGGTGCCGTCGTAGACCAGCGTCGCCTGCGCTTTGCCGGCATCGCACGCGACGACGATCGGCGAGATGACCACCAGCGAGAGGGTTTCCGGGCCGGAGCCCTTGATCACCGTACTGGCCTCGCGCACGGGCACGCCGTTGTACGTGACGTTCCGGACTGTGACGTCGACCATCAGCTCGTAGCGCTGAGCCTGCGGTGCGACGAGAAACGTGCACTGCGCCTCCACCGGATCGGTGGTGAAGGTGAACTTGTCGCCGATCCTGACCACGGAGCGGGCGTGCAGACGTTCTAGCAGCGGGCGCAGGCGTTTGGGCGTCGTTCTGCCGGCCAGGCGGCCCTCGATACGCGATTCGCTCGGACGAAAGGTCACCTCGCCGTGCACCGACTCCGGCCAGCGTTCGGCTGGCCAGACCACCTGCGCGTTGGAGAAATGGAAAGTGCCATGCGCGGCTGCAAGTCGTCCGGAGACGCGCTCGAAAGACATGCCGGCGACGTCGGCGCCGGCGATGGACAGGGCGACGTCCGTCAGGTCGAGGTTGCTGAGCATGGTCCGGTCGGCCGCGCCACCGTCGGCTGACGGCGGCGGATTCAACAGCTCGTCAGGCAGGTCGTTGCAGCGCAGGTTGCGCAGGCTCAGCGCGTCGATCCACTCGACGTACGGACGGCGTGGCCGCAGGGTCAGCGAAAGGATGGCCTCATCCACGCTCGCAAACGCGTGATCGACCGAGCCTTTGGCGAAGGCCCGGATGCGATGGAATACCAGGCCGCGCCGCAGGCCGTAGGAGGCGCGGCCGATCTGGACGCTGACCTGGTCGTTCGAGAGGCGGTCATTCAGGCGGCCAAGCCAGGAGGGCGGCAGGTCGCGTTCCGCCACATAGAGGAACGCCAGCGATGCCAGGATGACCAGAAGGGTCAGCCAGAACAGCCCTTTGATCAGGCGGCCGATAAAGGAGAGGAACTTCAGCATGAGGTAGGGTACCGCAGGAAACGCGACAAAGTATATCGCAAGGGCTTCCGAACGCGAAGGAAGAAGCGCAGCGGTGCGGTTGCGCCGGGGCGTGGCCTTTGGTATCGTTCGACTTGGGAGCAAACCGAATGCCGATGTCATCTTCGATTCGCAAGCGTGTACCTGGTGCCGGACTGGCGCGTGCGGCCCTGGCCGCCTGCTTCCTGAGCGCCTGGGCGGCATCCGACGCGCAGGCCTTCTGGGGCTCGGCGAAGAAAGAGGCGTCCGAGGCGGCGGCCAAACAGGCCGGTGACCTTGTGCGCGAGGCCGATGCGGCTCGACGCGCGGGCGATGGCGATGCGGCCGTTGCGCTCTACCGGCGCGCGATCGATGCCCTGCTGGAGATTGAGTCCCAGAAGTCCGATGTCGACATGGGACCCATCCGTTTCCGCCGCGCCTACTGCGAGACGCAGATCGACCAGATCAAGTTCGACCAGGCATCGAAGAACGAGCGGCGCGTGACGGTCACGAGCGTCACCCCGCCGGCCGCGCCATCGGCGGCGGAGGCGCCTGCCGCGACAGGTGCGGTGGCGACGGCCGCGTCACGTGTGACAGGTGTTCCGCCGTCGTCAACCAACGCGCCGGCCCTGGTCGTGAACGTGGTTTCCGAGCTGGCCTGGGCGCGCGACATGATCGAACTGGGGCGGCAGGACGAAGCGGCCGCCACGCTGATACGCGTCCTGAAATTCGATCCGGCACACCGCGCGGCGCGGCTGATGCTGGCCACCGTGCGTTGTCGTCAGGGCGCCTATGCCGACGCGCTGATTATCCTTGAGGATCTGCGGGGTGAGCGCGAGGACGAGGCCGTGCTGCTGGCCCTGTCCGGTGCGTACTGCGGGGCCACCCGCTATTACGAGGCGCTGCTCGCGTTGGACCGCGCGCTGGCGGTCAACCCGCGCAACGCCGCAGCCAACATGAACATGGCCTACCTGCTGCTGGAGATGTCGCCCGGTCGCCAGAAGGAATCCGAACTCTACTATCGTCAAGCGGTCAAACTGGGCGCCGCGCGCGACGCCGCGCTGGAGCGCCGGCTGGGGTTCTAAATGCGCGTCGTCTTCATGGGGTCCGCGGACGTTTCCTGCACGATGCTGAGTGCCCTGGTTGAAACACCCGGGTTCGAGGTCGTCGGTGTGGTCACGCAGCCGGACCGTCCCTGCGGCCGCAGTCAGCATCTCATGCCGTGTCCCGGCAAGGCCTGTGCCACCGCGCACGGACTGCCCGTGATCTGCCCCGAGAAGGTCAACCATCCCGATGTTCTGGCGCAGCTCGCAGCCTGGTCGCCGGATGTTGTGGTAGTCGTGGCCTACGGTCAGTTCCTGGGGAAGCGGCTGCTGACGCTGCCGCGGCTGGGCTGTGTGAACATCCACCTGTCGCTGCTGCCGCGGTTTCGCGGCGCGGCGCCCATCCAGTGGGTCATCGACGCCGGGGACGCCCAGACGGGCGTCACGGCGATGCTGATGGACGAGGGGATGGACAGCGGCGACATCCTGATGCAGGCCGTTGAGCCGATCCATGCCACGGATACAGCCGGCGTATTGCATGACCGCCTGGCGAGTCTGGGCGCCTGTGTGCTGTGCGAGGCCTTGCCTCGTTGGGTGGCCGGAACGCTGCCGCGTGTGCCGCAGGACCCCGCCGGTGTCACGCTGGCCCCCAAACTCCACAAGCGCGATGGCGTGATCGACTGGACCCGTGGCGTGGCGGCCATCGACCGCCGCGTGCGTGCCTTCAATCCCTGGCCGGCCTGCCACACCTGGCTGCCCCTGCACCACGCTACGGTGACGTCGGGCGCACGGCTCAAAGTGCTGCGCGTCACGCCGCTGCCCGGTTACACGCCGCCCAGCCCTGCGTTCTCGCCTGGAACGGTTTGCGACGTCAGCTCCGGCGAGGGACCGGTCGTGCTGGCCGGCGACGGCGCCGTCCGGCTCCTTGACGTCCAGCCCGAGGCTGGCAAGCGTATGAGCGGGCACGCCCTCATCTGTGGGCACCGTCTTCAGGTGGGCGAAATACTGGGGATCGTCCGGGATACTCCGTAGGCGCCTCAACTGCTCAAAGACACGTTTTGGGCATCTGATTGCGCGTGGCGACTGAGGTAGGGTACACTGCCGGCAATTAACGGTGGCTCCCGCCACTGCGTTCTCCAGGACTTGACATGAAGCGTTCATCCAATTCGGTTTTCCGGCGCTGTCAGGCTGTCGCCGTCTGTGCTCTGGGGCTGGCGGCTGACTGTGATGGCGACGGGCGCGCCGATCTCGCCAACTACCAGCCCATCCAGTCAGACGCTGCATATCCGCTACGCGGCCGGCGGCGTCGAGACGCTCGCGGTTCCGGAGGTGGGCGACGACGCCGGGGCTCGCCCGGTTGCGGCGCCGGCTGCCGTGTGGTATGCGAGACTGCTGGGCCTCCAGACAACCGCGACCTGCGCCCGTGACATCCCCATGGCGACCGTTCGTAACAAATATACGTGTGTGTCATCCGAAGTCTACCCGCTCGTGGCGCGCGACCTGGCGGCGCGCGTGGGTGGGGTGCCGGTGAGCGAACACCTGGCGCAGACGGTCGTGCTGCGGCTGGGCGAACCGGGGGTGTGCGAGGATGGCGTGGTGCGCGGCGGCGGACGCGTGCGCGCCGCGGTGGCGGAGGGTGTGCCGAGCGTGCCGGTGCGGGTGGCCTTCTGCGGCTACCGCCCGGGCCTGGTGCGCTGGGGCTGGCACCTGATCCACGCGCTCCGCAGGCGCACCACGCGCATGGGCACCGGCATCTATCACGTGGATCCGCGCGAACTGCGCCGCATGGGGCTCGAGATCCTGGTGCGGCACGAGGCGAACGCCTACCTGGCGATCAGCCGTACGCGAATGCCGGCGGGAGAGGAGCGTGCATACTGGGGTCGGCTCAAGGAAAGCATCCGGACGCACGGCTTCAAGGACGAGTTCCCGATTGTGGTTCTGCTCCGCCGCACGGCCGGACTCCGCGACCGTCTGTTGCAGGGGCATCACCGCCTGGCCATCGCCATCGAACTGGGGTTGCCCGTGGTGCCGGTGAGCTTCGCGTATGCCGGGCATGCGCCCCGTTTCCTGACGGTCGTTCATGACTGGCTGCGAGCCCGGCGCAGGGCCGGCTACTGCGGCCAGCAGAGGGCCGTGCGGTAGAGATCAGCATAGGCCGTCACGACTTTCTCGCGGCTGTGGTTGCGGCACAACGTCGCATGGCCGTTCTCCGTGAATGCCCGCCGCAGGCCGTCATTGCCGAGGAGCTCGTGCATCGCCTGCGCCAGCGCCGACGGGTCGCGCAGGGGCGTGAGCCAGCCTGTTTCACCGTGCACGATGAGCGCTTCGGCGCCGGAAGTCCGGGTTGCGATGATCGGCCTTCGCGCGGCCCAGGCTTCGAGGATCACGTTTCCGAGACCTTCCTGCCGCGAGGGGCATACCGCCAGGTCGGCCAGCGCCAGGTAGCGCTCCGGGTTCAGGTCCCAACCGGTCCAGATCACCTGCTCCGTCAGTCCGAGCCGGGCAGTCAGTGCTTGCAGGTCGTGCCGCAGCGGGCCATCGCCGACACAGATCAGCCGCAGCGGCCGCGAGGGGAGCAACTCGTGCAGCCGCTGAACCCCGTAGAGCAGGTCGTCGAATCCCTTGACCGGGTGCAATCGACCGACGGCCACCACGACGGTGGCGTCGGATGGAATGCGCCAGCGCGCACGCAAGGCCGCGGCGGCATCGGCCGTGCAGGCAGGCACGTCGGACACGAAGTTGCCGATCTGGAAGACGCGCGCGGCCGGGAAGCCGTTGCGGATGAGATGGTCGCAGATGGGCAGCGAGTTCCCGATCCAGGCGTCGGCATGGCGGAACCCGGCGGGTTTGTAGAACCCCCCGAGACGCGCGATGTGGACCACGCCGGCGCAGCGGCGCAGGTGTGTCAGGCGTGTGGCGCGTCCCAGATAGGATTGCACGACAACCGGGGCGGCCTGGCGTGCCATGTTCCGGATGGCCAGTCGCGACCAGATGTCAACCACGCTCCACATGGACAGATGCAGGTGCGACTCACGGTTGGCGGTCTCCTGGCAGACCGCCGAATGCCTGGGATGGATGGCGGTGACGCGCCCCACGCCGGCTTCGGCCAGGGCATTGGTCAGACGGGCGCAGAAGCGTTCTGCGCCGCCCGCCATGCGGCTGCTGATGATGTGCAGGCTGTCAGGCATCCAGGAGTTCCCGGTAAACGGCCAGTGTGGCGTCGATCATGCGATCGAGCGCGAAACGCGTCAGGATATCGGCGCGCAACCCCGTGAACGTCTGGCGGCCGGCCGCCTGCAGTGCGGCCGCCAGGCCCGCAACGTCTCCCGGGGCGAAGAAGAAGCCGTTTACGCCTTCGCGGACGATCTCCAGCGCGCCGCCGTGACGCGTGGCGATGACCGGGCGTTCCATGGCCAGGGCCTCGATGATTGATCGTCCGAAACTCTCGGGTTTGCTCGAACTCGACACGACGACCTGGCTCAGGGCGTAGATCTCCGCAATCTGTTGCTGGCTGCCCGTAAAGACGAGGGCATCCGCCACGCCCAGTTCGGTCGCCAGCGCCTGCAGCGAGTCGAAGTAGGCGCGCTTGTCCGCGCGGACGCCGCCCACGACCAGTCCGAGCAGGTTCGGCATCTCGCGGCGGGCCAGCGCGACGGCCCGGATGAACGTCTCGTAGTCCTTGAGTTCGGTGATGCGTCCCGCACTGACCGCCACGAACCGTCCGTCCAGCCGCCAGCGCCGGCGGAAGTCCGCCAGGCAGGCCGGGTCGAGTCGCTGGGGGTCGAAGGCTTCCGGGTCCAGTCCACGGTGGATCACGCGGATGATGTCATCCGGCGTGCCGTAGTGCTGCTGGATGTACGCCTTGCAGGCCTGGCTCACGCAGATTACCCGGTCGCCGCGGGTCATGATACGGCTGTAGGCATTCGGACTGTTGAACCCATGCACGGTGGTGACCACCGGCAACCGCAGGGGACGGTTGGCGAATCGCACCAGCCAGGCCGGTACCCGGCTGCGCACATGCACGATGTCCGGTCGCAGCTCGGCCAGTGTTCGGCGCAGGACCTGCACGCGTGCCGGCACGGTCAGGAGATTCTTCGAGCAGACCTCGCGTGTCAGGTGCCGGCCGCCGTCCCGCTCGATCTGCGCCGCCAGCCGTCCGCCGCGCGAGATGACTGTGCTCGTGACGCCGCGCCGCACGAATTCACGGTTGATCTCGACCGCGCCGCGTTCGACGCCCCCTTCGTTCAGCTCGGGCAGAATTTGGACGACATGCATGGCTGTCCTAGGCAAGGTGCAGGAGTCCGGCGACCTGTCGCAGGGCCGGAGCGAGGTCGACTTTGCGGCGCGCGTTCCCAAGCGTGCCGTCAAAGACGTGGGCCGATCCGTCGGCGGCCAGGCCGCTCACGAGCCGGCCGAACTTGGATCGCGTGTCACGCAGGTTCATCAGGATTTCCACGGCGGCGGTGCCGTGCGTGACGGCTTCACTAATCATGCCCGTGGAGTCGCTGGTCACGAAGAGCGTTTCACACAGCATCACGAAGGCTGGGATCGGGTTGAAGGTGTCGCGGCTGAAGACCAGCCGGTAGTCGAACGGGAAGCGGTCAACCAGCGCGTCCACGTCGGACGGCGTGCGGCGCGACGTCGTGACCCAGCGTTCGTGTCCGTCGGTGGCGGCGAACAGGCGCTCGAAATCACGCTCGAGGTCGGCCGCGCGCATGTCCGCGAAGGGGTTTGGTCCGCCGACGATGACGCCCACCGCCGGCTTGCGGGGCGTGTGTCGCTCCAGGAAGGCGCCGACGCCGCGCGCGTAAAAGGCCTCGTTGACGGGGGTGAGGTTGACCGGGATCGTCACGATGTTCCGACGGGCCGGCGGTCGATCAAAGGCCGGTGCCACGACGCAGTCGAAGTCCATCCGATAGCCGCGCGGGGTCAGGATGGCCGCCACCGGCAGTTGCCGTGCGCGCGCCAGCACCTTGGCCGGGTAGAAGGCCGTCGAGCCCGTGCCGACCACGGCGGCGTGAGTTCCCGACGGCACCTGCGCATCGAACAGGCCGGCAGAACGTATGCCCATCCGGTCGAACAGGTAGGAACAGGCCTTGTGGCGACGCGTGCGGTAGCGCACCTCGGCCACGTCGTAAGCGAGTCCAAGTCCCTCACACAGGGCTTTGGACTGGTTGACGTGCCCGGGTTTGCCATCACTGACGATTAGGATCCTGTCGGGCATAGCGCTTCCTGATTGCACGCTGAACGATAACACGCACCCGCGCGAAGGGTCAAACCGCCGCTGACGTGCCCGGGTCGGTTCCCGAAACAGGTGTGGCTTTGTCCGCCTGATGCGCCTATTATGGGTGCATAGTAGTGTGTTCTGAATCCTACGGGAAGGAACGTGAACGGTATGAGTCAAGTGCCATCCGCAGTGATGGAGCCGACGTTCTCCACGCCCACCCGGCTCGTCCTCGTCTCATCTGCGTATTTCGCTTCTCAGGTATGTGCCTTTGCTTTTCCGGAGTCGTTTGGTCTGGTGGCGGCGATCTGGCCGGCCGCCGGCATCGCACTTGCCTCGTTGCTGCTCGGTCCGCGGCGCCTCTGGCCTGCGCTGCTCGGGTGCCTGTTTGCCGCCGGTCTTGCCGCCAACCTGACGACGCCCCGGCCTTTCGGCGCCAGCGTGGGTTTCATGCTCGCCAACATCTGCGAAACAGCGGCATCCGCATGGTTGATCACCCGTTGGCGTGGAAACGAGGTCCGGTTCAGCCGACTGCAGGACGTGCTCGTCCTGGCCGTCGCAGCCTGCTTGGTCAATGCCTGCACGGCGCTGGTTGGCGCAGGGGTCGCCAGCCTTGTCTTGGATGCCCGGTTTGGCGTGTTCTACCTGACGTGGTGGGTGTCGAATGGACTGGGGTTGCTGCTGGTCACGCCGCTGATTGTGTTGTGGGCGTACGCACGACCGAGGTTTTCCGGCTTCCGATGGGGGCGGATCATCGAAGCGATGGCGCTGTTCCTGCTCAGTTGCACAGCCGTTTGGTTCGTCTTTGGGCAGGAGGGAGTCGCATCCCCCGTCGAACTCCGTCCCTATATGCTGTCGGTGTTTGTCATCTGGGCGGCCCTTCGGTTTGGCCCACGCGGCACGGTGACGCTTCTGGGCATGTTCTCAGTCATCGTCATTGTTTGCACGGCGGCAGGCATCGGTTCGTTCCCGTTGCGCGGCGCTAATCCCTCCTTGCGGTTGCTGGCGGTGCAGGTCTATCTCGCGGTGGTGGCGCTGACCGGCATGGTGCTTGCAGTCGTGGTCGCGCAGCAGGAGGAGTCCCGGTTCCTGTTGCACGCGGTGGTCGAGGGCACGTCCGACGCAGTTTACGTGAAGGACCGGCGGGGGCGTTACGTGTTGTTTAACGCGGCGTCAGCGAGGGTCACAGGCAGGAAGGCGTCCGAGGTGATCGGCAACGACGACACCTTCCTCTTTCCACCCGATGAAGCGAAGGTCGTGATGCAGGAAGACCAGACCGTCATGGCGTCGGCCGCGGTCCGAACATACGAGGAGCGCGTCACCGGTGGGGCGGGACAGTCGCTGGTCTTTCTCTCCACCAAGGGTCCGTTACACAGCAAGTCCGGCGAAGTCTTCGGTTTGTTCGGCATAGCCCGCGACATCACCGAGCGCAAGCGGGCCGAGGAGCAGAAGGCCAGACTTGAGGCCCAAGTGCAGGAGGCCCGGAAGATGGAGTCGGTTGGCCGACTGGCGGGCGGCGTGGCCCACAACTACAACAACCGCCTCGCCGGCATTCTGAATTACGTTGAGCTCTGCCGAGACAGCCTGCCCCCGGAGCACCCCGTTCGCGGCTATCTGGATGAGATTACCAGCGACGCGCAGCATGCGGCCGACCTGACACGCCAGCTGCTCTCCTTTGCCTGCAAGCAGACTATCGCGCCCCGGGTCATTGATCTCAACGATACTGTGGCGAACATGCTCGGCCTCCTGCGCAGCCTCCTCGGCGTGAAGATCGGCATGGTCTGGTGTCCGGGTGCGGGGGTATGGCCGGTCAAACTCGACCCTTCCCAGGTTGGGCAGCTTCTCGCAAACCTGTGCGCCAACGCCCACGACGCCATCGAAGCCGTTGGTGGTGTCGGCCAGGTCACGATCGAGACCGGCCACACGGTGGTCGATCAGGCCCGCTGTGCGGGGCACCCGGACGCAGTACCCGGCGATTACGTCCTGCTTGCCGTGAGCGACAGCGGTGGCGGTATGGACAAGAAGGATGTGAGCCGCGTGTTTGAGCCGTTCTTCAATACCCCTGTTCCGGGTGTGGGTACCGGTCTGGCACTTGCATCTGCGTATGGCATCGTCAGGCAGAACAGGGGCTTCATCGAAGTCAGCAGCGAGTCCGGCAGAGGCACCTGCTTCAGGATACTCCTGCCGCGCGCCGTTTTGTCCTGATGCAGGGGCTCAACACGGCTGATGGGAAGCGGCCGGACAAGGCGTAGCGGTGAAGCTGAGATTGAGCCCGGCCACGCGATGGGGTATTGTATGCGGGTCCAGTCACCGGATCACGGCGCACTTGCCGTAGGCGGCTGGGGAGAGTCCCGCACATGGCCGACAGAAAAAAGAACCCCTCCGCGATGGCTGAGTTTGAGGCGCTGCTGAACGCGCAGGATGACTATCGCAAGGGCTTTTCACCGGGCGAGCAGGTGAGCGCCACCGTGATCAGCGTAGGCGAGGCATACGTCGTCCTGGACGTCAAAGGCAAGCACGAGGGGCTGGTCGCGTCGGAGGAGTTTCGCGATACCGAAGGCCAGCTTGCGGTCAAGTCCGGCGACCGCATGGACGTCATCTTCATGTCGCAGCAGAACGGCGCGCTGGTGTTCACCACACGTGCCGGCAACGCGCCGGTCGTGGACCAGACCTTCACCCAGGCGCAGGCGAGCGGGCTGCCGGTCGAGGGTGTGGTGCAGTCCGAAGTCAACGGCGGCTATGAGGTGCTTGTCGGCGGCAAGCGCGCCTTCTGCCCGTTCTCGCAGATGAGCCTGTTCCGGACCGAGGGCGCCACCTACATCGGCCAGAAACTGCCGTTCGTGGTTATCGAGTATGGCGAGGATGGTCGCAACATCGTCCTCAGCCGCCGCGTGCTGCTCGAGAAGGAACGCGAGGCTCAGCGCGAGGCGCTGCAGGCGCAGATTCAGCCCGGCCAGGTGCGCACCGGCACCGTTTCGCGGCTGACCGAGTTCGGCATCTTCGTGGATCTCGGCGGCATCGACGGCCTCATTCCGCTCAAGGAGCTTTCGTGGCAGCGCGACGTCAAGCCCGCCGACGTGGCCAAGCCGGGCGACAAGGTCGAGGTGCTCGTGCGCGAGACCGACTGGGAGCGCAACCGCGTGTCGCTCAGCCTGCGCGCGGCGCAGGGCGATCCGTGGGATGGCGTGGTCGCTCGCTATGGCGTGGGCAGTGCACTGCGCGGCAAGGTGACGCGCCTGGAGCGCTTCGGCGCCTTTGTGGAGATCGTGCCGGGCGTCGAGGGGCTCATCCCGATCGGTCGGCTCGCGGGCGGGCGGCGCATCATCTCCGCGCGCGAAGTCGTGAGCGAGGGGCAGGAGATCGACCTGCAGATCGAAAGCATCGATCCCGAGCGCCGCCGCATCAGCCTCAAGCCGATCGACGACCGCGTCGCGTCGCTCAAACCGGGCGAGCTCGCGCCGGGCGTCGAGGTCGAGGGCATCGTTGAGGGGATCAAGGATTTCGGCGTGTTCGTTCGGCTGTCGGAGAAGCAGGTCGGGTTGCTGCACATCAGCGAGACCGACCAGCCCAAGGGCGGTTCGCCGGCCGCGCGGCTTGAACGGGCCTTCCCGCCCGGCAGCAAGATCAAGGTCGTGGTGAAGGCGATCGAAGGCGAGCGCATCGGCCTGACGCTGCTGTCCCGTTGGCAGAAGCAGGCCGGCGGCGACGGCACCGACGACACCGCCAGCTACCTCGCGCAGAACCGGCCCACCGGCCGTGGGCTGGGCAGTCTGGGCGATGCGTTCACGAACATGAAACTGTAGGCGGCGCATGAACCCTCGCGACCTTGAACGCCGTTCCGCCGCCGTCACGCTCTCGGACATGGAACTATTCATTTTCCCCGAGCTGATGTATGCGCTGGTGCTTGCGAACCTGATGTCGCCGCGGATCTGGCGCTGGCGCGCCGATCCCTGGTTTGCCAACATCCGCCGCCTCAAACCCCTGCGTCGTGTCCAGCGTGTGCGCCAGTACATCATGGACCACTACGCCTTCAACCTCGACCTGGACACGTGGGGACTGACCACGCGCGAGCGCGAACTGGCGCGTTTCAGCGGACTCATCGATGCCGACGCCCTGGCACAGTCGAATGCGCTGTTCGGCTATGAGGGCGACAAGTACTACTTCGACATTGGCATCCGCACCCACTTCGGCCTCGACAAGTACGACGGCAACGTCATCCCGTACTGGAAGACCGAGACGGTCGAGGCGATGGACGCCTTCGTCCACCGTCCCGGCTACACCACCGGCGCCGGGGAGTGCGTTTCGCTCGCGACGCTCTATGCCGCCGCGCTGTTCATCGTCGCCGGCATCCCGCTGCAGGACATTTTCCTGCTGGCCACGCCGCTGCATTCGCAAAATTTTGTGGACCTTGACGATGGGTTGCTGGTCAACAACCGACGCCTGCTGACCAAGACGATGTGGTTCAACGGTACGGCGCTCTCCGGCCAGGCCCGGCGTGCCCTTGAGAACGAGCGCGTGACGTTCGTCGCCCATCCGACCGGCTTCATCCACACCCTCTACGACCGCGCCACCATCGATCCGCTGGCCTACGAACGGCTGGCCAGCCGCCTGCAGGCGTTCCTGCAGACCGGGCTGACGCCTGAGATCCTGGGCAATTTTCTGCGCCAGTGCGCCGGCTGCCAGAAGTGCTTCGTGCTACGCCACACGATCAATGGCGTGGACCGCTACATTGGCATCGACAGCCTCTTCGCCTACGAGCAGAACAGCACGTTCAAGGTCACCGACGACACGCGAACGAAGCTGCTGGCGGAGATTCCGGTTGAGGAATTCGCACTCTCCCATTGTCCCGGCAAGCTGGTCCTGAATGACATTGAGGGCTTTGTCGCGGGGAAGGTGATCGATCTGAACAGTCCGGCGGACGTAGCCGAACTCAAGCGCCGTTGCGGGTGTGGCTGCCTCGATGCCGAGCAGGCGATCGACCGTCTGCTGCGCTTCTGCCGGGTCGAGCCGCGTCTGCCGGATGCCGATGGGGTCATGTTTGATCTCGCCGAGACACCGATCGAGATCGAGCCCGGCATGGAGCGCGAGGCGATCATGGCCCATGTGGCCGCGATTGCCGACGGCAACGTGTCCGCTGAACTCGCGTTTCACGCCCTGCGCGACCTGGGACGTGTCGAGTCGCTGCCCTTTCTGACGGCGGCATTGCAGCGCAACCCGGTGGCCGTGGCGGGCGCCGCGAGTCTGACCGACGAGGAGCTGCAGCGCTGGGTGGTCGAACTCCCCAATGTCTCGATCTACGACGAACCGGGGCGGTTGGCGCAACCCGACGAGGTCTGGAATTTCCGCCGCGGCGACGGGTTGGAGCGCGCCCTGCTGCTGGCCCTCGTTCTGCGCGAACGCCGGCTCGATCCGGCCTTTACCGTGGTGCTCGACGGCGGTCAGGCTAGCCTGCGTCACGCCGGTCGCACGCTGATCACGCTGCCCTCTGGCAAGCAGCCGCGGGAACGCGTGTGGGACCTGGCGGCGATTGCGCTGCGGAGCTAGCATCGGGATGGGGTCTGCGACGCAGCGGAAGGCGCAGTACCGGACGCTCGTGCCCCGGTTGTTCGCCGATCGCCAGAAGGTGATCGAGATTCTCGAGGGGTACCAGGACAACCGCGAGTTCCTCGAGCGCATTCGCAGCGGGCAGTGAGAAGGGCTTCATGAGCGAACTTGAGCGTGATGCGGACTATGATCCGGAAGTGCACCTGGTGCAGACCGTCTGGAAGGGCCCCGGCTACCATTGGCATCTGGGCGTGGACCTACGAGGAGCCGTTGTCGCAGATGTGTCCGCCCGACTGGAATTGGGCGGATTTCATCGGCGTCAGCCTCGAACTCGTGCGCCATCCTTCCGACGCGTCGTCGGCAGCGATCGAAACCGGGGTTGACCGCGATGGCGTCCTCCATGCACACTGGGCTGGTTTGTCGGCCATGACGCAGATCGCCTCGTCGCGCTTTGAGTGGTGAGGGCGCTCGTCCGGCCGACTCGCGGAAGGAACCATGTCAGACTCCAGGACTGCGGCCCGTGTCGCGATGATCGCGCAACAGACGCTTCGCTCGCCGGACGGGAGGGTCGAAGTCACGTTCGAACTGATCGAGCGCGAAGAGGCATTGTATACTGGGCGCGGCTGCCCCGTGTGGCAGGTGTCATACGACGATCAGAGCATGCTGTTGCCCTCCGCGCTGGGGATCGAGATCGGTGGCGCGGCGCCCTTCACAACCGGCTTGTCCCTGATACGTGCCACGCGCCGCCGTCGGCGCGGGTCGTGGCGCCCGGCCTGCGGCGAGCGCGCTGAGATCCGCGACGACTTCAATGAACTGACCGTGCGTCTGTGCGAGACCGTCGCTCCCGGGCGGCTGATCGAGCTGGTTTTCCGCTGCTACGACGCCGGTGCGGCCGTGCGCTACCGCATTCCGCGCCAGCCCGGGCTGGCGGCGCTGGCTGTCACCAATGATCGCACGACATTCCGCTTCCCCGAGGGCACCGACGGCTACTTCGAGGCCCACAACGAAGGCGAGTACGTGCGCCAGCCGATCACTGCGTTTCGCGAGATCAGCGAGCGCCCGCTGACGCTCGTCTACCCCCACGGCAAGCAGGGGTGCCTGTTCGAGGCCGACAATGCCGACTGGCCGCGCATGCGGCTGGCACCGGATGGCGTCGGCCTGGTGGCGCACCTCGATGGTCCGGCGCAGGCGCGCACGCCCTGCCTGACGCCGTGGCGCGCCTTGCTTGTGGCTGACCGTCCGGGCGACCTGCCCGAACGCAGTGATCTGATCCTGAACCTTTCGGCGCCGTGTGCGTTGGACGACACGTCTTGGATCCAGCCCGGCAAGGTGATCCGCGAGGTCACGCTCTCGACCGAGGGCGGCCGTGCGTGCGTGGATTTCGCCGTGCGACACGGGTTCCGCTACGTGCTCTACGACGCCGGCTGGTACGGATACGAGTACGACGATCTGGCGGACGCCACGCAGGTGGCGCCGGACCCCGAACGCACGCGCAAGATTGCGGGCTGGGCCGGACTCGACCTTCCTGCCGTGATCCGCTACGGCCGTGACCGCGGCATCGGCGTGATCCTGTACGTCAACCGGCGGGCGCTCGAACGCCAGGGCGAGGCGCTGATTCCGCTCTATGCGCAATGGGGCGTGGCGGGGATCAAGTTCGGCTTCGTGAACGTGGGTGCGCAGGAATGGACGTGCTGGTTGCACCGGCTCATCCGCCTCGCCGCCGCGCACAAGCTGGTGGTCAACGTGCATGACGCCTACCGTCCGGTTGGCTATAGCCGCGCCTACCCGAACCTGCTGACGCAGGAAGGCGTGCGAGGCAACGAGCACATGCCGGACAGCGGCCACAACTGCACGCTGCCGTTCGTGCGCTACCCGGTCGGCGCCGCCGACTACACGCCGTGCTACTACACGCCGCGACTCCGCAACACCCATGCCCACCAACTGGCCCTGCCGCTGATCACCTACAGCCCGCTGATGCATCTCTTCTGGTATGACCGGCCCTCGATGGCGCAGGACGACCCCGAACTGGACTTCTGGGACCACCTGCCCACGACGTGGGACGAGACGCGTTGCCTGCGCGGCGAGATCGGCGAGTTCGTCGTCGTCGCGCGTCGCAGCGGCAACCAGTGGTTCGTGGCCGGCATCACCGGACCCGCAAGCCGCGTGCTGACCGTACGGTTCGAGGACGTCCTCGGGATCGCCGCGTCTGCCGGCATCTACCGTCTGCATCTGTGCCGCGATCCCCTCAAGGACGAGGACGGCGGACGCACCGGTGTGGTCACGGAAGTGTTCGACGGACTGACAGGTGTCGACAAGGTGAGCCTCGAACTGTCGGCTAACGGCGGGTTCGCGATGCGACTGGAACCGTCCGCGTCCGCGTCGCCAGCCTAGCGCGGTGTCGTCACGACGTGGCATTTGCCCTGTGGGTCGTGTATACTTCACGTTTCTTGGACGGCTTGCGCCGGACGGTGGCGCATGTTCTTTGCAGGAGGCTGGCATGGACATGAGTGGTTTGGACCGGGATCGCGAATCCGATGACGATGCAATTGTGAAGCCCGCGCGTGGCCGCAAACGGCGCGGCGTCTTTGGCCGTGTGGTGCTATTCGTCCTGGGCGTTCTGCTGCTCGTGGGCGTGTTCCTGCCGCGTATGCTCTCGACCGCCGGAGCGCGTGCCGCCGTGCTGGCGCGCCTGAACGACAAACTGGCACCTGCCTCCCTGGAGGTGAACGACTGGACGTTGCGGTGGCTGGCGCCGTTGCGGTTTGACGGCATCCACTTCCAGGATCCCGCCAAGGGCATTGATGCGCGCATCGCATCCGTGACCGTGTCGCGTGGTTTGCTGCGGCTGCTGCCGGTCGGCGGGGTGAAGGTTGGCGAGGTGGCCGTCAACAGCCCCGTGATCCGCATGACCGTGCCGCCGCCGCCCGCGGCGCCGAAGGACGAATCCGAACCCGTCGCGGCCGAACCGAAGGCAGGGCTGCCGATCAGCGACCTGGCGATGGTCCTGGCCGTCACCGACGGACGCGTCGAGGTGATCACCGCGGCCGCTGGCACGAGTGTCGTGCAGAACCTGGCGGCCAGGATCGAAGTGACCTCGCTGCGCGAACCGGTTGCGCTCAAGGTCGAAATGGGTCTCCCGCTCGAAGACCATGCCGGTCAGATCGTGGTCGAAGGGCATATCCAGAGCCCGATGTTCTTCCTGGCCGGTGGCGAGGCCGCGCCCGAGAAGGTGAGTTGCACGGTCGCCGAACTCGACTTGCGTGTGCTGCAACCCCTGCTGCAGGGGTTCACCGGGAAGCCTTGGATCCGGAGCGGCATGGCCGACGGGCGCGTGGCCGTGACATTGCTGGGACCGGGGGCCGCCCAGGTCGAAGCCGATGTGAATGTCCGCGGGCTGTCGATCAGTGTGCCTGGTCGCAGCGACACGCCGGCCGGCGACCTGATCGTGCGCGCCGACCTGACGCGCGATGCGAATGGCATCGCCATCCGGACACTGGAGCTGACGTCGCCGTGGGTAGGCGCCGCCGCGCAGGGGCAACTGGCCGCAGGCGCCGCGGGCGCACCGCCGCTGGGTCGCATTCACGCCAAGGCGGACGTCAATCTGGCCGCTCTGGTGCGTGACTTCGGTCCGATGCTCAAGCTTTCCGACAACCTCAAGGTCGAGCGCGGCCGGCTGACGGCGGATGCCGAAATTGAAGCCACGCCCGAAGCGCGCACCGTCAGCGTGGCTGTCGACACGTCCGATCTGTCGGTCCGGCTCGGCGCCGAGTCCGTGGTGATCGCGCCGGCACCGTCGTTGCGTGCGCGCGTGCGCATGGGCGCCAATGAACCGCCTGATGTAAGCGAGCTGCGCATCACGCTGCCGTTTGCCCAACTGAACGGCAAGGGGCGGCTGGACGCGGCGACGATGAGCGGCCGGGTGGACCTGTCGGCGTTTTCGCGCGACTATCGAAAACTGCTGAAGGAATGCCCGCCCATGGTGGGTCTGCTGGAACTGCGCGCTGAGACACGCAAGGAGGGCGACCGCGTTCGGGCCAGCCTGAGCGTGACAGCCACCGACCTGGCGGCCGAGGTGACGGTTGCCAAACCGGCACCGCACGCCGCCCGGGTGGTCGTCCAGAAGGGCGCGGCGGCGTTCGATGGCCTGGTGCCGATGCGCGAAGGCAAGATGGTGCCGGAGATCGAGAATGCCGTCTGGTCACTTGACGCCGACGGCTGCCGCGTGAATGGCGAGTGGACCCGGTTCGTGCCGCCTGGATCGGACCGCAAACTGGTTCTGCAGGGATTCAAGACCCGTGTGGACATGGACCTGGCTGCCGCTGTCCGCACCGCGCAGCCCGTGATGCCGCTGCCTGTGGGTGCCGTCCTGCAGGGCAAGTGGGTCGCGAACGCCACGGCCGAAGCATCCGACCAGCTCGTGAAGGCGCGCTTCACGTCGGCCGTCCAGGGACTGGTGCTGACGACCACGGCCTGGAACATTCGCGATCCCGATGTGCGTGCCGAAGGGGCCATCGAGTTCAATGGCGCCGCACGCGAGTTCAAGGCGACGGGCGTCAAGCTCTCATCGGCGCCGCTCAAGGTCGACGTGCCGGCGTGGCAGGTGCGTCTGCCGGCGCCGCCGCAGAAGACCGGCGCCGCGATGAGCGGCCGCGCGAGCGGCACACTTGATATCGGCGCACTGACGGGCTGGCAGCGGCCGCCCAAGGATGCCCGGCAGCCGGCGCCAACCATGCGCGGTCGGGTGACCTTCGAGGCGCAGGCCGCAACCGGAGCCGATGGCTCGCGCCTGGATGTCGATGCCGCGGTTGAGGACCTGGTCGTTACGGCGCCGGGCGCCAAGCCGTTCGAGGAGAAACGGGCTGAACTGAAGGCCGTGGCGGCCCTGTCTGCCGACGGGCAGAGCCTGACACTCGACACGGTGCGTGTCAAGAGTGCCCTGGGTGACCTCACGTGCAGCGGCAAACTCGGCTCGCTGCAGAAGGAGAAGCAATGCGACGTGAGCGGAACGATCGCCGTCGATTTCGCCGCCGTGACCGCACTGCTGCAGGCGCGGGGGCTGACGCAGGTGCAGCTGACCGGGCGGCAGGCGCGGCCGTTCGAACTCCACGGGGCGCTGGGTAACGGCCCGCAGGCACTGCTCTCCTTCGGGCGCGCCAACGGCGCCGTGTCCATCGGAAGCGTGGAGACACTGGGACTCAAGGCCGGTTCTTCCGATCTCACGTTCGCACTGGCCAAGGGCGTGGCCGGGTTGCAGTACGAACCCCCCCTCGACGGCGGCTGGCTGCGCGTCAAGCCGTCCGTGCAGGTGGCGCTCAACCCCATGGTGCTCGAGATGCCCCAGGAAACCAAGGTGTTGGATAACGTGCCGCTGACGCAGGGGCTCGTGGACGAGCTGCTGGCGCGCGTGAACCCGCTCCTCCGGCATTGCACGGCGCTGGGTGGCCGGGTGGACTTCGTCGTACGCTCCTGCCGCATTCCGCTGGGGCCTGAGGCCAAACAGAGCGGCACGATGACGGCGCAGATCAACCTGCGTGATGTTAAGCTGATGCCGGCCGGCGCGCTGGCTGAGCTGATGAGTCTGGCCGGAATGGAGCAGCGGGTCATCACCATCAAACAGTACACGATCAACGCCGAAGTGCGCGACGGCCGCGTGCGGCCGCAACCGATCACCATCCCCATCAGCGATACGTCGGTTGTATTCACCGGGTCGGTGGGACTCGACGGAACCCTGGCCTATGCGGCCGACGTTCCGTTGTCCGAGGGTCTGGTCGGGCGCGAGGCCGGGAAGTACCTGAAAGGCGAGCACATCCGCGTGCCGGTGACCGGTACGCTGGGCGACATCCGGTTGGACAGCGAAGCCGCGCGCGCCGAGATCAAACGGCTGATCCGCAAGGCGGTCGAGAAGGCGGCTGTGGACAAACTCGGCGGCTTGTTCGATCAGTTAAAGAACGACCTGAATACCGGCAGTTCGCCCGGACGGGGGATCGTCCGATGAGTGGACCACGCGAGTCTGTCGGGAGCTACACGGTTCAGTGCGCGGACAGCGCGCCGCAGTTGGATGCGGGGTTCGATGCGCCCTGCTGGGCGAAGGCCGAGGAAGGGGTGATCGGGCACTTCCGGGCCGAGTCCAGCGCGCATCGTCCGGAGGTGCGTTTCCGCGTGCTGCATGATGGAACACACCTGTATGTCCGTTTTCTGGTATGCGACCAGTACGTGCGGTCGGTCAGGACGAACTATCAGGACTCGGTTTGCCTGGACAGTTGTGTGGAATTCTTCGTCCGGCCCAGGCCAAAAGGTGGCTACTTCAACTTCGAGGTGAACGCGGGCGGGGCGCTGCTGCTGTCCTACGTTGAGGATTGGTCGCGCCTGCCGCGCGGCGGCTTTGCGAAATGGACGCCTGTGTCCGAGTCGTGGGGTCGCCGAGTGACGATCTGGCATTCGCAACCCGCCGTCGTCGATCCGGAGATCGCCACGCCTGTGACGTGGGGCATTGCCTATCGTGTGCCGGTGGCGCTCTTCGAGGCGTTCGCAGGGCCACTCGGCGGCCTGTCGGGACAGCGCTGGCACGCCAATTTCTACAAGTGCGGCGACCAGACATCCCACCCGCACTGGGCTGCGTGGTCGCCGGTGCCGAAACTCAACTTCCACCTGCCCGACAGTTTCGGCGAGATCACGTTCGCGTAGTCTCGGACACGGCTGATTCGCGAGCGGGAAGGTCGGCGGCGATGCGAGCGGCGGTGGGTGGGCGTGTGGCCTGTTTGGACTGCGACGCCAGGCGTTCACTGCGCGTTCGCGGCCAGTTGCGATTCGAGGGCATCGGCTCCCACGCGCAGCCGGGGCGGCAGTTTGAGCCAGGCACTGCGGTTGAGGCTCGCCACCTGGCGTGCGGTACGGATGTCACCTCGCGCCGCCAGCAGGCGGGCGCGCTTGATCGCCAGGCAGGGCGCGTCCTCGCACCGGCGTAGCGCCTGAGCAAGCGCGTCTTCGGCTTCGGCGAAACGCTTGGCATCCATCAGAATGCACCCCAGCACCTCCCATGGCTCGTGTGAGTCGTCGTCGATGGCCAGCGCCTGACGGGCGGCGTCTTCTGCCGCCTGGAGTGACGGACGTTGGCGATGGATCTCGGCCAATCGGCACCAGACCAGTGCGGTGGGCTGGAGGGCCAGACTGCGGCGCAGTTGCTCCTCGGCCTGGTCCAACCGTCCCTGGCCGATCAGGATGTCGCCCAACAGGTAACTGGCGAAAGCCGACGCGGGTTGGGCTGCGAGCGCGGCCGTGGCATCGGACTCCAGCGCCGTCCAGTCCATCTGCAGGAGATCCAGCCGCAGCAAGGTGTCGCTTACGCCCGGCAGGTCGGGTTGCAGCGCCAATGCGGCACGGAGGGCCTGGCATGCGGTATTGTACTGGGAGGGGCCGCCGCGCAGGCTCAGGTGGGCGCGCATCACGTGCATCAGTGGCAGGTCGCGTGTGCCGGCGGCCGCACGCAAGCCGGGCAGGACCTGGACCTCAACCGCTCTGTCTGATCCTTCCTGGAAGAGAGCCCCCGCCAGCAGGGCCCATAGGCGGAGATCGTCCGGAGTGTGCGTGAGTGCCGCCGTCAGCCTGCGTGCAGCCGCGCCGGCCTGGCCCGACATGATCATGACGGCGGCTTCACGGCGTAGCAGATCGGCCGCTACAGCACCGGCTGTGGCGGTGTTCGTCGGCGTCGGCGCCAGCGCCAGTCGGATCAACTCGTCCGGGCTGGTGGCGTGGACGACATCGTATTCCTGCAACTGCTGCAGCATCGCGCGAGCGGCAGGGGGCTGTGCCGCCAGCGACAGGTTCAGCCGCAGGCGGCGGTAATGGGTGGTTGAGCGAAGGGGACCCTGATTCCGCGCCAGATCGTTGACGTCATGCGCCAGAGCGGCCTGTACAAATGGGGCGCGGACGGCGGCGTTGATGGTCTCCCGCTCCCCGGCATGAAGACCTTGCTTGATCAGACCGTACTGGTTCAATACGGCGCTTACATTCATCGTATCGCTGCGGCGCGCCTGCGCATAGGCGTCATAGGCGCCGACCGCATCGCCCTGATCCTCCAGTGCGACGCCCAACTCGTTGGCCACGCGGGCGACTTGGCGGCCCAGTGCGTCGCGTCTGGCGACCAGCATGGGCGGCAGTTCGTGTGCGGCCGGCAGCAGGCGGTTGATGCGGCCCCAGCCATCGCGGTGGCTTGCGAGCAGCGTGCCGGCGGGGATGGAGCGGGCGTTCGTGGCGCCCAGATCCAACAGCAGACAGGGGACCGCATGGCGTCCCGCAACTGCCCAGAGATCGGTCGATGTCGCGACGGCGGCGCGCTGCTCGATGCGGTCGTCGATGCGGAACCAGGTCGCGACGAACGCGTCCGCGCCCGTTGCGGCGGCCGTCATCAGGCGGCCGCGATTGGAGGCGAGCCCCGGGTCGGCGTCGATCCACGACGCCAGTTGCGTTGGCGCTCGTCCGGTTGCCGCCAGTATGCGTACGGGCAGGCGCTGTTCGTGCGCGACGACTGCCAGGTGCGGCGCGAACTCGCGCTCCGCAACCAGCCACGTACGGCCATTGCATTGTGTCAGCGTTTCACGCGCAAGCGCGTCGACGAACGCGCCGGCGCGGCCGTTGGCCTCGGAGAGGTTCAGCGCCAGCGTCAGACCGGCTACGCCGACGAGTGCGTAGCAACTGAGTGCGCTGAGACCGCGTTCAAAGTGGGTGTCGTCACCGGTCGATTCCATGTTGACGTCCGCGCCGGCGCAAGCCCAACCGCGCGCTGCCAGATAGCCGGCGGTCAGGGCAAGCAACAGGTAGGACATTACGGGCAGATGCCCATGCAGACGCATCTGCCGCCAAGGCGCGATGGGCGCGCCCAGCAGACACTCGACGGTGACAGCCAGAAGCAGCAGATGAACCAGCGACAGACTGGGGGAACGGTTGGAGATGCCGTAGCGGGTAATCGTCAGCGCCAGGCCGGCCGGAATCAGGATCTGGAACAGGGTCGAAACACCGCCCGCGTTGGACCAGGCGTCGGTGATCGCGCGTCCGTTCGCACGCAGCAGTGCGCCCAGCGCGGCTGCCGGGCTTCCGGTGGCCGTGACGTACGACAGCCCGATGGCCAGCGTCAGACTTGCGCCGATGCCGCTCAGGATGGCGACCGTTGTCAACAGAAGGGCTGGCGCCGGGTCTTTCGTGTGGTCGCGCACGGTCGTCACGAGGCCGAAGATGACCAGGGGCGCCGCCAGGACGAAAACGGGCGCCTCGACGATCCCCATGCCCCACAGGAAGGCGCTGGACAGCAGGTTGGCCTGACGTCCGGAGGATAGGTACAACATCAGGCGTTCAACGGCCAGCAACAGCAGCAGGACATCGAGCGTCTCAAAATGCAGCCGGGTGGATGCCGACCAGAACGGGACGCAGAAGGCGAAGACGGCGGCGGCGGTCAGGCCGCCGGTCACCGCGGCCACGCGCGAGCGGTGGGTGATGATCCAGGGCGAGACGGCTCGCGGCACTTCGCGAGGGGCGTCTTCGGGATCGTCCTCCGGCGGCATGATTTCATGGTTGCCGCTATCCGACGATATGCGCGCCGCTCTCAGCAACCACCGCGAAACCAGCCGGTAGAGCAGCCCGATAGCCGCAGCGCCACAAAGGGCGCTCAGCATGTTCAGGCGCAGCGGCAGCCCCGGCAGCCCCGGCAGCGCGATCAGCCGGAAGAGCAGAGATCCGAGCGGGTGAGACGGTTCGGCATTGGACGATAGACCGACCAGGGAGGCCATCATCGCCGCAGACTCGCCTGGATAGGCGCCTGGTGCCAGGGTGATCAGGTAGACGAGCAGGGTCAACAAGCCGATGGCCCAGGCGATCAGCCGGTCGTAACGAGATGCGTGGTGGAAGTCATACATGATGGACAAGGATTATAGTGGCGCGACCTCGACACCGACCACTCCCAATCGCGATGGCTTTTCTTTACGGCTGTGCAAGGAAAGTCACGGTCCTGTCGCTCCGAGATGCAAAAGAAGAAGGACCGCACGCGGATACATGCGGTCCTCTTATACACCAACGTGTTAGCAGGTGATCAAGCCTTCTTGACGCGGCGACGCAGACCCAGAACCAAGCCACCCAAGCCGATGAAGGCCAGAGACGTGGGCTCGGGGATCGGGGTGTAGTCGTAGTACACTTCCACCATGCCATTTGCCTGCATCGGTCCTGTCAAACCCCACACATCGCCCTGGGTCAACAAGGATGCGTACTGCGTTGATGAGAACGTCAGAACGAACGTTCCTGTGCCATTGTATCTGGACACGTAATCCGCATCAATATAGTCGTCCGCGTCGTCCGTGTTGGCGCCGTCCTTGGCTGGGCCAACGAGTTCGTCCCAGTCAGCTCCACCGGTATCGTAAGAACCGATGTTGTCACCCACGTTGGGGTCGAGATTGAAGGTGTCGCTCGCGTAGGCGCTCGCATGCCAGACGTTCACCACATCCGCGTTCACCAAAACGACGTCTCCAGTCTTCTTACTCAGCGCCGCCGACGCGCCGACCGCAACGGCACCGCTAGCGGGATTCACCCCGTCATTGTCATTGGCTACGGAGCCACCCCATGTGTTGACGGTAAGGACAACGCGAACGGATGTCAGTATGCCTTCCTCATCGGTCATATAGTGGTTGAACTCATGGAATGTGAGGTCCGCCGTGTAGGGAGTTAAATTTCCGCCGGGCCCATGGTCTGCAACCGTCTGGACCTGATAAATTGTCGCGGCCTGCGCCAGCCCAGCCGTCGCGAGGATAGCCGCCATATACGAGATGTGTTTCTTCATGGATTGTGCCCCTAACCGAGTTATGTTGATCGATGCGAGTTCCACATCCGTTGCGTATGTAATCAAAAATCGCGGCGGACGCCAAGAACAAAATGTAAGAAAATGCGCTTACGGGTGCGATTGCGGTTGGTGGAAAAGCGCGAAGTTAGGCGGCGAAGGAAAGGG